>JAUNCL010000006.1:0-69051 GCA_030535235.1 Bacillota bacterium
TCGACGCCGAGCACGCCCTGGACCCCACCTACGCCCGGGCCCTGGGGGTGGACATTGAAAACATGCTCATCGCCCAGCCGGACACCGGCGAGCAGGGCCTGGAGATCTGCGAGGCCCTGGTGCGCTCCGGCGCTCTGGATGTGATCGTGGTGGACTCCGTGGCCGCCCTGGTCCCCCGGGCGGAGATCGAGGGGGACATGGGCGACGCCCACGTGGGCCTGCTGGCCCGGCTCATGAGCCAGGCCCTGCGGAAGCTGGCCGGCTCCATCTCCAAGACCCACTGCGTGGTCATCTTCATCAACCAGCTCCGGGAAAAGGTGGGGGTCATGTACGGCAACCCCGAGGTCACCACCGGCGGCCGGGCTCTGAAGTTCTACGCCTCCGTCCGCATCGACGTGCGCCGGGTGGAGGCCATCAAGTCCGGCGGCGAGGTCATCGGCAACCACACCCGGGCCAAGGTGGTCAAGAACAAGGTGGCGCCCCCCTTCCGGGAGGCCGAGTTCGACATCATGTACGGCGAGGGCATCTCCAAGTACGGCGAGATGGTGGACCTGGCCGTGAAGCTGGATATTCTTCAGAAGAGCGGCTCCTGGTTCTCCATGGGCGAGGAGCGTATTGGCCAGGGCCGGGACGCCGCCAAGCAGTTCCTGAAGGACAACCCGGAGATCTGCGCCCACGTGGAGGAGCAGATCCGGCAGAACTCCTTCAAGCTCCTGAGCAGTCAGGGCCAGGCTGCCGCAAAGGCTGCGGGACGGGCGCCCCAGGACAGCGTCACCCACGCCGCTCAGCCCAAGGCCGCTCCTGCCGCCCCCCGGGGGATCGACGTGAGCGCCGAGGACTTCGACGACGATGCGGACTATTGAGTCCCTCCGCCCCCCTGCCCGGCCGGGAGCCCCCTGGACCCTGGTTCTGGACGGGGGGGATACCCTCCGGGTGGACGAGGGCGTGGTGGCGGACTTTGCCCTGTACCAGGGAAAGGACCTGGACGAAGAGACCCTGGAGGACCTGAAACAGGCCGCCCTGGACGCCGGCCTGCGGGCCAAGGCCGTGTCTCTTCTCACCGGGCGGCTCCTGTCCGCCGGAACGCTGCGGGAAAAGCTTCTGGCCAAGGGAGGCCAGCCGGACCAGGTGGAGGAGATCGTTGCCTGGGCCCAGGACATCGGCCTGCTGAACGACGAGGAATACGCCAAGGCCCTGGCCCGGCACTATCAGGCCAGGGGCTACGGCATCTATAAGATCAAAGACGAGCTCCACCGCCGCCGGGTCCCCCGGGAATACTGGGAGGAAGCCCTGGCGGAGCTGGAGGAGCCCGACGAGGGCATCGACCGCTTCCTGGCGGGCAAGCTCAAAGCCCCCGAGGACCGGAAACAGGTGAAGAAAGCCGCCGACGCCCTGGTGCGCCGGGGGTTCTCCTGGAGCCAGGTGTCTTCGGGGATCGAGCGTTTTCGCCGGAATTGGGCGGAGGAGCATTGACAGGTTACAGATAGGAGAATCACAGTGAAAGTTGGATTTATTTCCCTTGGCTGCGCCAAGAATCAGGTCAACTGCGAGCAGATGATCTGGCAGACCTACGAGGCCGGTCACGAGGTGGCCCTGGGGGCCGAGGACTGCGACGCCGTGGTGGTGAACACCTGCGGCTTCCTCCAGGAGGCCCGGGACGAGGCCATGGGCGAGATCGAAAGGCTGGTGGAACTGAAAAAAGCCGGTCAGCTTCAGAGCATCATCGTCTCCGGCTGCATGGCCCAGTGGAAGCGGGAGGAGCTGGAAGACCTCTGCCCCGAGGTGGACGCTTTCGTCGGCGTGGGGGGCTACGAGGACATCGGCCAGGTGCTGGAGCAGATCGAAAAGGGGGAGAAGGCCGCCCTCTTCGGGGACATCGACGCCCCCGTTCCCGAGGTGGACCGGGTGGTGTGCACCTCTGACTACTGGGCCTGGCTGCGCATCGCCGAGGGCTGCGACAACCGCTGCGCCTACTGCGTCATCCCTTTCATCCGGGGCAAGTTCCGCAGCCGCCCCGAGGAGAAAATTTTAGAGGAGGCCCGGAACCTGGCCGAAGCCGGCATGAAGGAGCTCATCGTGGTGGCCCAGGACATCACCCGCTACGGCCTGGACCTCTACGGCCGGCGGACTCTGGCCGACCTGCTGCCCAAGCTGTGCGCCATCGAGGGCATTGAGTGGGTCCGCCTCCACTACCTCTATCCCGACGAGATCACCGACGAGCTTATTGACGTCATCGCCAACGAGCCCAAGATCGTGAAGTATATCGACCTGCCCATCCAGCACATCAGCACCAATGTGCTGAAATCCATGCACCGCCGGGGGACCGGGGAGGAGATTCGGGCCCTCTTCCACAAGCTCCGGGCCCGGATTCCCGGCCTGGTCCTGCGGACCAGCCTCATCGCCGGCTTCCCCGGGGAGACCGACGAGGACTTTGAGGCGCTGTGCGAGTTCCTGCTGGAGGAGAAGATCGAGCGGGCCGGGGTCTTCCCCTACTCTCCCGAGCCGGGCAGCGCCGCCGCCGACTACCCCGATCAGGTGGACGAGGATGTGAAGCGCCGCCGGGTGGAGCTCATCACCGATATCCAGATGCGCATCGTGGACGAGTTCTGCGAGAGCCTGGTGGGCAAGACCCTCACCGTCCTCTGCGAGGGCTACGACGACGAGACCGAGCTCTTCTTCGGCCGCAGTGAGTACGACTCCCCCGGCATCGACGGCATCGTTCACTTCGAGGGGGAAGAGGGGGGCGTCCGCCCCGGCGATTTCTACCGGGTGAAGATCACCAACACCTACGACGGCGAGCTCATCGGCGTCATCGACAACGAGGAGGAATGAGCCATGAATACCGCCAATAAACTGACCCTAATCCGGGTGGTGCTCATCCCGGTGTTCATCGTCCTGCTCTACCTGGACCTGACCCTGGCCGCCCTGGCCGTCTTCATTCTGGCCAGCGTCACCGACTTCATCGACGGCTATGTGGCCCGGCACTACAACCAGATCACCGACTTCGGCAAGTTCATGGACCCCCTGGCAGACAAGCTGCTGGTCATGTCCGCCATGGCCTTTTTCGTGGAGGCCGGGTGGATGCCCGGCTGGGCCTTCTTCATCGTCCTGGCCCGGGAGTTCGCCGTCACCGGCCTGCGGCTGGTGGCCGTGGAGCAGGGGTTGGTGATTGCCGCCGGTAAGTCCGGCAAGGTGAAAACCGCCTCCACCATGGTGTGCATTATCCTGATGCTGGCCTTCCCCAGCGCCACCCTGAACCTGGTGTGCGTGGCGGTCATCCTGATCACCACCGTCTATTCCGGCATCGAGTATTTCATCCAGAACAAGCAGGTCATCCTCAACGGGGATATGTAATGACCAGAAACACGGCGGGAGGGACCCCCTGTAGGGCGGGGGCTTGCTCCCGCCGTCTGCTGGCAGCGAACTCTGTGCTGTATTTTGCTCCCCTTTGTACATCTGACTCCAAATATTATCTTTCTATTAAGAAACGGCCCATCCGCTTGCGTCAGGGTCAGCAATATTGTATGATAGCCATAGAATCGCACCCACCCATTGGGAAAGGAGACTAAACCATGGATCAGATGCAGTATCGCTGCCCCAAGTGCGGCTATGAATACTACGACCACGACCAGTTCCAGGCCACCGGCGGGAATCTGGCGAAAATTTTCGACGTGCAGAACAAGCGGTTCGTCACCGTCAGCTGCCGCCGCTGCGGCTTCACCGAGCTCTACCGCGCCCAGAGCTCCGACGGCTGGAACGTGCTGGACTTCCTCCTGGGCGGTTGAGAAAAAGAAAAGCACGCCGCCTCCCTTGACAAGGGAGGCGGCGTTGGCTATACTAAAGGCAGAGGGAAACTGGCTTTGCGGTTAGCCCTCAGCTGTTAGTTTATTTTTAAATAAACCGCTCGGGGGCAAGCCGGGCGGTTTACTTCTTTCTGATATTCCATATCAGGGCGATGAGCTGAATGATCATCGAAGCAAACAGACAGATGTCTGAAAAACTCAATGTCAGCATATCGTCACCCCCTAAGTAAAAGAGGGCTAACCGCCTTGGCCAGCAGACCGCATCCGCCGCCGTATAGCAGGAAAATCATACCACACATCGACAGAAGACGCAAGGATATTACTTGACACCCTCGCCGGGGCGTGATAATATACTGTTACTGTCGACAATTGCATCTCGTGTTGAACGGGAAGAGTACCGGGTCAGAAGCGGACAGAGAGGGGCGGCCACCGACTGCAAGCCGCCCTGCGTGGAGACCCGGGAAAGTGCGCCCGGGAGCGAGGGGGATGCAGATGCCCCCCGGTTTGGCACCGTTACCGGCCCTTTGAGTGATAAAAAAGAGTGGAACCGCGATCGTTATAGTCGCCTCTTGACCCCCTGCGGGTGAGAGGGGACTTTTTCTTTTGCCCGCAGTAACCTACCCAAGTCCCAGTATCATAATTTTGCGAGGTGACCCGGATTTTGTCTCATCTGATCGAAACCCTTGGGGCCTATCAGGCCCGTGACCCGGCGGCTCGGAGCAAGCTGGAGGTCTTCCTCCTGTACCCCGGCGTGCACGCCACCATCTACCACCGCATCGCCCATGTGTGCTACAACCACAACCTGAAATTCCTGGCCCGTGCCATCTCCCAGTGGAGCCGGTTCTGGACGGGGATCGAGATCCACCCCGGGGCCAAGATCGGCCGCCGTTTCGTTATCGACCACGGCATGGGCATCGTCATCGGCGAGACCGCCGAGATCGGCGACGACTGCCTCATCTACCACGGCGTCACCCTGGGCGGCACCGGCAAGGACAAGGGCAAGCGTCACCCCACCCTGGGCAACAACGTCCTGGTGGGCAACGGCGCGCGAATCTTAGGCCCCTTCAAGGTGGGGGACAACGCCCGTATCGCCGCCGGCTCCGTGGTGCTCAGCGAGGTTCCCCCCGACAGCACCGCCGTGGGCGTCCCCGCCCAGGTGGTCCGGGTCCACGGCCAGTCCGTCCACTACGCCGACGACGTGGACCAGATCAGCGTGGAAAACCCCCTGTTGGAAAGACTGGCAGCCATGTCCTCCCGTTTGGAGTTTGTGGAAAAGCTGCTGGATGAGCAATATTTGAAGGCGAATCCCCTGGAAGACCACCGAGACGAAGTCCGGGCGGCCACCAAAGAAAAAGGAGAAGAAGATCATGCAACTGTATAATTCTGCCACCCGTAAAAAGGAAGAGTTCAAGACCCATACCCCCGGCCATGTGGAGATGTACACCTGCGGCCCCACCGTCTACCACTTCGCCCACATCGGCAACCTGCGCTCCTATATCATGGAGGATGTGCTGGAGAAGTACCTGCGCTACGCCGGGTATGACGTGAACCGCGTCATGAACATCACCGACGTGGGCCACCTGACCAGCGACGCCGACGAGGGCGAGGATAAGATGCTCAAGGGAGCCAAGCGGGAGAACAAGACCGTCATGGACATCGCCCGGTTCTACACCGACGCCTTTTTTGAGGACTGCAAGAAGCTGAACATCAAGACCCCTGACGTGGTCCAGCCCGCCACCGGCCTTATCGACGACTATGTCCACATCGTCTCCACCCTGATGGAGAAGGAGTACGCCTACTTTGCCGGCGGCAACGTCTACTTCGACACCTCCAAGCTGGACCGCTACTATATCTTCAACGACCACAACGAGGATGACCTGGCCGTGGGCGTCCGGGAGGGCGTGGAGGAGGACACCAACAAGCGCAACAAGAACGACTTCGTCCTGTGGTTCACCAAGTCCAAGTTCGAGGACCAGGCCCTGAAGTGGGACTCCCCCTGGGGCGTGGGCTACCCCGGCTGGCACATTGAGTGCTCCGGCATCTCCATGAAGTTCAACGGCGAGTATCTGGACCTCCACTGCGGCGGCATCGACAACGCCTTCCCCCACCACACCAACGAGATCGCCCAGTCCGAGGCCTATCTGGGCCACCCCTGGTGCCCCCAGTGGTTCCATGTCCACCACCTGAACACCAACGACGGCAAGATGTCCAAGTCCAAGGGCGAGTTCCTCACCGTCTCCCTGCTGGAGGAAAAGGGCTACGATCCCCTGGTCTACCGGATGTTCTGCCTCCAGAGCCACTACCGGAAGGGTCTGGTCTTCACCTGGGAGAACCTGGACAACGCCGTGGGCACCTTCAACAAGCTCATCGGCCGCATCGCCAACCTGAAGCCCGGCGGCGACGTGGACGAGGCCGTTGCCCAGGAGCTGAAGGCCAAGTTCCAGGCCGCTCTGGACAACGACCTGAACACCGCCCAGGCCATGACCGTCGTCTACGATGTGCTGAAGGCCAAGACCACCGACGCCACCAAGCTGGCTGTCCTGGGTGACTTTGACCGGGTCCTGAGCCTGGACCTGCTGGCCAAGGCCGAGGCCAAGCGCAAGGAGAATGAGAAGGCAGCCGCCGCCAAGAACGCCGGCGGTTACACCATCATCGGCGAGGGCGACCCGGCCATCGACGCCCTGGTCATGCAGCGGTACGAGGCCAAGAAGGCCAAGAACTTCGCCGAGGCCGACCGCATCCGCGACGAGCTGAAGGCCCAGGGAATTGAGATCACCGACGTTCCCGGCGGCGCCAAGTGGAGCAGAATCTGAATCAAAACACAGGAATGGGACGCTCCCTGTGCCGATGCACTTGTCTATGATAAGAAACTATGATAGAATACTTTCAAAAGAAAGAGAGAGGAGCATCGTCATGAAGGAAGAATGTCTGATCTGCAAAGCTCCGCTGGAATATCTGGAAGTCAGTCAGCCCATGGAGTGCGCCATCTGCCACAAGGTGGAGGAGAGCAGGACCCGGTGTGTCAACGGCCACTACGTCTGCGACGCCTGCCATACCCGGGGGCTGGACAGTATTTTCGGGGTCTGTCTGACGGAGACCTCCAGGAATCCCTATGAGATTCTGGTGAAGCTCATGGACCTGCCCTTTTGCCACATGCACGGCCCGGAGCACCACGTGATGGTAGGGGCCAGCCTGCTCACCGCCTACAAGAACGCCGGCGGGGACATCGACCTGCCCACCGCCCTCACCGAGATGCAGGCCCGGGGGCGGAAGGTCCCCGGCGGGGCCTGCGGCTTCTGGGGGAGCTGCGGCGCGGCGGTAAGCGCCGGCATGTATATTGCCATTGTCACCGGCTCCACCCCCCTGACCGACCGGGCGTGGGGGCTGTCCAATTCCATGACCGGTCAGATCCTGACGGCCCTGGGGGACCTGGGCGGACCCCGCTGCTGCAAGCGGAACTCCTTCGAGGCCCTGCGCAAAGCCGTGGCCTTCACCCGAGAGCACCTGGAGGTGGACATGGAACTGGGATACATGCCCTGCAAATACTCCGGCCAGAACAACCAGTGCCACAAGATCGTCTGTCCCTACAACAAACGAAATCAGTAACCTGCAAACGGGCTCCCTCGCCAGAGGGAGCCCGTCAGTCTGTTGGGGGCTCCCTCTTGTGATTCCAGAAAATCATTTTGAGACAGCCCCTTTGCGTTATCTCAACTTCTCGTGATACAGTTCTTTTCTCCGGTTCTGGAGGTAGTTCAAATCCCGCAGGGGGCCTTCCCGCTTGGCGGGGTCCACGGTGACGTAGAGTTTTACCTCCTCCTGGGTGCCGGCCTCGGCCAGGGGCTTGCCGGCGGGGTCGTAGGCGCAGCTCTGGCCGCAGTAGTGGAACCGCTTCTCGTCCCCCACGTAGTTGCAATAGAGGGTGTGGACCATGTTCTCCATGGCCCGGGCCCGCATGTACACGGCGTGGTAGTCCTCAAAGGGGGACATGTTGGCGGCGCACATGCAGATGAGCTCCGCGCCGTCCAGAGCCAGGGTGCGGGCGGTCTCGGGGAACTCCCCGTCGTAGCACACCAGGATGCCCACCCGGCCAAAGGAGGTGTCAAAGGCCCGGATCTGGTTTCCGGGGTCGAACATCTTTTCCTCGCCGCCGAACATGTGGGTCTTGTGGGCGGCCCCGGCGACGGTGCCGTCCCGGTCGATGAAGAGCACGGAGTTGTGGGGCTTGCCGCCCTCCCGTTCTAAAACGGGCAGGCCGATGACCACGGCCATGTCCAGCTCCCTGGCCTTGGCCCGCAGGGCGGAAACGGCGGGGCCGGATTCCAGGGTCTCGGCCAGCTCCGCCAGTTTGTCCCGGATCATATAGCCGGTGAGGAACATTTCCGGGAAGAGAATGAGGGAGGCCCCTTTTGCGTGGGCCTCCTCTATGGCCCGGAAGGCCCGGTTCAGGTTGCCCTCCTTGTCGTAGGGGCCGGAGGTGGTCTGCACGATGCAGGCGGTAAATGGGGTCATAGGAATCTCCTTTCTTGGATATAGAAAAACGCGCCGCAAACCTGTGTTTGCGGCGCATTTGCAGTTGTGACAGACGTACTTTCGATCAGTCGGTGACGTAGGGCAGCAGAGCGATCTGACGAGCGCGCTTGATGGCCTCGGTCAGCTGACGCTGATGCATAGCACAGGTGCCGGTGGTGCGGCGGGGCAGGATCTTGGAGCGCTCGGAAACGAAACGGCGCAGCTTAGCGGAATCCTTGTAATCGATGTGCTCGATCTTATCGACGCAGAAAGTACAAACCTTGCGGCGCTTGCGGTTGCCGCGAGGACGTTCTCTATCCATAGCCATAATAGCAAACCTCCTTAAATGATAGTGGTCACTGCCTTAGAAGGGCAGCTCGCCGTCGTCGTCCGTCAGGTCTGCGAACTGATCGACAGCGGGTGCGGCGGAGTAGCCGCCGCCGGACGAGGGGTAGTTGCCGCCGGGTGCGCCGTAATTGCCGCCTGCGGGAGCGCCGTAGCCTCTGCCGCCGGTGGGTGCGGGCGCGGGTGCGTAGCCGCCGCCTTCGTTGTCTCTGCGGGAGTCACCGAAATAGACGTTGTCAGCGACCACCTCAGTGGCGTAACGACGGTTGCCGTCCCGGTCGGTGTAGTCGCGGGTCTGGAGCTTGCCCTCCACAATGGCCATGCGGCCCTTGGTGAAGAACCGGGAGACGAACTCGCCGGTCTGACGCCAGGCAACGACATTGATGAAATCGGCTTTCCGCTCGCCGGTCTCCCGGTCCTTGAAGTCCCGGTCCACGGCCAGACGGAAGGAAGCCATTGCCACGCCGCTCTGGGTGTGGCGGAGTTCAGGGTCAGCCACCAGGCGGCCCTGAAGGAAGATCTTGTTCAGCATGGAGCAAGAGCCTCCTTATTCGTCCTTGCAGATGATCATGGAGCGCATGACGCCTTCGGTGATCTTCAGCACGCGGTCCAGCTCTGCGGGCAGAGAGGGCTCGGCAGTGAAGGTCATGAGGACGTAATAACCCTCGTTCAGGTCATTGATGGGATAGGCCAGACGACGCTTGCCCCACTCATCGACCTCAGTCACAGTACCCTGAGTCTCAACCAGAGCCTTGAACTTCTCGATCATAGCGGCAATAGCCTCTTCACCCATTGCGGGGTCCAGGATGTAGACCACTTCGTAGTTTGCGTTTACCTTTGCCATGGTTCGTTGCACCTCCTTATGGACATTTGTCCGGCGTTCACAGCCGCCGGAAAGGATATGCTTGTTGATAGACACAAGCTTTATTATTATACCGGAAATCCGGGGTTTGTCAAGAATTTTTTCAATCCCCGTGGTTTTTTCCGCAAGAAAGGGAGAGCACTCCCTGCCGGGGGGCGCTCTCCCTTTGGGTTTCTTGCTTTGGTTCCTCCGGGGCTCAGCCCAGGAAGAGGAAGCCGTAGGCCAGGTAGGCGATGGAGGTCAGGATGCCGGCGCACAGGGCGAAGGGCATCTGGGTCTTTACATGGTCCAGGGGCAGGATATCCGTGGCCTGGCCGATGAGGATGGCGTTATCCGAATAGAAGCAGAGCTGGGTGCCGAACACCGAGCCGGAGAAGATGGCCGCGATGGCCACTGCCAGGTTGGCGTCCATGGCCTGGGCCAGGGGGACGATGAGGGGAACCATGATGGCCGACACGCCCCAGGCGTTGGCCAGGGCAAAGGTCATCAGGGTGGCCACCAGGAAGACGGCGAAGGGGAGGACCTGGCCGGCCATCAGGGGAGCCACCTTGCCGATGATGTACTCAGACATGCCCAGGTTCTCGCAGGCTGCCTTGAACAGGAAGGCGATGACCAGCAGGGCCAGCACCGACACCATGGTGGAAAAGCCCTCCCAGACGGTGTCCACAAACTCGGAGATAGACATGAGCTTCCGGGCCAGGTACATGATGCAGGTGAAGACCAGGGCGATGGCCACGCCGGACAGCACGTCGATGTTAAAATAGATGGTGGCGGCCAGCAGCACCAGGATGGGCAGGACAAAGTCGAGCACGCCGCCGGTCTTGCCGGAGGGCTCCTCCACGGTCTCCTCCTCAGCCGGACGGGCATCGGGGTAGAGCTGGCCGGTCTCCTCCGCCTGCTTCTGATACTTCCGAATGGGGCCGAAGAGGGGGATGATCCCTGCGATGACCAGCAGAAGGACCAGCAGACAGAACATGGGGTAGAACATGAAGGGGATGGACTGGATGTAGGCCAGCACGCCGCTCCCTCCCTCGGGGACGATGCCGGTGCTCTCGATCAGGCTGGCGTAGTAGATGGACCAGGAGGAGAGGGGAATGAGCACCACCACGGGCGCCGAGGTGGAGCCGATGATGTAAGCGGTCATCGTCCGGTGGACCCGGTGGGAGTCGTTCAGACGCTTGGTGATGGAGGCGGTGGTGAGGATGTTCAGGTAGTCGTCCACAAACAGCAGGACGCTGAGGGCCCACTCCGCCAGCAGGGACTTCTTTTTGGTGGTGGCAAACCGGGAGAGCAGGCCGGAAAAGCCCATGGCCGCCCGGGATTTCTCCAGAACGCCCACCAGACCGCCCAGCAGGCCCACCACCAGCAGCACCCAGATGTTTTCCGCAGCGACGGTCTGGAGCTGCTCCACAAGGGCCGGGAACCAGGCCCCCTTATAGCCGATGACTAAGGCCAGAAGGGTGGCGATGAGCAGGGATTCAAAGGTACGCTTGGTGATCAGAGCAACGACGATGAGGACAAGCACGGGAAGAAGACTGATGATTCCGTAGGTTCCGTCCATAGGTTGACAATCCCCCTTTCCGCAAGGGACCACGATGGGGTTATGAAGCGTGAGGCCCTCGCATAGATTCTTTCTGTGGCATGATATGCTGCAGTCCGGTCGGGTATCTCTGAATCCGTGGTTCCGTTCATTTTTCTCTCTCGTTTAACGGGCGTGCATCCCTCCTGTTCGGGTCAGCTCCTGGAATCGCCCTCCAGGAGCAGGCGCATGATCTCCCAACGGGAGGATACGCCCAGCTTGCGGAAAATGTTCTGAAAGTGCTTCTGCAGGGTGGATTCCCGCACCTGCATGGCCTCTGCGATCTCCCGGTTGTCCCGGAAGTGGGTGAGCTGCTCCAGCAGCTGGACCTCCCGCGCCGTGAGGCCGTACCGGGCGCCGATGGCGGAAAAGTCGTAGCCCGGTGCGTTCCCACGGTGATACATCCGTGCCAGCACGGCGTCCATCTGCTGGTTCAGGTGGATGCCAACGGAGCTGGTGAGGAAGAGCTCTTCATCGGTAAAGGGGCCGTCCTCCTGGCAGCGGAAGATGCTCAGGGCCCCCAGGGGTTTGCCATTAAATACGATGCCGTATTGCAGGGAGTCGTATACGTTGAACTTCTGATAGCACTCCTGGTAAAAGGAAGAGCGCAGACGCTGCTGCTCCCCCACCAGGTCGCTCTCCCGAAAGAGAGTGGATTCCCGGCAGCAGTTGAGCCAGCCGGTGTAATCGTCGTCGGCAAAGCGCATGTAGTTGCGCTCGGCCTCGATAAACTCTGCGGGGACGCAGAGGGGCTCCACCAGGCGGATCTTGGTGTCCTGGTCATCTCTGCGCATGATACTGGCGTAGCGGTATGGGACGAGCATTTTCAGCACGGGCAGAAAATATCTTCCCAAATCCTGGTAGGTCCGGCACCGGTAAAGCTCGCAAACCACATTGTTGAAGATGTGAAACTGGTTCTTTTTCATTGCCTTGCTTCCCGTCCTTTCCTGGAATTTCCTGTTTTGTTAAGTATAATAGAAAATAAATTGAAATAACATACCTGAAAATAGGTAGAACTTATTATAAAAGAGTATATATGATATGAATTTAAGTATAAATTAGAAAAAGAAAGGAATTTTAAGAAAGTAAAGAATACCGTATAATAAAGTCGGGTAAATTATTCGTTTTCATAATTTCATTCGTATCTTACCAAAATGTGGACGGAATCGCACAGAGATTCTCAAAGGAGTAAAAAGCAGGCGGTTGTCGCCGCTTGGATAGGGTTTCATACATGGCAGAACAAAAAGGAGGATTATCCATGTACAACTACGAAAAAAACAGAGAACAGGTCGTAAAGGATCTGGACAGAGTCATTAAGCTCATCCACATGAGGGCAGACGAGATTCCCGAGGAAGAGAAGGCTCAGATGGTCAAGGAGACCGTGGAGCACTTCAACACCTGCGTCAGCCCCGGTTGGATCAACTACAGAAAGTGCGTCTCCTCCGAGACCGAGGGCAGCGCCGTTCTGGAATGGGAAGACGGCGGCTCCTACTTCCGCGGTCTGTATGACAACGAGAAGTTCCTGGACGCCATGGGCGGCTTCGGCATCTATGTCGCCGGCCACAGCGAAGAGCTGATCATTGACACCGTGAAGGCCCAGCTGAGCCGTCAGGGTCTGCACTCCCAGGAGCTGATCGACCCCCTGCGCGGCTATCTGGCCAAGGCCATGGCAGACTGCACCCCCGGCGATCTGCAGCAGTGCTTCTTCACCAACGCCGGCACCGAGGCTGTGGAAATCGCCATGAAGCTGGCCCGCTTCAAGAGCAAGGGCAAGTGGTTCATCTCCACCACCCACGCCTTCCACGGCAAGACCGGCGGCGCCCTGTCCCTGACCGCCAAGGGCATCTATCGTCAGCCCTATCTGCCTCTGCTCCAGCAGGTGCAGCACGTGGAATACGGCAACGCAGCCGCCATCCGCACCGCCATTGAGAACCTGCGGGAAGTGGGCGAGTCCATCGCCGCCGTGATTCTGGAGCCCATCCAGGGCGAAGCCGGCGTTATCGTTCCCCCCGCTGGCTACCTGAAGGAAGTCCGCGCCATCTGCGACGAGCTGGATGTGATCCTCATCATCGACGAGATCCAGACCGGCATGGGCCGTACCGGCACCCTGTGGCGCTGCGATGCAGAAGAGATCGTTCCCGACATCATGACCTTCGGTAAGGCCTTCGGCGGCGGCGTGATGCCCATCACCGGCCTCATTTGCCGTCCCTGCATGTGGAGCGAAGAGCTGATTGAGAACCCCTATCTGCTGGGCTCCACCACCTTCGGCGGCAACCCCGTCTGCTGCGCAGCCGCTATCGCTGCCCTGGACTTCCAGCTGAAGAACGACATCCCCGGTCAGGCCCGCGAAAAGGGCGCCAAGATCAAGGCCGGCCTGGAGGCCATTCAGGCAAAGTATCCCACCGTCATCAAGGAAGTCCGCGGCGTCGGCCTGATGATGGCTGTGGAGTTCTTCGCTGACGAGTATGGCTATGAGTTCTCCAAGGAGATGTACAACCAGCACGTCATCATCTCCGGCACCCTGAACAACTCCAAGTCCATCCGCTTCGAGCCCCCCGCATCCCTGACTGACGAGGAGATCGCCAAGATTCTGGACGCCTCCGAAAAGGCAACCGCCAAGGCCAAGGAAGTCTTCGGCCTCTAAGCCGTTTTTGGGCAAACGAGCCTTTGTGATGTACATCCTCCCACCAGAGAGTGTTTGCTCTCTGGTGGGGAACCCCTTCCCCCTGTGACTGATAGGAGATTTTTCTATGAAGATTTGCAAGAATTATATCAACGGTGAGTGGGTCGATAGCGTCAGCGGCAAGACTGCTCCTACCTATAACCCTGCCAACGGCGAAATTCTGGCCGAGGTCGTCCAGTCCAACCAGGAAGACGTAGAGCGCGCCGTGGCTGCCGCCAAGAAGTCCTTCTATGAGACCCGCGACTGGCGGGATATGGACAGCCAGACCAGAGGCGATATCCTGCTGAAGATCGCCGATCTGATCGACAAGAATCGTGATGAGCTGGCCCGCATCGAGTCCATGGACATGGGCAAGCCCCTCCGTGAGGCCGAAGGCGATGTGGACGACGCTCTGCACTGCTATCGTTACTATGCCGGCATCATCAAGGCCCCCTACGGCGGCGTCTATGACGTCAACGAGGGCTTTGGCAAGATGCACTCCTTCACCATCCACGAGCCCGTGGGCGTGGTGGCCCTCATCAGCGCCTGGAACTTCCCCTTCGTCATGGGTTCCTGGAAGATCGCTCCTGCGCTGGCCGCCGGCAACAGCATTATCTTCAAGCCCGCTTCCAACGCCGTGATGTCCAACGTGAAGATGTTCGAGATCCTGGAAGAGGCCGGCGTGCCCAAGGGCGCTGCCAACCTGATTCTGGGGCCTGGCGGTTCTGTGGGTGAGGCTCTGGCTTCCCATAAGGACATCGGCATGGTCACCCTGACCGGCTCCACTGCCGTGGGTCAGAGCATCATGCGCTGTGCTGCCAGCAACGTGAAGAAGATCGGCCTGGAGCTGGGCGGCAAGTCCCCCAACATCATTTTCGCCGATGTGGATCTGGAGGCCGCTGTGGAATGGGCCATGATCGGCATCTTCTTCAACCAGGGCGAGGTCTGCTGCGCAGGCTCCCGCATCATCATCGAGGAGAGCATCCACGATGCCTTCGTCAAGCGGTTTGCTGAGCGGGCCAACGCCATGACCATCGGCAACCCCCTGGACAACCCCGACATGGGCCCCATGGTCAGCGAAGGCCAGCTCCGCGACGTGCTGAGCTATGTGCAGAAGGGCATCGAAGAGGGCGCTACCCTGGTCTGCGGCGGCGAACGCTATACCGAGGGCGAGTGCGCCAAGGGCTACTACATGCGTCCCACCATCTTCGATAACTGCACCCCCGACATGACCATCGTCCGGGAGGAGATCTTCGGGCCTGTGGTCACCATCCAGACCTTCAAGACCGAGGAAGAGGCCATTGCTCTGGCCAACGACACCGATTACGGCCTGGCCGGCGGCGTGTTCACCCATCAGCTGGAGAGAGCACTCCGTGTGGTCAAGGAAGTCCGTGCCGGCATCACCTGGGTCAATGCATTCAACCCCACCTTCAACGAAGCTCCCTGGGGCGGCTATAAGATGTCCGGTGTCGGCCGTGAGCTGGGCGTCCATGGCCTGGAGGAATACCAGGAGATCAAGCAGGTCAACATCAACCTCACGCCCGGCGCACCCGGCTGGTACGAGCACTAAGCGAACACAGAAATCGTTTTGTAACGCATGACAGAATAATAAAAAGGCCGTCTCTTCGGAGGCGGCCTTTTTGCGTGGGAAAAATGGAGGTCAGCGGAGCTGTTTGCGGCGGTAAATCAGGTGGCAGGCGGGGAAAAGGAGGGGGGTCAGAACGCTGTACATGCCCAGCAGGAGGGGGACGGCGGGGATCACCCGGTCCCCGAACTGGTACAGGTCGAAGTAGGTCAGCTGCCGGCTGAACTGGAGGAGCCGGTCGGGCAGCAGGCCCAGGACGGCCTGAAGCAGGTCCCGCATATCCCCCAGCAGCAGGGCGGGCAGGAAGATGAGGACGAAGGGAATCACCGCCGACACCATCCCTGAGCCGGTCTTGGCGGAGACCAGCATGGTGACCGCCGAGAGGAAGAGACACCCCAGATACCCGCCCAGGGCGATGAGAAGCCAGGACTGCCGGAGGGTCACCTGGTAGGGGGACTTCCAGAGATATACCTGGATGGGGCAGGCCCCGCCGTCGGCCCCCAGCACCCCCAGCACCAGGCCGGAGAAAATCAGAAAGGCCAGCCAGTACAGAACCGTGACCACCAGAACACCCGCCCAGACCTTGGCGGCGCTCCCCTTGTCCCGGCCGTGGCGGGTGGTGAAGAAAATGGCATCGGCCCTCCACTGGCCCTCGCAGGAGAAGATCCCCGCTGCCAGAAAGCCCAGCACCAGGGCGGTGATCATCACCACCGTGGGGGCGTACTCAAAGAGCTGCTGCCAGCCCAGAAAGCAGTCCATCTGCCAGGGGCTTTTTAGGGTGCGGTACTGGTCCAGCAGCCAGGCCTTTTCTGCCGGGGTGAACTGGTCCTCGCCCTCCCCCTCAGCGGCCAGCCAGTCGGCCAGGAGAGTTACCCGGTTCTCATAAAAGGCCGTGGCGTCATCGGGGGTGAGGGAATCCGCCCGGTAGTAGTCATAGGTCCGGAAGCCCTCGGCGTAGGCGCTGTTCAGCAGGTCCCGGATGGGGTTGAATCCCTGCTTCCGGCTAAACGCCATGTTCAGCTCCTGCACGTCGTCGGACTGGGCCTCCGGGGAGGCATTGACGGCGTTGTTGGCCTCGATGACCGCCCGGAGCTTTGCCTCGTCCAGGGGGCCGGCCCAGGCCTTTTGGGCCACCCGAAGCTGGTGAATGGCGGCAAGGCCGTACTCCGTCTCCCCCTGGTCGTTCACATAGGGGACCCGCAGGGCGAAGAAGCAGGTCACCGCCAGGGCGGCGGCCAGCACCACCAGGGACAGCCGACCCAGGGGCCGCCCGAAGATCTTTTTTAACTCATATTTCACCATGGTCGTTCCCTCCCTGTTCTCCGAAGTGGTAGAGGAAGACGTCCTCCAGGGTCACCGGCTCCTCCGCCGCCCCGGGGATGGGCGGGGTCTCCGACAGAATCCGCAGTTCCATCCCCTGGGGAACCGGGCGAAGGTTGGAGACCCGGAAGGTTCGCTCATATCGGGCGGTTTCCTCCCGGGGGACCAGGCACCGCCAGGCCCGGACGGGGATCCCGGCGGTGAGGGCCTCCGGGGGACCCGAGGACACCAGACGGCCGTCCTTCATCAGCAGGATCTCCCCGGCGATGGACTCCACATCCGCCACGATGTGGGTGGACAGGAGGACCAGCCGGTCCTGGGACAGCTCGCTGATGAGGTTGCGGAAGCGGATGCGCTCCCTGGGGTCCAGACCGGCGGTGGGCTCGTCCAGAATGAGGATCCGGGGGTCGTTGAGCATGGCCTGGGCGATGCCCGCCCGGCGCTTCATGCCCCCGGAGAGCTTTCGCATCTTCTTGTTCCGGGCCTCGGTGAGGCCCACCTGGCGAAGGAGTTCCTCCGCCCGGGCCTTGGCCGGACCGGGCCGGAGCCCCTTTAGGGATGCGATATACAGGAGATAGTCCCGGACGGTGAAGTCCGGGTAGAAGCCGAAGTCCTGGGGCAGATAGCCCAGCAGGCGGCGGTAGTCCCCACCCAGGGTGAAGATATCCGCCCCGTCCCAGGTGATGGACCCGGCGGTGGGTTTCAGCAGGGTGCACAGCATCCGCATGAGGGTGGTCTTTCCCGCCCCGTTTACCCCCAGCAGGCCGTAGACTCCGGCGGACAGGGTGCAGGTCAGATCATCCACAGCAGGGGCGTTCTGAAAGGTTTTGGTCAGATGGTTGATGGTCAGTTCCATGATGGATCAGCCTCCCAAATGGATTCACAGGTTGTTTGCAGACGCAGGACGCAGGACCCCAGGTAGACCAGGGCCAGCAAAAGGAGAAGCAGCCACACCGGCCGGACAAGGTGGGGATAGATCCGATCGCTGAGGACCAACTGCTCCCAGACCGCCACCCAAACCATGGTCAGAGGCAGGGCGGCCCGGCCTGCCCAGGGGCGCGGGCTGCACAGGGTCCGGAAGCAGAGGCAGGCCGTCCCCAGGAAGGGGATCAGGAAGTTCAGGATGAGCTCCTCCGGCGTGGCCCGCCCGGACCGAAGGGCCGCCGAGAAAAAGACGGTCAGCAGCAGCAGATCGGCCAGGCCGAAGAGGAGGAGCCGGGCGGCGTAGAGCTGCCGCAGGGAGTAATAGGTGGAGCACTCCACCTCCAGGGCGCCCCAGGCCCGGTTCTTCCCCAGCTCGGGCAGCACCAGCACCACGAAGAGGGGGGCCAGAAGGCCCATGACCCGCTGGGTATACCAGTCGCCGGCATCGGCCCCCAGGAGCCGCCACAGCACCAGAAGGACGGCCCCCTGGAGGAGCCACCAGCCCTTCCGAAGGGTGCGGCTCTGCTGGATAAGAAATTCCAGCCGGGACATGGGGCGGTGGTTCCGGCCGGCCTCAAAGGCGAGTTTGGCCCGGCGGACGGTCTCCTGCCGGTGCTCCTCCCGGGGGAGGTGGGCCTGCTGGTTGGCGGCCCAGGTTTTACATGCGTGTTCCCAGGGTTCCATGGGGTTCCTCCTTTCCAAGATAGGCCGAGAGCAGCGCTCGCGCCCGTTTCACGCGGTATTTCACCAGGGGAAGGCCGATGCCCAGGATCCGGGCGATCTCCCGCTGCTTGCAGCCCTGGAGGAAGAAGAGGACGGCGGTCTCCCGGATGTCCTCCGGCAGACTGCGAAAGGCCCCCTCCAGATCCAGCCGCAGATCCAGCTGCCCCTGGCTCCCGTCCGGCGGCTCCGGGAGCTGGTCCAGGGGCAGGGTCTGCTTCCTGCGGTGGAGGTCCCGGCAGCCGTTGGCTGCGATGACGTACAGGTAGTTGGCCGCCTTGCCATAGTGGCGGTAGCGGTCCAGGGTGCGGAAGAAGGCCTCGAAGGTGTCCTGGGTCACATCCTCGGCGTCCTGGAGGCCGTTGGTGTGGAGGCGGCAGTACTGCAGGATTTTGGGGTAGTATTTGTTGACAAAGGTCTCCACTGCCCGGGTGTCGCCCAGGCGCATTCGCTGGAGCAGGAGCAGATCCGCGTCCATGGCCGGCCTCCTTTCGAAAGTACTTTCTATTAGGATAACGGAGCTGCGGGGGAAAAAGATAGGGGGAAACAGAAAAAAACTCCCCGGGAAGGGGAGTTTTGAATGAAGTGTTAGCTGTCGCACCGTAGGACGGCGGGAGCAAGCCCCCGCCCTACAAATGGCAGATCAAGGGAGATAGAAGGGGTCCGCACGCCTGCATGGGGGTTAATCGCCCAGGATCTTTTCCAGCATGGTGACCCGGTTGAAGGGGAAGGAGAAGTAGTACCCGTCGGCGAAGTCGGCGGACAGGGCCATGATCTCCCGGGCCAGCCGGACGCCGGCGGCCTCGCCCTCCTCCCGGGTCATGTCCGGGCGGTAGCGGGCCAGGACCTCGTCGGTGACCTGGATGCCGGTCATCTCGTTCTTGATAAACAGGGCGTTTTTCAGGCTCACGAAGGGCATGATGCCGCAGAGGATCCGGGCGCCGGTCTCGGCCTTCACCCGGCGGAGCCGATCCACACTCTCTCTGGTGGAGGCGGGCTGGGAGAGGAAGAAGGTGGCCCCCGCCGCCATTTTCTTCTTCACCCGGCTGATCTCAAAGTCCAGGTTCTTCCGGCTCTGGTTGATTGCCCCGCCGTAGGTGATGGGGGCGGCGGCAAACTGGTCCTCGTTCATGTCGCCTAAAATCCCCATGAGCCCCACGGAGTCGAAGTTGAACACGCTCTTTACGCTGCTTCGCACCAGGGAGGGAATGGGGTCTCCGGTGACCACCAGGAAGTTGTCAATGTGGTTCAGGTATGCCCCCAGAAGCTGGGAGCGCATGGCGATGGCGTTCTTGTCCCGGCAGCAGATGTGGGGCATGACCGCCATGCCGGTCTCCCGGGCTACCTTCTCCGCCATCAGAATGGAGTCCGCCCGGGTGCGGCCCGAGGGGGAGTCCGGGAAGGTCAGCACATCCACCCCGCTCCGCTGGAGGAGGTGGGCCGCGTCCATCAGGGCCTTGTCGTCGCTGCCCACCGGCGGGGCCAGCTCCACGGCGATCAGCTTCTTGTTCCTCTTCCCGGCGTAAAAGGCGTGGTCCGCCTGGGGAGTTGGCTGGTGAGCGGGGAAAACCACCCTGGGAGGACGCTGGGGCTGGGTCCGGTTGAGAAGGGCCTCCAGGGCACGGATGTGGTCTGGGGTGGTGCCGCAGCAGCCCCCCACCAGGTCGGCCCCGTCCTGGGCCATGTCCTCCACCTTGGAAGCGAAGTAGTCGATGTTCCGGTCGTGGAAGATCATGCGGTTGCTGATGTACTGGGGGTAGCCGGCGTTGGGCAGGGCGGTGCGGAACTTCTTTCCGGTGAAGGGGACCTCCCGGATGATCCGCTGCATGTGGCCGGGACCCACGCCACAGTTGAAGCCCACGGCGTCAATCTGGGGAATCTCCTCAGCCCGCTGGATGAGCTTCCGGGCGCTGAGCCCGGCGTGGCTATAGCCGAACTGGTTCACGGAGAACTGGACCACCACAAAGGCCTTGTCCCCCACCAGGTCGATGGCCTCCCTGACGTCCTCCAGGTCGGCCAGGGTCTCGAAGACGAAGCAGTCTGCCCCCTCCTCCAGAAAGGTCCGGCAGATCTCCAGATATTGAGCGGACACGGCTCCCTGGTTGGTGTGGCTGTCATAGGGGATCTGGCCCACATCGGCGGCCACCTGGACGTCCTTCCCTCGGGCGGCCTCTTTGGCTAAACGGTAGCCTTGGCGGAGGTTCTCCCGCAGCTCCCCCCAGGGCAGGTCCAGGGAGAAGGGGTTGGAGGCGAAGGTGTTGGTGCGGATGAGCTGGGCGCCGGCCTCGATATAGGCCCGGTGGATCTGGAGGACCCGCTCCGGGTGGCGGGTGTTGGCCAGCTCGGGCAGCGCCCGGGTGTCGTAAAGCTGGGCATAGTAGGTGCCGAAGGCCCCGTCAAAGAGCAGCTTTTCCCGGGTCAGACGGCGGCGGAGGGCGGTTTTCGTGGATTCTGTCATGGATGGGCTCCTTTTACGAAGTGAACTGATAGGTTGATTGGGATATCATACCACAGTTTGCCGAAAGGGGCAAGGGAGAAAGCCTCCCCGGAACAACAGGAGAGGCTTTCTGGCGTAGAGCGGTCCGTTGAGAACCGGTGAAAATCACAGCATGTCGTTGACCCGCTGGTGGAGGGCCTGGAACTCGGCCACCATCTCCCGGATGATCTGGCCGGCGGGTTTGACGTCGTGGATGCGGCCCAGGACCTGACCCATGGCGATCTGGGCGGCCTGGGGATGGTCGCTCTCGAAGGCGGCCTTGGTGACCGTCCCCTTGATCATGGGGTAGAGCTCGTCAAAGGTGGGATTGCCCTTTTCAAACTCGATGATGTCCAGGGCACCCTGGGTTTTCAGGGAACGCAGGGCGTTGCGGATGCTCAGCTGGGTGAGGACGGTGTCGGTCTCCCGGGCGTCGATGACGGTCTGGCGCAGGTTGGGGCCGATTTCGGTCTCCTCCGCCATCATAAAGCGGGTACCCACCATGACCCCGTCCAGGCCCATGGCCAGGGCGGCGTACAGGGTCCGGCCGTCGCAGACGCCGCCGGCCCCCACCACCGGGATGGAGCACCGCTCCAGGGCCAGGGGCCACTGGACCATGGAGCCCACCCCCGCCATGCCGGGGTGGCCGCCCCCCTCGTAGCCCACGATGCACACCGCGTCGCAGCCCACCTCCTCCGCCGTGTGGGCGAAGCGGGAGTCGGGGATCTTGTGCATGACCACGCAGCCATTGCTCTTGAGCAGGTCCATGAAGGGCTTGGGGCTGCTGCCGGCGGTCTCCACGATGCGGACCTTTCCCTCCACGATGGCCTGGAGAAAGCCCTTGATGGGGCCGTCGGGCTTGGTGTCCGGCAGCAGGGAGAGATTCACGCAGAAGGGTTTGTCGGTGAGGGATTTCAAAAGCTGGATATCCGCCTGGAAGGCCTCGGGGGTGTCGTAGGTGGTCATGTTGATGGTGCCCAGCCCCCCGGCGTTGGACACCGCCGCCGCCAGCCGGGGCTTGGACAGCCACTGCATGGCCCCCTGGATGATGGGATATTCAATGCCGAACAGCTCGGTGATTTTGGTCTTGATCATAGTGCTACCTTCCTTGTCTCAATGGTTACTCCCATCATAGCAATTTTGTCGGAAAAGTCAATCAGGGACGGAGACAGTTCGAGGAAATGTGTTGAAAAAACCGGACAACAGGAGTATACTATAACCCAAGGAAGATTTTTAGAATGGAGGGTATTTTTATGGAATTCAAGAACGCAACCATGGCTGATTTCGACGTGGCTTTCGACTACATCGAAAAACTCTGGACCTACAACACCTACGACAAGGAGACCATTCGCAAGGTCTATGCCGATGTGCTGGCCGATGAGGACAGCTTCGCCTTCTTCCTGATGGATGGGGACGAGTACCACGGCTTCTGCCACGGCGCCTACTTCAACACCTTCTGGCTGTCCGGCATGACCTGCTATGTCTCCAGCATCATCACCAACGAGGACGAGCGGGGCAAGGGCAACGGCGTCAAGCTCATGGACCACGCCAAGGAGCTGGCCAAGGAGAGAGGCTGCAAGGCCCTGGTGCTGGACTCCGGGATGCCCCGGACCCAGGCCCATCGGTTCTACGAGATCTACGGCTTTGAGAAGAGCTGCTACGGCTTCGATTACTACCTGTAAAACGAACTATGCCAAAAAACGGAGTCCCGTTCGGGGCTCCGTTTTTTGCAGGTGAGGGAGAAGAAAGCTCCTAATCTTTGTAGTTCTTCACGTCGGTCAGAAATTGCTCCCAGGCTTCGGGGTGGTCCACGAAGTAGAGGGGGCAGAGCTTGCCGGTCACGTCGTAGTGGCGGATGACATGGTCCCGGCCGATGTCGCAGTAGTCGCACAGCCAGGCGGTGAGCTTCACCAGGGAGTCGTAGGTGGCCTGGGTGAACTGGCCTGAGGCGTCCGGATGGCAGACCTCGATGGAGATGGTGTCGATGTTCCGCTCATTGGTGGCCGCTGAGCGCTCGTCCATAGGGAGGCACTGGATGACCTCCCCGTCCAGCCCCACCAGGAAGTGGGCGCTGACCTCAGTCTCCGGCTGGTCGAAAAAGTCGTGGTTCTGCTGGGCGGTGGAGCCGGGGTTGCCCACATAGTGGATGGCGATGTCCTCCACCCCCTCCAGCTTCTCCAGCCGCCGGCCGCCGCTGGTCTCGGCCAGGATCTGCACATCCACCCAGCGAGGGACATGGTCCCGGCCCAGCTTGATCATCTGACCCAGGGTGGTCAGGTTCACGATCAGCCCGGCCACCACCAGGAAGGACAGGAAAGCGATCACGGGGATCAGGGGGAACTGACGCTTTTTGGGGCGTTTGCGGGGCGGTCTCCGCCGGCCGCCAGAGGAAGCGGGGCGGGCAGACCGCCGGCTGCCGCTGGGTCTGGATTGGGTGGTGGGGGTGGACATAGGCATGTCTCCTTTGTGGTAGGGTAGGAATCATTCTACTGGGCGGGTGGCCTCCTGAAGCCAGGCGGCCTCCTCCGGGGGCAGGTGGGGGGTAATGGCGTCCCGGACTCTGGCGTGGTAATCGTTCAGCAGGGCCTTCTCCGCGGGGCTCATCTGCCCGGGCTCCACGGCATCCAGGTCGAAGGGGGTGAGGGTGAGGGTCTCAAACCCCAGGAAGGTCCCGAAGGGGGTGGTCTCCCGCTCCACACACAGCATCAGGTTCTCCAGCCGGATGCCGTAGTCCCCGTCGAAATAGACGCCGGGCTCGTCGGAGGTCACCATGCCGGGGACAAAAGCGGCGCCGGCGGGGTTCCGCCAGCGGATGCTCTGGGGTCCCTCGTGGACGCTGAGGAGATAGCCCACCCCGTGGCCGGTGCCGTGGTTGAAGTCCAGGCCCAGGTCCCACAGGGGCTGGCGGGCCAGGTAGTCCAGGTTTATGCCGGTGCAGCCCTTCTTGAACCGGGCGGCGGCCAGGTTCAGGTTGCCCCGGAGGACGGCGGTATAGGCCGTCTTCTGGTCGGGCCGCAGGGGGCCCAGGGCGTAGGTCCGGGTGCAGTCGGTGGTGCCGGTGCGGTAGTGGCCGCCGGTGTCAGCCAGCAGGAAGCCGGCGTCGGTGATGGCTGCGTCGGTCTCCTCGGTGGCCGAGTAGTGGATGACGGCCCCGTGGGGGCCAAAGGCCAGGATGGGGTCGAAGCTGGGCCCCAGGTAGTCCGGCTGCGCCTTCCGAAGTTCCTCCAGGTGAGCGGCGGCGGAGCGCTCGGTGATGGGCAGCATTCCGGCGTTCTTTTTCAGCCAGTACATGAAACGGGTGAGGGCGATGCCGTCACAGAGGTGGGCCTGGGCCAGGTTGGCCTGCTCGGTCTCGTTCTTCACGGCCCGCATGGCCTCAGTGGGATTGGGTCGGTCCACCAGACGGACCTCCGGGGGGATGCTGGTGAGGACCTTGGTGTTGATCCGCTGGGTGCTCAGCATCACCCGCTGGCCGGCGGAGAGACTGTTGGCATAGGAATAAAAGCTCTCATAGGGGCGCAGCTCCACTCCGTCGGCCCCCAGCCGGGCGATCAGCGCCGGGGAAAAGGCGGCTGGCTGGGCGAAGAGCAGGCACCCGGTCCGGGTCAGGGCCAGGTAGGAGAGAAAGACCGGGGTGCAGGCCACGTCGTCCCCCCGCAGGTTCAGCAGCCAGGCGATGTCCTCCAGGCCGGTGAGCAGAAGGATCTCCGCCCCCTCGGCGGCCATGACGGCCCGGACCCGGGTGAGCTTGTCCCTTCGGGATTCTCCGGCGGATTCCTTCGAGAGCTCCCACACGGGTTGGGCAGACAGGGGAGGACGGTCGGGCCAGATCTCCCCCACCAGGTCCAGGCGGTCGTTGATCCGGGCTCCCAGGGTCTTGGCCATCCGGTAGTATTTCCGGCCCGCCCGGGCGGACACGCAGCGGCCGTCGAAGGCCAGGGTCTGGTCGGGCTGGAGGCTGTCCCGCAGGAACTCCTCCAGGGTGGGGACCCCCGGCTCCCCCATCTTCATGAGACGGATGCCAGAGTCCTTCAACTGGGCCTCCGCCTGGAGGAAGTAGCGGCCGTCGGTCCACAGCCCCGCCCACTGGGGAAAGACCAAAAGAGTCCCGGCGGAGCCGGTGAAGCCGGAGATGTATTTGCGGCAGGCGAAGTGCTCGCCCACATACTCGCTGCCGTGGAAGTCGTCGGTGGGGATCAGGCAGGCGTCGATCCGGTGCTGGGCCATGGCGTCGCGCAGGGCCTGTAACTGTTTTCTCATAGGTATCACCTTACTATTACAATTATCATAACGGGGAAATGTTAAAAAAGAATAACATAGGACAGAATATTTCCGGTTTTTTTACAAAATCAGGCCGAATTGTCGGGCCAGGAAGATCCAGAGGGTCAGGGTAAAGGCGCTGCACACCGTGGTCAGCACCACCACGCTGGCGGTAAGGGTCCCCTCGTGGCCCAGATTTTTTGCCATGATGTAGCAGGTGGGGGTGGAGGTGGAGCCCAGCATGACGATGAGGGCCACCAGCTTGGAGTCGGTGAACCCCAGGACTGCTGCCAGGGGGAGAAAGAGGGCCGGGAGGAGCAGAAGCTTGATGAAGGCTGCCAGGGCCGACAGTCGGAGCTTGCCCAGAGCCTGCCGCCCCTGAAAGCCCGCCCCCAAAGAGAGAAGGGCCAGAGGGGTGGCCACCCGGGCCAGCAGGTCCAGGGAGCTGTTCAGAATGGGCGGGAAGGCGTCCAGACCCAGGAGGGAGGGGATCACCCCCAGCAGGATGCCCAGGATGATGGGGTTGGTGAGGATGCCCTTGCCGGTGTGGCGGAGCCGGTGGGACAGGCTGCCGCTGGCCCTGGGCCCCTCGATGGTCAGCACCAGAACGGCATAGATATTAAAGAGGGGGACGCTGCCGATGATCATCAGGGGAGCCATGCCGGTGTCCCCGTAAATGCCCAGAATGATGGCGCAGCCCAGGATGGCGGCGCTGGATCGGTAGGACACCTGGACGAACTCCCCCACCAGGGATTTGTCCCGGATCAAATGCCGGGCCAGCCCCCACAGGGAGAAGAACACCAGGGTGGTGACCCCGGCGCAGAAGAGAACATAGGGCAGGTCAAAGGTCTCCCGCAGGTGGGTGGTGGCCATGTCCCGGAAGAGCATCACCGGCAGGGCCACGGTGAAGACGAATTTGTCGCTTACCCGGCAGAAGTGCTCGTCCAGCAGGCCCAGACGGCGGAAGACGTACCCCAGGACCATCAGAAGAAAGACCGGCGCCGTGGCCCGGACGCTGAAGAGAAAGCTGTCCACGGAAGACCCCCTTTTACACGATAATATATCAGTATAGCATGTTTGGGCGGAAAATGGAATGCGGAATGGGGGCGCACTCTGGCTTTCACGGGGGTTGCGGAGAAAAAAATTTGTGCTATAATACATAAAATCCAAAGAAAACCACAGGACGGGAGGAAATAAGATGATCGGGAATGTGACCATTGTGGGGGCCGGCGGGCTGGGAACCGTGTTGGGAGACGCCATCGTGAAGGGCCTGGGGCCGGAGAAGGTCCGATTTCTGGCCGACGGAGACCGCCTGGCCCGCTGCCGGGAGCAGGGCGTGATCTACAACGGGGAGAAATGTGACTTCCGCTTTTCCGACGGGACCGAAGGGGACGCCGCCGATCTGCTGATCTTCGCCGTCAAGGGTCCCGCCCTGGAGGAGGCCATGGATCTGGCCGAGCCCTGCGTGGGACCGGACACCATCATTCTCTCCCTCCTCAACGGCATCAGCAGCGAGGAGACCCTCTCCCTCCGCTTCGGCTGGGAAAAGGTTCTCTACACCGTCACCCAGGGCCTGGACCCGGTGCGGGAGGGGAACACTGTAGTCCGCCGGGGCGATGGGACCATCTTTGTGGGGATCCCTCAGGAGGACTACTTCGACCGGGAGGAAAAACTGACCGGGACGATAGACTTCCTGGAGAAGATGGGCCTGCCTGTCCGGCGGGAGGAGGACATTCTCCACCGGATGTGGTGCAAGCTCATGATGAACGTGGGGGTCAACCAGGTCTGTATGGCCTACGAGACCGGCTATGCCGGGGTCCAGCAGCCCGGTCAGCTCCGGGACACCATGATCGCCGCCATGGACGAGGTGCGGAAGATCAGCGCCTGCCAGGGGGTGCTGCTGACCCGGAAGGACCTTCAGGAGAGCGTGGCGGTGATCGATTCCCTGAACCCGGACTCCATGCCCTCCATGCGGCAGGACGGTCTGGCCCACCGGAAAACCGAGGTGGAGCTGTTCGCCGGCACCGTCCGCACCCTGGCAGACCAGTACGGGATGCGGGTCCCTGTCAATGAAACACTTTATCAGAAAATCACAGAAATGGAGACAAATTGGTGAAAGCCAATTGATCAAGGTTGACAAAAAAATCCCCGTGAAAAAGTGTCAAGGCAACAAATTACAGAAATTCAAAAAAACCAATTGACAGCCCCCCGAGGAAGTGCTATCTTTTGTTCCAAAGAACAAGACCGCCCAGTAGGGACAGTTACAGTGAGGCTATACTATGAACGTGTTTTTTGCTGAACTGAACATCATGGCTGTCAGCATTATTGGGGTACTACTCAGCGTAGGTGTCGTAGTAGTACCGGAAATAATGCTAAATGTTATGTCCAGAACAGGCAAGCAACACGCAGATCCAATCTGACCCACAGAGAGAGGATGTCCCACCTTGGGGGCTTTTCAAGAATGAGATTTGCGGAGAACTTACAAGCTCTATGGTTTTAATGTTTAGCATCTAAAACCAGGGAGCTTTTTTGTTTGTCCCAAACAGAAGGATGTATTCCGGAAAAAAGAGGAGGAAACAGTATGGAAATGACTGGCGCCAAGATCTTGTTGGAATGTCTGCTGGAGCAGGGAGTCGATACCGTGTTCGGCTATCCCGGCGGCACCATTCTGAACGTCTATGACGAGCTCTACCACTACAGAGACCGCATCACCCACATCCTGACCGCCCACGAACAGGGCGCTTCCCACGCAGCCGACGGCTATGCCCGCTCTACCGGTAAGGTGGGCGTCTGCCTGGCCACCTCCGGCCCCGGCGCTACCAACCTGACCACCGGTATCGCCACCGCTTACATGGACTCTTCCCCCGTGGTCTTCATCACCTGCAACGTGCCCCAGGCCCTCATCGGCAAGGACGCCTTCCAGGAGGTCGACATCACCGGCATCACCATGCCCATCACCAAGTGCACCTACCTGGTCCGGGACGTCAACGACCTGGCTGACATCGTGCGCGAGGCCTTCGCTCTGGCTCGCTCCGGCCGCCCCGGCCCTGTCCTCATCGACATCGTCAAGGACGTTACCGCCGCCAAGACCGAGTACGAATATCTGCCCCGGGAGAAGCATGCCACCACCGGCCGTCTGGCTGCCCTGAATGAGCGGGCCCGCACCTCCACCCTGAAGATGCCCGAGCCCGACCAGGGAGACATCAACACCCTGGTGGACATGATTGCTCAGTCCAAGAAGCCCATGCTCATCTGCGGCGGCGGCGTGGTCCGCGGCCGTGCCCACGAGGAGTTCCGGGAGTTTGCCCGCCGCATCGACGCCCCCGTGGCCATCACCCTGATGGGCGGCGGCGGCATCGCCGGCACCGACCCCCTGGCCACCGGCATGATCGGCATGCACGGCTCCAAGGCCTCCAACATGGCCTGCGACGGCTGCGACCTCCTCATCGCCGTGGGCTGCCGCTTCTCTGACCGCGTGGCTCTGAAGCCCTCTACCTTCGCTCGTCAGGCCAAGATCGTCCACATCGACATCGACCGCGCCGAGATCAACAAGAACGTTCAGACCGACCACCACATCATCGGCAGCGCTAAGCAGGTCCTGGAGCTCCTCAACCGCAAGGTCCCCCAGTATGACCACAGCGAGTGGAAGAAGTACGTCTTCTCCTTCCCCACCGAGACCCAGTACGACGACAGCCACATCATGACCCCCAAGCAGATCCTGGGCACCATCGCCCGTGTCTGCCCCGCAGACTCCATCGTGGCCACCGACGTGGGCCAGCACCAGATGTGGGCCATCCAGCACTTCCACTTCGACTATCCCGGTCAGCTCCTCACCTCCGGCGGCTACGGCGCCATGGGCTTCGGCCTGGGGGCAGCCATCGGCGCAAAGATGGGCAACCCCGACAAGACCGTCATCCACATCACCGGCGACGGCTCCTTCCGCATGAACTGCAATGAGCTGTCCACCGAGGAGTTCTACAAGACCCCCATCATCACCTTTGTCATGAACAACCGCCGCCTGGGCATGGTCCGCCAGTGGCAGGAGCTGGTCTACGACAAGCGCTACTATCAGACCACCACCGAGCGCGGCCCCGACTTCGTGAAGCTGGCTGAGGCCAACGGCCTCCAGGGCATCCGCGTCAACACCGTGGAGGAGCTGGAAGCCGCCATCCAGGCCGCCCTGGAGGCCCAGGAAAAGGGCCAGGGCACCGTCATCGACTGCAACATCTTCGAGGGTGAGCTGGTCCGGCCCATGGTCAACGGCGGTAAGCACATCACCGAATTCCTGGTCAACTAAGTAAAGGAGGGCAAGAACATGGAAGAAGTGAAACTGCGCACCTTATCCGTTCTGGTGGACAACGAATCTGGCGTTCTGTCCCAGATCTCCCGCCTGTTCTCCCGGAAGGGCTTTAACATCGAATCCCTGGCCGTTGGCGTTACCGACGACCCCAAGGTCTCCCGCATGACCATCGAGGTCCTCACCAACGACAACCACACCAACCTCATCTGCAACCAGCTGGCCAAGATGGTTCCCGTCCACTCGGTCAAGCTGCTGGAGCCCAGCCACTCCATCCGCCGTGAGCTGGTCCTCTACAAGGTCCGCGCCAAGAACAGCGAGGACAAGAACGAGATCATCCAGATCGCAAACATCTTCCGCGGCGCTATCATCGATGTGTCCAAGGAGACGCTGACCCTGTCTCTCATCGGCGACGAGAAGAAGACCGACGCAGTGCAGGAGCTGCTGGCCGACTTCGGCATCGTCGAGATGGTCCGCACCGGTATGGTTGCTCTGGAACGTGGCAAATATACCATTGATGAAGATACTAAGGAAAAAGGAGAGTTCAACTATGGCAAAAATGTATTATGAGAAGGACTGCGACCTCAATCAGCTCAACGGCAAGAAGATCGCTATCGTCGGTTACGGCTCCCAGGGTCACGCCCACGCTCTGAACCTGCGTGACTCCGGCTGCGACGTCATCATCGGCCTGCGTAAGGGCGGCAAGTCCTGGCCCGTGGCCGAGAAGGACGGCTTCCAGGTCTACACCGTGGCAGAAGCCACCAAGCTGGCCGACATCATCATGATCCTCATCAACGACGAGGCCCAGGCCGACATGTACAACAACGACATCGCCCCCAACCTCACCGCCGGCAAGGCCATTGCCTTCGCCCACGGCTTCAACATCCGTTATCAGCTCATTAAGCCCCCCGCAGATGTGGACGTCTTCATGGCTGCCCCCAAGGGCCCCGGCCACACCGTCCGCTCCCAGTATGTGGCAGGCAAGGGCGTGCCCTGCCTGATCGCTGTGGAGCAGAACGCCACCGGCAAGGCCTATGACATCGGTCTGGCCTACATCGCCGGCATCGGCGGCGCCCGCGCCGGCATCATGGAGACCACCTTCAGCGACGAGACCGAGACCGACCTGTTCGGCGAGCAGGCTGTCCTGTGCGGCGGCGTGGTGGAGCTGATGAAGCTGGGCTTCGAGACCCTGGTCGAGGCTGGCTATGAGCCCGAGAACGCTTACTTCGAGTGCATCCACGAGATGAAGCTCATCATCGACCTGATCAACAAGGGCGGCGTCGCCATGATGAACTACTCCATCTCCGACACCGCTGAGTACGGCGAGTATGTCTCCGGCACCCGCGTGCTGCCCTATGAGCAGACCAAGGCCAACATGAAGGCTGTGCTGAACGACATCCAGGACGGCACCTTCGCCGGCAAGTGGATTGCCGAGAACAAGAACGGCCGCACCTTCTTCAACTCCAAGCGCGGCATCCTGGCCAAGCACCAGATGGAGACCGTGGGCGCTGAGCTGCGGAAGAACATGCTGTGGGGCGACGACGCCGATCCCGACACCGCTTCCAACTAAAGACTTTATGGACCCGCTTCGCTGGGCTCCATAAAGTGGGGATGGCAGCCCCCTGCGCGCGCCCTGCGGGCACACTGGTGGGCTGAGAGGTGTTTTTCCGGCGACAAAGCCACCAGAAAAACCGATACCATCTTTTTCTGCTGTCTGCGGACAGCGGAACTCTGTGAGACGAAAAAAACAGGCCTTCCCGAAGGTTCGGGAGGGCCTGTTTTTGCATGTGCAGGTGGGGTGGTCTACCATCCAATGTGGGTTGTATCACAAACACCATGCGTTTCTGCCGGAAGGAGGCGGTCAGGCGAAGGAGGGGGTCAGGTCGGGGGCTGTGGGCTCCGGCTCGGGTTCCGGGGCCGGGGCGGCCTGCCGGAGGAGGGACTCCAGCAGGGCCACATACTGGGTGAACTGCTCCTGGCCAAAGGGGAGGAGGGTGTAGGTGGTGTTGGGCCGCTTGCCCACAAATTCCTTCTTGCTTCGGATGTAGCCCTCGGCCTCCAGCAGCTCCAATTGCTTGCCCAGGTTGCCGGGGGTGGCCTTGGTCAGGTCCTGAAGGGCGCGGAAGTTCTGGGGGCCGGCCAGCAGGGCGGCGACCACCGCCAGCCGCAGACGGGACTGAAAGGCGGACGGAATCTGAGAGAGTTCCATGGGGTCACGCTCCTTCCGGGAGTTTTTTCAGACGGTGGGCGGTGAGCAGCAGGGCGATAGGGGGCAGGAAATTCCGGCTCAGGGACAGGATCACCGAAAAGGCCACCATGACGGTACCGCTGTCGGGGGTAAAGAGGCACAGGGCCAGATACCCCAGGAGGAGGGCCAGGATGACCAGCCCCAGCCAGCGCAGGGGCGCATCCTCCAGGATGACGCTGGTGACCAGCAGGGGGAGCAGGGGAAACAGGAGGGGAGCTGCCCACTGATAGACCCAGCAGGCCAGGACGGCGAAGTCAAAGAGACTGGCCTCGCTGGTGTAGAACATGCCGCTGTGCATGGACATGGCCAGTTCTGTCAGGGCGCTGAACACCAGGGTCAGCAGCAAAAAGGCCTGCCAGATGGACAGAACCATGCGGGGGAGCCTGGGCAGGGCCTTGGTGGTTTTTTCCCGCTGCCAGACCAGACACAGGGCCAGCCAGAGGAGGAGCAGACAGCCCCGGAAGAGGTTTGTCAGAAAGGGCCGGGCCGCTCCGAAGGGCTGGAAGGAATAGAGACCGGGAAACAGGTAGGACAGAAGATCAATCCCACCGGTGGAGAAGAGCAGAAGGGACAGGGTCAGCCAGACTACCCCCGCCCAGAGGAAGGAGGGGGCCAGGGGCCGGAAGGAAGGAGCGGTGCGCTCCAGGGCCTCCCGAATGATACGCAGATCGTCCCGGGCGGCTGTGAGGTCGGTGGGGGGCGTGTTCATAATCGTTCTCCTTTCAAGATCACTCTATAAAATAGAGTAAATGATGAGAGGGAATTTGTCAAGGGGGAAGTGAGGAAAAGCGAGTATGTAGGGGCGGCCGGGGCCGCCCGGGCGGGAGAAATCAGCCGCCGAGGTTGGCGTCGTAGACGCTGCCCTTGCTGCTGGAGGAGGAGCCGTTCTGGCTGCCGGACTTGTTCTTCTGGCCCTGAGAGCCGGACTTGCCGGACTTATATTCCTTCTTCTGGTTCATGTTCTGATTCATAGGTCATATCTCCTTTGCAATCTGAGACCAAACGGGTCATCCCTACTATGTCCCGGAGGTCGGGGGCTTATCCCTCCCTTGACGAAATTTTTCTTCCATGCCATAATAAAATACGAAAAACAGCAGATTTGTTCAAATTTTTCTGCTACCCTGTCCCTATCCCTATTTTCCACAGAAAGCAGGTGCTCTGATGGCAAGAAAAGTTCTGATCGTAGAGGATGAGAGCAACATCGCCGAACTCGTCAACCTCTACCTGAAAAAAGAAGGCTATGAGACCATGGTGGCCGGCGACGGCGGCAAGGCCCTGGAGCTCTACCGGCTCTTCCAGCCCGACCTGGTCCTCCTGGATATCATGCTCCCGGTGATGGACGGCTGGGCGGTCTGCGCCAAGATCCGGGAGACCGACGCCACCCCCATTATCATGCTCACCGCCAAGGGCGAGACCATCGACAAGGTGGCCGGTCTGGAGATGGGCGCTGACGACTACATCGTGAAACCCTTTGAAATGAAGGAACTGCTGGCCCGGGTCCATGCCGTTCTCCGCCGACTGGGGGACGAAGACGTCAAGGCCCGCCGCCTGACCTTCGACGGCCTGGTGATCAACCTGGACTCCTATGAGCTGGAGGTCCGGGGCAAGCGCATCGACACGCCCCCGAAAGAGCTGGAGCTCCTCTTCCACCTGGCCTCCTCTCCCAACCGGGTCTTTACCCGGAACCAGCTCCTGGACGAGGTCTGGGGCTTTGACTACTTCGGCGACTCCCGCACCGTGGACGTCCACATCAAGCGCCTGCGGGAAAAGCTGGAAGGGGTCAGCGACCAGTGGTCCCTGAAAACCGTCTGGGGCGTGGGCTACAAGTTCGAGCTCCACGGAGCCTGAGAGGAGGCCGCATCCCATGACCAGCAAAGCCGGCCCTTCCAGGCAGAACACACCTCCGCCTGCCGGCCAGAGAAAGACCAGCATGTACAGCCGCCAGATGGTGGTCATGATCGGCCTTATCGCCCTGTGCCTGGCCATGCTGGGGGCGGGCTTCATGGCCCTCACCTACCGCTACCACCAGGAGGCGAGCAGGGAGACCCTGGAGCGCAACGTGGCCACCATTTCCCGCTATGCCAACGCTGCCTTCAGCGAGGGGATGACCCTCTCCTCCACCCAGTTCCGCTCCTACATCACCTCGGTGGCCATGATCTCCAACTCCACCATCCTCCTCTGCGACCCCCAGGGGCAGATCCTCTACGCCGCAGGGACCAACCTGCCGGAGGACGACGCCCTTCTGGGAGCCCGCGTCCCCACCTGGGCGGTGAATGAGCTGCTGACCGACATGACCTACAGCGGCACCACCACCTTCAACGGACTGCTGGCCACCGAGAGCTTTGTTACCGGTGTGCCCATCGTCACCTACAAGGTGGATGCCCACACCGGGGAGACCATCAACAACGGCTCCGCCATCGGTATCCTCTTCCTGGCCGCCGACGCCTCCTCCCTGCTGAACTTCATGCAGAATATCTTCCAGCTCTTCCTCATCACCGCCGGGGCCGTGATGCTCCTCTCCCTGGTGATCTGCTCGGTGGCGGTCCAGCGGATCACCGAACCCCTGAAGGGCATGAGCCGGGCTGCCCACAAGTTCGCCCACGGGGAAGTGGACACCCGCTTCACCGAGTACGCCCACCGCACCGACGAGATCGGCGAGTTGGCCGTCGCCTTCAACGCCATGGCCGACTCCCTGGCCCAGGCGGAAAAGAAGCGCAGCGAGTTTGTGGCCAACGTGTCCCACGAGCTGAAAACCCCCATGACCACCATCGCGGGCTTCGCCGAGGGCATCCTGGACGGAACCATCCCCCCGGAGAAGGAGAAGGAGTCCCTCCAGGTCATCTCCTCGGAGACCCGGCGGCTCTCCCGGCTGGTCCGCCGGATGCTGGAGCTCTCCCGGCTCCAGTCCTCGGAGCGGGTGGCTGCCCAGGAGCAGTTCGACGTGGCCGAGGTCCTCTTGCAGGTTCTGGTGAGCCTGGAGGGGAAGATCACCGAGAAGGATCTGGACGTCCAGGTGGACCTGCCCGACGGGCCGGTCATGGTCTGGGGCGACCCGGACGCCGTGACCCAGGTGTGCTACAACCTGCTGGACAACGCCGCCAAGTTCGCCGTCCCCAAGGGGAAGCTGACCCTGGGGATCGCCACCCGGGGCGGCAAAGCCTATATCTCCGTGGGCAACGAGGGGGAGACCATCCCCCCGGATCAGCTGGCCCACATCTTCGACCGGTTCCACAAGGCCGACGGCTCCCGCTCCGCCCACAAGGAGGGGGTGGGCTTAGGCCTTTACATCGTAAAAACCCTGCTGAACACCTACAAGGAGGATATCTCCGTCACCAGCGAGGACGGGTTTACCCGGTTCACGTTTACCCTGTCGGAGGTATGAGCCAACAGGAGCGGCGGGAGCAAGCCCCCGCCCTACATGCGTGGGTCGTGCATCCAACATGGGGGAGTGGACAACAGACAGAGCTCGGCTTTTTGCCGGGCTCTCCTTTTTTCTGCGGGGAAAGAGGTGGGTGAAAAAGGGGAGCGGAGGGAGAAAACAGGGACCGGACAAAACCATCCAAAAACTTTTTTCAAAAACGTGTACGTTCGCGTACACGTTTTTGCTGTTTTTGCCCTACTTAGTGAAAGGAGGTTTGCCATGAAGCGAATCAGACGAGTCAATCGGAAGGCCGTCCTGAAGACCATGATGGAGCTGGCCGCCGGAGACGCCAACGACGCAGTGAAGCTGGCCTATCTCAGCCAGGAGGACCAGACCCTCATCGACAAGCTGGATCTGGTCTGCCTCACCGAGTTCAAGCGCAGCGCCAACGGCGCCGTGGAGGTCAAGCTGGCCGACCGGGCCGCCGTCCTGGTGAAGCTGCTGGAGCAGCTCAAGGAGGAGGAGAACAGCGGCCCCGCCGCCTTCCTCCAGGCTCTGGACCAGGTGGGAACGCAGCGATGATCACCACCCTGTCCCCCAAGCAGCGGCTGGTCCTCACCTGGTGGACCGGCGGCTCCCCCCACCGGGGTCAGGACGCCATCATCTGCGACGGGGCCGTCCGCAGCGGCAAGACCCTGGCCCTGGGCCTCTCCTTCTGCCTGTGGGCCATGTGCCGGTTCCAGGGACAGCAGTTCGCCCTCTGCGGAAAAACCACCGAGTCCGTCCGCCGCAACCTCCTGTCCGGGGTCCTGCCCCTGCTGGAGGAGCTGGGCTTTACCTGGGAGGAGAAGGTCTCCCGCAACTGGTTGAAGCTCCGGCTGGGCCGGCGGGAGAACACCTTCTACCTCTTCGGCGGCAAGGACGAGACCAGCGCCTCCCTCATCCAGGGGGTCACCCTGGCCGGAGTCCTCCTGGACGAGGTGGCCCTGATGCCCCGCTCCTTCGTGGAACAGGCCTGCGCCCGGTGCTCGGTCACCGGGGCCAGGTTCTGGTTTTCCTGCAACCCGGAAGGGCCGGGCCACTGGTTCTATCGGGAGTGGATCTGCAAGGCCCGGGACCACAAGGCCCTCCACCTGCGGTTCACCATGGAGGACAACCCCAGCCTGGACGACGCCACCAAGGAGCGCTACGCCCGGACCTTTCAGGGGGCCTTCTACCGCCGGTTTGTGCTGGGGGAGTGGTCGGCAGCTGAGGGTCTCGTCTACGACTTCTTTGACGAGGCCTATGTGAAGCCCCTGCCGGAGGGAGAGGCCAGCCGGTGGATGATCTCCTGTGACTACGGCACGGTGAACCCCACCTCCCTGGGGCTGTGGGGAAAGTTCGGCGGCGTCTGGTACCGGGTGAAGGAGTACTACTACGACGCCCGGGAGGCCAGGCGGCAGCAGACCGACCAGGAGTACGCCCGGCGGCTCCGGGAGCTGGCCGGGGACCGGGAGATCGAGGCCGTGGTGGCCGACCCCTCGGCGGCCTCCTTCCTGGAGACCCTCCGGCGGGAGGGCTGGAACGTGCGAAAGGCCAAAAACGAGGTGGTCTCCGGCATCCGCCTCACCGCCGACGCACTGAAAAACGGAAAGATCGTCATCTGCGACCCCTGCCAGGACGCCATCCGGGAGTTCGGCTCCTACTGCTGGGACCTGAAGGCCGGGGACAAGGACACCGTGAAGAAGCAGTTCGACCACGCCATGGACGACATCCGCTACTTCGTGGCCACGGTGGTGGAGCCGGAGGAACGGGGGAGTACCTTCTGGGCGGGGTGCGTGGAGCGGTGAGGGGCAGAAAGCTGCCCTCTCCGTCTTCGCCCGCCGGGCGAATCCACCTCCCCCAGAGGGGGAGGCAAGAAAAAGGAGGAAACAACCATTGTCATTGTTCAAACGAGAGAAGAGGGAGGAGGGGAAGCCCGTCCCGGCCCAGGTCCAGATGCGGGAGAGGAGCCAACACCCCTTCCGGCTCATCGACGGCTACCTCCCCCTCCACAGACCGGAGTTCGGCCTGTACCGGTCCATCCGGGAGGCCATCCCCGTGGTGGAGGCCGCCATCTTGAAACTCATCCGTCTGGCCGGCGGGCTGATGGTGGTCTGCGGGGACAAGGGGGCTGAGGCGGAACTGAACGAGTTCCTGCGGACCGTCCCCGTGGGGTGGAACCAGCGGGGCATCCAGGCCTTTCTGGACGGCTATCTGGACTGCCTGCTCACCTGCGGCCGGGCGGTGGGGGAGATCATCCCCAGCCGGGACGGACGGGAGATCGCCGCCGTCCTCTGCGGGAACGTGTCCCACATCCAGGTGAAGGAGAAGGGGTCCCCCCTGGAGATCCTGCTGGCCATTCGGAAGGAGAACGGAGAGACCCAGGTTCTGCCCCGGCAGGATCTCCTCCTCTTCACCCCCTACAACCCCAGCCCGGAGAACCCCTACGGGGTCTCCCTCCTCCACAGTATGCCTTTCCTGTCGGGGATCCTGCTGAAGATCTACCAGACCCTGGGGGCCAACTGGGAACGGGCGGGGAACGTCCGGTTCGCCGTGGTCTACAAGCCCGAGGAGGGCCTGGACGGGGGGCGGATTCAGGAGCGCAGCAGGGTCCTGGCCGAGACCTGGTCCCAGGCCATGCAGGCCACCAAGGCCGGGTCGGTCCGGGACTTCGTGGCGGCGGGGGATGTGGAGATCAAGGTCATCGGAGCCGAGTGCGACATCCCCGAGTGTCAGGCCCCTGTGCGGCTGCTCATCGAGCAGCTCATCGCCCAGACGGGCATCCCGCCCTTTCTGCTGGGGCTGAACTGGTCCTCCACCGAGCGGATGAGCAGCCAGCAGGCCGACATCATGACCAGTGAGCTCACTGCCTTGCGGCGGACCCTGGAGCCGGTGGTGGAAAAAATCTGCCGGATGTGGCTGCGGATGCACGGCTACGACTGCCCCTTCACCGTGGAGTGGGAGGAGATCAACCTCCAGGATCAGGTGGAGGAGGCCAAGGCGGCCCTCTACCGCCAGCAGGCCGCCCAACTGGAAAAAACCAACAAGGAGGAAGGAAATGAGAACCGTAACCAAGGAAGCACAGACCCAGAACCCCAGGATGACTGACCCCGTGGAGAACGAACTGGCCGCCATCCACCGGCTGAGCCGGAGAGCCCTCACCGCCGAGGAGGTCTACACCTTCGCCGTGCGCCTCTGCGACAACCAGACCGACCGGGACCTGGAGTATTTCGACCGCCGGGCTCTGGAGGCCCTGGCCCGCCTCTTCGTGGGCAAGACCGGCATCTTTGACCACAGCTGGAGCGCCAGGGACCAGAGCGCCCGGATCTACCGCACGGAGATCGTGGAGGAGCCGGGGGTGGTCACCGAGGCCGGAGAGCCCGGCTGCTACCTCAAGGGCTACGCCTATATGCTCCGCACCCCGGAGAACGAGGGGCTCATCGCCGAGATCGAGGGGGGCATCAAGAAGGAGGTCAGCGTCAGCTGCGCCGTGTCCCGGTGCGTCTGCTCCATCTGCGGCAACGACATCAACGACCACGCCCTGTGCGGCCATGAGAAGGGCCGGATCTACGAGGGCAAGCGGTGCATCGCCCGGCTGGAGGACCCCACCGACGCCTATGAGTGGTCCTTCGTGGCCGTCCCCGCCCAGCCCCTGGCCGGGGTGGTGAAGGCCTACGGCTCCGGCAAATCCCTGCGGCAGATGCTGGCCGGTCTGGACCGGGAAGGCCCCTGGCGGGAGGAGCTGCGGCAGCTGGAAAAGGACGCGGCCGTGGGCCGGAGGTACATCGAAGGCCTTCGGAAGGAGACCGTCCGGCTGGGGCTTATGACCGAGGATGGCCTGGGCGGGGAGACCCTCCGGGCCATTGCCGACAAGCTGGACGGGGAGGAGCTGGAGGCCCTGCGGGCCTGCTACGAGAAGCGGCTGGAGAAGAAGGCCGGCCTGCCGGTGCAGCTCCGGTACGGCAGGGAGGAAGGAGAGGCGGAAGGAGGGGATCTGGCGTTCAGCATTTGAGACTGCTCGGGCTTTGAGCGTACTTGGCACCCCTTTTGGGGGAGCTGGCACGGCGCAGCCGTGACTGAGAGGGCGGATCACTGCCGCTGCGGAATCACGCAGGGTGTCTGCGATCCGCTGCGGATTTACCCTCTCCGACTTCGGGCCCGCAGGCCCGAAGCCACCTCTCCCAGAGGGAGAGGCAAGGGCGTGGAAGAGCGCCCGTGAACACGATCCAATCAAAAAGCAAGGAGGAAATGACATGAGCGTAGCATTCAACGGCATTGAGAATTTGGTGGTGACCTTCCAGGCCGGCACCGTGGCGGTGGGCAGCCCCGCCGCCATGAGCGCAAACAACACCGTCCGCAACGGGATCAGCGGCACCGCCCCCGTGGGCATCGTGCGCAACAAGCGCAACGACCACGCCGCCGTCCAGGTGAAGGGATACGCGGAGACGAAATACAGCGGCTCCACCGCCCCCAGCCTGGGCTGGAACAGCCTGGTGGCCGACGGCACCGGCGGCCTGCGGGTGGCCGCCACCGGCGAGACCGGCCGGGCCTGCCTGGTGGTCAGCCTGAACACCACCAACAAAACCATGGGCCTGTTCCTGTGAGACAGGCGGAAAGGAAGTGTGAAACATGGCATATCAGTTTGAAACCGTAAAGCTGGACAAGGGGATGTACAGCGAGGCTGGCAGCTCCTTCACCAAGGTCCTGGAGAAGTGCGACCCCTCCGAGCAGTACAAGGGGACCCCTCTGGAGCACCTGGACGCCTTCCAGCGGCAGCTGAAGCGTTTTGACATCAAGGTCAAGGGCATGGACTCCGACGTGGTCTCCAAGTTCTTTGCCACCTGGGAGTCCGCCGTCCTCTTTCCCGAGTACGTGGCCCGGGCCGTCCGCCAGGGCATGGAGGAGGGGAACATCCTCCCCGACCTCACTGCCGCCGAGACCCGCATCACCGGCATGGACTACCGCTCCATCGCCTCCAACCCCGGCGACGACGCCAAGTCCCTGAAAATGGTGGCCGAGGGCGCACGGATCCCCGAGACCACCATCTCCGCCCAGGAAAACCTGGTGAAGCTCCACAAGCGGGGCCGCATGCTGGTGGCCTCCTACGAGGCCATCCAGTTCCAGCGGCTGGACCTCTTCTCCGTGACACTCCGCCAGATCGGCGCCTACATCGGCCGCATGCACACCGCCGACGCCATCGACGTGATCCTCAACGGCGACGGCAACAGCAACGCCGCCCCCGTCTTCACCATCGGCTCCAACCCCATCTCCGGCTCCGCCGGGACCCTCAGCTACGGCGCCCTGGTGGACTTCTGGAGCCAGTTTGACCCCTACACCATGAACACCCTCCTGGTGGGGGACGCCATGGCCGGCCTGCTGAAGCTCCCTGAGATGCAGGACGCGGCGGCGGGCCTCAACTTCCAGGGCACCGGCAAGATGGTCACCCCCATGGGGGCCAACCTGCTGCGGTCCTCCGCAGTACCCTCCGGCACCATCATCGGCCTGGACAAGAACTACGCCCTGGAGATGATCCGCGGCTCCGACGTGCTGGTGGAGTACGACAAGCTCATCGACCGCCAGCTGGAGCGGGCGGCCATTACCTCCATCTCCGGCTTCGCCAAGATCTTCCAGGATGCGTCCAAGGTGCTGAAGATCAATTAAGGGCCTGGCCCGCCTCCCCGGCCAGGGGAGGCTCGGAAACATGAGAGGAGGAGATTCGTTGATTACCACCGAAGATATCATGGAGATCGCCCTGTGCTTCACTGACCGGACCCTGACGGAGGGGGAGACCGCCGTCCTCACCACCCTCTGCGGGGAGGCCAACCGGCTCTGGGAGAGCCGCCTGCGGGACGAGCTGGACCCGGAAGAGTTCAGGGGGATGTACTGCCTGGCCTGCGCCTACACCGCCCTGGGGAACTTCAACGACGGCATGGGGGCCGGGGAGCCCGCCCCGGTGTCCTTTCGTCTGGGGGAGTTCTCCGTCAACCGGGGCTCCGGGACCACGGTGGTCCGCCGGAGTCTCCAGGCCCAGGCGGAGGCCCTCATGGCCCCCTTCACCACCGACGGGGACTTTGCCTTTCTGGAGGTGGTGGGATGATCTGGGAGGAATCCTTCCGCGCGGTTGTGCGGGAGATCGGCCAGCAGGTGGAGGTCTGGCGGGACGGGGTCCTGCTGGGAACGGGCTACGCCTACCTGGAGCCGGTCTTTGACCGGGAGGACCAGTTTCCGCCCACCGACCTGGGCCTGCGCCGGAGGGAGACCCAGGTCTGCTACGGCCAGGCCACCCTCCCCCTGGACCCGGCCCCCGGAGAGACCCTGGTGAAAGCGGGGGGAGACACCTACCGGGTGATCTCCTCCCATGGGGTGAAGGCGGGGCCCTGCCGGATCTTCTGGCGGGTCTATCTGGAATGGAGAGAGGAGGACGAGGCATGACCACCCTGGCCCTCCTGCGGGAGACCATGACGGAATTTTTACAGAACCAGGGCATCCGCGCCCTGTCCGCCTGGCCCAAGGCGGAACGGACGGTCCGGACCGAGCCCCTGGCGGTGGTCCGGGTGAAGGAGGTGGAGGCCAGCCCGGCAGGGTTCCACCGGTATCTGGGGGAGGTCTACGACGAGACCGCCCGGGTCTGGACGGAGACCTACGGCTGCGCCATGACCGCCACCTTCGGCCTGGCCCTCTACAGTCCCGCGGCCAAGGGGGAGGAGGGCTGCCGGGCCCTGCTGGACCGGGTGGCGGAGGCCTTCCAGCGGGGCGGCCCGGCGGGCCTCACCGTGGAGAAGTGGTCCATGGGCGAGATCGCCTTCCACCGGGACAGCGGCATGTTCCGGGGAGAGGTGACCGCCCAGTGCCGGGCCGTCCTCACCGAGAAGACCGACGGCGACGGGGTCTTCCTGGCATTTGAAGTGAAAGGTGGAATGGAACTATGGTAACGACCCATGAACGGCCGGGTGTCTACTCGGTCTACGAAGCCTCGGCGGTGGTGTCCTCCGCCGCCCGGAAGGGGGTGGCGGCCCTCGCCGCCCGCAGCGGCGGGGGAACCCCCGGGGAACTCTATGACCTGGGGAGCCTCGCCCAGGCCGCCGAGGCCTTTGGCAAGGAGGACAGGCTCACGGAGCTGGTCCGGCTGCTGATGGTCAACGGCGCCGCCCGGGTGCTGGCCGTCCCCCTGGCCGGCGACAGCGGCTACGAAGCTGCCTTCGCCCTGCTGAACAGTCAGGAGGGGGTGAAGGTGGTCCTCTGCGACAGTGAGGACCTCGCCGTCCAGCAGGCCCTTCGGGACAGCGTGGAGGAGGCCGCCGCCAACCGTCGGGAGCGCATCGCGGTGGTGTGCGGCGGCTCCGGCGAGACGGTGTCTCAGTTGACCGCCCGGGCCGGGAACCTGAACAGTCAGCGGGTGGCCCTGGCGGCGCCTGCCTCCACGGCGGAGGAGAACGCCGGCGCCCAGGTAGCCGCGGCGGTGGCCGGGGCCATCTGCGCCGACAGCGACCCGGCCCTCCCCTTGGGCGGGGCTGTCCTGCGGGGCCTGCCCGGCCTGGCCGTCCGGTACGGCGAGAGCGACATCGACGCCCTCGTCCAGGGCGGGGTGATCCCCCTGGAGTCCGCCGGGGGCCGCATCTCCGTGGTCCGGGGGGTGACCACCCGCACCAAGACCGCCGGGGTGGCCGACGCCACCTGGCGGGAGCTGACCACCATCCGCATCGTGGACGACGTGATCCCCGGCATCCGGGAGGCTCTGGCCGCCCGGTTCACCCGGGCCAAGAACACCCAGCAGGTCCGGGGGGCCATCCGCTCCCAGGTGATCCTGGAGCTGGAGCGGAAGAAGGCGGCGGAGATCATCACCGACTACGGAGAGGTCACGGCAGAGCCCTCGGCGGACAACCCTACGGTGTGTCTGGTGACCTTCGCCTTTTCTGTGGTCCAGGGGCTGAATCAGATCTGGCTCAGCGCACAGATCACAGTGTGATTTTTCCCATCCCTCTTTTCTCTGGAGAAAAGAGGGGAAAAGAGCACCAGGGTTTCACCCTGGACCCGTGGGGGGCTGTCAGATCCTGCCGGGCTGTGGAGCGGTTCGGCCTGGCCTGCGGCCCCCGCGGCCTGACGCTGGCCCGTGCGCGCCACCGGCTCGGCGCGCAGGGGGACCGGGTGTGGACCCTGGAGGAAAACCGCAGGTTTTGACACGCGAATAAAAGGAGGAATGTCAATGGCAGTGAAAGCCATCCCTACCAGCAGCGATATCTATTTGGAGATCAACGGGCGCAAGGTGGCGGTGGTCCAGAGCTACACCGCTCAGACCACCAAGTCCAGCACCGCCGTGGAGGCCTTTGGGGAGTCCGAGCCTGTGGCCGCCATCCCCGGCCAGCACCAGCATCTGGTGGAGCTCACCCGCATCTACGCCACCGACGAGGCCCTGGCCGACGGCATCGATTTCTACGGTCTGGAGGACTTCAACCTGGTCATCTGCAAGCCCGACCGCCGGGTCATCTACAGCGGCTGCCAGTGGAGCAAGATCGGCGAGACCGGCAACCTGGGGACCTCGGTGCTGGAGAAGATCACCCTGGTGGCCGCCCGGCGCATGGAGACCAGCCTGTGAGAGACTACGGCTGGCTGACCCTGGCCGGAGGGGCCCACCACCTGGCTCTGGAGGACGGGACCGCCCTGGTCCTCCTCACCAGCCGGCAGGTGCTGGAGGCAAAAGGGGAAGCCCTGGATCTGGCCCGGGCGGGGCGGGACCACGCCCTCTGCGCCAACGCCTGTCTGGTGGCCCGGGCGCTGACCCGAGGGGGCAGGCCGGTCTACCCCTCCGGCGAAGCGGTATTGGAGGACCTGGACCCGGCGGCCATCGAGGACCTGGCCCGGACCTGGGCGGACTTTGACCGCCGGGAGAATCCCGGCCTGGGGACCGACCCGGCCCGGGTGGAATCCTTAAAAACCGCCCTGGAAGGGCTCCCCCAGGAGCGGCTCAAGTGGCGGGTCCTCCGGGCCTTCCGGGCGCTGCCCACCGAGGAGCGGGCGAAGGCCATGACCGGGCGGGACTACCTCTGGTGCGCCCTCCACCTGCTGCTGGATCAGGAGGAGGAGGCCGCCCGGCTCTGTCCCGCCTGCCGGGCCGAGGCCGAGGAGGCCCGCTGCCCGGTGTGCGGCCGGGCGGTGGGGGAGGTGACCCGGGGGGAGAACCCCGGGTTTGACCTGGAGCGGTTTGAACGGCTGAAGAAGGGAGGGGTTCTGTGATCGACTACTTATCCCCCCTCCTGGAGGAGGAACCCGCCCTGGACTGGCAGGAGCCGGTCCGGGTCCCGGCGGCAGACCGGGAAGAACCCGGTCTGCCTGAGACGGTGGATTCGGGAAAGGCCGGGATGGAAGCGTTGCATCCCGCTGCTGCCCAAACCGGCGTGGAGAATTTGGAGGGGGAGACCCTCTTGGACTCCGACCTCTCCTGGGCGGAGCCTTTGGAGGGGCGGACGGTGGGCTCGGCAGTTCTGGACCAGCGGCTGCGCCGGACCGGCCGGGTCTCCCGGCTGGCCCGGGGCGGCGGGTCTGCGGTGACGGTGACCCTCCCTGACCGGAGTTCCCCCGCCCCGGCCCTGGACCTGCTGGATCTGGACCGGGCGGTCCAGCGGGACGCCCGCCGGTATGACGGCGGGTTTACATTATATTAATATGGAGGAAGGAGGGGGAATATGGAACTGACCCCCATGCAGTACAAGGGCTACGTCTGGCCCCACAACCCCCGGACCTACACCATCCGCTACCAGCGGAAGGTGGCCGTCCACAAGATCCCCTTCGGCCGCTGCGCCATGCAGGACCTGGGCCTCACCCGCCGGGTGATGACCGGGGAGGGGGAATTCTACGGCCCGGGGGCCTATGACGAGTTCAAAAAGCTGGCCTCGGTCTTCTACCAGGGCGGCCCGGGGGCCCTGGTCCACCCGGTGTGGCAGAGCGCCAAGGCCTACTTCGTGGACCTGTCCCTGGCCCAGGAGCCCCGGAAGGACTATGTGCGGTACACCTTCACCTTCTGGGAGGATTTTGAGGGGTATCGACAGAGCCTCACCGCCCAAACCGCCGAAAAACCCGCCGCCGGGGGTACCGCCGCCCCGGCGGCCTCGCAGGGACGGTATCACACGGTATCGCCGGGGGAGACCCTATACGGGATCGCCCGGACCTACGGCTTGACCCTGGCGGGGGTGATGGCCCTGAATCCCCAGATCAAGAACCCCAACGTCATCCGTCCGGGCCAGCAGGTGAGAGTGGGGTGAGGGTATGACGGAATGGACCATGACCACCTATGACGGCCGGGCCTTCGTCCTGCCCACCCCCCTGGCCTGGCGGCTGGAGTACGGCCTGGGGTCCCCCTGCGACAGCTTTTGGGTCAAAATCCTGTGGACCGCCGGACAGGAGGATCTCCTGGCCGACGGCACCCGGATGACCGTCACCCGAGGAGGGGAGACCCTCTTCACCGGGGTGGTGGACGAGTGCCGCTGCCAGTGGTCGGAGGAGGGAGCCACGGCGGAGATCACCGGGCGGGGCATGCAGGCCCTGCTACTGGACAACCAGGCCGAGGCCGCCGACTACGGCCTGGCCACCCTGGGGGAGATTTTGAGAAACTACGTGACCCCTTTCGGCATCAGTCTGGCCCAGCCGGTTTCCCTTCCGGGGGCGGCGGGGTTCTCGGTGTCCTCGGGGCAGAGCTGCTGGGGGGTGGTCTACGACTTCGCCCGGTATCACGCCGGGGTCACCCCCCGGTTTGACCGCCGGGGCCGTCTGGTCCTCTCCCCCTGGGCCGACGGGACCCCCATCCCCCTGGACGGGGACGCCCCCGTCACCGAGACCGTGTGGCGGGTCAAGCGGTACGGGGTTCTGTCCCAGGTCACGGTGAAGGACGTGTCCGGCTGGAACCGGCAGGTCATCGAGAACGCCGGGTTCAAAGCCCGGGGCGGCCGGTGCAGCCGGGTGATCCTCCTGCCGCGGAAGACGGGGTATCAGGCCCGGCGGTACAACGGCCAGTTCCAGTTGAACCGGTCGGCTGCCGAGCTCACCCAGACGGAGGTGACCGTGGCCATCCCCTTCGCCGCCTGGCCGGGGGAGCTGGTGAAACTCACCCGGGCCGGGTGGAGCAAAAACGGCGTCTACCGGGTGCGGGAGAGCCGGGTGGAGATGGACCAGCGGGGCTGCACCACCACCCTGACCCTCTGCGACCCCGACGCGGTACTGTGAGAAAGGAGGGATCGCCATGTGGATGGCAAATCGAAACCAGCCCACCCTGGGGGAGCCTGCCGCCGAGCTGGGCCGGGTGACCCTGTCTGAGGAGCCCGGGGTGGCCCTGGCGGGAGAGCGGCGGGGCCTGCCGGTGTGCGCCCCCGGGGGCTACCGGTGGACCCCTGCCCGGGGGGACACGGTGCTGGTCATCAAGACCGGGCCCGAGGAGGCCCCCTGCGTGGCCGGGCAGGTCCAGGAGCCGGGGGAACCCGGGGAGGTCTATATCTCCGTGGCCGCCGGGGCGGGGATTCGGCTGAAGGCCGACGGCTCCGTTCAGATCACCGGTAAGGTGACGGTCAACGGGAAGGAGGTGTGACCATGGCTGTGAGCAAGCTGCGGGCGGGGGACTACTGTCCCGACGGCGCCGGGGCCTTTCAGGAGGTCGCGGGGGCCGAGGAACTGCTGGAGCGGGTCCTATTTAAACTCCAGACCCGCCGGGGGTCCTTCCCCCTGCTGCCCGACCTGGGGAGCCGGCTGTATCAGCTTCCCCGGGAGAAGCCCTCGGCCCGCCAGGCCCTGGGGGCCAGCTATGCCGCCGAGGCCCTGGCCGACGAGGCGGTCACGGTGACCGGGGCGGTGTGGGAGGAGGCCACCCGGACCCTCACCGTCTACCTCACCTGGCAGGGGGAGGACCTCTCCGCCCAGGTGGAGGTGTGAGAGCAGCGCGGCAAAACCGGCTTTCCCCACCAACCAACGAAAGGAGTGTTCACCACGAAAACCATTGACGACATTTATCAGGAGATGCTGGCGGTCTTTGCCCGGGAGACGGGGATGCTGCCCGAGGGAACCGGGGAGCTGGCGGTGCGGCTCTACGCCCTGGCCGCCCAGGTCTACGGCCTCTACCAGGAGGCGGAGTGGACCCGCCGCCAGTGCTTCCCCCAGACGGCCACCGGGGAGGAGCTGGACAAGCACGCCTTCCTCCGGGGCCTGACCCGGAACGAGGCCGTCCGGGCCGCCGGGACCCTGCGCTTTTCCGTGGGTTCTATCGCCCAGACTGATTTGCCCATCCCCCGGGGGACGGTGTGCATGACGGCGGGGCTGGTGTCCTTTGAGACCACCCAGGAGGCCGTCCTCCTGGCGGGGAAATTCTCTGTGGACGTCCCCGCCCGGGCGGTTCAGCCGGGAGCCGGGGGCAACACCCCCGCCGGGACCATCCGCACCATGGCCGTGGCCCCCACCGGGGTGGCCGCCTGCACCAACCCGGCCGCCTTTACCGGTGGTCGGGAGACCGAGGGGGACGAGGAGCTGCGGGCCAGAATTTTGGCCAGCTTCCGCCGCCTGCCCAACGGCACCAACGCGGCCTACTACGTCCAGGCGGCCACCGCCCTGGAGGGGGTGGCCGCCGCCGACGTCCTGCCCAAGAACCGGGGGCTGGGCACTGTGGACATCTACATCGCCGCCGACGGGGGCATGCCCTCCACCGATCTGCTGGAGAAAGTCCAGAACGCCCTGGAGAACCAGCGGGAGATCGCCGTGGACCTGCGGGTCCTGGCTCCCCAGGCGGTGACGGTGAACGTGCTGGTCTCCGTGAAGGCCGGGGAGAGCCGCTCTATTCAGATCGTCCGGGAGGCGGTCTCCGCCGCCATCCAGACCTGGTTCGACGGACGCCTGTTGGGAAAAGACCTCCTTCTGGCCGACCTGCGCCAGCGCATCTATGAGACTGAGGGGGTGGCCAATTACCGCATCGACTCCCCCGCCAACGATGTGACGGTGGCTCCCGGTCAGCTTCCCGTGCTGGGGGTCCTCTCTGTGGAGGAACTGACATGAGCCATGGACAAAATCTGAGGGACCTGCTGGAGCCCCTGGGGGTCTACCGGTGGGAGGGCTCCTTCCAGTGGGGCGAGCTGCAGGGTGCCGGGGCCGCCCTGGACGGGGTGGCCGACCACCTGGCCCGCACCCAGCGGGAAATGAGCCTGGCCACCGCCCGGGAGGAGGGCCTCACTGCCTTCCAGACCCTGCTCAACTGCCGCACCGGCTCCCGGGATACCGAGGACCTCCGGCTGGCTCTGGCCGCCCTGCTGCGGATCAGCGGCGACAGCTTCACCCTCTCCGCCATGAACGATACCCTCCGGGGCTGCGGCATCCCCGCCCAGGTGGAGGAGACCGGCGACCCCCTTCTGCTCCAGGTCACCTTCCCCGACACCGGCGGTATGCCCGCGGAGTTCGACGAGCTTCGCCGGATCATTGAGGGCATCCTGCCCTGTCACCTGCTGGTGAAGTACCGTTTTATGGCCTTGACCTGGGAAGGGCTGGAGAACCGCTTTGACAGCTGGGATCAGGTGGAAGGGGAAAAAACCACCTGGGAAACCCTTGAAAAACTGACCCTTTGAGCGGGAAAATCCAACAAACGACCACAAGAAATTGTGCCTGGAATCTTTCGGGCCCTAAATTTTGTGCAATAATTTTGAACGCTTTGTCTTGACGTAGCGGGGGACGGATGCTATCATGTGGATGTTCGAAAATTTGAGACACACCATATTGTGCTTTTTTTAAATAGAACCACAAGATAGTGGTTGCAACATGCCGACGAAAAAGGGAGGAGGAATGATCCATGGTTCTGGAGATCCGCAAGCGCGACGGACGGCTGGTTCCGTTCCATGAAAATAAGATCGCCGAGGCCATCAACAAGGCCTTTGAGGCTACCTACAAGCCCGGCTACGAAGAGACGGCCGCCCGGCTGGCCCACGAGGTGGCCTCCATTCTGGAGGTGGAGGGCGGCCAGTGCCCCGACGTGGAACACATCCAGGACATCGTGGAGCGGGTCCTCATGGACAACGGCTACGTGCAGACCGCCAAGGCCTACATCCTGTACCGCTCCGAGCGCAGCCGCGCCCGGGAGATGAACACCCGCCTGATGAAGATCTACGAGGACATCACCTTCTCCTCCGCCAAGGACAGCGACATCAAGCGGGAGAACGCCAACATCGACGGTGACACCGCCATGGGCACCATGCTGAAGTACGGCAGCGAGGGGTCCAAGCAGTTCTACCAGATGTTCGTCATGAAGCCCGAGCACGCAGCCGCCCACCAGAGCGGCGACATCCACATCCACGACATGGACTTCGCCCCCATGGGGACCACCACCTGCACCCAGATCGACCTGATCAAGCTCTTCGAAGGGGGCTTCTCCACCGGCCACGGCACCCTCCGGGAGCCCAACGACATCTCCTCCTACACCGCCCTGGCCTGCATCGCCGTCCAGTCCAACCAGAACGACCAGCACGGCGGCCAGTCCATTGTGAACTTCGACTACAGCATGGCCATCGGCGTTCGGAAGACCTTCAAGCGGATTTACCGCCAGAACCTGGCCCGGGCCCTGATGCTCCTGGCCGGACAGGAGGACCCCGAGTCCGCCGTCAAGGAGAACATCCAGAAGCTGGAGGCCGAGACCGGCCTCTACCCCAAGCTGGAGGACTGCGAGGCCTACTTCCAGGCGGAACTGCCCTTCCTCACCGAGAACTACGGCCTGGACGAGGCGGCCGCCCGGAAATGCCAGGACTTCGCCCACTACCGGGCCGTGAAGGAGACCGACCGGGCCACCTATCAGGCCATGGAGGCCCTCATCCACAACCTGAACACCATGCACTCCCGGGCCGGCGCCCAGACCCCCTTCTCCTCCATCAACTACGGCATGGACACCAGCCCCGAGGGCCGCATGGTCATGAAGAACATCATGCTTACCACCGAGGCCGGCCTGGGCAACGGCGAGACCCCCATCTTCCCCATCCAGATCTTCCGGGTGAAGGAGGGCGTCAACTACAACCCCGGCGAGCCCAACTACGACCTCTTCCAGCTGGCCATCCGGTGCTCCGCCAAGCGGCTCTTCCCCAACTTCTCCTTCGTGGACGCCCCCTTTAACCTGCAGTACTACAAGCCCGGCCATCCCGAGACCGAGATCGCCTACATGGGCTGCCGCACCCGGGTCATCGGCAACATCCATGACCCCCAGCGGGAGATCTGCAACGGCCGGGGCAACCTGTCCTTCACTACCATCAACCTGCCCCGCCTGGGCATCAAGGCCAAGGGGGACCTGAACGTCTTCTTCGAGAGTCTGGACCACATGCTGGACCTGGCAGTGGAGCAGCTGCTGGAGCGCTTCGAGTTCCAGTGCCGCAAGAAGGTCAAAAACGCCCCCTTCCTCATGGGCCAGGGCGTCTGGATCGACTCCGACGACCTGGACTGGGATGACGAGGTCCGGGAGGTCCTGAAGCACGGCACCCTGTCCGTGGGTTTCATCGGTCTGGCCGAGACTCTGAAGGTCCTCATCGGCGAGCACCACGGCGAGAGCGAGAAGGCCCGCATCCTGGGCCTGGAGATCATCGGCCACATGCGGGCCCGGATGGATGAGGAGAGCCGGAAGCGTCAGCTCAACTTCTCCCTGCTGGCCACCCCCGCCGAGGGTCTCTCCGGCCGCTTTGTGAAGATCGATAAGGAGAAGTACGGCGTCATCGAGGGGGTCACCGACCGGGACTACTACACCAACTCCTTCCACGTGCCGGTGTACTACCCCATCTCTGCCTATGACAAGATCGCCATCGAGGCCCCCTACCACGGCCTCACCAACGCCGGCCATATCAGCTACATCGAGATGGACGGCGACCCCACCGAGAACCTGGAGGCATTCGAGAAGGTCATCCGCTGCATGAAGGAGAAAGGCATCGGCTACGGCTCCGTGAACCATCCCGTGGACCGGGACCCGGTCTGCGGCTTCTCCGGCATCATCGGGGATCAGTGCCCCGGCTGCGGCCGGCGGGAGCGGGATGACGTTCCCTTCGAGCGCATCCGCCGGATCACCGGCTATCTGGTGGGCACCCTGGACCGCTTCAACAACGCCAAGAGGGCCGAGGAGCACGACCGGGTCAAGCACAACGTTTGACCCCTTGGCGTCCCTGAGGGAAAGACACCGACGGGAAAATTTATCATGAAAGATTCGCTGCAGAAAGGAAGCGCGGGATATCCGGGCTTCCTTTCTTTTTGCAGTCTGCGTGTCATGGACAGCTGCCAGGGAAGGCCGGTTTCCGGGCAGATGGGAAATTCACCAGAAAAAGAGTACAATTTTTCTCGTTCTGGAAACGAAATAGTCTTGTAAATTGACCGAGTCGGTACTATAATTGAAAGGAAAATGTTTGTCGAAGATGTGAGGAAATGAACGACCGACGAGAATAAGATGCATAACCATATCCATCCTCACAAGTTAAAGGAGTGAAAATAATGACCGAGTTTAAGTCAGGTGTCGATCTCTCTCTGATGGAAGGCGTACTCCGCCAGTATCAGGAGGATTCCACCAGTCTGATCATGATCCTGCAGCAGGCTCAGGCCATTTACGGCTATCTGCCCCAGGAAGTGATTTACCACGTGGCGGAGCGCACCGGCAACAGCCCCGCAAAGGTCATGGGCGTGGCTACCTTCTACAGCTATTTCCGCCTGAAGCCCATGGGCACCTATCAGATCATGCTGTGCGAGGGCACGGCCTGCCACGTGAACGGCGCGGAGCGTATCCGGGCTGCCATCACCCAGGAGCTGGGCATCCACAACGGGGAGACCACCGAGGACGGGATGTTTACCCTCAATGAGGTGGCCTGCCTGGGCTGCTGCTCCCTGGCCCCCGTCATGATGATCAACGGCGACACCTATGGCAACCTCACCCCGGAAAAGACCATCAACATCCTCCGGGAGCTCCGGAAGCGGGAGGCCGGCGACGGCATCCGCATCCTGGTAGGCCAGGGCAGCTGCGGCGTCTCCGCCGGCGCTTCCCGTGTGGCCAAGGTCCTGGCCGGCCATCAGGCTGCCACCGACAGCTTCACCGTGGAGAAGACCGGCTGTATCGGCATGTGCTACCTGGAGCCCATCGTGGATATCTACGAGGGCGATAAGCTCCTCCACCGGCTGGTCCGGGTCACTGAGACCGACGCCCTGGGCATCGTGGAGGCCGTCCGCAGCAAGGACTTCTCCAAGCTGGAGGCCATGTTCATCAGCGACGAGGACGCCCGTTTCCTGAAGAAGCAGAAGCGGGTGGCCCTGAGCCACTGCGGCATCATCGACCCCACCAGCATTGACGACTACATCAACCACGACGGCTATCAGGCCCTGGACAAGGCCCTGCGGATGACCCCCGAAGAGGTCATCGAGGAGATCAAGGTCTCCGGTCTGGCCGGCCGCGGCGGCGCAGGCTTCCCCACCTGGTTCAAGTGGAACGCCGCCCGTCAGGCCGAGGGGGAGAACAAGCACCTGATCTGCAACGCCGACGAGGGCGACCCCGGTGCGTTCATGGACCGTGCCGTCATTGAGTCCGACCCCCACACCCTCATCGAGGGTATGCTCATCGGCGCCTACGCCATCGGCGCCAAGGATATGTACGTCTACATCCGTGCCGAGTACCCCCTGGCTGTGGATCACCTGGGTCAGGCCATCGAGCAGGCCCGGGCCCGCGGCCTGCTGGGGGAGAACATCCTGGGCACCGGCTTCTCCTGCGATCTCCACATCAAGATCGGCGCAGGCGCCTTCGTCTGCGGCGAGGAGACCGCCCTCATTGAATCCATGGAGGGCAAGCGCGGCATGCCCCGCCTGAAGCCTCCCTTCCCCGCCCAGAGCGGCTATCTCAACGAGCCCTCCAACATCAACAACGTGGAGACCTTCGCCAACGTGGCCTGGATCATCCGCAACGGCGGCGCAGCCTTTGCCGCCATGGGCACCGAGAACTCCAAGGGCACCAAGGTCTTCGCTCTGACCGGTAAGGTCCAGCGGGGCGGCCTGGTGGAGGTCCCCATGGGCAACAGCCTGAAGGACGTCATCTTCGACATCGCCGGCGGCATCAAGAACGGCCGGAAGTACAAGGCGGTCCAGATGGGCGGCCCCTCCGGCGGCTGTATCCCCGCCGAGCTGGTGGAGACCCCCATCGACTACAAGGCTCTCTCCGCCACCGGCGCCATCATGGGCTCCGGCGGCATGGTGGTCATGGACGACACCACCTGTATGGTGAACATCGCCCGGTTCTTCCTGGACTTCACCGCCCGGGAATCCTGCGGCAAGTGCGTCCCCTGCCGTATCGGCACCACCCGCATGAAGGAGATCCTGGACCGCATCTGCGAGGGCAAGGGCCAGGAAGGCGACATCGAAATGCTGGAAGAGCTCTGCGTGTCCATCAAGGACGGCGCCCTCTGCGGCCTGGGTCAGACGGCCCCCAACCCCGTCCTCACCACCATCCGCTACTTCCGCGACGAGTATGAGGCCCACATCCGGGACAAGAAATGTCCCGCCTGCGAGTGCTCCGCTCTGCTGACCATTAAGATCGATCCGGTGAACTGCAAGGGCTGTACCCTCTGCGCCCGGAAGTGTCCCGTGGAGTGCATCAGCGGCGAGCGCAAGGAGCCCCATGTCATCAACCAGGACGCCTGCATCAAGTGCAAGCAGTGCGTGAGTTCCTGTAAGTTCGACGCCATTATCGTGGAGTAAGAAAGGAGGGTGTCATTATGAAGAAGATCAAAGTAACCATCAATGGTCAGGTCTGCACCGGCACCCCCGGCCAGACGCTGCTCCAGATCGCCGAAGCCAACGGCATCCAGATCCCCAACCTCTGCCACAACAGCGAGCTGAAGCACTACGGCGGCTGCTCCCTGTGCGTGGTGGAGGCCGAGAACAGCCCCAAGCTGCTGCGGGCCTGCGCCACCATCGCCACCGACGGCATGGTCATCAACACCGAGTCCGAGCGGGTGGTCCGCACCCGGAAGACCAGCATTGAGCTGCTGATGAGCGACCACGACGGCGACTGCCGCGGTCCCTGCGTGCTGAAATGTCCCGCCAGCGTCAACGCCCAGGGCTACATCCAGGCCATCGCCCGGGGCGACGACAAGGAGGCCGTGCGCATCCTGAAGGAGCGCCTGCCCATCCCCGCCTCCATCGGCCGTGTCTGCCCCCATCCCTGCGAGGGCGGCTGCCGCCGGCAGATGGTGGAGGAGTCCATCTCCATCTCTTATCTGAAGTATTTCGCCGCGGACAACGTCATCAAGGCCGGCGGCTATCTGCCCGCCAAGGCTGCCTCCACCGGCAAGCGGGTGGGCATCATCGGCGGCGGCCCCGGCGGCCTCACCGCAGCCTACTACCTGTCCCTGAAGGGCCACCGGATCACCATCGTGGACGCCATGCCCCAGATGGGCGGCATGCTGCGCTACGGGATCCCCGAGTACCGCCTGCCCAAGGCCGTCCTGGACGAGGAGATCGCTGAGATCGCCTCCCTGGGCGTGGAAATGAAGAACAACTACCGCATCGGCGTGGACGCATCCTTCGAGGAGTTCAAGTCCAAGTATGACGCTGTGGTCCTGGCCATCGGCGCCTGGTCCAGCATGCCCGTGGGCTGCCCCGGCGAGGAGCTGGAGGGCGTCATGGGCGGCATCGACTTCCTGCAGAGAGTGGCCCTGGGCCAGAAGCCGGACATCGGCGACAAGGTGGCCGTGGTGGGCGGCGGCAACACCGCCATGGACGCCTGCCGCACCGCCGTCCGTCTGGGCGCCAAGGAGGTCTACGTGGTCTACCGCCGCACCGAGAAGGAAATGCCCGCCGAGCAGATCGAGATCGACGAGGCCCGGGAAGAGGGCGTGGTCTTCAAGTTCCTGACCAACCCCGCCGAGATCGTGGGCGAGAACGGCAAGGTCAAGGAGATCAAGCTCCAGGTCATGGAGCTGGGTGAGCCTGACGAGTCTGGCCGCCGCCGTCCCGTCCCCGTGGAGGGCAAGTTCGAGGTCCTGCCGGTCTCCTGCGTCATCGCCGCCATCGGCCAGAAGGCCAACGTGGCCGGCTTCAAGGGCGTGGAGCTCAACCGCAAGGGCATCATCGCCGCCGACGAGACCAGCTACCGCACCTCCATGGAGGGGGTCTTCGCTGTGGGCGACGCCACCAACAACGGCGCCTCCATCGCCATCGAGGCCATCGGCGAGGCCCGCCGCTGCTCCAAGGTGGTGGATCTGTACCTGAACGGCGTGGAAGTGCCTTACCGCAAGACCTATCTGTCCGTGAAGCAGGTGACCCCCGAGTACTTCAAGGGCTACATCAAGCTGCCTCGGGCCAAGATGCCCACCCGGGACCCCGAGGAGCGCAAGCACGACTTCCAGGAAATCAACCTGGGCTTCTCCGAGGCCCAGGCCCGTGCCGAGGCATCCCGCTGCCTGGACTGTGGCTGCCACGACTTCGAGGAGTGCAAGCTCATCCGCTGCGCCAACCTGTACGAGCTGCAGCCCCAGCGCATTGAGCGCCTCCGGGGCGACGGCAAGATCCACCCCTCCTACAAGGAGAAGCGGCTGGTGGCCATCGAGCGGGACCAGGGCAAGTGCATCCTCTGCGGCCAGTGCGTCCGGATCTGCGACGAAGTGGTGGGCAAGGGCATCATCGACCTGGTGGGCCGCGGCTTCGAGACCGCCATCAAGCCCGAGTTCCTCAAGAGCGACGCCATCAAGGGCTGCGTGGACTGCCTGAAGTGCGCCCAGGCCTGCCCCACCGGCACCCTGCGCATCCGGGAAAACGAGCTGGAAGACTGAGCCAAAATCCAGAATCCTCTGTTAAAGCCAAAAGAGAAAGCGCCCGAATTCATTCGGGCGCTTTCTCGCGTTAGATATGGAAACGCCGGAACGGGTGGTACCGTTCCGGCGTTTGGTGTTATTCGGACAGGAGCATGCGGTCGTTTTCGATGTTGAACTTCTCCAGCAGGTCCCGGACGGTGAGGTTTTTCTTCTCCTCCCCCCGGATGTCCACCACCACCCGGCCGGCGTCCATCATGATGAGGCGGTTGCCGTACTGGATGGCGTTCTTCATGTTGTGGGTGACCATGAGGGTGGTGAGCTTGTCCCGGGCCACGATCTCCTCGGTGAGCTGGAGAACCTTGTCGGCGGTCTTGGGGTCCAGGGCGGCGGTGTGCTCGTCCAGCAGCAGCAGGTCGGGCTTTTTCAGGGTGGCCATCAGCAGGGTCAGGGCCTGACGCTGGCCGCCGGACAGCAGACCCACCTTGCTGGTCATGCGGTCCTCCAGGCCTAAGCCCAGGGTGGCCAGCTGCTCCCGGTAGAGGGCCCGCTCCTGGGCGTGGATGCCCCGGCCCAGGCCCCGGCTCTGTCCCCGGCGGTTGGCCAGGGCCAGGTTCTCCTCAATGCCCATGGTGGCGGCGGTGCCCATCATGGGGTCCTGGAACACCCGGCCCAGATACTTGGCCCGCTTGTGCTCCGGCAGGTTGGTGAGGTTTACCCCCTTCAGGGTGATGGTGCCGGCGTCGGCAGGAAAGACGCCGGAGATCAGGTTCAGCATGGTGGATTTGCCTGCGCCGTTGCCGCCGATGATGGTGACGAAGTCCCCATCCTCCAGGGTGAGGTTCAGGCCGTTGATGGCCCGCTTCTCGTTGACGGTGCCGGCGTTGAAGGTTTTATAGAGTCCTTTGAGTTCCAGCATCACGGTTCCTCCTTTCCGGCAGGGGCGGCCTTGGTGGGCCGGCGGAAATACTTCCCCTTCCAGTAGGGGACGGCCAGGAAGATGGCCACCACCACGGCGGAGAGAAGCTTGAGCAGGTTGGCGTCCAGACCCAGCTGGATGACGATCTGGATGACCACATAGTAGATGACCGAGCCGAAGACCACCGCCAGCAGCTTCAGGGCGAAGTTGCGGAAGATGCGGCTGAAAACCGCCTCGCCGATGATGACGGCGGCCAGACCGATGACGATGGCGCCCCGGCCCATGCTCACATCGGCGAAGCCCTGGTACTGGCTCAGCAGGGCGCCGGAGAAGGCCACCAGGCCGTTGGAGAGCATCAGGCCCAGGACCTTGTTCAGGTCGGTGTTGATGCCCTGGGCGCGGCTCATGTTGGGGTTGGCGCCGGTGGCCCGGATGGAGCAGCCCAGCTCGGTGCCGAAGAACCAGTAGAGCACGGCAATCAGCACCACGATGTGGATGGAGAACATGATGTGGGGGTTGCCCAGGATGGCCTGCTTCACCCACCGCAGGGAGATGAGCAGGTCATACTTGTCCACGTTGATGGCCTGGTTGGCCTTGCCCATGATTTTCAGGTTGATGGAGTAGAGGGAAAGCTGGGTCAGAATACCGGCCAGGATGGCGGGGATGCCCATGAAGGTGTGGAACAGGCCGGTCATGAGGCCGGTGAGCAGGCCGGCCACGGTGGCGATGAGCATGGCCAGCCACACGTTGCAGCCGGAGAGCATCATCATAATGCACACGGCACCGCCGGTGCAGAGGGAGCCATCCACGGTCAGGTCGGCCACATCCAGGATGCGGAAGGTGATGTACACGCCGATGGCCATGATGCCCCAGATCAGCCCCTGGGCCACCGCCCCGGGCAGGGCGCCGGGGATGGTCAGGAGCTTTGCAAGCAGAGTTTCAAACACGTTAAGTCCTCCCAAATGATTTCTTTCTTATGCGACAGGATCATAGCCCTCGGGAACGGTGAGACCCAGGGCCTGACAGATCTCGGGGTTATAGACCCTGGCGGATTCCAGGTGGGCGATGGGCATTTCGGAGATGTCCGCCTGACCGGTGAGGATCTGAGCGGCCATCTCGCCGGTGAGGTAGCCCAGGTCATAGTAGTTCACGGGGATGGTGGCCACGCCGCACCCGGCACAGATGCCGCTGTCGCCCCCCATGACGGGGACCTTGGCCGCCCGGCAGACGTTGTCGATGACGCCGGTGTTGGCGGCCACGGTGTTGTCGGTGGGGACGTAGAGCACATCGCTCTTCTCCGCGGCGGCGGTGCAGACCGAGGACAGGTCGTTGGAGTCGGCGAAGGGGTAGAGGGTGCAGGTGAGGCCCAGCTTCTCCAGCTCGGCCTTCACCACGTCCACCTGATACTGGGAGTTGGCCTCGGCGGAGCAGTAGAGCAGGCCCACGGTTTCCGCCTCGGGGAACCACTCTGGGATCATGGCGGCCTGCTGGTCCAGGGGGGACAGGTCGGAGGTGCCGGAGATGTTGCCCCCCACGGTGCCGTCGAAGCCCTCAATGTCCAGGGCCACGCCGTACTCGGTGACGGAGGTGCAGAGGATGGGGATCTCCCCGGTGCCGGCCACGGCGGCCTGGAGGGCGGGGGTGGCGTTGGCCAGGATGAGATCCACGTCGTTGGAGACAAAGCTGTTCACGATGACGGAGCAGGTGTTGGAATCTCCCTGGGCGTTCTGGAGGTCGAAGGACACGGTCCCCTCCCCCAGAATGTCGTTGAGAGCGTCCTGGAAGCCGGCGGTGGCGGCGTCCAGCGCCTCGTGCTCTACCAGCTGGCAGATGCCCACGGTGTAGGTGGCTCCGCCGGTCTCCTCCGGCGGGCCGCCGCAGGCGGCCAGGGTCAGACACAGGAGGCAGGCCAGCAGAGCGGCCAAAAACTTCTTCTTCATGTCAATAACCTTCTTTTCCAAATCAAAATCGCGGGGATTTGATGCCTTTCATCTTATCACGGAAATTCTATGCGGTCAAGGAACACCTTATGAAAAGATAAGATTTTGTTTATGTAGATCTTGTGGATGTGGGAGGTGGCCTCCTCACAGGATCCCCAGCTGTCTGGCCTGCCTGGTGAGGTCGGCCCGGCAGTCGGGGTGGGCCAGGTCGATGAGGGCCTTGGCCCGGTCCCGGACGGTGAGATGCTTCAGATTCACCATGCCGTACTCCGTGACCACGTACTGGACGTCGGCCCGGGGGGTGGTGACGATGGTGGCAGGGGGGAAGTAGGGGAGGATGCGGCTCTTGGGGGAGCCGTCGGGGTTCTTGCCCAGGGTGGACTTGAAGGCGAAGAAGGACTTGCCCCCCTTGGCCATCTGAGCCCCCCGGACGTAGTCCAGCTGGCCGCCCACCCCGCTGAACTGCCGGGTCCCCATGCCCTCGGCGGCCACCTGGCCGAAGAGGTCGATGGACATGGCGGTGTTGATGGAGATCATGTTGTCGTTCCGGGCGATGTTCCTGGGGTCGTTCACCACGGGGAAGGGGCCGAAGTACATGTTCTCGTTGTGGTCCAGGTACTCGTACAGCTCCCTGGAGCCGAAGGCGAAGCCCACCACCGACTTGTGGGGGATGAACTTGGGGCGGCTGTTGTTGATGACCCCGGCCTTCATCAGGGCCATGATGGAGTCGGTCATCAGCTCGGTGTGGCAGCCCAGGTCGTTCTTGCCGGTGAGGCCGAAGCCCACGGCGGTGGCCACCTCCCCGATGCCCAGCTGGAGACAGCCCCCATCGGGGATCTCGTCCAGGAGGAACCGGGACATGGCCAGCACGTCGGGGTCGTCCTCCTCCACGGGGCCGCCGGGGGTGGTCTCCTTCTCCACGTCGGCGAAGACCACGTAGTCGGCGTCAGATACATGGATCAGGGTGCGCTCCCCGGTGACATAGGGGGAGAAGCGGTTGATGTGGAGGACGATGGTCTTGGCCTCCTCCTGGATGAAGGGGTGCATACAGCAGCCGGAGGCCCCGTGGCTCATGTAGCCGTTCTCGTCGGGGCTGGACACGTCCAGGAAGGCGATGTCCGGGTGGAAGGTGTGGTAGCACCACTGGTCCACCTGGCCTAAGTGGACGGAGGTGTAGTCCAGGTTGCCCACCTTTAAGGCCCGGCGGTCCTCATAGCCCACGAAGTAGGTGCAGAAGTGGAAGGCCTTGGGGTTGGCGCAGTCCAGCAGGGACATGGGGGGGAAGACGTTGGACAGGCCGATGGTCACGTTTTCCAGCTCCTCGGACCGGGCGGCCAGGGCGTCGGCGATGGCCCGGGCGTAGCTGGTGCAGCAGCCAATGTACACGTTCTGGCCGCTCTGCACCAGGGCGGCCGCCTGGGCGGCGGTGAGCTCCTTTTCCGCAAATTCTCGTTTCAGGGATTCCTTCATGGCGCTCCTCCGGTCACAGGGTCAGGGTGACGGTGTCCAGGAGGGCCTGGAGGTCACCGATGAACTGGGAGGTGTGCCAGCCGTCGGCGGCGGCGTGGGCGATGTTCAGGGCCAGGGGCATGGTGACCCTGCCGTTCTCCTCCACGGCCTTGCCGTAGGTGATCACCGGGAAGAGGTTGGGCTGGCCGCCTCCGGCCACGTGGGAGGCGTAGGCGGTGAAATCCAGCCAGGGGGCGCAGGAGATGCAGTAGAAGTTCCCCGGCTGGCCGGGCTTGGCTTTGATGCCGTGGTTCTGCCCATAGGCGGCCAGGTCGGCCTGGAAGGCCCGGTAGAAGGCGGAGAACGCCTCGTTGTGCTCGGTCCAGCAGTCGGAGAAGGTGTGGTCGTCCTCATGGAAGACGGTGTAGTTGGGGTGAACCACGTCGTGGACGCCGGGGTTGCCCTCCTGGTCCACCCCCATGCGGAAGGCTGGGTGGGACAGGATGGTGTGGGACACGCACCAGATGAAGCTGGGGTAGAATTTCAGGCCCTGCCGGGCCAGCATGGCCCGGAAGCGGGTCACATCCAGGCGGACGGTGACGGTGTAGCCCACGGGCAGGATGTTCCGGTAGTAGTGGAAGTGATCCCGGCGGGGCCAGGTGGATTGGTCGATGGGGGTGAACATGGAAAAACCTCCTGGGAGTTATTTCGTTGGGGTGGTTTCGGGTTCGCTGGGGGCAGGAGCGGGTTCCGCCCTGCGGGCGCGGATGGCCTCGGGGACGATGCCCAGCAGGCTGCCGGTGAGGAACAGGGCAATGCCCAGGGCGATAGGGAGGGTGATGGCCTCCCCCAGGATGGCCAGGGCAAAGAGGGGGGCCAGGATGGGCTTGAAGAAGAAGACCAGGCTGCCGTAGATGGCGCTGGTCTTTTCGATGGCCAGCATGTGGAAGACATAGCCTGCGGCGGTGTTGACGATGCCGATGAAAAGGAAGTAGGGCAGGGTGGTCCCGGTGATGCCCTGGAGGAAGGGGACGTTGCAGAAGACGTCCAGGCCCACCGCCTGATAGAGGGCGGCGCCCGGCCCGGTGTGGCCCAGCAGGAGCAGGAGGGCCAGCTCCAGAGAGCCGAAGAGGAAGGAGCAGCAGGTGACCACGATGCTGCCCACCCGGGCGGTCTTCCGCTTGCCCAGCACGGCGTAGAGGGCGAAGAAGAGGGCGGAGAGAATGGTGAGGAGGATGCTGAGGGGGGAGATCTCCCCGCTGCCGAAGGGGTTCACGATGGCCAGGATCCCCAGGATCTCAAAGATCAGGGCCAGGATGTTGTTCCAGCGGATGGCCTCGTGGAGGATCAGGAAGGCCAGCATGGTGACGAAAATGGGGTTGCCGGAGAAGATGACCGCCACGGTGTTGGCCTGACCAAAGGTGATGGCCAGCTGAAAGAGGACCATGCCCAGGGGGATGTTCAGCAAGCCGGTGAGGGCGAAGAAGGCCAGGTCCCGCCGGGTGAGGCGGACCCCCTTCTTTTTCAGGGTGAGGGCGGCGATGGGGATCAGGCAGAGCCCGCCCACCAGGAACCGCTCCATGGTGATCTGCATGGGGTGGAAGGCTCCCGCCACGGCGGGGAGCTTGAGCATGACCTCCATGGTGGAGAAAATCAGGGTAGCCAGGGCGATGCAGAGACAGCCCAGGGCGAAATCACGTTTCATGTCGATGTGCCTCCCGAAAAGGTTTTCAGACGAGCAGACGCTAACCATACTATTATATTCTTTTTGCGGGGAAATGCAAGAAGGAGGGGGAATCTGTGGGGACAGAAAAAATTTCCCGTCACCTCTTGACTGTAAAGCGTTAAAGTGATAATATGGGGAGCAACAAATCCAACCAGGATTTGTACCAAAGAATTGACAGATTGAAAGAAGGTTATTTCAATGAAAAAGAAGTTATTGGCCGCTCTGCTGGCCGGTGTGATGTGCCTGGGCCTGGCCGCCTGCGGCGGCGGGGACACCGCACCTGCAGAAGAACCCGCCGAGGGCGGAGAAGAGACCGCCGCCACCTACACCGTGGGCGTCTGCCAGCTGGTGGAGCACGTGGCGCTGGACGCCGCCACCCAGGGCTTCCAGGACGCACTGGTGGACATCCTGGGCGAGGACGCCGTCACCTTTGACGTGCAGAACGCACAGAACGACTCCAACACCTGCTCTACCATCATCAACGGCTTCGTGTCCAAGAATGTGGACCTGATCCTGGCCAACGCCACCCCCGCTCTGCAGGCTGCCGCCGCCGGCACCAACGAGATCCCCATCCTGGGTACCTCCATCACCGAGTACGGCGTGGCTCTGGAGCTGGCCGACTTTAACGGCACCGTGGGCGGCAACATCTCCGGCACCTCCGACCTGGCTCCCCTGGACCAGCAGGCCGCTATGCTCCAGGAGTGGTTCCCCGACGCCCAGAACGTGGGCCTGCTGTACTGCTCCGCTGAGGCCAACTCTCAGTATCAGATCGACGTGGTCAAGGCCGCTCTGGAAGACATGGGCTACACCTGCACCGTCTATGCTTTCTCTGACTCCAACGACCTGTCCGCCGTCTGCGCCACCGCCGCCAATGAGAGCGACGTGATCTATGTCCCCACCGATAACACCGTGGCTGCCAACACCGGCATCATCGACAACATCTGCCGTCCCGCCAAGGTCCCCGTCATCGCCGGCGAGGAGGGCATCTGCTCCGGCTGCGGCGTGGCTACCCTGTCCATCAGCTACTATGACCTGGGCTACACCACCGGCGAAATGGCAGCCAAGATCCTGAAGGGTGAGGCTGACATCTCCGAGATGCCCATCGAGTACACCGACGTGACCAAGAAGTACAACGAGGCCATCTGCACCGAGCTGGGCCTGACTCCTCCCGAGGGCTACGTGGCCATCGAGACCGCCGAATAATTCAAAATGCAGGATAAAAAAACCAGCGGGAATTTCCCGCTGGTTTTTTGTGTGCACAGATTGGGGTGGGGTGACAGTACCCGTGTTCTCCCGTTTCTGTCTTCACCACAGCTTCCAGTCCGCCACCGCGCACTGGCCGGCCTCGTTGTCGCCCACGGCCACCACGGTGCCGTCGGCCTTGATCGCGGCGGTGTGGCGCTCGCCGGCGGCCACGGCGGTGATCTCCGTCCACTGGTCCACGTCGCACTGGCCGTACTGGATATCCCCGGCGGCGGCCACAGTGCCGTCGGTCCGCAGGCCCACCGTGTGGAAGGGGCTCACTGCCACGGCGGCCATGTCGGTCCAGTCGGTGACCCCGGGGGCGGCGAAGCCGTCGGCCTCCACCACCCGGCCGTCCCGGCGGATGCCGATGGTGTGGATGTGCCCGGCGGCAATGGCGGCGATGCCGGACCAGTTCCCCACGGCGCAGGAGCCGAAGAGCCCCTCTCCGGCGGCCAGGACGGTCCCATCCCGGGTGAGGCCCAGGGTGTGGTCCATGCCGGCGGCGATGGCCACGATGTCCTTCCACTCCTCCAGGGCGCACTTGCCGGTGGAGTCCCGGCCGGCGGCGGTCACGGTGCCGTCAGACCGGAGGCCCACGGTGTGCTTGTCGCCGGCGGCTACCGCCACGATGTCCGTCCAGGCATCCACATCACACTGGCCGAAGGAGCGGTCCCCGACGGCGGCCACGGTGCCGTCGGCCCGGACCCCCACCGTGTGGTATTTCCCCGCAGACACGGCCACCATGTCGGTCCAGTCCGAGACCTCGCACTGGCCGAACTGGTTGTCGCCGGTGGCCATGACGGTGCCATCGGACCGGAGGGCCACGGTATGGAGCCGCCCGGCGCAGATCCCCCCCTTGACGGGCTTGGGGGCGTCGATCCGCTTTTCCAGGGGCAGCCGTTCCCCGCAGAGGTCGCAGAACCGGGCCTGGTCCCGGAGGACCGCCCCGCAGGCGGGGCAGATCTTTTCGACTTTGGTCCCGCACATGTCGCAGAAGCGGGCGCCCTGCCGCAGTTCTACGCCGCAGGCTTTACAATAGGACATGGTGATTCCTCCTGTTTGTCTGTTTTTCTTACGATCATTATAATCAAGACCCGGCAGGAAAACAACCCCTCCGGGTCCGTATCAGGAATTCCTCCGAAAGACACCGGGAATAGCCCTTGACAACCCTGTGCTTCTGCTGTAAACTTTGTTACATAAATATGCACAAAATCAAAGAATATGCTGCATATTTTTTAAAAGAGAAAGGAGTATTCATTGTGAAAACCAAAGCAACCTCTCGCTTCCTGGCTGCTCTGATGGCCCTGACCATGCTGCTCTCCTGCAGCGCCATGGCTGCGGACGTCAAGACCGACAGCCCGGACGAGCAGACCCTGATCTCACTGAGTGAGGACAATACCGTGGAGGTCACGGTGTCCCTGTCTCCTGAGACGCTGTCTGCCGTGAAGAATGATCTGAACAAGGTCACCTGGACCCTGGTCCGTACCGACTCGTATGCCAACCCCGACGCAGGGCTGATCCCCCTGCTGGGCGAGTCTGAGATGTATCCCAACGAACTGGATACCATCGACCTGAACAAGGTGCCCGAGGCATACCAGAGCTATCTGAACGTTCAGAGCCTGAAAACCTCTCTGGGAGAGGGCTCCCTCACCATGACCCTCACCACCGCCGCCATGACCAGCCGCGGCAACCCCAGCGTGCCCCACGCCAATGGCGGCTCCTACCTGGATGTCTGCGGCTCCTTTGACCTGGTGGCCTCTCTGAAGGGCCAGGAGATCGCCCGCCAGAGCAACGTTCTGGTCAAGCCCTATGCGACCTTCCACACCATGTGGGAGATCTATGCCGAGCTGGATCGTCTGGCCGGCCTGGGCGATGACAACGACAAGACCGCCAAGCCCTATGTGGTCAAGAAGAGCATGGGCAAGTCCAACCTGGGCTATGACATGCCCTACCTGATCGTGGCCAAGGACAGCAACGCCGTCCAGAATTGGCTGGACCTGTGCGAGCGGGCCGAGACCGATCCTGAGGGCCTCCAGGCCGACATCAAGGCGAAGAAGCTGAACTATCAGGTTCCCGTTCTGTACTCCAACATCCACTCCAACGAGGTCGCCGCCGCCGACGGCATCCTGGAGTTCGCCAAGCTGCTGGTGGAAGAGGACACCATCGATTACAAGAAGCTCACCGACCTGACCCAGGCCGGCCAGGAGAAGCTGGCCGAGCAGCGGGAAGCCCTGGGCCTGCACACCTCCAAGCTCATCGAGGACATGACCACCTTCCTGGGCGGCATCCTGCCCGACGCCAGCGTGACGGACGAAAACCAGATCCAGAAGTCCGGCCAGGTCCCCGGCTTTGATACCTATTACACCAGCGAGACCGACACCGTTAAGGTGGACGACCTGCTGGACAACGTCTTCTTCATCCTGGTCCCCGAGGAGAACGTGGAGGGCCGCATGTATGTCACCCGCTACTCCTCCGGCGGCTATGATCTGAACCGGGACAATTCCTTCCAGACCCAGGCCGAGACCCAGAACATGCAGAATCTGATCGGCACCTACAACCCTGTCACCCTGCTGGAGCTCCACGGCCAGGTGGTGGGCTTCCAGGTGGAGCCCTGCTCTCCTCCCCACGAGCCCAACTTCGAGTATGACCTGCTGTCCAACTATCTGCTGCCCGGCGGCGAGGCCTTCGGTGCAGCCGCCGTGGCCAACAACGACCTGTATCAGAGCTATGTCTGCCCCATGCGCGACTATCTGACCAGCGACGAGCAGGGCAACCCCGACTGGACCTATCCCTGGGACGATATGTCCACCTCCTATACCCCCCAGTTTGCCATGCTCCAGGGCTGCGTCTCCTACACTGTGGAGCTGCCCGCCTACTCTGACGCCACCAGCACCGCCGCCTGCTACGGTCTGCTGGGCCTGTCCGACTATGTGGCAGACAACAAGGACGGCTACTTCTCCAACCAGCTGGAGATCTATGCCCGCTGCCTGAACAACGAGGACACCGATGACGAGGTGGGCCCCTGGCTGGTGGACGCCGCCGACAACCTCGGCGCGGAAGCCGACCTCTTCCGTCCCGCCTATGACGGCAAGGGCGAGAACGGCCAGTTCTTCCCCGAGTGCTACATCATCCCCCTGGACAGCGCCAACCAGAACAACCTGCAGGCCGCCTACGACATGGTGGAGTGGCTGACCCGCAACGACGTGAAGGTGGGCATCACCGACAAGGCCTTTACCTATGACGGCGTCACCTATCCCGCTGGCACCATGGTCGTCTCCATGTACCAGGCCAAGCGGGCCGTGGCCAACGGCGTCCTGTATCAGGGCACCGTGATCCAGGACTGGAACGAGCTCTACTCCGAGGGTATCACCGCCTTCAATTACACCCGCGGCTTCGACATGGCCACCTGCGCTCAGCCTGCGGCCTACAAGACCATCGCCGCCGCTGTGGGCACCACCCTGGACTACCAGGCAGCCCAGACCTGGCTGAAGGACAACGCCAAGACCCAGTTCTCCGGTGCTGAGAATGGCAGCGTTATCCTCTCCAACGCCTCTGAGGACGCAGTCTCCGCCGTCAACGCCCTGCTGAAGGCAGGCAAGACCGTGGGCATGGTTACCGAGGGCCAGTATGAGGGCGACTTCATCTGCTCCTACAAGGACTACCTGACCGTGAAGGACGCCTATGTCCTTACCGCCACCGGCGTGGTCGACGGCAACGTTACCGCCTATGTGATCGAAAAGGCCCCCACCGTCTACATCAGCGGTACGGCTGCTGCCCTGACTCCCAGCGCCACCGGCTATGTGAACACCCCCCGCATCACCAACCAGGCCTATAACTATGACCGCATGGCTATGGAGCTCATGAATTTCAACACCACCACCGACGCCGCCAAGGCGGACGCCGTCATCGGCGCCAACGCTCTGGATGCCTCCGGTCTGGCGGCTGTCCAGGCCGGCACCCCCTACATCGGCTATACCAAGAGCGCTGTCAGCGCCGTGAGCGAGAATCTGGTCTCCCTGGCCACCGGTTCCACCGACGGCATGGACTGCCTGGGCTTCGTCACCTACCCCGAGAAGACTCTGACCAACGCCAGCTACATCAACGACGGTGACAACGTCTTCTACGGCTACGGCACCTCCTACTTCACCAGCCTGCCCGTGGGTTCCAAGATCCTGGTCCAGGGCGACGGCTCTGCTCCCATGGAGGGCTTCCTGAACGGCGATGACGCCAGCCTGAAGGCATTCCTCAGCGGCGTCAAGGGCTTCTCCTACGAGGGAAAGGATATGAAGGGCAACGACGTGAACCTCACCCTCTTTGCCAACTCCCTGACCAACAAGGCCCATCAGCGGGATGAGTATGCCTTCATCAGCAACACCATCTTCGCCAACCTGCTGACCGGCACCCGGTACGGTTCCTTCGCCGATGTCCCCGCCGACGCCTACTATGCTGACGCCGTGGCATGGGCTGTGGAGAACGGCATCACCACCGGCACCTCTGCCACCACCTTCTCCCCCGACGCCGACTGCACCCGGGCCCAGACTGTGACCTTCCTGTGGCGGGCCGCCGGTTGCCCCGAACCCACCGTCACGGAGAATCCTTTCTCTGACGTGAAGACCGGGGACTACTACTACGATGCAGTCCTGTGGGCCATGGAGTGGGGCATCACCACCGGCACCTCTGCCACCACCTTCTCCCCCAACGCAACGGTCTCCCGTGGCCAGACGGTGACCTTCCTGTGGCGGCAGGCCGGTTCCCCTGTGGCTGAGGTGGAGAATCCCTTCACCGACGTGGCCGCCGACGCCTACTACGCCGACGCCACCACCTGGGCGGTGGAATGCGGCATCACCACCGGTATGACCAAGACCACCTTCGGCCCTGACAACAACTGCACCCGCGCCCAGATCGTTACCTTCCTGTGGCGTGACTGCGCAGAGTGATCTCTTCCCCCCAAATCTGTGCAAAACAGGCCCCGACAAACGTCGGGGCCTGTTTTGCAGTTGAGAGAAGTTTCCTTCCGTCTGTCATTCTTTTTTCCGCGCTTTCCAGGCGTGGTAGAGGATGTCCTTCAGGACCAGCATGGCGTCCAGAGTTATGTGGTACAGCGCCGACAGCCCCGGTCAGAATGAGGAACCGGATTTTCTTGCTGAGGTCCTTTGCTTGTTTCATGCGTAGGCCGCGATTAATACTCAGGATTGGCTGACTTGGAGACCAATCGTGCTTGCACAATGCAACGGCTGGCGTGTCCACGACCGGTACAAGTGGATAGCGTGAGGATGCTATCTTTTGTTGTGGGCACAATACCAGTGTCCACTGTATTCATGTCCAGACAGCTTTCCAGAAAGCCCTGCTTATGCTTTTCTTGGGTGATGCACACGCGAAACGTGTCTGACGTAACCGGTGCCTCATAGGCAGCAAAGACCTCGTACTGAAAAACCATTCCATCACGGGTAGCAACATAGAGAAAAGATGCGCCTGCAAATACGCTTCGTTCTGATAGTACTTCAAAAATCCGAACATTGAGTCATTATTCATGCGATGGGCATAGAGAATCGTATTGAAGTCACTAAAATCGGGCGTACACAATTCTTCCATGAAAACAGCACCGCTGGGATTGTATTCGTTCCTCCAGTTGTGGGAGAGGTAGTATTGGTTATCGATCCCTTTGAGGATAGGCTGGCTGAGTTCTGTGCCGGGGACGAGAATCCAGCCGATCACCTCGTCATTAATAGCTGTCAGGGAGGAGAAATCCAGGCCGAAAAGAGTCTTGGCATAAGAATCCTCCGCCAGAGGATCTGGTGATGTGAGCGGTTTGATCAGGCCGACCAAGTCCTGCGCATCCTGTGCAGCCTGGTCGGCGCTCCGGTACTGTAAGGTCCTGATCACAGTCATGGCAGCGCTGAGCACAAATACCAGCGCCAGCACCACGATGACAAGCTTACGAATGTGTTGTTTCAATCGAAACACCTCCGTGCGCATCACCTGTTGAATCGGCGGCTTAACTGTTCAGGATTCACCGCAGAGGCCAAGGCCACTTCCTG
>JAUNCL010000006.1:69151-72077 GCA_030535235.1 Bacillota bacterium
TGAATCGGCGGCTTAACTGTTCAGGATTCACCGCAGAGGCCAAGGCCACTTCCTGGGTAATCACGCCGTCTTTCCAGAGCGCAAAGATGGACTGATCCATGGAATTCATACCTTCCGCCTTACCGGAAGCGATGTGGTTGTCGATCTGATGATTTTTACACTCGCGAATTAATGTGCTGATGGCGCTATTCATGTTCATGATTTCGTAGACAGGCACCAGAGCGCCATCTTTACCGGGAAGCAGCTTCTGAGAAACGATGGTGCGCACTACGGAACTCAACTGAATTCGGATCTGTGCCTGCTGTGCCGGGTCAAACGTATCGATAATCCGGTCAATGGTATTGACGGCCCCGCTGGTGTGCAAAGTGGCAATCACCAGATGACCGGTTTCCGCTGCGGTCATGGCCGTGCGGATGGTCTCGTGGTCCCGCATTTCGCCCAGCAGAATGACATCCGGAGCCTGCCGCAGGCAGGCACGCAGGGCAGAGTGGTAATCCTGGGTGTCGATAGCGATTTCTCGCTGAGAGACAATGCTCCTTTGGTTTCGGTGGAGAAACTCGATCGGATCCTCTAACGTGACGATATGACAGTTGCGGGTGCGGTTAATTTGGTCAATGATGCAGGCTTGGGTGGTGGACTTGCCGCTGCCGGCAGTACCAGTAATGAGGACTAAGCCGCTGTGGAGGTGGGCCAGGTTTATGACGCTTTCCGGAATGTGCAGAGCCCGCCAGTCCGGAATGTTGAACGACACGGTGCGGATGACCGCAGCCATGGAGCCACGCTGGCGGTAAGCATTTACACGGAACCGTGCCAGCTGAGGCACAGCGAAGGAAAAGTCATCGTCGCCGGTCTGCAGGTAGGTGTCCATAGGACGATTGGCCATTTCGTATATCTGACGAATCATCTGTTCGGTTTTATCGGGAAATAATTTTTCCTCGTCAATGGGGTGAATGATTCCTTCACGGCGTTCATTGACAGCACTGCCAGCCACGATGAAAAGGTCGGATGCCTGGTTGGCTACTGCGGTCTGAAGACAAGCAAGTATATCGGTCATAAAGATTCCTCCAGCTCAGTGTTCTGCGGTTGTTTCGCCATTCCAGACCTTCAAAGATTCGTCGGCCTGCCAGTCGATGGAAGACACGGCCTGCCATCGCAGTATGGAATATCTGTCGCCATCCACGCTTACTTCAACAGCTAATACCTGTGAATCTGAGATCGGAACGGAGTAGTTATATATCCCATCCCTGCCGGGGACAGGGGTTTCTCCGTTTCTGAGTTGAGCCAGAATCTGTTCGGCGCGACAGTCGGCGGCGTAGTAATCAGAAACGGAATTGACCGCGTTGTCGCTCAAACGTCTATGGGCCTGAACTGTGGACATGGACAGCAGAGCAAAAATGGTCAGGGTCAAAATGGCAAAAATCACCATCAGAGAACTGCCTCCTATTAGCGGAGGCGAAAAACGTGGGCTCTTTTTCATGTCACGACACCTCCTGCCAGCAGACAGGCAACTCAAACAACAACGTGCCGGCCTCGTCGTAAACGCTGACCGCAGCCTGCCCCAACTTAGCGGTACCGCTGTCCTGAGGGCGGATATACAGGCGGTAAGCTGACGGAGCGTTTACGGGCTGCCAGTCTTGGTCAATAAAAGCGCGGAGGTCGTTCCCGTCTGGTTCCATGTTCAGCAATTCAGCGGTAGCCGATGGATCCCCGTGAGTGCTCTTGAGAATCTCAGCTGCGCTCTGGGCATAGAGGACTGCGTGATCCTGTACCTCGCTCCTGTGGGAATTCGTATCCGACCACACAAAGGCACGTAAGCAGAGGGCGGCAGCCAAAGAAAAAAACAGTACCATGATGGCCAGTTCCATCAAAGAAAGGGTGCTGTGCTTTTTCACGTTATCGGTCTCCTCCTTCCGTGCAGCGCAAGGACAGATATAGCTGCGCGGTCTCCAGTGCATCGGTGAGTTGAATGCGCAGCAGGGCATCGCTTTGATGCAGCACAAGGCTCCGGGCAGGAAGGATGGCTTCGCCATCCTCGGGGGAGACCTCGCTCAGCTTGTCCGTGAACAACTCCTTTAACCAGCCGTCGTGGCAGTATATGCGGGTAATATAGGCGGTGCCGTCGATTTCCTCGGGGATAAGCAAGGCGTTGCCATCGCCGAACTTCTCGATTTGGATCTGACCGGGAGCTTGGCGAACCTTGGTGGCGATATACTGAATAGCGGTGCGCTGTTCAAAGGCCACCCGGTCCCGTTCTGTCAGTGTTTGGTATGCCCGGGCACTGGTAAGCAGCACAGAGAGAATACAAACAGCGAATACGCCCAGCAGCAATAAGGCAGCCACCGTAGTAATATCCTGTTGTTTAACGATTCGTTTCATACGGCACCTTTTCCAGAATGCTGATTTCGGGCATTAAGTTCTGGGCAAAGCAGTCATAATGCACCAGGTATCTTTCTTCGTCAATTTGAACGCCATAATGCTGCTGAATATAGTCCAGCGTGGGAGGATAGCACCCCTCGGCAGCGTAACAGGCCGCGGCAGCGCGGCGGAGAGACTCCTCCAGCACCCGGCGAGACTCCTCACCCTGGTCGCTGGACAAATTGCGCAGCGCGGTTTGGAATCCCAACAGGATGCAAAGTGCCAGTAAAATCCCCAAGGCACACCTCAGAAGAGGAAAGATTCGTTTTGTTTTCATCAGCAGTTACCCGATCGTGGAAAGAATGTGCATGAGCGGCAGCATAACGGACAGCAAAATCAGCCCCAACAGCACGGACGTTACCAGAACAAGGGCAGGCTCAACGCGGCCGACAGCATCCTGCAGCGCAGTTTCAGCCTCAGTGTCGAGGCGCTGGGAAATCAGATTCATAACCACATCGTCGCTGCCGCTCTGCATGCCGAGCTCAAGCAATCTGCACTGCGCGGGGGGGAG
>JAUNCL010000006.1:72177-75107 GCA_030535235.1 Bacillota bacterium
CGTCGCTGCCGCTCTGCATGCCGAGCTCAAGCAATCTGCACTGCGCGGGGGGGAGCAAACCGGTGTCACGCATGGTTGGCGTGAGGGGTTCCCCCTCTGCGAGCCGCGTGCTGCACTCCCGGCATTGCTTTGCAGCGCTGGGAATATCGCTCAGCAGGTCGGAGGAGAGGTTCAGCGCCTCGTCCAGAGAAAGGCCGCTGCTCAGGCACATGGCCAAGGATTGCGCCATCCGCGCCCGGTTCAGTTTGGCAGATACGCCGCGGTTTCCAAAGACGCCTCTCCACAGGGACAGAACACGCTCACGGAACGGAATGGACAGGGCAAACAGCGCCAGCGCCAAAACAACCGCAGCCAGCAGCACAAGCAACAGAGGCAGTATGCTGTCCAGCTTCTTGCCCAGAGACAACAGACCACCGGCTACGCCGGTGAGGCTTCCGCCTAACTCGGCGTATACCGAGTCAAAGATGGGCAAAACCTCCACCAATAACACACCCACTACGACCAGCATAATGACCAGAAGGATCGAAGGGTACAGCAGTGCCGAGTTGATTTGGTGCTCAAGCTCAGCCTGGGCTTCGTAATACCGCGCCAATGCGCGGAAGGTGTCCTCGGTTCGGCCGGTGCACTCGCCCACGTCCAAGAGGGCGCAGAGATAGTGGGGAAAGCAGCCTGCGTTGCGAAAGACCTGTCCCATGGTTTCCCCGTCATCGATCTGTCCGGCCATGGTGGAAAGCGTCTGGCGCAGGTCGTCTCGTTGTGTCTGCTGCGCCAGCAGCGTCAGCGCATCGGCGCTGCCGCTGCCGGCGTGGAGCAGGAAAGCCAATTCCTGACAAACATCGCTCATTTCCATTTTTGTGAGTCTACACGGTTTCATATTGTACTCCCAACATCAATAACAAATTTGTGTACAGCAACGCGGAACGAATTTCTTCGTTCCGCGGACTGATTTTCGGATGCTTGTCCGGACCGTATCAATAGTAGTACTTGGCAGAATAGTTTTTCCCATCCCCAATATATCGGAGAATGCTGGCGCTGGATTTTCCGGAAGAAGCAAATGTGGGGTCCATACGCTGCCATGTGTTTCCGTCGAAGCAAATCACATTGTCGATCCAGCCGGATTCTTCCGTCCATACGCTGATCCAGGCATGGTACGCGGTGCCGGCGTAGCCGACCACAAGCTTGCAGGGAACTTCCTGGCTGCGGAGCATACCGGTCATCAGGGCTGCATAATCAAAGCAGATGCCGCTCTTTTTGGCCAGCACAGTGTCCAGGACCGGCAGATAGCCGCTCTGCACAGAGGCAGCCAGCGCCCTGTCATAGGTGAGGTTGCCCACCACAAACTTGTAGACAGCCTCCACCTTCTTCAGCGGATCGGTCATCCCCTGTGTCAGTTCAGCGGCCTTGGCGATGGTGTTGGGGGCGTTGGCGTAATCCACATACTGATTGGGGCGCAGATATGGGGCAAACTCGTCGGTCAAGGTGGCTGTGAAGCTGGCGGAGACCACGGTGGAGTACTTGGTGCCGCTGATGTTTTTATATACGGCCACCTGATAGGCGCCGTTCCCATCGGTGAGGGGGAAGGTGGTCCACTGGCCGGGGGTGAGGTTATAGGTGTACTTGACGGCGGGGCCTTTGACCTGCACCTTGAGCTTTTGCGTCGAGGTCCCCTTGAAGATGACCATGACATAGCCATCCGCGGTGTGGGAATAGTCGATGGTAGCGTTGCCGCCGGACTTGGTCAGGATGCCGGAGGCCTCCGGCGTAGTGCCGGCCGGCAGGGCGGGCACACCGTCCGCCAGGGGGACCGATTCAAATTCCGGGTCGATCTCCAGCTCCACCGCGTCGATGTAGGCTTCTTCGGCGGGGGTCTGGACCGGATCTTCCGGTTCTGCGGATGCCGCGCTCTGGCCGCAGCCGCTGAGAAGCAGGCAGAACAGAAGCAGCAGGCTCATCAAGCGGCGATGAGATGTGTGTTGTTTCATATTGAGCCATCCTTTCAAATGGGAATATTTGTGGAATCATGTTACATTTTACATTAAAACGTCGGAAAATGCAAGTAATATGTAATCCGTTTCCGATGTTTCTATGGAGAGATCGATATAGAGCGCAAGCCCCCCTTAAACCAGGGGGGCTTGTTGTATTCATTGGGTCGCCGTTGTGAAACGTTACCCGTTGTGATCGGTTGCGGGATGGGTGGTTTCCTGCAAAGCGCTGTCCATCAACAAGATCAGATCCAGCACACTGCGGAAGTTTTCTTCCAGGCTGCGGTCTGTCCAGGTGACAGTGCCCTGCCAGCTGGCATTCTGACGGAAGATGACATTGACCTGGAAGGTGGCCAACGCTCCGCGCTCCTGCTCTGCCGCGGCAGTGGTCGAGGGGTCTGCGAAGGATGCGGAGGAAAATGAACGGTGGGCGGTGAAGGATTGTGGCTGCTTCATGTCGTTGAGAAGCTGCTCCATCTCTTTCAGGAACTGTGTGACCCCTGTGAAGGGCTTGGCCTCCGGCAAATACGGGTTACAGAGGAAACCGACCGGAATCGAGTTCTCGTATGAGTCAATACACACAGTGGTGTTGCGGTACTTTCGTCCCCATGCTTTTTCCACCATTGAATCACCTCCTCGCTTTTACGTGATTACCATATCATGTGGAAGTTACACAAAGGGTTACATTTTGAGTTTTTAGGGCTCAAAAGTAAAAAAATTGGGATGTCCGGGAAAAAAGCAGATTTATGACTTGCATTCTTTTCGAATATGGTGTTAAATACATATAGAATAAAGAGACCTGTTCTTTGCGCGCTGAAGAAAGGAGGGGCCTCCGATGAGCGACAAATCAATTAGAATCAATATGTTGGGCAAGTTCTCGATCCAGTGGGGGGATCGCTCCATTCAAAGCAGTCGTGCCGGCAAGGTGTGGAACCTGCTGGCTTATCT
>JAUNCL010000006.1:75207-95531 GCA_030535235.1 Bacillota bacterium
ATCGCTCCATTCAAAGCAGTCGTGCCGGCAAGGTGTGGAACCTGCTGGCTTATCTGATTTATAACCGCAGGCGCAGTGTCACCCAGGAGGAGCTGTTCCAGCTTCTGTGGGGGGATGAGGGGTCGGACAACCCGCAAAATGCCCTGAAAGCCGTGATCCACCGGATGCGCACCACGCTGGAGCAGCTGGATGAGAAGATGGGGAGAACGCTGATCGAATTCCAGAACGGCCAGTATTGCTGGAATTCCGCGGTGCCTGTGACTGTGGATGTGGACGAGTTTGAATCCCTTTGCTGCCGGGCGGATGACGCCTTGGACGACGGGGTTCGGTTGGATGCGCTGCTGCAGGCCATCGAACTGTACCGCGGTGGATTTCTGCCCGGCCTGTCCGGGGAGTCCTGGGTGCTGCCCACGGCGCTCTTTTACCAGAACCGCTACCTGCGAGCCGTGGATGTGGCGCTGGAACTGCTGGAGAAGCAGCAGCGGATCGAAGAAGCCGTCAAGGTCTGCACCGATGCGCTGAAGCAGGACCCGTACAGTGAGGACCTGTACCGGCACCTGCTGCGCAATCTGGTGGACGGCGGGAACCATCAGGACGCCATCACCGCCTATGAAACCATGAGCGAGATGTTCTTTTCCGCCTTTGGTGTGATGCCGGCAGAAGATATCCGGGCCATCTATCGGGAGGCCGCTTCGCGGGCAGACGTCAAAACCGCCCCGCCGGAAGCGGTCTACCAGCAGCTGCGAAGCCTGGATCTGCCGGTCGGCAGCATTGTTTGCGACTATGATTTCTTCCGCCTGCTCTATCAGTCCCACGCGCGGTCCCTGGCCCGCAGCGGCGACGTGGTGCATATTGGCCTGCTGTCCGCGCGGAGTAAGGACGGCAGTGAACTGTCGCGGAAGACGATGGACTCTGCGGTGGAGAATCTGCTCAAGCAGATCCGGCAGAATCTGCGAAACGGCGATGTGGCCACCCGGTGCAGCGTGTCCCAGGTTTTGATCATGCTCCCCATGGCCAACTATGAAAACAGCTGTAAGGTCTGTGAGCGGGTGATCCGCAGCTTCCGCCAGGCCTATTATCATTCGCCGGTGGAAATCGTCTACTCGGTGCAGCCCGTGGAGCCGTGGCTCCCGGACCGCGGTGGGCCACCCCCGGGCGACGGCCGCAAGCTGTCCTTCCGCCACGGAGAGGAACCCGCCCCCGAAGGATAAGGATCAGATAACACAAGGGAGGCTTTCGTAGGGAACGGGCATGCCCGTTCCGCCTGCGGCGGGAGCAAGCCCCCGCCCTACAAGGGAATAACAAACGAGGCAAGCCGAAAACCGGTGGGAGATACTCCCGCCGGTTTTTTTATAAAATACTCGCATTATGAAATTAAAAAATCCAAAATATAACTGAGTTCGTAACTGATGCGTGGTACACTGAGCGCGTAAACTCGAGACGGGCAAAGAAGGAGGAATGCCATTGAAAAGAATCTTGAGCGGCGTAACCACTGCCTTGGTGGCCGTGGTGGTGATCCTGGCCATCCTGCTGGCAGGGGTCCGGGTGATCGGGCTGACTCCCTTTGTGGTTCTCTCCGGCAGCATGGAGCCCACCTACCATGTGGGTTCTCTGATCTATGTGAAAGAGGTTGACCCGGCAGACATTCAGGTGGGGGACCCCATCACCTTTGTTCTGGACGAGAACCTCACGGTGGCCACCCACCGGGTCATCGCCATCTCCGAGGACGGGGAGCACTTCACCACCAAGGGGGACGCCAACGACGCCCCCGACGGCGCACCCGTCTATTACAAGAACCTGGTGGGCCGCCCGGTGTTCACCATCCCCTACCTGGGGTACTTCTCCAACTGGATCACCCACCCGCCCGGGATGTATGTGGCCGGCGCGGCGGCGGTGGTGCTGGTGATCCTCCTGTTCCTGCCCAACCTCCTGGAAAAGGCGGAGGCAGCAGACCGGAGGGACGCGGAGAAGAAAAAAAGGGACGACCGTCCCCAATGAACTCGTTCGCAATTTATGTTACATAAAAGCGAAACAACATAAGGAAAAGGAGACAAGACATGAAGAAGAAAATCGTTTTGATGGCTACCTCTCTCGTGTTGGTGGCTGCCCTGGCAGTCGGCGGAACGCTGGCTTATCTGACTGCGAATACGGCTTCTATTGACAACACATTTACTGTGGGTAACATTACGGCTGAACTGACAGAAACTTTCAATACGGATGGTAACAATGATGGGGAACCTGATAAATGGGTAGGAAAGATTGTCCCTGGTGGTGAAGACGATAAAGACCCCACAATCACTATCAACCAGGGAAGTGAGCCTTGTTATGTTTATGTTTGCATCACCAATACTGTAAAAGTGGGTGAAAATGTGGTTGCAACACCTAATATTAGTGATACCAATTGGGAGACGATTGCTACCAAGAATGATATGACTCTGTATAGATACGGCAGTAATGATGTAGCACAGGTTGTTAATGCGGCATCGGCGGATCAGCCTATTTCTGTATTTACTAAGGTTGCGTATGCTGGTTCCATTGATAAAGATCAGATTAAAACCTTGGAAAATAAAAAAATCACTGTTCAGGGCTATGCGCATCAGTCCGGCACAGACCTGCAGACTACCGCTGATAACGCAGCAAAGGCGTTCTTCGGTTTCACTACAACCACCTAACCCCCGCGCTTCCCTTTGTTCGCAATAATATTTACATAAGTAAAAATTTTAACAAAAGGAGACAAGAGACATGAAGAAGAAACTCACTTTGGTTGTCACTTCCGTTCTGTTGGTGGCAGCCCTGGTCATCGGCGGCACCCTGGCCTACTTCACCGATAGTGCTGATCAGGTAAACACTTTTACCGTTGGTAATGTCAAGATTAAGTTGGATGAAACTAAGGCTGGTAATACACAAGTAAGTGATATGGACCGTACGGAGGCAGATCAAACCTATACTGAGGCCATGGCCCCTGGCAAATCCTTTGTTAAGGACCCCAAGATCACAATTAAAGATGGTAGCCAGGATGCGTATGTTTTCCTGAAGATTGAGATGAACAAGTATGTTAGTCTGGTCAACCTGATGGGCGTTGATGCTTATAAGAATAACATTGGAGGACTGCGGGGTGAATATCCTGGCTTTACGGCCTTTATGACGAATCTTGCCTCCGATGCTAACCTTCGCGCTGCTGTTGTTGATCGCTGGTTCACCGGCATTAACCATGCTGATTGGAAGGTCATGAATCAGGACGAAATCACTGCTGCTGTCACCGGTGCTGCTGGTCAAACCAATCCTAACCAGCTGTCCGTCGTTCTTGGCTACATTGGCTCTGACGACGATACGCTCTCTGCTGGTGATTCTGTCACCTTCATGACTGCATTTGGTATGCCTTCGACTGTTACCTCGTCCATGTTTGACGGTGAGGACGCCTACTATATCAATGGTGTCTCTAAGTCTAACTTTAACACCAAGGAAGCTACTTTCAAAATGACATTTACTGCTTATGCTATCCAGAAGGCTGAACTCGCTAACATCGATGCTGCCTATACAGCTATGTTCCCCACCAGCACCACTACTACCACTGAGTAATTCCCGCAATACCCCCCGTCCCTGCGCCCAACCGGGCGCAGGGCGTACAAGGATACCCAACCCGTTTGGATATCCTTGTATGCCCTGCAAGCAGAAGACCCGCAGCGCATGACCCTACATTCTGTACAAAAACTGAGATATAGATAAAGGAAAAGGAGAGGTGGTACCCCATGAAAAGACGCAACGCGGTGCTGACCGCAGCGCTGGCCCTGCTGGTGGCCCTGGTGGCCTTTGGCACCGCGGCCTACTTCAGCGGTGAGGCCCACGTGACCAACGTGATCACCACTGGTAAGATCGACATTACGCTGAAAGAGCAGACCAAGGATGCGGCCGGAAACCCGATCAAATGGCCCTCAGAAGGCATCACCGGCGTTATGCCTGGTAAGTCTGTGGACAAGCTGGTCAGCGTGGAGAGCGTAGCCGGTTCCAGCGACGCATGGGTCCGCGTGAAGGTGGAAAGCACCATCACCGCCGCCGACGGCAAAACGGATTTGCCCACAAAGGACATGCTGGATTTCGATTTTAAGCCCGGTTGGATTCCAGGCGCAGGCGGCTACTATTATTATAGTGTCCCCCTGAGCGCTGGCCAGACGACTCCGGAGCTTTTCACCAAGGTGACCTTTGCACCCGGTATGCCCAACGAATACCAGGGTTGCACCGTCAACGTGAAAGTGACAGCCCAGGCGGTTCAGAAGAAGAACAATGATGCCAAGGGATCTATCACCGAACTGACTGCCGAAAACTACGCCCAGATCGAGGGCTGGCCCGCAGAATAAGAAAGGAGGCGCGTGAACCATGAAAAAGAAACTCCTGGCCCTGTTCCTGGCCCTTACCATGGCCGTGTCTCTGTTGACCCCGGCCCTGGCCGTGGAGGGCGGCCTGGTGGACAGCATCACTAACCTCATTGAGAGCTCCGCCGGCAAGGAGAAGCTGCTCCAGGCCAAGAATATCCTCATCTCTCTGGGTGAGGACTTGAAAGAGGAGATTGACGAAGCCACCGTCAACCTCTTCCAGAAGACGGAGCTGGTGGTCAACGACCTGGAGATCCCCGGCGTGGACTTCCAGTGGCAGATCAAGGTCCCTGACCTGGATCTCTGGGTGGATATCTACGACCAGACCGAGGGCGGCGTCGACCTGTCCTACGCCATGATCGCCAACATGCTGGACGATGACGGCCAGGCCAAGGTCCGCTGTGAGATTTCCCTGGGCAAGTTTGCAGTGCAAAGCCCTGAGATCACCGTGGAGGTGGACGACGTCACCGAGCCGGAACCCACCCCCGTGGAGGAACAGGACCCCGTGGTGCTGGAAGGCCCCAAGGTGGAGATCAACGATGACGACGACAGAGATGAGACCGAGAAACCCGTCGTCCCCCAGGAACCTGCGGAACCCGAGCTCCCCGCCGAGCCCGAGTCCCCTGCGGAACCCGAAGCCCCCGCTGAGTCCGGGACTTCTGAGGAAGACGTGATTGACCATCGTGGCCTGGAGAACATCGCCACCGCCTTTACCCGCCGGACGGCCAACCTCTCCGCCTCCACCAGAAACGGCATCGTGGTGGCGAATACGGATCAGAAGTATAACGTGGTCATCAACTATGTTTTTGAGAACAACGAGATCGTGGCTGACCCCTACACCGCAAATCTGGCAGCCGGGTCCAGTTTCTCCGCCACGGTGACCTTCCCGGTTGTCCAGGGGTATCTGCCCTATGTGAATGAAACCCAGCAGAACTCCATCGTCCTGAATTACACAGCCATTAGTCAGGACGATACCATCAACGTGGTCTACAAGCCCACCAATGTGGACTATACCGTCATCCACTACAAGCAGAACGTGGACGACGACCACTACACCGAGGCTGAGCGCGAAACCAAGCAGGGCCTGACCGCTTCCACGGTGCCTGACGTGGCGAAGACCTACGAGGGCTTCTACGCTCTGCTGTACGAAAAGCCCACCATCGCAGCCGACGGCTCCACCGTGGTGGAGGTCTACTACGACCGCTACTACTACCTGATGAACTTCGACCTGGACGGCGGCTACGGCGTGGAACCCATCTACGCCCGCTACGGCACCGATCTTGGCGACGTGGGCACCCCCACCCGCGCCGGTTACAACTTCCAGGGCTGGACGCTGAAGAGTAGTTCTGCAAGGGTTCCCGACACCATGCCCGCCGAAAACCAGACCTACAAGGCTGTATGGCAGCCCGAAGGTACCGCCAAAGTCACCGTGGTCTTCTGGGGAGAAAACGCAGACGATGAAGAGTATTCCTACATCAAGTCCGCTGCGGTCAACGTAAAACCCGGCACGGAGTTTACCTACAGCGAGAGTGGCTCCTTGGTCTGCGGCCAGGACAGCCACACCCACGATGCCTCCTGCGGTTATGCCTGCGGCCAAGAGGAGCATACCCATGGATCGGATTGCTATACCCTGACCTGTATGCAAGAAGTACATACCCATTCCAAATCCTGCTATACCTGCGGTCAGGTGGAACATACGAATCATACTACCGATTGCTATGAAGGCGTTGGTAAAAAGCAAGACGTATACACTGGACTCCCGGATAACCCTGTAAATGGACAGGTGGTGAATCACTGGTATTATAAGAATTTGATATATATCAATGGTACTTGGTATAAGTACACTGGCAGCATCAGCGCAGGTAATATTGCTCCCACCATTTGTGGAAAAACGGAGCACACCCACACTGACGCATGCTTGGGCTGTGGCAAGACCGAGCATACCCACTCGGATTACACCGGCAGTTGCTACACTCTGAACTGTACCACACCCGAGCACACGCATTCCAATGACTGCGGTTACAACTGCGGAAAGACTGCCCATACCCATAATTCTTCCTGCTATATGAGCGGTGCGGGCCTGGATTCCAACCTGTGGAAGTTTGTCAAGTCCGACACCGTCACCGTGGCCGCCGACGGCTCCTCTGTGGTCAACGTATACTATGACCGCACGACCTTTACTCTGACCTTCAAGGATGGTGATACTACTGTATATACCCTGACAGAAAAATGGGGTGCGGATATTTCTAAGCACTGGCCCATCAAAGGGACCAATGGCACCACTTATAATAATGGCGAGCGTTGGAGCCCCAGCGGCAGCAAAACGTATACTCAAGTGTTGGTCCATCTTAATATTATGCCAGCTGAGAGCTTTACACTAACTGTAAGCAGAAAAAATTTTGATACGTTTATTATGCATTACATGGTGGAGACGCTTCCTGGTGAAACCGGTACGACTTACAATGGCAAGACCTTCAAGCAGAGCTTCGAGGTTAAGGCAAACTACAACTATGTGACCCAGAAAGAGGACTTCTTTGATTTGGATGGGTTTACTCAGTGGGCGTCCAATCCAAGCTTCAAAAACGGGCAGATTGATATTGACGGCGGCGGTAATGTGTATTTCTACTACACCCGAAACAGCTACACCCTGACCTTCAACGATAAGTATACAGATGTAAAAACCGAATCCGTCAAATATGAAGCCACTCTCAGCGCTTACAGTAACTATGTGCCTGAGGTGCCCAGCGCCTATGAGCCCGGTTCTGTGGTCTTCGGCGGCTGGTACCTGAACCCCGAGGGTACCGGCGCAGAATACAAACTGAATGAACACACGATGCCCGCCGACAACGTCCTGCTCTACGCCAAGTGGGTGCCGACTACTCACAAAGTAGAGTTCTATCTGGACAAGGCTGCGCTGGATGCGGGCACCAAACTCAGAACCCATCCTGACATCACCGTCCCCCACGGCTCTATGGCAACTCCCACCCCCGCTGATCCCACCAACGGCAGCTACACCTTTGTGGGCTGGTTCTACATGGAGAACGGTGTGGAGAAGGCCTTTGACTTCGACAATATGCCTGTCAACAAGGACCTGAAGGTTTACGGCAAGTGGAGCTCCAACGTACTGAAGCAGTACACCATCTACTATAAGATCCAGGGTACTGATACTCAGATTGCCGCCCCCACCATCGGCTCCGGCCTGGCCGGCGTCACCAAGACCTTCGAGGCCAAGGGCGGTACCGACCTGTACGCCGATTATCAGGAGTGCTACTTCCCCGTGATCAAGAGCCACTCTCTGACCCTGGATATTGACGACGTGTCCAAAAACACCTTCACCTTCTGGTACGTCCAGAAAGAAGCCGTTCCCTACACCGTGAAGTATCTGAACAAGGAGACCGGCGAGGCTGTTGCTGATGAAAAAACCGTCAGCGACAACCGCAAGGCGGTGGTCACGGAGACCTTTGCACCTGTTTCCGGTATGATGCCCGATGCTTATCAGAAGCGCCTGGTGGTCAGCGCAGAGGAAGGTGCAATAAACGAGATCATCTTCTACTACACGGAAGACACCACCCACGCCTACTACAAGATCACCCACTACACCGAGAATTTGGCTACGGACGCGCAGGGAAACACCACCTGGACGGAGTATGCCAGCTCTCAGGCCGTGGGTAACATCGGTGATCTCTACACTGCCAAGCCCATGACCATTCCCGGCTTCACTTATAATTCCGAAGTAGAGGGTACCGTTGCCAGCGGTAAACTGATTGCCAACGGCCTGGAATTGAAGCTGTACTACACCAGAAACAGCTATCCCTATCAGGTCCGCTATCTGGAAAAGGTCACCGGTAACCAGCTGCATGATCCCAAGTATGGATCCGGCAAGTACGGCGAGGTCGTTTCCGAATCCGCTATTGAGATTGCAAACTATACAGCGGTTGACTCCAACGCTCAGACCCTGAACATTCGTATTGAGGAAAGCCAAACTGAGGCCAAGCTGAACATCATCTACTTCTACTATAAGGAGAAGGAAGCCACCATCAACTATCAGGTCGTTGGCCCCGACGGCTGCGGCACAGTGAGCCCGACTTCTGAGACCCTCAAGGTTCTCAGTGACACCGCCCAGGGTTCCACAGCAAGCGCCAACCAAGGCTTCCGCTTCGTGGGGTGGTATACTGACGCGGCGTGCACCACTCCTGTAGACAGCAGTTGGGTTAGTGATGGTAAAATGACTCCTGCCAAGGCTGAAAACACTCCGTGGACTACTACGACCTACTACGCCAAGTTCGAGTATGACAGAGCTAACCTGACGATTACGAAATCCTGTGACAGCTCTTGGGATAACACCCAATCCTTCCTCTTCACGGTGACAGGTCCCGATGGGTTCAGCATGGATGTTACCGTTCAGGGCAATGGCTCTGTTACCATTAAGGATTTGCCCATCGGGAACTATACGGTAACGGAACAGAAGAACTGGTCTTGGCGGTATACTGCTAACAGTGAAAAACAAGAGATTACACTGAGCCCCACAGGGACCAACACAGTTGAGTTCACCAATACGCTCAGCAATTCTCAGTGGCTCAGCGGCACCGCACGGGCAGTAAACAACTGGGCACTCGAGTTCGGTAATAACTGAAAGGAGGAGTAAGCCATGAAACAAGAAAAACGCAGAAACAGCCGGAAAGGCCTGATTGCGGCGGTGGCATTGGTCCTGCTCCTCTGCGCCGCTGTGGGCGGCACCCTAGCCTGGCTCACAACGCAGACTGACCCGGTGGTGAACACCTTTACCCCCGCCCATGTGACCTGCCGGGTGGATGAGGATTTTAGCAATGGCAGTAAGAAGGACGTCAAAATTGAGAACACGAGTGACATTGACGCCTATATCCGCGCAGCCATTGTGGTGAACTGGGCCGATGCCAGCGGGAATGTTTCCGCTAAGCCTGTTGCGGAGTCGGATTATACTATGAGTCTGAATCTGGCGAACTCTGGATGGGTAAAGGGTAGTGACGGGTATTACTATTACACCAGACCGGTTTCTCCAGATGCTCCAAATAACTTTACGAGCGTACTGATTAATAGTTGTGCACCTGGCGAGGGCAAAGCTCCCGATGGTTATGACCTCCAGGTCACCATCCTGGCCGAGGCCATTCAGAGCACACCCGCTGATGCTGTGACCAATGCATGGGGACCTGTTGTAACCAGTGTGGACAGCAATGGCGCGCTGACTGTCACCGAACAGTCTGCACAGTAAGGAGGTGGACAGGATGAAAAAGAACACCAAGCGGCTTCTGGGCATTCTCCTGGCCGCCGCCTTGCTGGGCGGGGTCCTGGGCTTCACCGCCCTAGCCGGGAACGACGATCCTGCCGTTATCTTCAACGCATCGACGAAACAGTTTACCATCAAGGGCATGGCCATCACCAAGGGCGAGAACGGGGTCCAGAATTATTACCCCGACCTCTTCCCCAACATGAAGGGCATGATGCCCGGCGATACAGTCACCCAGACGATCAACGTCAAGGTGACCAACGCCGCCGGCAAGACCGTGAAGCTCTATCTCCGGGCCGACAACTTCACCGTGGGCGAGGGCCAGGAAGCGGTTACCTATCAGCAGCCTGATGTAGAAAACGAGCTGCCCGTTTCTGAAAATGGGAGCCTGACCTATAAGGACCCCGCCGACCCCACCAACAATCATTATGACAAGCTCTTTACTAAGAGCGAGGAAGTGCCCCATCCCGCCACCCTCACCGTTCAGTACTCCGGGAAGGATACTGCGGGCAAGGATGTGACCAAGTCCACGGACGGCACTCTGGCCGACGGCGTGGTGGAGCTGGGAACCTTCTCCTCCGATGGGAACAAGGAGATTACGGTTACCTTTGCTCTGCCTATCGAGGCCGGCAACGAAGTGGCTGACCTTACCGCTAAGTTGGGCTGGGTCTTCGTTGCAGAAGTCACTTCCAATGGCGGCGGCGGCGGCACCCCCGGCGGCGGGATCGAGATCCCGGAGGAACCCGTCCCTGGTATCGACCTGAACAGGACGGATCACTTTGCCTATATCATTGGCCGTCCGGACGGCCTGGTCTATCCCCAGGATCAGATCACCCGCGGCGAAGTGGCCACCATCTTCTTCCGCATGCTGACGGATGAGACCAGAGACGCCCTGTGGGCGACCACGAACCCCTACACGGATGTGCCGTCCACCATGTGGTGCAACAACGCCATCTCCACCCTGTCCCACGGCGGGATCCTGAAGGGCTATACCGACGGCTCGTTCCAGGCGAATGGCCCGATTACCCGCGCGGAGTTCGCCACCATGGCGGTTCGCTTCTTTGAGGTGAGTTACAACGGCCCCGATCAGTTCAGTGATATCAGCGGACACTGGGCAAGAGATTATATCAACAGTGCCGCTGCTACCGGCCTGATCCAGGGCTTTGAGGACGGCACCTTCCGGCCCAGCCAGGCGATCACTCGCGCGGAGGCGATCACGATTGTGAACCGTGTCCTCGAACGGCATCCTGATAAGGAGCATCTGCTGGACGACATGATCAAATGGCCGGATAACAGCAACCCCAATGCTTGGTACTATGCCGACGTTCAGGAGGCGACCAACGGCCACGACTACGAGTTCAAGTATAATGACGCGAACGAAGTATATGAAGTCTGGACACAGCTGCAGCCTGTCAGAGATTGGCTCGCCCTCGAGAAAACCTGGGCCACGGCCAACGAAGTTAGAAATCAGGTTGAAGTGTACACTTCTGCCACGGCATTAAAACCCTGAGCTATCATGAATAAAATTGACCCTGGGCTTCCTGTAAGCCCAGGGTCAATTTTTTGTGCCAAGTTTTCCGGTTACAATTTTTTAGCATTTTTGAAAATCATGAAAGAAATAGTCGGTGCCGTCAAGGGTGCCGTCAACAGGTCCCTTATTGTACCTTATCCTGTTTACTTGACCAGATTCTCGCAGAAGCGCATGAGGATGGCGGCCAGCTGGGCCCGGGCGGCGTCGCCCTGGGGATTCAGGGTACCGTCGCCCATGCCGTTGATGAGGCCGGTCTCCACAGCCCAGCGCATAGCGGCGTCGGCATAGTCATTGACATTGCCTCCGTCGGGGAAGGCGTCGAAGCTGCCCTCCGCCGCGGGGCTGCCTGCGTAGCGGTAGAGCATGGTTGCCAGCTGCTCACGGGTGACAGGCTCGTTGGGGTTGGTGCCGTCGGAGATGCCGTTTGCCTTGGCCCACTCCATGCCCTTCTCATACCAAACGGTGCCGCCGCTGGTGTCCTGACCGTCGAACCGGGCCAGAACGGTCATCAGCATACCGCGGGTCATATCAGAATTGGGGCTGAAGGTGGTGTCGCTGGTGCCGTTGAAGATCTCACGGGCGGTGACGAAGTCGATGGAGTCCTGGGCCCAGTGGTTCTTGGTATCGTCAAAGTCCTTGCTGTTGTCCACCAGCTTCACGGTAGCGGAGCCCTCCAGGTTGAGGATCACGCCGTTCTCGTCCACAACAGAGTCCTTGACGATTTCCTCGGTGCCGTCGGCATTCACAATGACAGCCACGGTGCCGGGGGTGATGTCAGCCACGGGGATCTGCACCTTGGCAGGGTTCTCGGGGGTGACGGAGGCGGGGAGGTCCACCTGGACCACGGGGGCGGCTTCCTTGGTGTCGCCGGCCTTGGGGGCGGTGACCTCCACGGGCAGGGTGACGGGAGCCTCATCCTTGGCGGCCTCAGCCACAGCCTTGTCGGAGACGGTGGTCTGGACGTTGGTGGTGGTCTCACCGGCGGCGTTGGTCTCGGTGACCTTGGTGGCGGTGGAGCCGTTGGCGTCGGTGGCCTTCACGGTCTCGGTGGAGGTGGTAGCGCCGGTCTTGTCGGTGGCCACCTGGGTCTTGGTCTCGGTGGTGGCGCCGTCAGCGCCCTTCACGGTCTCGGTGGTGGTCTCAGTTTTGGAGCCGTCCTTGTTGGTGACGGTCTCGGTCTTCGTGGTGGTGGTGGTGCCGGACTCGTCGGTGACGGGCTGGCTGGTGGTGGTCTCGGTCTTGGACCCGTCGGGCTTGGTCACGGTCGTGGTGGTAGACCCGTCGGGGTTCTTCTCAGTGGTGGCGCTGCCGGAGGAGGAAGAGCCGCCGGAGGAGGAGGGGGCACTGTAGCTGACGGTCCAGACACAGTTTTCAGTATCTGCGTTGCTGACATAGTAACGATTGGCAAGTGCGCCGGTGGGGTCACTCAGGTACACACCGGAGGTCAGATTGGCCTTAGCAAGAACGGTGTAGGTATAGGGTTCAGCGCTGCCGTTGCGCTTCACGATGGTATTATCAGCAAGATAGGCGGTGGGGTCGGCGGAGAAGGTGCCGCCGGAGATATTCAGAACATATGGCTCACTCTCATTTGTAGAAACAACATTGTAGGTAAAGTCGCCGCCGAGAATATTCAGTTGGCCGACTTCACCATTAACGCTATGCGATGCGCCGACGAGTTCAGGCATGGTGTATGTACCGTCGTTAACTGTGATCACAGTTCCAGGGTTGATGCTTTCTGTGATGCCACCCTTGTTATCGCCATATTCTCTGGGACAAGTATAGGTCACATCGTTTAATGTAATGGTGTTATTGCCCGCACGGTCTGTGACCAGGAATTCTGTTGCTTTACTGTTCTCTGCACCAACATTATCGAAACTTACGCTTGCGCGCGTACCGCCATTCACGATAACGGTATTGCCGATAGCGCTTTCGTTCATCACGATGCAGGCAAAGCTTTCACTTTCGCCGCCGAAGTTGTTGATGCCGGTGATATCGCAGTTCGTGATCGTGTATTGTACGCTCTTAGCATGCTGATTTACTGCCGCACGCCCCTTGAACGTACAACCATTGGCAGAAACCTGCATGTTCTCGCTGCTATTGCTGCCAGCACTATTGATGCTGTAATAGAAGCCCTGTACCGTAGTATTCTTCAGCGTAACGGTGCTATTTGCCATTTCCCACAGGGAGATACCGCGACTATTGTTATAATCATTAGTACTCAAAACTGTTTTGTTGTAATCATAGTCATTCGCAGTCTTTCCCGGTTCAACAAGGGAAAGCGTACTGTCTTCAACCTTTAGCACAATGCCATTGTTGGCATCGGGGTTCACCGTAATACCCCGCTGGGTCGTTTCGATTTCAACATTCTTCACATCAAGCTTTGCAGCCGTATCATTGATCGCAATGCCGCGACCAGTCTTGCCAGATGCCGTTGCAAAGATTTTGAGGTTTTGAACCGCAACCTGTTCATCGGTGGAAACAACGATCACAGCACCACCAATCGAACTTGTAATGCTGTGCTTCGCTTCGCCGCCATCAAGGGTGATGCCCTTATCGATCGTCAGCGAACCCGTTCCAAGATCAATGTCCTTCAGCAACGTCACGGTCTGACTATCAGCTGCGGCCTCGATGGCAGCAGCGAGGGTAGTATAACCGTTATCCCCAATCGCCGCTACAACGTCGTCAGCAAAAACAGCTTTACCGTCAATTACAAGCTTACCAGTCGTATTGGGCACAAAACGTCCATAGAGATTACTGTGTTCAGGTGCGGTTTTTCCTGTTTGCTCAAGGGTATTGCCGGATTCAGTGGTATTGGTGATGGTCACTTCACCAACATTGGCGGTGCCGACCACAACGCCAACGCGCCAGCCCCCATCGTCTTCGGAGTTCAGGTTGCAGTCTTTCACAGTGCAGCCAGTAATCGTTTGATATGTGGCAGGATTTGTACCAGCATGCCCGATGATGCCCCCAACAGAACCGGCGGCAGTGATGTTACAGCTTTCAACGGAACAGTTGGTTACAGTGACACGGGTATCAACAGGACCATCATTTTGAACATCATAGCCAGCGGTCCAGCCAATCAGGCCGCCGACTCGAGCCCCGCCCGTGCTGGTGATAGAGGAGTTCTTCAAATGGCAACTGTCCAGTTCAATTGTCGGCATAGAATCTACGCACTTGATAAATGCGCCAAGGCCCTGCTGCTCAGTGGAATCGTTGATATCCACCTCTTCCAGAGTCAGATTTTTGATCACGATTCCAGATTTTCCGGCAAAGCCGCCGGCGAACAGAGCATCCGTTAACCCGCTGATGGTATGACCGTTGCCCTTAACGGTCACAACACCTGCACCGTTATATCCGTCAACTTTAATAGGCGTCCATTTATCGCCATCAGCAAGGACAAGATCACTGATGATGGAAATAATACTGTCACCGGAACCGGCCGTACCAGCATGCTCCAGAGCATCCCTAAGTTGCGCCAAGGTTGAAACTTGAACAGGCTCCTCATTCTGCGGCACTTCCTCCGCCGCCAACGCTGACATTGGCAGCAAGCTTATCGCCATAGCTAACGACAAGAGAACCGCAAAGATCTTTTTTTTCATGTTCTTTTCCTCCTAACGTTTATCTATCTTTGAATCACATCGTTCCAATGGCTCTTATTTTGGAACTGTTCTTTTGCCTCTTGTATCATTAAAGAGGCACTTCATCTTCTCCGATTTCCACTCCTTCGATAATAATTGTTGGGTCAATAACAGGTTCATCGTTCGCCAATAGCTTTTTCGCCCCTCCGAATGGGTTTGCCATGGTAACCATTGCCATGGTCATGGCAAGAGACAAAAACTGCTGACAAAACCCGCTTTTTCATCATTGGATTCCCTCCTGTTTTTTTCTTCTTGTTTCGATTTAGGGCACTCTGCCCAAAGTGTTCCTGTGTTTCCAGTATGTCGGGCCGCCTTTTAAGTTCTGACTTTCCCGGCTCCGTTGCGCTGGCGGGATGCAGTTGAATCAATAGTCACGATTAAAGATTGCGAAAATTGCATCAATTCTATATAATTACCGAAACTTATAACCGATGGCGCAAAAAAAGAAAGACGCTATCCTTCCTCCCGCTTCCATAGAGCACATTTTGCGGCACAATGCTTCATCCCGCACTTTGACTGCATTACCTCCACGCTCCTCTCACATTGAAGTTCTTTTTGATATCATATCATTTTCGACATACGATTACAAGGAGAAGGACATAAAAAAGTGAACAATTTTGTGCGCTGGTTTCTGTGCAAAAAAGTTCCGTCCGGTGCCGTCAAGGGTCTTCCTTCTGGTAAAGTTGGCAGAGAGTAGCGGATTACCGAAGAATCCCTGTCAATTTTTTTGAACCTCACCACCATGAAATAGTAGAGAAGCGTAAATCATCCATTTACCGGGTGATTTACGCTTCTCTTTTTCTATCAACTGCATGATTTCAGAATGGCAAGCACAATGGCAATCAGAGCCACCGGTAGCAACAGAACGATCCCACTGGCAAACAAAAGGCAGAGAACCAGAACCGGCAAAGTGATTACAAATACTATGGACGCAAGAATCTTCGCTGCGCCCCAGGTAAGTTTCAGAGCGATACCAATGGCCTTTATGGACAGCCAGATAAACAGTGCTAATATCAGAATTTCAATCATAGAACCGATGCCTCCTAAAGGGATTGGAAACTGTGCGCTATTTTTGCTGTTTGCTATAAAATACAATTCGTCCCGGTTGTATTTTGCCTTGAACACCGGAAACGCTTTGTATTCACTGAAATACGCATGCTATGGCTCGTAGATTTCTCTGTCTTCTTCCTTTATGGAAAACACATAGCCAAGGGTATTCTTAAGCGTTTCCAGCTGCATGGGTTTCGCGATATGTCCGTTCATACCCATACGGAAGGCGTTTTTCCTGTCTTCCTCAAAGGCATTGGCGGTCATGGCAATGATTGGAATATCTGCCTTCCGCTGATCCGGCAGTTTGCGAATGAGCCGGGTTGCTTTGTAGCCATCCATATTGGGCATCTGAATATCCATCAGAACCAGATCGTAATAATCGGACGGGGCTTTTTCGAGCATGTCTACGCAGATGACGCCATCCTCCGCACGCTCAACCAGAAATCCCTCCGTTTCCAGAATCGTGATCGCAATTTCCGCATTCAACTCGTTATCCTCTGCCAGAAGGACTCGTTTTCCGACAAAATCCTCAATTCTGCATGGGTTGGAATACTCGCTCTCGGGCTTTGTATCTGCGGTATCTGCGATTCGGTGTGACAAGGTCAGTGTGAATTTTGTTCCCTTGCCCAGCTCACTTTCCACCGCAATTGTGCCCTGCATCAAATCAACCAGCTTCTTTACGATGGGCATTCCGAGGCCGGAGCCTACCACCTTGCTCTCTGTACTTGTCCGCTCTCTCGTAAATTCTTCAAAAATGTGGGGGAGGAATTCTTCGGACATCCCGATTCCGGTATCCGCGATGACCGTCTGATACACAAGATAGCCCGGGCGCTGGGCCGGCAGCTCCGTCACCGACACGGAAATGCTCCCCCCGGAAGGGGTGTATTTCACAGCATTGCTCACAATGTTCAGCAGGATTTCCCGCAGCTTGGTGGCATCCACCATAACATCTGGGTGGTCAACCTGTATTTCACGGGAATATGCGACCCCCTTCTCCTTCATTTGTGTATCAAAAAGCGCACGCAATCCGTCCCAGAAGGCATACACATTGTTTGAGGTTTCATCCAAAATGATCTTACCGCTTTCAATTCGTGCCATTTCCAGAACATTGTTGATCAGTGACAGCAGGAAATCGCTGGCTGTCTCGATCTTTCCGATATAGCCTTGCGCCAATTCCCTGTCATCCAGATGGCTTTTCAGAAGCCCCGTAAATCCCATAATGGCATTCATTGGCGTGCGAATATCATGGGACATATTAAATAAAAATTTGGTCTTTGCTTCATTCGCAGCATCCGCTTTGCGCCGCAGTTCATCAAGCTCCTCATTTAATGTCTGCACCTGTCTGATATGGGCCTCCTTTTCGTTGACCTGAACAGCTTTTCGATGGAGGCTCACCGCCAGCAAAAGAATGATTCCTCCCACTACCAAGATCAGTAATGGCAAGAAAACGATCATATATTTCAGAAAAAAAGCACCGAGGTTTGGAATATAGAATTCACCCATGTATTTATATGAGCTTTCCATGCCGAAGGATGAACCGATGATTCGAAGTCCCCGGTTCAGAATCAGCATCAGTTCCGTATTATTCTCATTGACGCCGAAACACCTGCTGTCATCACCCTTTAATTGGACCACCGACAAACTCTTATATTTTGAATTCCCTGTAACCAGCTCTGTGCGAAGCGTATTGACGACAGTGCCATCCGCTTTTTCCTGCTGAACTTCCCTCAGGCATGCTTCAATGGAGCTGCAATATACCAGCTCGACATCGGGAAAGTATTTTTTGCAGTAGGCAATCTGCATCTGGTTGTTTTTGTTGACGGCAATCCTGCGAATCTCATTTTTGTCAAAAGTGCCTTTAAACACAAAGGATTCACTGCTCTGCACCACCGCTGTGGATGCGTCAATCTTGTTTTGCTCCAGTTCCTACAGATTTCCATAAACCGGAAAGACCATATCAACCTGTCCGGACCGAAGGGCTTCTGCCATCTGATCAAAATTCTGATAAGGTATGTAGTCAACAGCAATTTGATCGTCTAACGCCAGAGATTCCAAAATGGCATTCAATGTATCTGTCATGATTCCAATCGCCTGTCCGTCTTTGGAAGTGTCTGAATATGGCAGATAGTCGTCCAGATACGCCACTGTGATCTTCGGATGATTTGTCACCCATTCTTTTTCCTCGTCAGTGAGCGTTTTGTTTATCAGTGTGGCGCCATAGTTGACATACTGCAGATTCTGCAAAACAAATGGATCTATGGATAAAATGGTATTCAAAGATTCATTCAGTTCCGCCAACAAATCGGGACGATTATTGCTGATGGCAAGGTAAAACGGATCCTCCCCGATCTTTGCCGCGATAGCAATTCCATCCAGGCTCAGGACATTATTGATGGTCTGTGCCAGCAGGTCAATCTCTCCTTTTTCAAAGGCTTTTTCCTGTTCCTCAAAGCTGTCAAAATAAACGATTTCCAGGTCCAAGCCCTTGTCCTGCATCCACTTCAGGGTAAATGCCGTGATCTGATTATCACGGATCCCTCCCACTTTTTTCCCTGCGAAGGTGGAAAGATCCGTCGGCGAAATCGAGACATCATTTGTACTCTTGTACCAATAATATTGATCCGTTCCCATAGCGGTATCCGGGAACAGCATGGTTTCTTTTCGCTCTTCGGTGATAGATACACCTCCCAGACAGTCGATCTCGCCCCTCTGCAACATACGAAACAGGTCTGTCCAGTTACCATATACATATTCGTATTCCCAGTTTGTATAGTCGGATACTTTCTGCAAATAGTCGTAGCAATAGCCTCTCTTTATCTGATCATCGGAGATGCCTTCCTGAAACATATCACTTTGATACCAGCCCACCCGAACCGTCTTCTGCTCCGTTTCTGCCGCCATCGCAGTCAGAGGGCACAACGACACCAAAACAAGAAAGAAACAGAGATGCCCTGCTGTCATTTTGTTTATTAGCCGTGAAATATGTCGATCATAAGTACACATATTTTCGTTCCTTTCTATGATCGGGTGCCATTGTTTCATTCACGCTTCAACAAGCCGCCGCAGCGTACGCAATACCACAGCGGCTCCATCCTCCGGCTTTTCCCTAACTTCCCATCAAAGACGCATTGTGAAAAGTAAGAAGTGCTTATCGGTTCAAGTTCCGCACAATGGTCTTGACTACCTCATCCATCACAATGGGCTTGGACAGATGGCCGTTCATTCCCGCGTCCAGAGACGCCTGAACATCCTCGGCAAAGGCGTTGGCAGTCATGGCGATGATGGGGATCGTGCGCCCGTCAGGTCGGTCATCCAGGCTGCGAATCGCCTTGGTGGCTTCGTAGCCATTCATCTCCGGCATCATAATGTCCATGAGAATCATGTCGAAGGTATCAGCAGGATGGCTTGCGAAGACCTCCACCACTTCCTTTCCGTCTGCGGCTCGCGTCACCTTCATTCCGCACTCCTCCAGCTGCACCTCTGCAATCTCGGCATTCAAATCGTTGTCTTCGGCCAGGAGGATCTTCACACCGGACAGATCTGCCGCTGCGAGAGGCAGATCCAGTTTCCTGAAATGTTCCGCATCGGTCAGCTCCATGGGGAGCTCCACGGTAAAGGTGGAACCTTCTCCCTTTTTGCTCTCAACAAGAATCGTACCGCCCATCAGATCCACATACCGCTTGGTAATGGCCATGCCCAGACCGGTGCCCTTATACTTGGTGCGGGCGCTGTTTTCCTCCTGGGAGAACTCGTCAAATATATGCTCAACAAATTCTTCGCTCATGCCCACGCCCGTATCCGCGATCCTGTAACACGCCACAATGTGCTGCGCATCTGCGCCGGGACGATAGCCGGCATCAAAGGTGATCGTGCCGCCATCCTTGGTAAACTTGACCGCATTCCCCAGAATATTCACCAGAACCTCTCGAATACGCAAAGCATCCGCCAACACATAGCGTGTTTCCGGAGCCTCCAGATTGCGCTGGAAGGTGATATTTCGGTTGGTCAGGAAACCTTCGGTTACATTCACAACGGTATCCGTGACTTCTGTGATATCAACAGGGATCGGTGAGAATTGAATCTTACCGCTTTCAATGCGGCTGATGTCCAGCACATCATTGATCAGTGTCAGCAGATGCTCAGAGCTGTCGCTGATCTTATCCAGACAGGCTCTGACCTCGGGATTCGGGTCCTGTTTCAGCGCAATGTTGGTAAAGCCGATGATGGCATTCATGGGTGTCCGGATGTCGTGGGACATATTGTTCAGGAACGTGCTTTTTGCGGCATTGGCTGACTCTGCCACCATGCGCAGTTGATTCAGCTCCTTGTTTGTCTCCTGCTCCATCTTCACCATCTGGCTGCTGCGCTGCACACTGATAAGACTGATGACCGCCAGCAGAATCAGCAGCGCCATCACTGATATGAAGATCATCTGCGTCCGAATGGTGGCGTTCATCATATCCATGGTGCTG
>JAUNCL010000007.1 GCA_030535235.1 Bacillota bacterium
AGGGGTCTCCTCCTTAGGCTCGATGGTGTCCCGGTAGGTCTCCAGAGCGGTGTAGAACTCTGCCACATCCAGGTTGTTGAAGTCCTCGGTGGTTTCCACCTCGGCCTCGTCCACCCAGGTCTGGACCTGGGCGTCCATCTGCTGCTTGGCCCACTCTTCCCGAATCTGGTCAGAGTCCGCCGGGGACAGACGCAGGATGATGTGGTAGCCGTGGGTGCTCTCCACCACGCCGCTGACCTGGCCGAACTCCAGGCCCCGGACGGCGTTCTCAAACTCCTCTACCATCTGGCCGGCGGTGAAGACATAGCCGTCGGGGTTGTTCTGCAGGCCGGAGTCCTCGCTGTTGGCCTCCATCAGCTCGTCGAACTTGGCCTCCAGCTCCTTGGGATCGGTGATGCCCTGGAGCTGGGCCAGCAGCTCCTCGGCCTTGGCCTTCTTGGCTGCGGCGTCCTCCTCGGACAGAGCCTCGCCGGTCTGGCTGTCCTTGTTGCTCAGCAGGATGTGCTTGGCCACCAGCAGGTCGTTGTCCTCGGCGTACTGGACGATCTCCTCCCCGGTGGCTGCCTTTTCGCCGCCGTCCAGGTAGGTCCCCTCCAGCAGGTGGGTGTAGAGGACCCCCACGGAGCTCAGCTTCTCCATACCCTCGTCGGTGATGAGCATGGTCCTCAGCCAGTTGGCGTATTCCTCGTCGCCTCCCAGCTGCTCCTTGGCGGAGTCCAGTTCGGCCTGGTAGGCCTCCTTGTCCTCCTCGGTCATCTCATAGCCCTGGTCCTGGGCCTGCTCTCTCACCACGTGGTAGAGGACGGCGGAGCTCTTGGCCTGCTCCTTCAGATAGTCCCCCATGGTGGTGCCGTCGCCCATGTCCTCAGACCAGTCCAGCTCCACGCCCATCTGGCTGTAGTAGCCGGAGATATAGTCGGCATTCTGGGCGATCCAGAAGAAGAGATCCCCGGCGGTCACGTTGTCGCCGTTGACCGTCATCATCACGGTGTCCTTGGTGTACTTCCCGTCAAAGGCCTCCCGGATGGGGTCGGCCTCGCCGCCGCAGCCGCTGAGCAGCCCTGCGGTCATCACAAAAGCCAGGGCGGCGCCCAGGGCTCTGCGCATGGTTTTTTTCATGTTCGTAACTCCTTTTGACCGGCGGCGCCGGGATTTTCCCAAAAATCCGCCGAAAGCTTGGTGTGCGTTGGTTCACAAGGGCTTATTTTATCATGGTTTCTCCCCGCTGGCAACCGGTTTCCCACCCTTTGCGCCATTGTTAAAAGTTTCTTAAAGATTCTTTTCTTTTTCCGCAAAAATTCAGGAAAAACAGATGCAAAATCTCATTCCATTTGTTATAATGACCTCAGTGGAAGCGTACCCAGCCTGTGGGGCTGGGTTGAATAGTGGAAAAAATACTGTGATCGAGAGGGATGTTTACGATGATTTCTCATGGCAAGGATCTGAAGATTTTCAGCGGCAACTCCAACCGCGCCCTGGCTGACGCCATCTGCAAGGAGCTCCGCCTGCCCCTGGGCAACTCCGAGTGCAAGAACTTCGCCGACGGCGAATGCTCCGTGTCCATCTACGAGACCGTCCGCGGCTCCGACGTGTTCATTATCCAGTCCACCTGCGCCCCCGTCAACGACAACCTGATGGAGCTGCTGGTGATGATCGACGCCTTCAAGCGGGCCTCCGCCGGCCGGATCACCGCCGTGATCCCCTACTTCGGCTACGCCCGTCAGGACCGCAAGGCTAAGCCCCGTGACCCCATCTCCGCCAAGCTGGTGGCCAACATGCTCACCACCGCCGGCGCCGACCGGGTGCTGACCATGGACCTCCACGCCGCCCAGATCCAGGGCTTCTTCGATATCCCCGTGGACAACCTGCTGGGCAGCCCCCTCTTCGTTGACTACTTCACCCAGCGTTTCGGCAACGACACCGAGAACACCATGGTGGTCTCCCCCGACGTGGGCTCCGTGGCCCGGGCCCGTGCCTTCGCCCAGAAGCTGCACATGAACATGGCCATCGTGGACAAGCGCCGCCAGAAGGCCAACCAGTCCGAGGTCATGAGCATCATCGGCGACGTGACCGGCAAGCGGGTCATCCTGCTGGACGACATGGTGGACACCGCCGGCTCCCTGTGCGGCGCCGCCAAGGCCCTGGTGGAGATCGGCGGGGCCACCGAGGTCTACGCCTGCGCCTCCCACGGCGTCCTGTCCGGCCCCGCTATCCAGCGCATCGAGGAGAGCGTCATCAAGGAAGTTCTCTTCCTCGACACCATTCCCGTGAAGGAAGGCGTCCGGTGTGATAAGATCAAGTATCTCTCCGCCGCTCCCATGCTGGCCGACGCCATCAGCTTCATCTACCACGAGGACTCTGTTTCCCGTCTGTTCGTGTAAGCTGCATTTTTTGATATCCTCACAGAAGGCGGAGCCACGCTCCGCCTTCTGTTATTTACTCTGAACGCAGGAGGTACCCCTATGTTTTTCTCCAAACGGCCCGGACCGGTGGAGTGGCTCGTGGTGGGCCTGGGCAACCCCGGCCCCAAGTACGAGTGGACCCGCCACAACATGGGCTTTCTGGTCATCGACGAGCTGGCGGAGCGGGAGAAGATCCCCGTCCAGCGGCTCAAGTACAAGGCCCTCACCAACACCGCCGTTCTCGGCGGGCAGTCGGTCCTGCTCATGAAGCCCACCACCTATATGAATCTCTCCGGCGAAGCCGTGGGGGAGGCCGCCCGATTCTATAAGATCCCCCCGGAGCGGGTGCTGGTGATCTCCGACGACGTGGCCCTGCCCCAGGGCAAGCTGCGCATCCGCCGCAGCGGCTCCGCCGGGGGCCACAACGGCCTGAAGAACATCATCGCCCACCTGGGCAGCGACCAGTTCCCCCGGATCAAGGTGGGGGTGGGCGGAAAGCCCCATCCCGACCACGACATGGCCGACTGGGTCCTGGGCAAGTTCACCGGCCAGGACCGGAAGGTCATGGAGGAGGCCATCACCCGGGCCGCCGACGCCGTGACCCTCTATCTGTCCCAGGGCCCCGACCAGGCCATGGCACGGTTTAATGGGTGATTCCAAAAAAGTACCGAATAACCCCATGTAGGGAACGGGCATGCCCGTTCCGCTCGGGTGTCGGCGGGAGCAAGCCCCCGCCCTACGGCATGACAGCTCGGCTCCCCCCTCTCCCTTCCCGCATTTTTACCACAGGAGGTCTCTATGTCTTCCCTTTCCACCCCCATCCTCACCGGGCTGCTGGCCCGGGTGGAGGACTACAACCGGCTGCGGGCCGCCCTGGACCAGGGCAAAAGCCCCCTAGCCCTCTCCGGGCTGTCCGCCGTCCACCGGGCCTATGTGGCCGCCGCCCTCCGCCGGGACACCGGCCGGCCCCTGGCTGTGATCTGCGCCGACGACGGCGAGGCCCGCCGGACTGCCGACGACCTGGCCGCCCTTCTGGGGCAGGAGATCCCCATCCTCCCCGCCCGGGACTTCCAGTTCCACCCCGGCGCCGCCTCCCGCCAGTGGGAGCACCAGCGGCTGGAGGTCCTGGCCGCCCTGGACCGGGGGGACTGCCCCGCCCTGGTGGCCACCGTGGAGGGTATGCTCCAGCGGACCCTCCCCCCTGACCGGTTCCGGTCCGCCTGCCGCACCCTGACCGCCGGGGAGGTCTGCGACCTGGACCGGCTGGCCGACTTCCTCACCGCCGCCGGGTACACCCGCTGCGACCAGGTGGAGGGGGTGGGCCAGTTCGCCCTCCGGGGCGGCATCCTGGACGTCTTCACCCCCGGTCTGGACCTGCCCGTCCGCATGGAGTTCTGGGGGGATGAGATCGACTCCATGGGCCTCTTCGACCCCGTGACCCAGCGGCGGACCGCCCAGCGGGACCACTGCGTCCTCCTCCCCGCCGGGGAGGTTATCGGCAGCGACACCGACCCGGCGGACTTAGGGCTGCCCCGGGTCTATCAGGAGGTGGCCACCGCCGCCGACTACCTGCCAGAGGACGCCCTGGTGGTCCTCTGCGACACCCCCCGGACTGCCGACCGGGCCAAAAGCTACACCTGGCAGCTGGGCGAGGACGTGACCACCCTCCTGGAGCAGGGCCTGCTGGAGGGGAAACAGGCCGTCTTTGCCCGGAGCTTTGAGGCGCTCTGCGGGGTGCTGGCCACCCGGACCCTCCTCTATTTCGACTCCTTCACCACCGGCGGACTGCCCATCCCGCCGGCTTTTCTGCTGTCCCTCACCGCCCGGCAGCTTTCCGGGTACGGGGTCAGTTTCGAGGCCCTGGCCGAGGACCTGGAAAACTACCAGCGGCAGGACTTTTCCGTGGTCCTGCTGACCGCCAGCCGCCGGAAGGCCGACTCCCTCCAGGCCATGCTCCGGGAGAAGAAAATTTACGCCGCCGTGGACGAGCTTCTCCACGACCTGCCAGAGCCGGGCCGGATCACCATCGCCGTAGGGGGCCTGTCGGCGGGCTTTGACTATCCCGACGGCAGGTTCGCCGTCCTGGCCGAGGGCGCCGGGCCGCCCCCCAGAAAGAGCAAGCGCCGCCCGGCGGCCAAGGACTCCACCCGCCAGCGGCTGGAGTCCTTCACCGACCTGGCCCCCGGGGACCTGGTGGTCCACGAGCACCACGGCATCGGCCGCTTTGTGGGCATGGTGAAGATGACCGTGGAGGGGGCCGACCGGGACTATATCAAACTGCAGTTCGCCGGCTCCGACGTCCTCTACGTCCCCGCCCTCCAGCTAGATCTGGTGAGCAAGTACATCGGCAGCGGCGACGACCCGGACCGGAAAAAGCTCTCCAAGCTGGGCGGGACCGAGTGGGAGAAATCCAAGACCAAGGCCAAAAAAGCCGCCAGGGACATGGCCAAGGGCCTCATCAAGCTCTACGCCCAGCGGCAGCGGCAGGCGGGCTACGCCTTCTCCGCCGACACCCCCTGGCAGCGGGACTTTGAGGCCCTCTTCCCCTACCCGGAGACCGACGACCAGCTCCGCTGCGTCCAGGAGATCAAGACCGACATGGAAAAGCCCATCCCCATGGACCGCCTTCTCTGCGGCGACGTGGGCTACGGCAAGACCGAGGTGGCCTTCCGGGCCATCATGAAGTGCATCCTGGAGGGCAAGCAGGCCGCCATGCTGGTGCCCACCACCGTCCTGGCCCAGCAGCACTACATGACCGCCCTGAAGCGGTTCTCCCACTTCCCGGTGGACATTGAGATGATCTCCCGCTTCCGCACCGCCGGGCAGACCCGGGAAATTCTGCGGAAAACCGCCCAGGGCGGGGTGGACCTGCTCATCGGCACCCACAAGCTCCTGGGCAAGGACATTCAGTTCAAGGATTTAGGTCTGCTGGTGGTGGACGAGGAGCAGCGCTTCGGCGTGGGCCACAAGGAGAAGCTCAAGGAGCTGGCCCGGCAGGTGGACGTCCTCACCCTGTCGGCCACCCCCATCCCCCGGACCCTGAACATGGCCCTGTCGGGCCTGCGGGACATGTCCACCCTGGAGCAGCCCCCCACCAACCGCCAGCCCGTCCAGACCTATGTGCTGGAGCACGACTGGGGCATCCTGGCCGACGCCATGGGCCGGGAGATCGACCGGGGCGGCCAGGTCTACTATCTCCACAACCGCACCGAGACCATCGACAAGACCGCCAGCAAAATTCGCGCTCTCCTGGGGGAGGAGGTCCGCATCGCCACCGCCCACGGCAAGATGGACCAGGAACAGCTGGGGGACATCATGAGCCGCATGACCGACGGGGAGATCGACGTGCTGGTGTGCACCACCATCATCGAGACGGGCATCGACCTGCCCAACGCCAACACCCTCATCATCGAGGACGCGGAAAAGCTGGGGCTGGCCCAGCTCCACCAGCTCCGGGGCCGGGTGGGCCGGTCCACCCGGCGGGCCTTCGCCTACATGACCTACCGCCGGAGCAAGGTCCTCTCCGAGGACCAGTCCAAGCGGCTCTCGGCCATCCGGGAGTACGCCGCCTTCGGCTCCGGCTTCAAGATCGCCATGCGGGACCTGGAAATCCGGGGGGCCGGGAACCTGTTGGGGCCCGAGCAGTCGGGCTTCCTCATGAGCGTGGGCTACGACCTGTACCTGCGTCTGCTGGAGGAGGCCGTTCTGGAGGAGCAGGGCAAGCCGGTAGTCAAAACCATGGAGTGTACCGCCGACATTGCCGTCTCCGCCGCCATCCCGGAAAAATATATCCCCTCCCCGGAGCAGCGGATGGACCTCTACCGCCGCATCGCCCGGATCCGGGACCGGGAGGAGGCCGACGACATCACCGACGAGCTCATCGACCGCTACGGCGACCCGCCCCAGGGGGTAAGCAACCTGGTGACCATCGCCCTGCTGCGGGCCACCGCCGCCGGGCTGGGGATCTCGGAGATCGCCCAGAAGGAATCCCTGGTGAAATTTTCCCTCCCCCAGCCGGATTTCCAAAAGGTGGCCAACATCTGCGGGCTGGAGAAATACAAGCGCCGCCTCCTCTTCTCCGCCGGCGACAAGCCCCACCTGGCCCTGCGGCTGAAGAAGGGGGACGACGTCCTGAAGCTCACCGCCATGGTCCTGGCAGACTTCACCGGAGCGGAGTGAGCAGATTGACAGAGCTTTTTAGATCCGTTAAAATAAACTCAATACGACACGCCCCCGACAGAAAGGAGCTGCCTATGATTGAGAAGAAGTCCACCCGCATTGCCCTCCTTGTGATCCTGCTGGCGGTCTTCACCGCCCTCGGATTTTTTCTGGGAAATGCTTACGCCGCAAAGCAGGCAACAGAAGTCAACAATGTATGGTGGGACCACGCGGCATATGCCGACGAGGTGGGACGGGCCTTTGAACAGCAGGACTTTGACCGGTTGTTCGACCTGTTCTATTCTCCCGCCAAAGAGAATCTCCCGGAGGAAGTCCGTCAGCGGCTGGCGGTCTTTGAGGGGGTTACTATGACCTTACTGGGAAGCACGACCAGTGATATGTCCGGCACTTCCTTCCAGCTTTTGTTCCAGGTGGACGGAACCCCTCCCCCTGCGTTTCAGGAGCAGTTCCCCTGCTGGTCCATGCTGCAAGGAGAAAACGCCCAGCTTGGCCTCTGGGTCGAGATATTGGAAGCGGACGACGGGTCTCTGGGGTTCAACATGGATTCCGGCCAGATCCTCACGACCCGCGTGGGACTCTGAGCTTCCCACCGCCCGCACAGCGGCGGGCAAACGCCAAAGGCTCCCCTGAGAGGGGAGGCTTTTGGGGGAAATCGGCGCAAACACAGCAGATTCACCAAGAAAACCGCCTTGACGTCCCGAAAATTACTACTGTCTGATTTTGAAAAATACAGTTGATTTTTGCAGGATTGAACAGTATAATGTTGCAGTAAATATACTTATTTATATTTCCCTGGCAAAATTTATTTGGAGGTACGATCTACATGAGAGACGTATATGTTGTTAGTTCCTGCCGTACCGCTGTCGGCACCTTCGGCGGCTCCCTGAAGGATGTCCCCGCTGCTGACATGGGCGCAGCAGTCATCGCTGAGGCTCTCAAGCGCGGCAACGTCAAGGGCGAGTGGCTGGACGAAGTTATGTTCGGTAACGTCCTGTCCGCTGCTCAGGGCCAGAACGTGGCTCGTCAGTGCATGGTCAAGGCCGGCGTTCCCCTGAAGGTCCCCGCCTACACCGTCAGCATGGTCTGCGGCTCCGGTCTGAAGACCGTCATCGAGGGTTCCCGTGCAATCCAGGCCGGCGATGCTGATCTGGTCATGTGCGGCGGCACCGAGAGCATGAGCGGCGCTCCCTATGCTATCCCCAGCAACCGTTGGGGTTCCCGTATGGGCCACACCCAGATCATCGACACCATGATCAAGGACGGCCTGTGGGACGCTTACAACAACTATCACATGGGCACCACCGCAGAGAACATCTGCGACATCTGGGGCATCACCCGTGAAGAGCTGGACGAGTTCGGCTACAACTCCCAGCAGAAGGCTCTCGCCGCCATCAACTCCGGCCGTTTCGAGGACGAGATCGTGCCCATCATGGTGAAGAAGAAGAAGGAAATGGTGGAGTTCAAGGTGGACGAGCATCCCAAGGACACCACCCTGGAGAAGATGGCCAAGCTGAAGGGCGCTTTCCCCACCTCCGCTGACGGTAGCATCGACAAGGTGGAGATGACCTTCGAGGCCACCCACATGACTCCCTCCGACGACAACAAGGGCGTTCAGCGCGTCACCGCCGGCAACGCTTCCGGCCTGAACGATGGCGCTGCCGCTATCATCCTGGCTTCCAAGGATGCTGTTGAGAAGTACGGCCTGAAGCCCCTGTTCAAGGTTGTCTCCTGGGGCCAGGGCGGCGTCGATCCCAAGATCATGGGCACCGGCCCCATCCCCGCTTCCCGTCAGGCCATGGAGAAGGCCGGCCTGACCATCAAGGACATCGACCTGGTTGAGGCCAACGAGGCTTTCGCCGCTCAGTCCATCGCTGTGGCTCGCGAGCTGGAGTTCGACATGAGCAAGGTCAACGTCAACGGCGGCGCTATCGCCATCGGCCACCCCGTGGGCTGCTCCGGCGCTCGTATCATCGTCACCCTGCTGCACGAGATGATGAAGCGTCCCGACGCCAAGAAGGGCCTGGCTACCCTGTGCATCGGCGGCGGCCTGGGCGTTGCTGCTATCTTCGAGAAGTGCTAATCTCTCTTTCTGATTCACGCTTCTGAAATCAAACAGTTTCACCAAAAGCGGCGGTCCTTTGGGCCGCCGCTTTTTCCACAGGTTTCCATCCATCATCTTGACGATTACATGCAGGATGGGTATAATGAATAAAATAGGCTTAATGTGAGAGTTTATGCCTATCACTGCATCATCTGTCCAACATCAGAAAGGGGTTTTTCCAATGGCAAACGATCGTATCTTTAACTTTTCTGCCGGTCCCTCCATGCTTCCTCTGGAGGTCCTGAACCGCGCAGGCGCTGAAATCACCAACTACAAGGGCTCCGGCATGTCCGTCATGGAGATGAGCCACCGCTCCAAGGTCTATCAGGGCATCTTCGATGAGACCCAGGAGAAGTTCCGCAAGCTGATGGGCGTGCCCGAAGGCTACAAGGTCCTCTTCCTCCAGGGCGGCGCCACCATGCAGTTCGCCATGGTGCCCATGAACCTCATCACCAAAACCGGCAAGGCCGACTATGTCCGCACCGGCAACTTTGCCAACAACGCCCACAAGGAAGCCAAGAAGTACGGCGAGGCCAACGTGGCCGGCTCCTCCGAGGACCGCAAGTGGACCTATATCCCCAGCCAGGACCAGCTGACCCTGGACCCCAACGCCTCCTACCTGCACTACTGCTCCAACAACACCATTGAGGGTACCCAGTGGCAGTATGTTCCCCAGACTCCCGCCGGTGTGCCCCTGGTCTGCGACATGTCCTCTGACATCATGTCCCGCCCCATTGACGTGAGCAAGTACGGCCTGATCTATGCCGGCGCCCAGAAGAACCTGGCTCCCGCCGGTCTGACCATCGTTATCATCAAGGAAGACCTGGCCGGCAACGAGATGCCCATCACCCCCGCCATCATGAACTACAAGAACATGATCGACAAGGACTCCATGTACAACACCCCCCCCTGCTGGCCCATCTACATGCTGGGTCTCATGTGCGACTGGGTGGAGAGCGTCGGCGGCCTGACCGAGCTGGAGAAGATCAACATCAAGAAGGCCAACATGCTCTACGACGTGCTGGATGAGTCCAAGCTCTTCCAGGTGGCCGCCGAGAAGGGCTCCCGCTCCTTCATGAACGTCACCTTCCGCACCGGCAACGACGACCTGGACGCCAAGTTCGTGGCCGAGTCCGTGAAGAAGGGCTTCACCAACCTGAAGGGCCACCGCTCCGTGGGCGGTATGCGCGCCTCCATCTACAACGCCATGCCCGTGGAAGGCGTCGAGGCTCTGTGCGACTTCATCAAGGAGTTCGAGAAGAACGCATAAGCTATGACTTTTAGCATGGGTTCCCGGCCCTTCGGGGCCGGGAACCTGCGTGGCTTAACGCCGACTGAATAAGAATGGAAAGGAATGTATTTCCCATGTATCATGTGAAAACCATGAACAAGATCTCCAAGATCGGTCTGGCTCAGCTGGACGACCGCTTCGAGATCGCTGACAACATGGAGCACGAGGACGCCATCCTGGTCCGCTCCGCCAAGCTCCACGACTATGACTTCCCCGCCGAGCTGCAGTGCATCGCCCGTGCCGGCGCAGGCGTCAACAACATCCCCCTGGACCGTGCCGCTGAGGCCGGTGTGGTGGTCTTCAACACCCCCGGCGCCAACGCCAACGGCGTGAAGGAGCTGGCCATCACCGCTCTGCTGCTGGCCTCCCGTAAGGTCTCTCAGGGCATCACCTGGGTGAAGGAGCAGTCCGCCGCCGGCGCCGACGTGGCCGCCGTGGTGGAAAAGGGCAAGTCCGCCTTCGTGGGCCCCGAGATCATGGGCAAGACCCTGGCTGTCATCGGCCTGGGCGCCATCGGCGTCCTGGTGGCCAACGCCGCCCACGCTCTGGACATGAAGGTTGTGGGCTATGACCCCTTCCTGTCCGTGAAGAACGCCCTGAGCCTGAACCCCGCCGTGGAGGTGGTCTCCACCATGGACGAGGCCTTCGCCGCCGCTGACTATGTCACCCTCCACCTGCCCATGCTGCCCACCACCAAGCACACCATCAACGAGGCCGCCTTCTCCGTGATGAAGGACGGCGTCCGGGTCATCAACCTGGCCCGGGGCGAGCTGGTGGATGACGCCGCCATGAAGGCCGCTCTGGAGTCCGGCAAGTGCGCCGCCTACGTCACCGACTTCCCCAACAGCGAAGTGGCCGCCATGGACGGCGTGGTGGCGATCCCCCACCTGGGCGCCTCCACCCCCGAGTCCGAGGACAACTGCGCCATGATGGCCGCCCGCCAGGTGAAGGACTACCTGGACAACGGCAACATCGTCAATTCCGTGAACCTGCCCGTCCTGACCATGGCCTGGGCCGCCAAGAACCGTGTCTGCGTCATCTCCAAGGGGGCTGACGCCGCCGCCGTCCTGGCTGCCGTCCCCGGCGTGGTGGCTTCCGCCTCCAACACCCGGGGTGACTACGCCTACGCCATCATCGACACCGAGGCCGATGTAGACGCCGCCGCTGTCTCCGCCGTGCCCGGCGTCATCCGCGTCCGCGTGCTGAGCAAGTAAGGAGACCGGATCTATGGCCAAGCTCCATCCCACTGCCTGGGTGGCCCCCGGAGCCTTCCTCCGGGGCGATGTGACCCTGGGCGAGAAGGTCAGCGTCTGGTATAACGCCGTCCTCCGGGCTGACCAGGAAAAGATCACCATCGGGAAGAACTCCAACATCCAGGACAACGCCGTCATCCACGGGGACCACGGCAACGACGTCACCGTGGGCGAGAACGTCACCGTGGGCCACGGGGCCATTCTCCACGGCTGCACCGTGGAGGACAACGCCCTCATCGGCATGGGCTCCGTGGTGCTGGACCACGCTGTCATCGGCGCCGGCTCCATCGTAGGGGCGGGGGCTGTGGTGTCCTCCGGCACCATCGTGCCCCCCAAAAGCCTGGTGGTGGGCATCCCCGCCAAGGTGAAAAAGACCCTGACCGACGAGGAATCCGCCGGCAACCTGGAAAACGTCGAGGAATACCTGGGCCTCATGACCCAGGCCATGGCTGACCCGGAAAACCAGTAAACCAAGCAGAGGGGCGGAGTTTCCGCCCCTCTGTTTTTCAGACAGAAAGAAGAAAGGAAGTCCCCCATGCTTCTCACCCTCTCCCATCCGGAATACTTCACCGTGCCCGGCCCCGACGGACAGCCCTGCCGGGGGGCCGACCAGGACTGGTTCCCCAAGGGCTGGCAGCGCCGGGCGGGCTGCGGCCCCACCACCGCCGCCGCCATCCTGGGCTACCTGGCCCGGGTCCACCCCGCCCTGGCTCCCATGGCCCCCGGGGACTCCCACGGGGACTTCCTGGCCTACATGGAGGACCTGTGGCGCCACGCCACCCCCGGCGCCCGGGGGCTGGACCAGGCGGAGAGCTTCGTGCTGGGCTGCCGGAGCTTCGCCCTGTCGAAAGGGTGCGTCCTGCTGGGGGAGACACTGGAGCTTCCCCACCGGGAGAAGGCCCCCCGGCCCTCCCTGGAGACCTGCCGGGACTTTTTGGCGGAAGCCCTCTACGCCGACCTGCCGGTGGCCTTTCTGAACTACTCCAGCGGCAGCCTGGACAACCTGGACAGCTGGCACTGGGTCCCCCTCATCGGCATGGAGGAGGAGGAGAGCGGCAAGCTCCCCTGCCTCATCCTGGACGGCGGCCAGGAGAAGGTCATCGACTTTACCCAGTGGCTGAACACCTCCACCCTGGGCGGCGCCCTGGCGGTGGTCTATCCCATGATCGAGCTGGAGGGGTGATCCCCACAGGATACATAAACAAAGTGCGCAGAAAACAGAAAAGCCCCCCTTGTGAAAGGGGGGAGGGCCAGCTTTGCTGGCGGGGGGATTCCCGTTTACCACCGACGTATGGGGTGAACCGGAATCCCTCCACCGCCTTACGGCGGTCCCCCTCCCGTTGACAAGGGAGGCTTATTTTTTGCGCACTGGAAGACTTTGGGGCTATGCTGTTTACTTCTTCGCTGCCATGGCGGTGGCGATGGTCTTGCCGCCGATGGCGATGCGGTCCAGGCCGTTGTCGTGGAAGACCACGGTGAGGTTCTTGTCCTCGCCCAGGACCTCCTTCACGGCCCCCAGCATGTTCTCCGCCAGGGCGTTGACCTTCTCCTCCTTGGTGGGGCCGGCCTCGATGTTGACCACCACCATCTTCTGGTCGGCCAGGGGCTTGCCGTTCTCGTATAGGGTCTCGTACTCCTTCACGAAGGTGTAGATGTGGGGGGCCTTCAGAACAGGGACGGCTGCGTCGTACAGTTTCTCCGCCAGAAGGTTCTTCTTCTCCTGGTCCATCTTGGACACGTTGACATACATGCTGGGCATTGGGGTGTTCCTCCTTTTATTTTCTTCACCCATCGGGTGAAATTTTACAGAATCAGGACAGGGGTTCCTTCTTGGTGAGCTTCCGCTCGGAGCCGTCCTCCTCCAGGATATAGATGTTGTCCAGCTGGGACTCCAGGCTCTTGCGGATGGCGGCCAGGTACTCCTTTCGGAGGACGGCCTGCTCGGCCTTCTCCTCGGGGGTCAGGCCCACAGTCTTGCTCTTCCGGGCCAGCTCGTTGATGCGGGCGATTTTTTCTTCGGTCATATCCTTTTTCCTTTCCAAACCATCAGATATATCGGTCAAATTCCAGAATGATCCGGCCCCGGCGGGAGGTCCCTCCGGCCTGGGTGAGGACGCACTTCCCCAGCCCCCGGCAGGTGAGCACGTCGCCGGCCTCCACGGCCTTGTCGGCCTTCTCACAGGGGCGGTGGTTCACCATCACCCGGCCGCCCCGGATCAGCTCGGCCGCCCGGCTCCGGGGGACGGAAAAGCCCGCCGCCAGCACCGCGTCCAGCCGCAGGGTGGCCACAGTGGCCCGGACCTTCTTCACCGCTCCCTGGGAGGGGGTCAGGGCCGACAGGGGGATCTCCTCCAGCCGCACCGGGTACCGCCCTGCCTTCTCCCACTGGGAGAGGAGGATGGGCAGCGTCTCCCCCAGGACCAGCACCTGAGCGCCGGTGTCCGTCAGGAGGATGTCCCCGATTTTCTCCCGGGTGAGGCCCAGGCCCATGAGGGAACCCAGGTAGTCCCGGTGGGTCAGGCCGGCGCCGCCGGGGACGGTCACCCGGAGGGCCCGGACGGGGCAGTCCTCTCCCTCCCGCCAGACCGCCTCCTCCAGCCAGTCGGGGAGGAAGGCCCACAGCTTCCGCTCGGCCTCGGGATAGCCCCCGAAGAGGATCCCCTGGCCGGGGGCCGCCGCCATGAGCAGGTCGGCACTCTGGGCCTGCTCCGCCGGGGAGAGAAAGCCGGTGTGGGTGGGGATCCCCCGCTGCCCGGCCCGCTGCTGCTGGTCCAGGACCCGGGCCAGCAGGAGACGCTGCTCCCCGTCCCGGGCGAACCTGTCCAAAAGCTCCCGCTTGTTCACGGGCATCCCCCCTTCAACAAACTTTTTGTAAAGTTTAGTATATCCTGTCATAGTGTCTATTGTCAACGGAAAAGATTCCGTCTATAATAGTAACGCTTTCGTAACTGTGGTCGAAGCCAGAACCGTGAAAGAATGGAGGCTGCTATGAAACGCGTACTTTTCATCTACAACCGCCACGCCGGCAAAAACAAGACCTGGGCCGGCCTATCTGACATGATCAACGCCATGGTGGAGAAAAACTGCCTGGTCACCGCCTACCCCACCCAGTACCAGGGCGACGCCGGGGACGCCATCGTCCGCTGGGGCCAGGACTTTGACCAGGTGGTGGTGGCCGGGGGAGACGGCACCCTCAGCGAGGCCATCTCCGGGGCTCGCCGGGCAGAGAATCCCCCCGTCATCGGCTACATCCCCGTGGGCACCACCAACGACTTCTCCCGGAACCTGAACCTGCCCTCGGACAAGCTCCCGGAGCTGGCCGCCACCGCCGTCACCGGGGTGCCCCAGACCCACGACCTGGGCAGCTTTAACGGAAAAAATTTCCTCTACGTGGCCGCCTTCGGGGCCTTCGCTGAGGTGTCCTATACCACCCCCCAGAAGATCAAAAACGTCCTGGGCTACAACGCCTACCTGCTGGAGGGGGCCAAGGCCCTCACCTCCATCAAGCCCTACCACATCAAGGTGGAGTACGGCGACGAGGTCATCGAGGGGGACTACCTCTACGGCATGGTGAGCAACACCACCTCCGTGGGCGGAGTGCGGAACTTCCCCCCGGGAAACCCCGACCTCTCCGACGGTCTGCTGGAGGTCACCCTCATCTCCCCCATCCGGGAGGTCAAGACCGTGGAGGAATTCAGCCGGGCGGTCCTCACCGGGGACCCCTCGGTCCTCAGCTCCATCATCACCTCCTTCTCCACCCCCAGGGTGACCATCACCGCCGAGGAGGGCCTGGCCTGGACCCTGGACGGGGAGGCCGGCGGCGTCCATCAGACCGCCGAGATCGAAGCCATCCACAATGCCTACACCATCATCCACGGAGAAGCGTAATGACAAAAACCCATTTGACATAGTATTTTATCCGTGGTACAATACAGGTGAGAAGTAAGAATTGCACAAAGGAGGTCTTTCTTATGAAGAAAGTTTTGTTACCTATTGACGGAAGCAAGCGCTCTATCCGCACCGTGAGAATGGTCAAGCGGGTCTGCCGGCCCAATGAGTGCGAGATCTACATCGCCAAGGTCATCGGCGCCCAGCTGTACATCAACTCCATGGAGGAGATCAAGCACCGGGCAGACCAGGCCCGCCCCGAGCTGGAGGAGGTCGCCGCCATGCTGGAGGGCTTCACCGTCCACACCCAGGTCCTGCTGGGCAGCGCACCCGGCGTGGAGATCGTGGAGTACGCCCGGGAGATCGAGGCCGACGTCATTTTCATGACCCGCTCCACCCGTGGCCCCATCCGCAAGCTGGGCTCCGTGGCCAACTACCTGGTGAAGAACGCATCCTTCCTGGACGTCTTCGTCATGCGTGAGGACCCCGAAACCCCCGAAGAATAAGACCCATCCAAACAGGGGAAAGGCCGCGCCTTTCCTCTTTTCTTTCCCATGCTCTGTTAGGAGGTGCCCTGCATGAACAAACTGCTGCTGCCCATTGACGGAAGCTCCCGCAGCCTCCGCACCATCAACATGGTGAAGCACACCTTCGCCCCGGACCAGGTGGAGGTGGTCCTCCTGATGGTCCTGCCCAGCCCCCTGAGCACCGAGGCCCAGCTGGGTCTGGCCCGGACCGACGCCGACGCCCAGCGGGAGCTGGATTCCTTCGCCGCCATGCTGCCGGGGTTCCGGGTGACCACCGCCCTGCGGACCGGGACCCCCGGCCCGGAAATCGTAACGTATGCCCGGGAGGAGGGCCTGGACACCCTCTGCATGACCCGGGCCACCCGGGGATTCCTGGAAAAAATGGGCTCCGTGGCCACCTACATCGTAAAACACGCCGACTTCCTGGACCTCTTTATCCTGGGCGAGGACGGCGACTGACCCCAACAAGGAGTTTTCATGAAACGAACCATTCTTCTTTTGGTCCTGAGCGCCATCCTGCTCTGTCCAACCGTGGCCGCCGGTTTTTCTGACGTGGCAGACAACGCCTGGTACGCCCCGGAGACGGCGGATGTGGAGGCCCGGGGACTCATGGAGGGCGTAGGCGACAGCCGCTTCCAGCCCGAAGGCACTCTCACCCGGGCCATGGCGGCCACCACCCTCTGGCGGATGGCCGGGGAACCGGAGACTGCCGCCCCTGTCCCCTTCCAGGACGTCCCCTCAAACACCTGGTACACCGCCGCCGTGGCCTGGGCGGCGGAAACCGGCGCGGTGAAGGGCTTCTCCTCCACGGTCTTCGGCCCGGACCGGCCCGTGACCCGAGAGCAACTGGCGGCCATCTTCTACCGCTGGGCAGGGCGTCAGGGCTATGATGTCAGCTGCGACGCGGGGCTGTTCTGGAAGGATTCGGCGAACACCAGCGACTGGGCCTTGGCCCCCGTGTCCTGGGCGGCAGAACGTCATTTTCTCCAGCCCAAACAGCCCAAGTCTGTCCCCGACTTCATCCCCACAGACCTGGTCCTGGAACCCAACGACCCCGCCGACCGGGCGGAGGTTGCCGTCTTCCTGTCCCGGTTCTGCCGGGCCTACGAAACCCCCGTCCCGGACCTGACCCCCGCCACCATCGCCATCTCCACCCTGGGCGGGAGCAGCCCCCGTCTGGTGGTGACCTCCTCCGACCCCACCGGGGAGGGCGTGCGCACCGTGACCCTGGGGGCCGACCTGGCCCACCAGCGAGAACTCATACACCGCTGCTCTCTGGGGACTTCTCCCCTGGATTGCATCCCCGGGACGGACTATGTGGACGCCTATGACAGCCAGGGCCGCCTGGACTGGATGGCGGACTACTCCTACCACGAGGCCGCCATCTTCTGCTATCAGATTCGCTATGACGCCCAGGGCAACCCGGCCTTCGTGGAGTTCCAGGCCGAGGACCAGTTCCCCGCCGCCCGCTACACTCTGCACTACACCCAGGGGGAATCCGGCTGGGTCCTCACCGGAGTAGTCCGGGACCGCGGCTCCATCCGGTGGTTTTGACAGAGGCTCTCTTGTGTCGGTTGACGGGCTCCCTCCCTGTACCGTATAATGGGGAGAGAGTATGCCATCAACACAGCCCAACGGGGAGGTGCGCACCATGAAAAAGATCCTGCTGCCCATCGACGGCAGTGCCCGCAGTCTTCGCTCCATCCAGATGGCCAAACAGTTCTACCGGCCGGAGGAGGCCGAGATCACCATTCTCACCGTCCTCCCTGGGGAGACCCGCCTGGACCCCGACCGGAAGCGGAAAACCCAGGAGGAGCTGGACGCCTGGGCCAACCTGCTGAAGGAGTACCGGGTAACAACCGCCATCCGCCAGGGGTTCCCCGGGCCGGAGATCGTCCGGTTTGCGGAAAACGGCTTTTACGACGCCATCCTCATGACCCGGGCCAGCCGCAACTCCCAGCACAAGCTGGGCTCCGTGGCCTCCTACATCGTCCGGGAGGTCCCCTACCTGGATGTGCTGGTGATGCACGAGGATAAAAACTGAACCCACGCAAACCGCCCCCGGAACGATGGTTCCGAGGGCGGTTTATCCTTCTATCAGCAGTTTGACCCGGTTGTACACCTGGGACGGGGTTCCGCTGGCATCCAGATCCACGCTGACCAGCCGGGCCTGGGGGAACTTCCGGGTTAAGGCGGCGTACTGTCCCCGGCCGCAGACGTGGCTGGGCAGACAGCCGAAGGGCTGAGCGGCCAGGATGCGGGAACAGCCGCTCTGGATGTGGCCCACGATCTCCCCGCCCATGAGCCAGCCGTCGGCCACCTGGAGTTCCCGGCTCAGGTAGGCCCAGGCCTTCTCTTTGAAGGCGGGAAAAGGCTCCAGGCACCGGAACCCATGGTCCCGGATGGCCGACACCATGCTCCTCTGGAGGGAGGACAGAAACCGGTCGATGCCCCGCCACAGAACCCGGCGGGGCCCCCGGTTGGCGGCCAGTTGATTGTCCACATAGTACAGGATGTACCAGGAGAAGCCGTTCACCACCGCCTCGCAGCCCTCCTCCTCCAGAAAGGCCACCATGTCCCAGTTGCCCAGGGCGCAGTATTTGGTGTACAGCTCCCCCACCAGGGCCACCCGCTTTTTCTCCCCGGGCCGCCGGGGAATGGCGGCAAAGTCGGCGGCGATGCGGCGGAAGTTTTTCTTCATCCGTCCCAGGGTCAGACCCTGGCCCGTTTTTATGTCCCGGGAAAGGATCTCCGTCCACCGGGCCCGGCAGGCGTTGGCCGCCCCGGGCTCCACCTCATGGGGCCGGACCTGCCGGGTCAGGAGCAGCAGGATATCCCCGTAATACAGGGCGAACAGGGCCCGCCAGACCATGTGGGGCTCCAGGACCAGGGCCTGGTCCTTTTCCAGCCCCTTGACGTTCAGGGTCAACACCTTCACCTGGGGATACCCCGCATCCCTCAGGGCCTTGCGGACCAAACTGGTGAAGTTGGACCCCCGGCAGGCGTCCCCCGCCGAGGGCATCAGCAGAGCGGTGTTCTCCAGGTCGTAGTCCCCGGACCCTAGGGCTTGCAGATACTGGCCCAGGCAGAGGTGGAAGGGGAAGCACATGTCGTTGTGGCCATACCGCAGGCCGGCGTCCACCACCCCCCGGCGGTTCTCCAAAATCACCGGGTAGTACCGCCGGGAGAAAAAGGCATAGCGCAGGAGGGGAAAGTGATCGTCCAGCATGGCGGGGATCAGGAGGGTGGTCTGCCCCGCCTGTCTGGTTTCTTGGATTTGGTGCATAGACACCCTCCCTTCCTCCCGGGTTTCTCTCTACAATATGATACAGCATGGATGGGGTTGGTGCAAGGCGAAAAGGGCGGCTCACGCCGCCCCGGTATTTCATGTACACAGCTTAATGCTTTAATTGAATCTTTCCATTTTCGGCAGCTTACCACTGAAAATTTGGCGCGGCACAAAAACACGCTGTGCCGCGCCTGGAAAGCCTGTCAGGTTTTTGTGTACTTAAAATACGCGAGGATGTTGAGCCCCGCCGAGACTGCGATCAGGACCACCGACCCAATCACGGGGGCCAGGATGGTATCCTCCACCGCGCTCAAGTCATGGATGGCGATTCGGTGGTACATCTCGAACCACTGCAGGAGCATGGCCACCACGCAGAACAGCCAGCTCAACAGACTCCGGCGGGCCCCCCGCTTATAGTTCCCCACGCAGGTGACAGCCGCCCCGGCAAAGCCCCAAGACAGCAGACCGCACAGGAAGCTTCCATCATTGAAAAGCACCGTCAAGCGTATCACCTCCTTTGGTGTTGATGAGTTTAGTATAATAAACTCCGGGAGAAAACGCAAGATTATATGCAAATTTTCAGAGTTTTCTGCAAGAGAGCGCGCAGGGGACGGCGGGAGCAAGCCCCCGCCCTACGGTGTGACAGCCCACGCTGCAAGGCTTTTCAACAAACTGAGAGGCGGCTCACGCCGTCCCGTCCGTTTCAATTCGTGTCCTGTACTTCGACAGGCAAAACGGTGCTTGTAATTTCCCCGGTTTCCACATTAAGCGTAAACTTTGCCGCAAGAGACAACACCGCGATCTCTTCGTTGTTTTTGTACATTTGCAGGGATTGCTGAACCAGGCAGCTGCCATCCTCCTGCCGGGTTGTTTCGGCATCTTCCTTCGGTAAGAACGCATAGATGGGCTTTCCCTTGGAGGTTATGAAGCCCTTTGTTTGGATCTCCTGGATGGCATATTCCCCTGTGGCGGGGTCCTGCTCCACTTGGAATGTCGCGGGGCAAACAAAAGCAAAGTCGTTCCGGTCCAAAGTGGTTTCCACTTCAGCCTGGACAGAAACCATGCCGTCGTCCCCGGGGGTCTGGGATGCTGCGGGCTGCTCACTGGCGCAGGAAGTTAGGATCGCGACAAGCAAACTCCCTATGATCGTTACGGAAACGAACCCTTTTCTCATTAAAATCACCTCCCTCGTTTCGTTCTCACCCATAGTAACGAAAGAGGGAGGCGATTTTGGACACCTGGTTTGAAATTTTTTCAAAAAACTTTATTTTTCTTCCCGGACCACGCTTTCCGCCAGTTGGATCAGGTATTCTTCCTCAAAGAATCCGGAGATATAGAGCAGCGCTCCGGTCTCAGTATCCTGCCAGACCAGGGTGCTGGACACGTTCTCCCCGGTGGAGGGATAGAATTCCGCCGGTTTTCCGTTCACGGTAACCATGCGCCTCTCCCCTTCCTCTCCGGTGAGCAGGTACATGTCTCCGGTGTCTTCTCCTATCATATACTCAAAACTGAACCCCTGCCCAGCTTCATTTGCGTAGCACAGGGAAACAAAGCCCTTGCCATCGTCATACAGATCGTAAGGCTCGTATCCCGCGGGGATCTCCGGCAGGACATACCGCACATCCTCTGGGGAAACTTTATCGCCGCCCTGATGGAAATAGTGATAGTCTTCATCCAACCGTTCACTGATCCACCCAAACACGATCTCTCTGGCTTCGGCGTTTACGGTGAGAAAAGCCCCGCTGGACAGCAGGAGGACCAGGACGAAGCAGGCTGCCCGTTTCATGCCCTGATAAAGCCCCCAGTGGCGGCTCCTGCGGAGGAGCTTCTTCATCTTCCGCTCAAATTCCGGGGAGAAGTCGTGGTGGCAGTCCTCCGGCTCCGGGAGGCTGTCGATCATGGCCTGGCTGACGGCCCGGGCGGCGGTTCTCAAACGCTCCTCTGAAATCATAGCACCCCTGCCTCCCTGCAAATGGTCTCCAGGCTTTTCTTGGCCCGCTGCTCCAGCTTATAGGCCGCGGACATGGACAGGCCCATCATTTGGGCCACCTCCTTCACCGTGTAATCGTGGTCATATCGGAGCAGGAGGAACTGACGGTATCGGGCGGGCAGCTTTGCCATGCACCGGCCCAGTTCGTTGTCCCCGTCGTACTCCACGGAGATTCCCGCCGTCTCCTCCGTCAGCTCCCCTGTGGGGTGCCGCTGTCTCTTCCGATAGAGGTCGATGGCTTTGTTCTCAACAATCGTAACGACGTAGGCCCTGGTTTTTGGACGCTCCACAGCAGAAATTTTTTCAATATTTCTCACAATGGCAAGAAAGGCGTCGTGAACGGCGTCCTCCGCGTCCCGGTCATTCCTGAGGATTTTATAGGCCGTGTAGTGCATGAGGTCTTTGTACCTGGTATACAGTTGTTCAAATTTCCACCGATCCCGGGGATCGTCGATCATTTGAAGGTAGATAACCATAGGACCTCGTTCTTTCTCTTTTTCCTCCCAAGGGGAGGCAGGTCAGAAGATATCGTTGTCTTCCGGCTGCTGAGGGGGAAGCTGGTCGGCGGGGCTCTCCACGGCTTCCCCAGGCTCGGCAGGTTCTTCTGCCTTGCCAGGCTCCTGGGGCTGGCAAGGCTCTGCCGGGGCGGCGGTGGAGAGGTAGGGGGAGTCCACAGTGGCGGGGTCCCGGCCCTCGATGATGGCCACCATTTCGCCGCCGGTGATGGTCTCCTTCTCCAGCAGATAGGCCACCACCTTGTCCATGTCCTCCCGGTTGTCCCGGATGACCTGGACGGCATCCCGGTAGCAGGTGTCCAGCAGCTCCTTCACCGCCTGATCCATCCGGGCGGCGGTGTCCTGGGCGCAGTCCATGCCGTAGCCGCCGTCCAGATACTGGCTGCGGCGGGAGGCCAGGGCCATCATGCCGAACTCGTCGCTCATGCCGAACATGGCCACCATGTTCCGGGCCACGCCGGTGGCGTCCTGGATGTCCTGGGCCGCCCCGTTAGTCATGGTGTTCAGCACCACTTCCTCGGCGGCCCGGCCACCCATGGACACGGCGATGCGGGCCATCAGCTCCTCCTTGGTGCGCAGCTCGGTCTTATCCTCCTCGGGCATGAGGAGGGTGTAACCCAGGGAGCCCTGGGTGTGGGGCACGATGGTGATCTTCTGAACCGGCTCGGAGTTCTTCTGCTTGTAGGCCACCATGGCGTGGCCCACCTCGTGGTAGGCCACCAGCTTCTTTTCAAACTCCGTGAGGACGCTGCCCTTCTTCTCCGTGCCGGCGATGACCAGCTCGAAGGCGGACAGCAGGTCCTGCTGGTTCACGGCCTTCCGGCCCAGGCGGACGGCCCGGAGGGCGGCCTCGTTGACCAGGTTGGCCAGGTCGGCCCCCACGCAGCCGGCGGTGGCCAGGGCCACCTTTTTCAGGTCCACATCCTCCGACAGGCGGATCTTCCGGGTGTGGACCTGGAGGGTGGCCAGACGGCCCGCCAGGTTGGGCCGGTCGATGGTGATCCGGCGGTCGAAGCGGCCGGGCCGCAGCAGGGCCTGGTCCAGAACCTCCGGCCGGTTGGTGGCGGCCAGGAGGATGATGCCCTTGGTGGGGTCAAAGCCGTCCATCTCCGCCAGGAGCTGGTTCAGGGTCTGCTCCCGCTCGTCGTTGCCCCCCATATGGTTGTCACGGGCCTTGCCGATGGTGTCGATCTCGTCGATAAAGACGATGCAGGGGGCCACCTTGCTGGCCTCCTTGAAGAGGTCCCGGACCCGGGAGGCGCCCACGCCCACGAACATCTCCACAAAGCCCGAGCCGGAGATGGAGAAGAAGGGGACCCCCGCCTCCCCCGCCACGGCCTTGGCCAGCAGGGTCTTGCCGGTGCCGGGAGGGCCCACCAGCAGGGCCCCCTTGGGGAGCTTCGCGCCGATCTCGGTGTACTTGCCGGGGTTGTGGAGGAAGTCGATGATCTCCGCCAGGGACTCCTTGGCCTCGTCCTGACCGGCCACGTCGGCGAAGGTGACGCCGGTGGATTTCTCCATGTAGACCTTGGCGTTGGACTTGCCCACGCCGCCCAGGCCGCCGGCGCCGCCCATCCGCCGCATCAGGAAGAGCAGCAGCCCCACCATGAGGACCATGGGAACTACATAGCTCAGCAGCAGGCTCATGAGGTAGGAGGACTCCTCCTGCATCTCCGAGTAAAACTTGACGTCATGCTCCTTCAGCAGGGGGACCAGCTCCGTGTCCACGGCGGGGATGGCTGCGGTGACGTAGGTGGTGGCTCCGCCCTCCTCCATCTGCTTGGCCAGGACCTGGGCCAGGTCCTGACTGTCCGTGCCCTGGGGCATATCCTCCTTGAGGTAGAAGATAAATTTGTTGTTGGTCAGCTCCACGGTGGCTACCTTGTCCTCCCGGACCATCTGGATGAACTCCGAATAGGGCACCTCCCTGGTGCCGGCGTTGGAGATCTGCGAGGCCAGGAAGTTAAAGAAAATGACAATGGCCACCGCCCACAGGATCGCGCTGATGATGCTGCGCTTTTTGGGTCCCTGGGGGCCGCCCTTGTTGCCGTTGTTTTGATTGGGATTCAATGTATCCGCCCTCCTCGTCCGGGTGAGGAAACACACCGGTTCTGGTTTCTGTCGCTGAGAGAAAAGATATACAAATTCTATTTGAAAGGGTTTCCTTCCGCGCAGGGCTTATGCTACCATATTTCCCCTGGATTTTCAAGGAACGGTCCTTGTCCGTGGTGTAAAGTTTCTGTGAATGGCAGATAGAAAAAGCGGCGCCCGGACCGGAAGGTGTCCGGGGCGCCGCTCTGCTCCGGCCGGAGAACGCCGGAGCACTCACAATGAAACGGAAGGTTGGTAAGGATAGGAAGAAACGGATAAGGACAAAGAAGGGGTCAAGCAAGGCTCCGGGAAGAAGGAGCCCGCAGAAGGGGAGGGCCTTCTGCTCTTGACTTCAATGAAATGATACACCCATTCACTTGCAAAATCAATCTCCAAAATCACGAATCTTCCGGGAAAATCCAAAGAAATTCAAGAGAAGTGCCGGAACAACTTGCAGAAGAAACCAATTCCCCCAACGTTTTGGGGCCGCCTTTGCGGTCTCAAAAGGGATTGATGGGCAGGTCCCGGTCCTCGCCGGCGTGTTCCACGGACCGGATCTGGACATAGTAGCTGTAGGTGGGGCTGGCCTCGATGAGGACCCGGTCCCCGGCCTTGTGGCCCCAGAGGGCCTTGCCCACCGGGGACTCCTTGCTGATGAGGCCCTTCAGGGCGTCCTGACGGAGGGTGGTCACCAGCTGGATGGTCTCCTCCTCCTGGTCCTCCTCGATCCAGAAGGTCACCTTGTCGAAGAGGCCGATCCCCTCCCCGGCGGCGGTCCCTTCAATGACCCGGGCAGTCTTGATCATGTTCTCCAGGTAGCGGATGCGGCTGTCGTTGCGGTTTTTCTCCCGCTTGGCGGCCTTGTACTCAAAGTTCTCGCTCAGGTCCCCAAAGGACCGGGCCACCTTGACCTCCTCAATGAGCTGGGGGCGGAGGACCAGCCGGCGGTGCTCCAGCTCCTCCTTCATCTTTTCGATGTCCCCCCGGGTCAGTTCGTCGTGCATTGGGATACACCTCATCTCTCAGATGAAATCAAATCCTCAGCCCCTGTTCAGGGTGAAGACCACACGGTTGTCGGTGTCGGCCATCCGGGCGGCGATGACGGCAGCCTCGGCCCGGGTGATGGAATCCTTGGGCCGGAAGGAGCCATCCAGATCTCCGGTCAGGATGCCGGCCCGGTAGAGCTTGTACACGGCAGGCCCCCAGGACTGGGAGAGGGAGACATCGGGGATGGCGTTGTCGGCCACGGTGCTGCAGGCCGGCAGGGCCTCGTCGGGCAGGGCCTTGGACAGGATCTCAGCGAACTGGGCCCGGGTGGCCTTCTGGTTCACATTGCAGGTGTAATAGCTCCGGCTGATGAGGCCCTTCTGATAGGCGTAGTCCAGGTAGACCTGGTACCATTTCCCGCCGCTGCTCTGGGCAAAGCTGTCCTTGCCGGTCTCGTAGATGCTATGGATGCGGGCAGCCAGGGTGACGGCCTCAGCGATGGTCACCGAGCCGGTGGGGCGGAAGAGCCCGCTGTCCCCCTTCATGAGGCCGAACTCTACCGCCGCAGCCACGTTCCCGGTGTACCACTGGTTGGTGGCCACGTCGGAGAACTGGCCCTGGGTGTAGACGGCGGTTTTCCGAAAATGGACCTGGACGGGGGCGGACCAGCCCAGATTGCGGCAATAGACATAGGCTTCGCCCCGGCGGATGGGATACTTGCCTGCCACGCTGTCGGCCAGGGCGGCCTGGTGCAGGTCGGAGAGGGTGATGGCCCCGAAGGAGCCCACGGTCTCGGCGGCGGCGGAGGCCACCCGGCGGGACATGCCATAGCCCCCCTGGTTCTCCAGGTCGGCAAAGTAGACCAGCACAGCGGGGTCGGTGATGCCCAGGTTTTTGCCCCGCTTGATGTACCCGCCGATGTCACTGGCGGCCAGGCTGTCCTGGGCGGCCTTGCCCTCGGCAGTGCTCAGCAGGGCGGACAGAGCGGCAGCCTCCTCCTGGTCCACCACCCGGGTGGCCCAGCTTTCGGCAGTGAGGACCTCCTGGTACAGGTCCTCCCCCAGGATATTCTGGGCGCTGCCGGGGTTGCTGTTCACCACGGAGCGGATCAGGCTCAGGGCCCGGTCGGCGTGCCACTGGATCTTGCCCACGGACAGGGCGCCATTGTCGTTCTTGTTGATGGAGCCGTAGTTGCCCTCGTGGGCGTACAGGAACTCCAGGGCCGCGTCGATCACTTCCCGGTCGGTAGGGCCGGCGGCCAGGGCGGCAGGGACCAGGACGCCCAGGAACAGGACGCAGGTCAGCAGGGCGGCGGTGAGCTTTTTCATGGGGGTTGTCCTCCGTTTTGCAGGTTGCGGTGTCATGGGTAGGAACCTCAGTTGCGGTACCACCCGATCTTTCCGTTGGAAAGGTCCAGATAGAGCAGGACCAGCAGGCCGAAGGCGACCCATTTCTCCTTCCGCTCGTGCCTGATCTGTGCCTTCATTTCGTCCACCGTTTTCCAGAGATCCCGGATCCGATCCTCATAGATCTCCCGGACCATGGCCGGGGAACCATGGGCAGGCTGGTGCTGGGATTTGGGCGTCTGTTCCGAATCCCCCAGAAGGGCCAGGATTTTTCGTGCAATATCCTCCGGGGGGATCACAGATCCGTTGATGTATCGGCTGACCATACTTTCAGAAATATTGCACGCAGATGCAATTTCGTTCAGGGTCAGCCGGCTCTTTTCCTTCAAGGGTTTCGCACGCTCAGAAAAGGTCATAGATTCGCCTCCTTTTGCATGGGGTGCCAGAGATTTTGCATGAAATTGCATGGATTGCACCCATTGCATATCTGACTATGGACTTTTCTGTTGACAATCGTTAGGATATTATTGGAAAAAACACAGGATAAAAATAGAAAACACGGGAAACCGTCAGAGATCTGACGAAGTTTGGGATAGAGGGAGGAGGAACGCTCTTCTCCCTATTCCAACAATTTATTTTAGCATATCACCCCACATTCTGCAAGTTAAACAAACCCTTACATCATAAAAATTTAGTCATTACGACAGAAAGGAAGAAAAGAGCCATGAGAACAAAGTACCGGATTCTGATCGCAGACATGGAGGCATCCTTCCGCCACATTCTGGCGGAAAGCCTGAACGCAGAAGAGGATATGCAGGTCGTGGGCGAAACCGACGACGGGGAGAAGCTGCTGGAGCTGATCCGGGACGACCAGCCCGACCTGGTGGTGATGGATGTGGTCCTCCACAGCAGAGACGGCATCGAGGCCCTGGACGGACTGCTGACGCTGCCCCTGACCCGGCGGCCCCGGGTCATCATCCTCTCCGGCTTTACCCGGAGCGGCATCGCCCGGCTGGCGGCGGAAAAGGGAGCGGACTACTGTCTGGTCAAGCCCTGCCAGATGGACACGGTCTGCGAGAGGATCCGGCAGCTCATGGCCCCCGCTCCCCCGCGGCCGGACAACGGCCGGAACAAGAGCCTGGAAATGATCGTCAGCTCCACCATTCACGAGCTGGGCATGCCCGCCCACGTGAAGGGGTATCAATATATTCGGGAGGCCATTCTTCTGTCGGTCTCCGACATGCGCCTGCTCAGCGCGGTCACCAAGGAGCTCTACCCCATGGTGGCCCGGCGGTTCGGGACTACCCCGGGCCGGGTGGAGCGGGCCATCCGTCATGCCATCGAGATTGCCTGGGACCGGGGAGATCTGGACGTTTTGCAGCAATACTTCGGCTACACGGTCTCCTACAGCAAGGGCCGGCCCACCAACTCGGAGTTTATCGCCATGGTAGCCGACCACCTGCAGCTGTCCCACAGGGAGCTGTGCAGCGGTTATAACGTGAGGTGAACATGCCGGACCATAGTGAAAGCGGCCTGCTGGAGAATATCCCGGCAGGCCGCTCTGATTTTATCCGGAAGAAGCTTGCTGCAAAATGCGCAGGATGCACAAGGCCCCCCGCACCCATGGCTCCCCTGTGAGGGGAGCTGTCTGCAACGCAGACTGAGGGGTGCTATCGCCAGGAGATTTCGTCGTACCGGTACGACGCATGAACTGTCAGGATAGCACCCCTCCACCGCCTGACGGCGGTCCCCCTCCCCTTGCAGGGGAGGCTTATTTCTGCTTACCCTTTGGGTTTGTGCATTTTGTCTGTTTTGCAACAGGCCCCTTCTGCTTTACGCTCTCAGCACAGCTTCGCGCCGGCGGGGATGGCATCGTCCACCATGAGCAGGTTCAGCTTCTCCTCGCCGTTCTCCTTGTGGACGGCGGAGAGGAGCATGCCGCAGGACTCCAGACCCATCATCTTTCTGGGGGGCAGGTTGACAATGGCCACCAGGCTCTTGCCCACCAGGTCCTCGGGCTTGTAGAACATGGCAATGCCGGAGAGGATCTGCCGGTCGGTGCCGGTGCCGTCGTCCAGGGTGAACTTCAGCAGCTTCTTGGACTTCTTCACCGCTTCGCAGGCCTTGACCTTCACCACGCGGAAGTCGGACTTGACGAAGGTGTCGAAGTCCACTTCCTCCTCCCAGGGCTCCAGCTCGATGGCGGGCTGGGCGGGGGCGGCGGCAGCCTGACGGGCGGCTTCCAGCTCCTCCAGGGCCTTGTCCATGTCGATGCGGGGGAAGAGGTTCTCGCCCTTGGTGACGGCGGCCCCTTCCTCCCGGCTGCCCCAGACAGCGGCGGACTCCCAGGTCTGGACCTCGGGGGCGGCCCCGGTCTGGGCGAAGAGCTTTTCACAGGACTCGGGCATGAAGGGGGACAGCAGGATGCCGCAGATGCGGGTGGCCTCCAGCAGGTTATACAGGACGTGGGCCAGACGGCCGCCGTTGGCCTCCATGTCCTTGGCCAGGGTCCAGGGGGTGGACTCGTCGATATACTTGTTGGCCCGCTGGATGACCTTGAAGACCTCGTCCAGGGCCTTGTGGGGGGCGCAGGCCTCCATGTTCTCCTCATAGCGGTCCCGCAGGGTGGAGGCCAGGGTGATCAGGTCGGTGTCGAAGGGTTCGGGGGCGGCCCAGGTCTTGCAGCCGGCGGGCAGGGCGCCGCCGAAATACTTCTGGACCATGGCGGTGGTGCGGCTGACCAGGTTGCCCAGGTCGTTGGCCAGGTCCACGTTGATGGTCTGGATCAGCAGCTCGTTGGAGAAGTTGCCGTCGGAGCCGAAGGGGAAGGTGCGCATCAGGAAGAAGCGCAGGGCGTCCACGCCGAACTTTTCCGCCAGGATGTAGGGGTCCACCACGTTGCCCTTGGACTTGGACATCTTGCCGCCGTCCAGCAGCAGCCAGCCGTGGCCAAAGACCCGCTTGGGCAGGGGCATCTCCATGCTCATCAGCATGGCGGGCCAGATGATGGAGTGGAAGCGGACGATCTCCTTGCCCACGAAGTGGTAGTCAGCGGGCCAGTAGTGGTCGTAGTCGTCGTACTTGTCGTTGAACAGGCCCAGGGCGGTGGTGTAGTTGAACAGGGCGTCCACCCACACGTAGACCACGTGGCCGGGGTCGAAGTCCACCGGCACACCCCAGGAGAAGGAGGTGCGGGAGACACACAGGTCCTCCAGGCCGGGCTTGATGAAGTTGTTCACCATCTCGTTGACCCGGGAGCGGGGCTGGAGGAAGTCGGTGTTCTCCAGCAGGTCCTGGACCCGGTCGGCGTACTTGGAGAGCCGGAAGAAGTAGGCCTCCTCCTCGGCATCCTGGACCTCCCGGCCGCAGTCGGGGCACTTGCCCTCCACCAGCTGGCTCTCGGTCCAGAAGGACTCGCAGGGCTTGCAGTACTTGCCCACATACTTGCCCTTGTAGATGTCGCCCTTCTCGTACATCTTCTTAAAGATCTTCTGGATGGCTTCTACATGGTAGTCGTCGGTGGTGCGGATGAACCGGTCGTTGGAGATGTTCATCAGCTTCCACAGGTCCAGCACGCCCCGGGGGCCGGTGACGATGTTGTCCACGAACTCCTGGGGGGTGACGCCGGCCTCCTTGGCCTTGTCCTCGATCTTCTGGCCGTGCTCGTCGGTGCCGGTGAGGAACATGACGTCGCAGCCCTGGAGCCGCTTATAGCGGGCCATGGCATCGGTGGCCACGGTGCAGTAGGTGTGGCCGATGTGGAGCTTGTCCGAGGGGTAGTAGATGGGGGTGGTGATATAAAACTTTTTCTTCTGATCTCTTTCCATTGTGTATTCCTCCATGCGCACAGAGCGCTGTTTTTTCAAGATATCGCAGCCCGGGATGGCATAATACAACCCGCCCCGTCGTAGGGGCGCTTCACGAAGCGCCCGAAACGTGGCAATTCCCCTCCACGCAGCACGGGCGATTCATGAATCGCCCCTACGAAATGGGTGGAGGGCGGTCCAAGCCCCAGGTAGGGAACGGGCATGCCCGTTCCGCCGGGTTTTACAGGGGATAATTCAGGGGTCCTCCTTCTCCGGCGCCGGGCCGCAGCCGGGGCAGGTCTGGCAGGCGCCGCCGCAGGCGGGCTGGCCCTCAGGGGGCTGGGGCTTGCCGTCGTTGGTCAGCAGGGCCGAGGCCATGGACAGCAGGTAGAAGATCATGGCCAGCAGCAGGGCCGCATCCGCCAGGGGCAGGCCGTCCCCCAGGACCATGATGCCCAGGGCGGGCCCCAGCAGGCAGGTGATGAGGGCTCCCGTCACCTGACCCTTGCCGAAGGCGAAGCCCGGCAGCAGGCAGCAGGCCCCCATGGACAGCATGGCCGCCAGCAGGAAGAAGACATAGCCCTCCAGCACCGGGTCCTGGGCCCAGCTCTGGTAGTTGGCCATGACCCACAGGCAGCAGGTCAGGCCGGGCAGCAGCACCCAAACGGACTTCACCTGCCGGCCCTTCCCCATGGCCTGGACGGTGAACCAGATCCCCGCCGCCGCGGCCAGGCAGACCACCCCCAGGATGGGCCGCAGGATGCCCACCGCCCGGGTGCCGGTGTAGAGGTCCATCGGGGCGGAGACAAAGGCCTCCACATTGAGGAAGCCACCCGCCAGCAGCAGGACCGCCCCGGCCATCATCCCGGAGAGCTGGACCAGGCCGGAGGGCCGGAAGGCGGCGGTGTAACAGGTTTCAAAGGTGCGGTGTTTTCCCAGGCTCAGGCCGATGAGGACCAGGGCGACCACCGCCGCCACCGCCCACATGGCCCAGGTGGCCGGCTGGCCGGGGATGGACAGGCCGGTGCCCGGTTCAAAGGCGGTCTTGAGCTGGAAGCGCCGGACCACCAGCCCCACAACGCCCCCCGCCGCGGCGACGGCGGGGAGGACCACTGCTTTTCGCATAAAAAAGAACTCCTTTCGCGGGAAACCAAGGAGAGTCAAAGTTCCCAAAAAATCGGTACTTTACATCTTACCACATAATATGGGAAAACGCACGGAGATTTTATGGTTTTGGAAAATTTTTTTGTCCCCGCCCCGGTTTTGCAAACTCGCATCCTCCCTCTTGCAACCTGGCCCCTATTGTGATATGATTCCTATATTATAGACATATTTTGTAAAAGAATCTGCCAACTCAAGAAATCATGGCAGGGTAAAGGAATTGTTTTATGGAAATCAACGGCATTGAGGTCGAACTGGACCTCCGATACAGTGAAATGAATCTCTCCGAGGGGATCATGAAGGCCCTGGATCAAAAGGGCTTCACCCTGGCCACCCCCGTGCAGGCCGGGGCCATCCCCTGTTTCAAAGACGGCAAAGACGTCATGGCCAAGGCCCCCACCGGCTCTGGCAAGACCTTTGCCTTCGGCATCCCCATGATCGAGGACACCGACCCCGAGGGCACCGACATCACCGGCCTCATCCTGGCCCCCACCCGGGAGCTGGCCCTCCAGATCCAGGACGAGCTGCGCTCCCTGTGCGCCTATCTGCCCGGCATCCGCATCGCCTGTCTCTACGGCGGTCAGCCCATCGACCGGCAGATCACCACCCTGAAGAAGCGGCCCCAGATCATCGTGGCCACCCCCGGCCGCCTCATGGACCACATGAAGCGCCGCACCGTCCGCCTGGGCAAGGTGAAAACCGTGGTGCTGGACGAGGCCGACCGGATGCTGGACATGGGCTTTATCAAGGACGTCACCCGCATCCTGAAGCAGATCCCCAACCGGAAGAACCTGGGGCTCTTCTCCGCCACCATCTCCCGGGAGGTCATGGATATCTCCTGGGTCTACCAGCGGGACCCGGTGGAGATCGTGGTCCGGCCCGTGGAGGAGAACAAGCCCAAGATCAGCCAGTACCGCATCAAGGTGGACATGGGCGGCAAGGTGGACCTGCTGGTCCGCATTCTGGAAGAGAAACAGCTGGACCGGGTCATCGTCTTCTGCAACACCAAGAACACCACCGACCGGATCACCGGTCTGCTGAAGATGAAGGACGTCTCCGCCCAGTGCATCCACGGGGACCTGAGCCAGAAGGTCCGGGAAAAGGTCCTCTCCTCCTTCCGCAAGGGGGAGCTGCGGGTGCTGGTGGCCACCGACGTGGCCGCCCGGGGCCTGGATATCGACGATGTGGACGCCGTCATCAATTATGATATCCCCGAAGAGGGGGAATACTACGTTCACCGCATCGGCCGCACCGGCCGGGCCAAGAACCAGGGCGCGGCCTACAACCTCCTCTCCTCCGTCACCGAGGAGATCCGGCTGGACGCCATCGTCCGCAACAATCAGTACGAAATCGAGACCATTACTCTATGATATCTTTTGAACCACCCAGTCTCTCCGACCGCTGCTGGGCCACTGCCCTGGCAGCGGTAGAGGGCACCCCCCTCTGCGACTACAGCTTTCCCGTCCTCTTCTGCTGGCAGGAGACCTATGGCATTCAGATCGCCCGCCTGGACCGGCGGATGCTGGTGAAGCTGGGCTCCTCCCGGGGGCCGGCCTATCTGTGGCCTGTGGGAGAGGGGGACCCCACCCCGGCTCTGGAGGCCCTGACCCGGGAGGCCCACAGCCAGGGCGGCCCGCTGCGGCTCATCTGCCTGGGCCAGTACCACAAAAACTGGCTGGCCGACCGCTACCCCGGCCGCTTCGCCTTTGCCGAGGTCCGGGACAGCTTTGACTACCTCTACTCCGTGGACCGGCTGGCCGACCTGCCCGGGAAAAAGCTCCACGCCAAGCGCAACCACATCCACCGGCTGGACGACCGCTGCCCCGGCTGGACCTGGGCCCCCCTGACCGACGGGGACATCCCCGCCTGCCTGGCCATGAGCGAGGCCTGGTATCAGGAGGCCCGGCTCCGGGACACCCCCGACGCCCTCTCCACCCTGGAGGACGAGCACCGGGCCCTGGTCCTGGCCATGGAACACCGCCGGGCCCTGGGTCTGGAGGGCGTGGTCCTCCGCTGGCAGGGGGAGGTCTTTGCCTTCTCCCTGGGGGCTCCCCTGACCGAAACCGTCTTCGACGTCCACTTCGAGCGGGCCAGAAACGACATCCAGGGGGCCTACCCCGCCGTGAACCGCTCCTTCGCCCGGTATGTGCGGGACCGCTATCCCCGGATCCGCTACCTGAACCGGGAGGACGACATGGGCATCGAGGGCCTGCGCAAGGCCAAGCTGTCCTACTACCCAGACTATCTCCAAGTAAACTTCTGCGCCGTGGAAACGGAGGCAGTTTAAACGGGGTATGTCACCGAAGATCGAAGGATCCTCCTTGATGAAGCCCCATCTTTACGTAAGGAGGAAATCATCATGATCAACATCCGCCAAGCAACGCCCGAGGAGCTTCCCCAGATCAAGGACCTGTGGAAGAAGTGCTTCGGAGACCCCAGCGCCTATATCGACGTTTTCTTCCAAAAATTTGCCGAGCCCAACCAGGTCCTGGTGGTGGAGGAGGACGGGGAGATCAACTCCATGGCCGTCATGCTCCCCTCCACCATGGAGCTGTCCGACGGCAATGAGGTCCCCGTGGGCTACGTCTACGCCCTGGCCACCAACCCCTATATGCAGGGCAAGGGCCACGCCCGCCAGCTGCTGGCCTACGCCGATCAGTACCTGAAGGAGAGAGGCATGAAGGCCATGGTCCTGGTGCCCGCCTCCCCCTCCCTCCACCGGTTCTTCGACGCCCTGGGCATGGACGAGTGCTTCTCCACCCGGAAGGTGGAGCTGCTCACCTCCAACCTCACCGGCAACATCGAGGGGGCCTCCATGGAGGTCATCTCCCCCGGCCAGTACAACGAGATCCGGGAGAGCTTCCTCATGCGCACCTTCCACATGACCTACACCGACCACATGGTTCAGTTCCAGCAGATCGGCAGCCACCTCTCCGGCGGCGACCTGTACAAGATCGTGGTGGACGACGAGGTGGGCTGCGCCGCCATTGAGTACGTCCAGCAGCGCCGCCTGCTGGTGAAGGAGCTCATCATCTCCCCGGAGAAGATGGCCAAGGCGGTGGAGATCATCGCCAGCCAGATGCCGGCCTCCCGCTACCATGTCCGCACCCCCGCCTTCTGGGACGGCCTGCCCGGCAGCTATCCCCAGTCCTTCGGCATGATCAAGTGGTATGACCAGGCCCTGAAGACCAAGTGGTTCACCCGCCAGGACGCCTACCTGGGCCTGGCCTTCGACTGAATTTCCATCCTGTTGCAAAGAGACGCCGCTCCACGCGGCGTCTCTTTTGTCTTTTTTTCTCAATAAAACAGCGCGAAGAGGTTGGCGCCCACCACGGTGAGCAGGCCGGCCACCACGATGGACAGGCTGCTCATGGCCCCCTGGACCTGGCCCATCTCCATGGCCCGGGCGGTGCCCACGGCGTGGGTGGCGGTGCCGATGCCCACCCCCTGGGCGATGGGGTCGGTGATCCGCAGGAGCTTGCAGAAGCCCTCGGCGAAGATATTCCCCAGCACCCCCGTGAGGATGATGACCACCACCGCCAGGGACACATGGCCCCCCAAAATCTCCGTGACCCCGATGCCGATGGCGGTGGTGATGGACTTGGGCAGGAGGGTCACATACATGGCGTGGTCCAGCCGGAAGACCATCGCCAGCAGCAGGATACAGCACAGGCTGGCCAGGACCCCCGCCAGAATCCCCAGGCCCACCGCCTTGGCGTTCTGTCGCAGAAGGGCGAACTGCTCATACAGGGGCACCGCCAGGCAGACGGTGGCGGGGGTGAGCAGGTAGCTCAGATACTTGGCCCCCTCGTTGTAGACCTGATAGTCCATCCCCGTGACCGCCAGAAAGGCGATGACCAGCACGATGGCCACCAGCAGGGGGTTGAAAATGGCCAGCTTCCACCGCTTTTTCACCAGAAGCCCCACGCTGTAGGCCGCCAGGGACAGGAAAAATCCGAAAAACAGAGATTCGGCCAGCAGCTCAGTCATGGTCCTCCCCTCCCTTCTTTCCCCGGCGGATGACCGTCTGGGTCACCAGACCTGCCGCCCCCATGACCACAAAGGTGGACACCGCCGTGATGACGGCGATGGGCAGCAGGTTGGGCTTTAACACATCCCAGGCCTCCAGCAGGCCCACGGCGGCGGGCAGGAAAAGGATGGGCATGATCTCAATGAGAAAGGTGCTGGTCTCCCGGATGGACGCCAGCTTCAGCAGCCCCGACTGCAGGCAGGCGAAGAGGATGACGATGCCGTAGATACTGGCCGGGATGGGCAGGGGCAGCACCAGGCTGAGCAGCTCCCCCAGGCAGGAAATGGCCAGGATGATGCCGAACTGTTTCAGATATTTCAAACAAACGCGCCTTCTTTCTGTTTTTTCGCACCAGAGCATCATAGCACGGGAGAGAGGTAGAAGGCAACGGCTTTTTTCTCTTACGCCGCCTGCCCTGCCGAAATGCCCAACGGGCGGCAGTGGGAAGACTGCCGCCCGTTGGGTAAAAAAGAGAGATAGAGGGGGAATTACGAAGCAAGGTTCGTAAGGAAACGATAGAGAATTGTGGCCAGCTGGGCGCGGGTGGCGCTGCCGGCGGGGACCAGGCCGGTGTCCGTACCCTGGATCAGGGAGGCGCCCACGGCCCACTGCATGGAAGCCACAGCGTAACCGCTGACCTGCGTTCCGTCACCGAAGCCGGAGAGGTCGCCCTGCCCGGTAAGGTCATAGCCCTTGATCTGGCTGTAGCGGTACAGCATGACAGCAAGCTGCTCCCGGGTGATCTCCTGGTCAGGGGCAAAGGCGGTCTCGCTGACGCCGTTGACGATGCCCTGTTCGGCAGCCCAGGCCACAGCCCCGGCATAGTAGTCGCTTTCCTTCACATCTGCAAAGGCTGCGCCGGTCTTAGCCTGAGGCTCATTTTCCATGCGCCACAGCATGGTGGCCACCATGCCCCGGGTGGTGGAAACGGAGGGACCGAAGGTATCATCGGTCATCCCCTTCATGATGCCCTTCTCCTGGACGAAGGCCACGCCGTCATAGAACCAGTCGCCGGACTTCACATCGGTGAAGGGCAGCTTCGCGGGTTCGGGATCGGGGGTGGGTTCGGGCTGGGGCTTCCCAGAGGGCTTGCCGGAGGAGGAGCTGCCGCCGGTGCTGCCAGTGCTGCCGCCCTGTGTGGGTACGGTCAGTTCATAGGCGGCCAGGGTGCCGGAGACCTCGCAGGCGGTCAGCAGCAGGGGCTGGCCGGTCTTGCTGTTCGCAGCAGAGATAAAGCACAGGCCCTCGGGGGAGACGTCGCCCTTGATAGCAGCATCAAATTCGCGGGAGTTGATGTAGTTGACGAACTTGGTGTTTGCCGGGTCGGTGATGTCGTAGACCATCACGCCGCCGATGCGCTCCAGGGCGATGAAGGCGTAGGTCTTGCCGTTCACAACGCCGGTGACAACGCTCTCCGGCTCGGGGCCTTTTTTGCCGGAGCGGTTGTCCAGACTGATCTTGTCGTTGGAGCAGTTAAAGTAATCGGGAAGTTCCTTTGCGGTGATCGTTTCAAAACCGCTGCCGCTGTCGTAGACCAGCGTCAGGCCGGTTTCGGTTGCCTCGTAGATAGAGAAGGAGCGGCCGCCGAAGACATAAGCCTTGCTTTCGTCCAGACCGTCCCACAGGTTGGCGTTGAACCAAACGACTTTGCTATCCAGCGCCACATTACCGGTGGGTGAGGTCTTCCCCTCGGACTCATTGCCCAGACCTGTCCAGTCGGCGCGGCTGTCGCCCTCGTTGGCGGTCAGGAGGTAGGTCTTGCCGCCGATGGTGGTCACGGAAATGCCGTCGGGCATCCGGATGCCATAGACATGCTCGTAGTTTTTCAGTTCGATGGTGTCATTCTTCTGCAAATCGACCTTGGTCACGCCGTAATCCTGGAAGCCCAGGGGATACACCCCGGTAAAGATTTTATTTGCGATATCCAGCACGGCGATGGCATTGGCCTCCTGGAGGGAGACGTAAGCGGTGTTGCCGGAGACGGCGATGTATTCCGGCTCAAAGTCGGTGGAGGGCTGGGTGTTCTCCTGAATCAGCACGCCAGCGTCGGTCAGTGCGCTCCGCTTGTCGTCGAAGCTGTCGAAATACACGGTGTTGGCGGTCAGGGTGTTGTCCGCGCCGATGGTGACGATGGAAACAGAACCCTTGGGGTCAGTTGCATCCTTACCCCCTCTCGGCTCGCCCTCGTCAGCGGAGAGGATGGTGCTGTTGTCTGCGAAGGTCACCATATCGGGCTGGACGCCCACGGTAGCGGTAGAGAGCAGTTTCAAGGAGCCGTCCTTGTCGCAGTTAAACAGTGCTACGGCACCCTGCTCCGCGTAATTCTCGGCCTGAATGGCCACGGCCAGCTTGCTGCCATCGGGAGAGATGGCCACGGAGGTCATATCGCCGTAGGCAAACCCGCTCACAAGGGACTTCACATCATATTCCTTGCCGTTCAGGGACACAACCTTGTTCCCGTCCAGCTTGCCGTTCAGGTCCACGGCGATCAGCTTGCCCTTGACGCCGCTGACGGCATAGGCGAAACCGTTGACGGGGTTGTACTGCACGATCTCCAGGCTGCCGCCGTCCTCATTCATAGCCCCGGAGTTATAGCGGCCCGCCAGCTCCAGCTTCAGGGAGCCGTTCTCGTTGTAATAGCCGGTCACACGGGTATCGCCGGTGACGACGGGGATGTTGCGGTTGATGGTGAAGGTATCCACCACCGCCATATCGCTGGTGCGGTAGGTGGTGATGGTGAGCTGCTGGTCGGAGACCGTCACCTTGGAGACATTGGCGGCGCTTTCCTGATTCTGGACAGCGGAAAAACCGAATGTCTCATTCAGGATTCCATAGGTCTTGGAGCCGGAACCGGAGTTGGCGGTGACGTACAGAATGCCGGTGGGGTCGGTGATGGAGGAATAACCCTCGTCATCGTAGATGGCCTTGTCGGTCATGGGGGTCGTGCCGTCCATCATGTAGGTACGGCAGTACACATGGTCATGGCCCTGCAGCACCACATCCACATCCAGCTCCTTCAGAACCGGGATAATCTGGGCCTTGAAGCCATTCTCATTGTCAATGTAGCCGTCATGGGCATGGCTGGCCACGGTAAAGAGGGTGTGGTGGAACATGACGATCTTCCACTGAATGTTCTCATCCTTGGTGGCTTCGATGGCCGCCTCCATAAATGCTTTATGTCCGTCCGCCGTCTGAACATTGCTGTTGAGCACCATAAACAGCACGTTGTTATAGACAAAGTAGTAGTCGCCGCCTGCGGCAGTCCGTCCGTACTCGGCAGACTCGTTGGGTACATTGAAGTGCTGGCTGTAGGCATTGGAGCCGGAGTCGTGGTTGCCAATGGCGGTGGCCACAGGCAGGCTGGTCAGGACATCATGATCCAGATAACCGTCGTACTGGTTCTCGTCAGCGGCGGTGTTGACCTGATCGCCCGCAGACAGCAGGAAGGACACATCAGAGAAGATCCCGTTGGTGCCGATACTGTTCAGGGTGTTGCCCCAGCCCTCTGCGTCGTTGCTCACATTGCCGCTTGCGCCGATCTGGGGGTCGCCCACGAAAGCGAAGGAGAAGGCTCCGCCGTCATCGGTGGTGAAGTGATAGCTTTCGCTGGTGTGGCCCGCATTGCTGAGCTGATAGTAATAGGTCTTACCGGCAGCCAGTCCGGTGGCAGTTGCCTTGCAGCTGTACTGCCCATCGTTGGCGACAGAGGTGTCCGCCTCGATGGTCTGTGCTCCAGTCATAGCGGCGTTGTCCGCCACCAGCAGCTCCGCATCGGACAGCGGGGAGTACCAGGTGAAATTCACCTTGCTCTCATCTGCGCCCATGGACAAGCTGATATTGGAATGATAGTCCACTTCCTCGTCGGACAGGGACAGGTCGGTGAGATGGAACCAAACGTCGGAGCTGGACGCACGGCCCTGGTGCAGCTCCACGGCGATGGTGTTTGCTCCAGTGTGAAGGATGCTCAAATCGAGCAGTTCAAAGGAAACCGTCTTGGGCGTGCCGGCGTTGGAGCCACCGTACTGGAGATTGGCAGAAATGTCGCTGTCATCAAAACCGGCAACCTTCACGCCATTGATATATACGGTGGCCGCATCGTCATACTGGAGCGTGCCGTTCAGCTTGGTCATGCCCTCCAGAGAGGTCACGTTAAAGGTGGTGCGGAAGAAGTAGGCGGGGGTGTCGTTGGAACCGTCGCAGCCGGTCAGTACGGTAGCGGCCGTATAACCGGTTTCCAGTGCAGCGGCACCTTTTTTCGATCCGAAGGGACCGGCAGCCGCTTTCCAACCGTCCGTGTTGAAGGTCTCGGCAGTCCAACTGGTGCGGTCATAGCCTGCTTGCGTTGAATCGCCTGCCGGGTCAGTGCCGTCGTCCAGATAGGACCAGACGGTGTCAGTGCCGATGCTCTCAGGCAGGGTCTGGGTCTCGCCTTCGTTCCCGGCAGCCAGCGCAGCCGTGGGGAACAGGCCCAGAACCATGATGAGGGTCATCAGCAAACATACAAATCGTTTCATGTTTCCTCTCCTTTTTCTTGGGTATTCATGAGGGTTGATAGGGACTTGCTTCAACCGTATGGTATTCCAAACCAGCAGGTCCCTTCCACCCGAAACCCGTAAAGGATCGGTTCAGCGCAGGTTAAACTTTTTTCCACTATGTAAAACGGAGAAGGGGGGCTCCCTTCTCCGTTCGAAATTTTATGGAATTATGCCAGGGCCATGGCCTGCTGGATCAGGCAGGCGGCGGTCTCCTCTTCCTCCGGGTGGCTGAGACCCTCCAGCAGGTCGGTCACCGAGCTGTCGGCAGCGGAGATTTGGGGCAGAGCCATCTCCGGATCCACCGCCTCCAGGGCCACATCGGGGGTGACCACATACCAGTAGGCGTAGGAGTTCTCCACCCGGGTGCCGTGGGCCTGGTCGATGGGCACCCGGCCCACCGCCACGTTCTGGGCGGGGTCGGCGCAGTAGAAGACGCCGTCGGTGTAGTCGGTGAGCAGGATGCCGTGGGGCACGCCGGGGGCGTGGAGGACGAAGCCCTCGGGATGCTCGGCCAGCAGGTCAATGAGGATCTGCCGGTTGGCCTCGCCCCCGGGCAGGCGGCCGTGGTTGACCTTCATGCCGTCGTACTCAAACTTGTAGGGCAGGCCCCGCCCGCCGATCCAGAAGGCCTCCCGGCAGGAGGCCTCGGTGATGGCGGCCCAGTCCTGGTCCCCCCGGAGCATCGCCGTCCTTCTGAGCATCATGGCGGTGGAGGCCAGGGTGCAGGTGCCGTTGCGCTCCTGCTTCAAAAAAACCTGGTCCTGGTTGATGTCATCCAGGGTGGCTGCCAGGGTGGCCGGCGCCAGGGACAACATCATGATTACCGTCAGTACAATGCTCAAAATGCGACTTCGCATCCAATCACTCCAATTCAGAAATTCAATCACAAAAAATCCGGTCCAATGTTACAATTTCAAGCATCCATGTAACATTTGTAACCGCTTTGTAATCATAGCACAGATTTTCCCGGATGAAAACCCCTTTTCCGCAACTTTTTCCGTGATTTTGTTTCTAAATTGTAAATTTCAAGCTCGAACTTCATCCCTCCTTGTCGGGCTGCACAATCCTATCTGTATACTCCACCGAGGGATTGGGGATTTTGTCAGGCGGACAAAGCGCCGCCTCTCACCCCTCCGGCAGGGGGACGGGACAGAAAATGGCCAGGGCCGCGGCGTTCTCCTCCGCCGCCCAGACCCGGGTGAAGGCAGCCAGCAGGCCGGTGGTCTGGCCGCTCCGGGGGGCCGGAGAGCCGGCGTCCCCCTCTCCCTCCACCGACAGCCGGACCGGACAGTCGGCCAGGGCCCCCCGGAGCCGGCGGCAGAAGGTCTCCAGGGCCTCCGCCCGCTCCTCTGCCGGGGGCAGGGCGGTCTGCTCCCCCTGGGCGGGGTAGCAGCAGTGGGTCAGGAGGATCTCGTCAAAGCCCAGCCGGGCCAGCTCCCGGCAGACCCCGATGAGATAGCTCTGGACCTGGGGCTGGGCCGGGTCCAGCCAGCCGGTGCGGGTCTCGTCCAGCCAGGGGGAGCCGCTGGCCCGCTCCAGGCCCATGCCCTCCATCCCGCCGGCCGCCCCGTCCCGCAGGCAGGACACCAGGGCCACCGTGTACCGTTCCGGATCCCCGTTCAGGGCCATCAGGGCGGCGTTCCGGGCCGGGTCCCCGGAGGACACCCCCAGGTCGGCCGCCAGCTCCAGGGAGGACACATAGCCCAGCGTACCGTCCCCCGCCTTCATGGTCACCGCCACTGCCCCGGTCTCCGGCGCCCGATCCAGCTCCTCCGGGGACAGCAAAACCGCCTGGGTGGGCAGGGGGGCCTCCTCCACCGGGATGACCACCGGGGCGGAGGCGGGCTGGGCGGGCTCCGTCCCCAGCGCCGGGTCCAGGCTCCCCTGCCGGCACAGCAGAAGAAACCCGCCGGAGACCACCCCGGCGGTACACAATATAATAAAAAGCAGTCGCCCCATCCAGGCGCGGAGCCGGTCCCCCATGACGCCCTCCTTTTCCAAAAAGCACTTATGTACCCACCCATTTCAGCAGCAGGAGCAGACCCAGCCCCGGAACCCCCAAAAGCCCCAGAGCCAGGGCGTTGAAGGCGTTGACCCCCAGGGCCAGACCCGCCGCCAGGCCGCTCTGGGACCACAGGGCCAGAAAGCCCAGCCCCACCGCCGACCGGGCCAGCAGCTTCAGCAGCCACTTCAGGGGCCGGTGGAACACCGCCACAAACAGCAGGCTGAACATGATGATGGACAGCCAGGGACCTTCCGTCAGGCTCATGGACCTTCCTCCTTTTCCAGGTTCTTCATCTGCCGCAGCAGATAGGTGTGCTTTGCCCGCAGGGCGCTGATCTCATAGAGGTAATACTCCAGCAGATCCCGGTCCGCCGTCTCGTCAAAGCCCGCCCGGGCCGCCGCCAACGCCCGGGTGGTCTCCTCCAGACCCAGCCGCAGCCGCTGGGCCCGGGACGTCTGCTTCCCCATGGGCCATTCCTCCTGTCCTTTCAATATATGGATAGCCTGTACGGATATGCCGGGGATTATACGGAGATATCAATTTTCAAAAAAGCTCTTCCCTTAAATTTTGTATGTGGTATAATGAAGTATAATAAGATACCAGCTTGTCGAAAAAGACTTGCCGCGTTGTCTGTCGCACCGTAGGGCGGGGGCTTGCTCCCGCCGTGACCCGAAGGGCAGAAACTACGCCTCTGCGCGCCCAGCCGGTGGGCGCACCATGGAAGGCCTGCGGAACGGGCATGCCCGTTCCCTACATAGGGTAGTTCGGAATGGTACACGACTTTCTCGACAGACTGATGATTTCCCACGACGAAGAGGTACTTACTATGAAAACACATCTGCGCAAACCCCTCTCCCTCCTGCTGGCCCTGGTGCTGGCCCTGAGTCTCACCGCCCCCGCCCTGGCGGCCAAGGTGCCGGTGACCGGCGTCACCCTGGACCAGACCACCCTGGCTCTGACCCCCGGGGACAAGGCCACCCTGAAGGCCGAAGTCTCCCCCAAGGACGCCGACGACTACACCATCGAGTGGAAATCCCTCATGACCTCGGTGGCCACCGTGTCCTCCTCCGGGCAGGTCACCGCCGTGAAGGAGGGGACCACCACCATCACCGCCACGGTGCGAAACACCGGCTTCATGGCCATGTGTACCGTCACCGTGGAGAAGGACTACGTCTCCGCCGTGACCATCACCCCCACCGGCCCGGAAAGCCTCCCCGTGGGGGCCACCCGGCAGCTCACCGCCGCCGTGACCTACGCCCACAACACCGGCAAGCAAGGGGTGGTGTGGAGCTCCGCCGACCCCGCCGTGGCCACCGTGTCTGACACCGGCCTGGTCACCGCCGTGAAGGAGGGGGAGACCGCCGTCATCGCCCAGTCCAAGGACACCGACCGGGACGGCCGCACCCTCTCCGCCCTCTACCAAGTCACCGTCACCAAGGCCGACCCGGACGCCGCCGACGCCGTGCTCACCCTGGCCGACACCGCCGTCACCCGGGAGATCGGCCGCCTCCAGTCCCTCACCCTCACCGCCCCCAAGGCGGTCATCCGCAGCGGGGACAAGGACCTCACCAACAACTACGCACTCACCTACGCCTGGACCGACGGGGAGGGCAAGTCCCTCTCCACCCAGGAGACCCTCCTGGTGACCCCGGTGGTCCTCCTGCCCCAGCAGTACACCTGCGCCGTCACCGCCGTCAGCAAGACCGACAGCACCCGGGTCCTCACCGCCTCCTGCGTCTACACCGTGAATGTTCTCCCCGGCACCGTCCTGGGGGGTTCCGTGACGGTGGAGGGGGGCTCCGTGAAGCTGGGGGACCTGAAGGATGTGAACGGCAACTCCATCCCCGACCAGCTCTCCAGGGGGCTGGCCGAGTCGGAGTTCACCCCCGCCATCCCCGGCCTGACCCACGTGATCTTTGACCTGGGCTCGGTCACCGGGGCCGAGGCCGGCAAGCTCAACGTGGAGGCCGCCACCCCCTACGTCCTCTCCGGCGAGGGCAAGGCCCTGGCCGACGTGACCTTCCTGCCCACCAAGGCGGGGACCTACGAGATCGAGTTCACCGCCTACGGGGAGACCACCTACCACGGCCAGCTGGAGATCGTGGTCACCGGTCAGGTCCCCCCGGCCGATGACGCCATCCCCTGCGCCAGCTCGGGCTTCACCTTCACCGGCTCCGACTTCTTCCACAGCGACGATGCCGACCCGGTGGTCTCCATGGTTTTCGGGACCCCCACCGCCGGCAAGCTTCTGCGGAACTTCATCAAGGGCAGCGGCACTCCCGACGACGGCGCCCGGTACTACACAGACTCCGCCTCCCAGGGGGACTATCACGTGTCCACCCTGTCCTACCTGCCCTCCGCCGGCTACGCCGGAAATGTGGAGATCCCCGTGACCCTCCGGACCCGGTCCGGCAAGGAGATCCAGGAGACCATCCGGGTGAATGTCACCAGCAAGACCACCTCCGCCCACTTCTCCGACGTGACCCCTGACACCGTGGGCAGCTGGGCAGCCAACGCCGTGGACTTCGCCTACGACTGCGGGCTGGTCAACGGCGTGGAAGAGGGCCTGTTCAGCCCCAACACCCCCATGACCCGGGCCATGCTGGTCACCGTCCTCTACCGGGCGGCAGGCAGCCCCCAGGCGGCAGTCACCACCAACTTCACCGACCTGACCGAGGAATACTACTATAACGCCGTGGTGTGGGCCAACGTGATGGGCATCGTCAACGGCACCTCCGACACCACCTTCAGCCCCAACGACCCCGTGACCCGGCAGCAGATCGCCGCCATCCTGTACCGCTACGCCGGCGCCACCGGCAGCATCCCCCAGGCCCAGGGCAGCCTGAACGCCTACGCCGACAAGGATCAGGTGGACGCCTACGCCGTCACCCCCATGACCTGGGCGGTGGGCAAGGGCATCATCTCCGGCATGACCGACACCACCCTGGAGCCCCAGGGCAAGGCCACCCGCGCCCAGGTGGCTGTCATCCTCCACCGGTATCTCATCGGCCAGTAAACAAGACAAGCCATCACAAAAGGGAGAGATTCACCGCCCGGGAGTCTCTCCCTCTCCCTTTCCCCGGAGGAGATCCCAACGTGGGGCGGGCCGATGTGGTCATCGACCCCTACGAAACGGATGGTTCCTCCCGGGGGGGAACGGGCATGCCCGTTCCCTGCCTGGGGGCAGGGCGTTTCCCCCAGGTCCTGCCCCTTGACATGAGGCGCAAACATGGATTATGATTAAAGGTACTCAACTGACAAGGAGAAATCCCATGGCAAAAACCAAGCAGGAATACGGCAACGAATCCATCTCCATGCTGGAGGGGGCCGACCGGGTCCGAAAGCGGCCGGGGGTCATCTTCGGCTCCGACGGGCTGGAGGGCTGCGAGCACGCCGTGTTCGAGATCCTCTCCAACGCCATCGACGAGGCCCGGGAGGGCTACGGCACGGAGATCATCGTCACCCGCTTCCGGGACGGCCGGGTCCAGGTGGAGGACTTCGGCCGGGGCTGCCCCGTGGACTGGAACGAAAAGGTGGGCAAATTCAACTGGGAGCTGGTCTTCTGCGAGCTCTACGCCGGCGGCAAGTACGAAAACGCATCCGGCGAAAACTACGAATACTCCCTGGGGCTCAACGGCCTGGGCGCCTGCGCCACCCAGTACGCCTCCGCCTTCATGGACGTCACCGTCCGCCGGGACGGCAAGCGCTACGACCTCCACTTTGAAAAGGGCAGTCTGGTGGGCGAGATGAAGGTCTCCCCCGCCGACCGGAAAAAGACCGGCACCTCCATCACGTGGCTCCCCGACCTGGAGGTCTTTACCCAGACCGATATCCCCGCGGACTTCTTCACCGACGTCCTCCACCGCCAGGCGGTGGTCAACGCCGGCCTGGTCTTCCGGTTCAAAAACCAGGGGGAGCAGGGCTTTGAGGAGACCATCTTCTCCTACGAGCACGGCATCGCCGACTACGTGGCCGAGCTGGCCGGCGAGAACCCCCACACCCCCGTCCAGTTCTGGTCGGGGACCGGCACCGGCCGGGACCGGGCCGACAAGCCGGAGTACAAGGTCAAGTTCTCCTGCGCCTTCTGCTTCTGCCCCTCGGTGAAGGTGGTGGAGCACTACCACAACTCCTCCTGGCTGGAGCACGGCGGCGCGCCGGAAAAGGCCATGCGCTCCGCCTTCCTCTCCGCCATGGACGGCTGGCTGAAGCAGAACGGCAAGTACAACAAAAACGAGGCCAAGATCACCTGGCCCGACATCCAGGAGACCCTGATCTTCGTCTCCAATAACCTGTCCACCCAGACCTCCTACGAGAACCAGACCAAGAAGGCGGTGAACAACAAGTTCATCCAGGAGGGCATGACCGCCTTCCTCCGGGAACACCTGCAAATTTTCCTCCTGGAAAACCCCCAGGCGGTGGAGGAGGCCGCCCGGCAGATTTTGGTGAGCAAGCGCAGCCGGGAGGCCGGGGAAAAGGCCCGCCTCACCATTAAGAGCAAGAGCCTGGCCGGCTCCGTGGACATCGCCAACCGGGTCCAGAAGTTCGTGGACTGCCGCACCAAGGACGTCTCCCGCCGGGAGCTCTACATCGTGGAGGGCGACTCCGCTCTGGGCTCCGTCAAGCTGGGCCGGGACGCGGAGTTCCAGGGGGTCATGCCCGTCCGGGGTAAGATCCTCAACTGCCTCAAGGCAGACTACGGGAAAATTTTCAAGAGCGAGATCATCACCGACCTCTTAAAGGTGGTGGGCTGCGGCGTGGAGGTCAACGACAAGCACAACAAGGACCTCTCCCTCTTCAACCTGGAAAATCTCCGGTGGAACAAGATCGTCATCTGCACCGACGCCGACGTGGACGGCTACCAGATCCGCACCCTCATCCTCACCATGCTCTGGCGGCTGACCCCCACCCTCATCGAAAAGGGCTACGTGTACATCGCCGAGTCCCCCCTCTATGAGATCACCGCCGGGAACAAGACCTGGTTCGCCTACACCGAGAAGGAAAAGGCCGACGTCCTGGCCAGGCTGGAGGGGAAAAAGCCCCTCATCCAGCGGTCCAAGGGTCTGGGCGAGAACGACCCGGAGATGATGTGGATGACCACCATGAACCCGGACACGAGACGGCTCATCCGGGTCATGCCCACCGACGCCGAGGCCACCGCCCGGGTCTTCGACCTGCTGCTGGGAGAGAACGCCCAGGGCAGAAAGGAGCACATCGCCGAAAACGGCTGCAAATATCTGGACCTGGCGGATATCTCCTGAGCCCGCCGGTTCCACCGCTCCGTCCCTTTCCACCCCAAACCAAGAAAAGGAGGAATCACCATGAAGAAACTGCTCGCGTTGTTCCTGTCTCTGGCTATGGCGCTGAGCCTGGCCGTCCCCGCCTTCGCCGTAGAGGATCCCACCCCCGACACCCCCGCCGAGGAGGAGGTGGTCTACATCCCCACCGACTATGAGCAGGGCCAGGAAACCGGCTTTGACCAGAGCTACCCCAAGGGCTATGAACAGGGCCTGGCCGACGGCAAGCTGGGCCAGCCCAACATCCCCGCATACGAATCCACCGAGGGCGACACCTTCGACGACGGCTATGCCGACGGCTGCTCCCTGGGCCTGAACATCGGCTACTGCGACGGCTATCAGGAGGCCTCCGGCCGGGACGCTGAGACCGACGTCCAGCTTCTGGCCAAGGGCGGCGTACCCGGCCAGGTTAACGTCATGTTCGACGGCCAGTGCGTGGCCTTCCCCGACACCGCCCCCAAGATCGTCAACAGCCGCACCATGATCCCCGTCCGGGCCGTCATGGAGAACCTGGGCCAGCAGGTGGCGTGGGACCCCGACACCCGCACCGTGACCATCACCAGCCGCACCGTGGAGCAGGTGATCTGCCTCACCATCGGCAGCACCACCGCCACCGTCACCCGGGGCGAGTTTGACAAGGAGACCTACACCCTGGACGCCCCCGCCTACATCGACGGCGGCCGCACCATGGTCCCCCTGCGCTTCCTGTCCGAGACCTGCAACTACACCGTCCTGTGGGATAAGGACTACCGCACCGCCGTGGTGGTGGATGATGACGCCCTCCTGGCCGAGGTCGACAGCAAGTTCACCCACCTGAACAGCCTCATGGCCAGCCAGCTGGAAAGCCAGGCCGGGAAGAAGTACCAGCAGATGGACACCCTCTCCGGCAAGGTCACCCTCTGTGACGAGAACGGCAAGGCCTCTGCCTTCCCCTTCTCCATGACCTCCACCTCCTACACCGATGGCCAGAGCTGCAAGATGGAGCTCTCCTTCAACCTGAAGGAGGCCATTACTGCCCTGGTGGAAACCTTCCCCGAGCTGACCGAGGGCGTGAACGTGGACCTGAACACCGCCCTGCGCACGGACCTGTCCAAGATCCCCGCCACCCTTCTGCTGACCGCCGAGGGCAAGGTCTACTTCCAGATGCCCCTGCTGAACAATCTCCTGGGGCTGGAAAATGAGAACACCTGGCTGTGCCTGGGCAGCACCGGCATGGACCTGAGCAAGCCGGAGTCCCTCACCATCGGTCAGGCTGTCCTGTCCCCCCTGCTCACCGACAGCAACGCATTCTACTGCCAGGAGGCCCTGGAGCTGTCCGTGGCCATGTTGGAGGCCATGTTCGGCGACCAGGCCGCCAAGGTCAGCGGCAGTTCCGTCACCTGGACCCTGGACGGCAAGGCCCTGGCTGCCGCCATGGGTGGTGAGCTGCCCGAAGAGGCCGCCGCCCTGCTGGACACCTTCTCTATGATCATGACCATGGACAAGAGCGGCGCCTACAACATCACCGGCAGCTGGAAGGCTGACATTGAGGGCAAGTCCCTGGACCTGGACCTGAAGTGCAAGGGCGACCTGACCGGCGGCACCGGCGGCTTCTCCTGCTCCATCCAGGACCTGTTCGCCCTGGAGCTGGCCACCACCACCACCATCAAGACCGTCACCACCCTGCCTTCCCTGACCCTGCCCGCCGGGGCCGTGGTGGAGGACCTGGGCATCTGACAGAAAGGACCCCTTTCCATGGATAACAAGCAAGCCAGAAAAACCGGCCGGACCATCATCGTCTGCGGCTGCGTCTTCATCATTCTCTCCCAGCTTTGGATCGGCCTGGCCTTCATCGCCGTGGGCCTGCTGTGCATGGCTGTGCTGGGCCGCTGCCCCCACTGCGGCCGGCAGCTCATCACCCTGCCCCCCAGCGTTCACCAGTGCCCCAAGTGTCATAAACCGCTATAAAGCCCCCCTTATCTAAGGGGGGAGGGCCAGCTTTGCTGGCGGGGGGATTCCCGTTTACCACCAACGTATGGGGTGAACCGGAATCCCTCCACCGCCTTTCGGCGGTCCCCCTCCCTTTGACAAGGGAGGCTTTTTGATTGCAGAACCCTTTTACACGAGGTAACAACAGCTATGGCAAAAAAGAAGAACCCGGACCAGGGGAAGAAGCGGGTGAATCCCGAGGGGGTCATGGGCCTGAAGGCCCAGGTCCTGGAGCAGCCCATCACCGACACCCTGGAACTCAACTACATGCCCTACGCCATGTCGGTCATCATCTCCCGGGCCATCCCGGAGATCGACGGCTTCAAGCCCTCCCACCGGAAGCTCCTGTACACCATGTACCAGATGAAGCTCCTCTCGGGCAGCCGCACCAAGTCGGCCAACGTGGTGGGGGCCACCATGAAGCTCAACCCCCACGGCGACGGCGCCATCTATGAAACCATGGTCCGCCTGTCCAGGGGCTACGGCGCCCTCCTCCACCCCCCGGTGGACTCCAAGGGCAACTTCGGCAAGGTCTACTCCCGGGACATGGCCTACGCCGCCTCCCGTTACACCGAGGTCAAGCTGGACGGCATCTGCGAGGAGCTCTTCAAGGACATCGACAAGAACGTGGTGGACTTCGTCCCCAACTACGACGGCACCCTCACCGAGCCCGTCCTGCTGCCCACCACCTTCCCCAACATCTTAGTCTCCGCCAACATGGGCATCGCCGTGGGCATGGCCTCCAACCTCTGCGGCTTCCACCTGGGGGAGGTCTGCGACGCCGCCATCGCCCGGATCAGGGACCCGGAGGCCGATCTCCTGGAGGTCCTCAAGGCCCCCGACTTCCCCACCGGCGGCCAGCTCCTCTACGACCGCCGGGAGATGGAGACCATCTACCGCACCGGCCGGGGCTCCTTCAAGGTCCGGGCCAAGTGGCGGTATGTGAAGGCGGAGAACCTCATCGAAATCTTTGAGATCCCCTACACCACCACCGCCGAGGCCATCATCGACAAGGTAGCCGAGCTCATCAAGACCGGCAAGATCCGGGAGATCTCCGACATGCGGGACGAGACCGACCTGTCCGGCCTGAAGCTGGCCATCGACCTGAAGCGGGGGACCGACCCGGACAAGCTCATGCAGAAGCTCTTCCGGTCCACTCCCCTCCAGGACTCCTTCTCCTGCAACTTCAACATCCTGGTGGACGGGATGCCCAAGGTCATGGGGGTGGGCGAGATCCTGGACCGCTGGACCCAGTGGCGGTCGGACTGCGTCCGCCGGGCGGCCCAGTTCAACCTGGCCCAGAAGCGGGACAAGCTCCACCTCCTTCGGGGTTTGGCCGCCATCCTGCTGGACATCGACAAGGCCATCGCCATCATCCGGAACACCGAGCTGGATTCTATGGTGGTCCCCAACCTGATGGAGGGCTTCTCTCTGGACCGCATCCAGGCGGAGTACGTGGCGGACATCCGCCTGCGGAACATCAACAAGGAATACATCCTCAAGCGCACCGCCGAGACCGAGCAATTAGAGAAGGACATCGCCGACCTGGAGGACCTCATCGCCAAGCCCGCCCGCATCCGCAAGGAGATCATCAAGGAGCTGGAGCGGGTGAAGAAGAAGCACGCCGCCCCCCGCCGGACGGAGATCCTCTACGAGGACCAGCTGGCCGAGATCGAGCCGGAGGAAGAGACCGTCCCCGCCTATCCCGTCCACCTGTTCCTGTCCAGGGAGGGGTACTTCAAAAAGATCACCCCCCAGTCCCTGCGGATGTCCGGGGAGCAGAAGTACAAGGAGGGGGACGGCCCGGCCTTCCACTGGGAGACCACCAACGCCGCCGAGCTGATGCTCTTCACCGACAGGCAGCAGTGCTACAAGACCTGGGTGAACACCTTCGACGACGCCAAGGCCAGCGTCCTGGGGGACTACCTCCCGGCCAAGCTGGAGATGGAGGAGGGGGAGACCATCCTGTGGGCCTGCCTGCCCGGTCCCTACGCCGGCCACCTGCTCTTCTTCTTTGAAAACGGCAAGGTGGCCCGGGTCCCCCTCTCCGCCTACCAGACGGTGACCCGCCGGAAGAAGCTCACCGGGGCTTATTCGGACAAGAGCCCCTTAAAGGCCGTCCTGTACCTGCCGGAGGCGACCGAGGAGGAAGTGGTCCTCTACTCCACCGATGGCAGAGCCCTGCTGTTCCCCACCGACCAGGTGCCCTTAAAGGCCACCCGCTCCACCCAGGGAGTCCAGGTGATGACCCTGAAACGGACCAACACCGTCCAGACTGCCCGGCCCCTGGCCGACACCCCCATCGTCAACAAGAGCCGCTACAAGGCCCGCAGCCTCCCCGCCGCCGGGGCCTTATTAAAGGCCGAGGACCAGGGGGACACCCAGCTGTCATTGCTTTGACGCCGGTATGCCACATATCCTTCCGAAAGGAGGCAGACCCATGAGAAACTCCATCCTCTGCGCCCTGTTGGCGGCCTGCCTCCTGCTGGCGGGCTGCGGCTCCATGCTGGAGCGCAGCTACGCCTCCACCACCCCCCATGTGCAGTTCTCCGACGAGGACCAGGACCCCTCCATCCTCCGGGCGGATACCTACCAGGGGTTGGTCTCCGCCCTCCTCCATCTGGTGGGCCAGGGGGAGCAGGAGGGGGTCATCCGGCTGTATCAGTATATCAGCGTCACCGGCTCCGCCGCCAGCGACGTGGACCGGGCCTGCCTGGAGGTCACCCAGGAGGACCCCCTGGGGGCCTGGGCCGTGGATTACATCAAGTACGACGTGGGCCAGACCACCGCCTACTATCAGGTCACCGTGAAGCTGGCCTACACCAAGACCCCCGAGGAGATCGGCCAGGTCATCTCGGTGACCGGCTCCTCGGCCATTGCCCAGGAGCTGGCCGCCCTGCTGCCCACGCTGCCCCAGCAGATCGTCTTCCGCATCAGCTACTTCACCGGGGAGGACAGCGCCGAGGTGGTCCGCCAGGCGGTGCTGGAGGCCTACGCCAACCAGACCCAGCCCCTGCCGCCCCTGGAAGCGATCACCGTGAATCTCTACCCCGACCAGGGCCAGCAGCGGGTGGCCGAGATCCTCCTCACCTGGGGGCAGGAGGCAGGCAACAAAAAATTTTAAATTTTTCAAAAATAGTTGTTGACAAATCGGCATGAGCGTGGTAGGATATCTCTTGTCGATGCGAGTGTAGCTCATCTGGTAGAGCGCCACCTTGCCAAGGTGGAGGTAGCGAGTTCGAGCCTCGTCACTCGCTCCAGGAATAAAAAAATCACACCCTGTTGGGTGTGATTTTTTTATTCCTGGAATGGATCATCTTGATTCCTCTCTTTTTTTCATGCAAGATTCTTTTTGAATCTTGCATATTTCATAAAATAGGCGTATGATGGGAGAGAAATACTCTACCCCGGCACAACGACAGCGAATGGAACCAGACGCATCTCAAAGGGAGGAATCACCATGAGTAAGCAGATCATCACCATCGGACGACAGTGCGGAAGCGGAGGACACATCATCGGGCAGGAGATCGCCAAAAAGCTGGGCATCCCCTTCTACGACAAGGAATTTCTGGAAAACGAGGGCCTGCGGGAATCCGCCCGGGAGCCCTCCTGCACCAGTTTGCTCTTCGGTCTGGCCACCGGGATGTACGACGGCTACATCCTCAGCAAGTCGGAGGAGCTCTCCCCGGCGGAGCAGGCCGACGCCTGCCAGGCCGACCTCATCCGAAGCCTGGCGGAGAAAGGCCCCTGCGTCATCGTGGGCCGGTGCGCCGACTTCATTCTCCGGGACCGGGCCGACTGCCTGAAGGTCTTTGTCCACGGAGAGTTAGAGGACCGGGTCCAGCGTCTGGTCACCGAGGACCACCTCTCCCAGGAGGATGCCCAGCGGCAGATCAGGAGCAAGGACTCCATGCGGGCCAGACACTATCAGTTCGTCACCGACCAGCCCTGGGGCAAGTCGGAAAACTACCACCTGACCCTGGACAGCAGCGTGCTGGGCATCGACCGCTGCATCGACCTCATCCTGGCCTGCTGCCAGTAAATTTGTACCAAAGCCTCCCTCTCACAGGGGAGGCTTTCCTTTTTGTCCATACGGCTCACCGGCGGAACGGGCATGCCCGTTCCCTACACGGAAATATCCTGATTTCTCGTTCCCAACTCCACTTCCTCCGGCGGGACCCCCAGCAGGAGCTGGACCCCAGCCCCGGCCAGGACGTAGAGGGGAGAGACCCGCTCCCCCCGGGGCAGAAAGAACTCCTGGCAGTCCAGGCAGTCCCCGCCCAGGGTCACCACCTCCCGCTGGAGGACCAGCCCCATCTTCTCTTCCCCCAGGCTGGACAGGGTCAGGGAGTCCTTGGGGCTCATGCCGTAGCTCACCGCCCAGCCGGCGGTCATCTCCCCCGCCAGAGGGGACAGCCGCCCCGGCACCAGCAGGGCCCGGCAGCGCAGGGGCAGGCTGCTCTCCTCCCGCCGCATGTCCGGGGAGACCACCAGCAGGTCGGCCGGCTCCTCTGGGGGCAGGCAGCCGGCGGGGCAGAGCTCCACCCCCTCCCGCAGGCCCTCCGGCAGGCTGTGGGCCAGAAAGTCCGACAGCTCCGTGCCCCTCTCTAAAATTCCGATGGTAACCATGTACATTCCCTCCTTTTCTCCCTATAGTATGGGGAAAAAATGGCGGATTTATCCCGGAAAGTACGGATGTTCTTGACTTTTTCCCCTATCAGTCATACAATATTTTTTACCCGTACACCAAAACCTCATGCGTGAGATTCTCATAAAAAAGGATGGAACACTATGGCTAAGGACAACAAGAAGAAAGTAGAACAGATCACCGACATGGAGGTGGACTTCGCCCAGTGGTACACCGACGTGTGCAAGAAGGCCGAGCTCATCGACTACTCCTCCATCAAGGGCATGTTCATCTACCGACCCTATGGCTACGCCATCTGGGAAAACATCCAGAAGGAACTGGACCGCCGCTTCAAGGAGACCGGTCACGAGAACGTGGCCATGCCCATGCTCATCCCCGAATCCCTCCTCCAGAAGGAGAAGGACCACGTGGAGGGCTTCGCCCCTGAGTGCGCCTGGGTGACCTACGGCGGCAGCGATCCCCTGGAGGAGCGCTACTGCATCCGCCCCACCTCCGAGACCCTCTTCTGCGAGCACTTCAAGAACATCATCCAGTCCCACCGGGACCTGCCCAAGCTGTACAACCAGTGGTGCTCCGTCCTGCGCTGGGAGAAGACCTCCCGTCCCTTCCTGCGCCACCGGGAGTTCCTGTGGCAGGAGGGTCACACCATGCACGCCACCGCCGAGGAGGCCAAGGCCGAGACCCAGCAGATGCTGAACGTCTACGCCGACTTCCTGGAGAACGTGCTGGCCATGCCCGTGGTCAAGGGCCAGAAGACCGAGAAGGAGAAGTTCAACGGCGCTGAGGAGACCTACACCGTGGAGTGCATGATGCACGACCGCAAGGCCCTCCAGTCCGGCACCAGCCACTACTTCGGCGACGGCTTCGCCAAGGCCTTCGACATCACCTTCACCGGCAAGGACAACCAGCCCCATCATCCCCACCAGACCTCCTGGGGCGTGTCCACCCGGATGATCGGCGGCATCATCATGACCCACGGCGACAACAACGGCCTGGTGCTGCCCCCCCGCATCGCCCCCATCCAGGCCATGGTCATCCCCGTGGCCCAGCACAAGGAGGGTGTCATCGACGCCGCCACCGCCCTGATGGAGCGTCTCCAGGCCGCCGGCATCCGCACCAAGATGGATGCCTCCGACCAGTCCATGGGCTGGAAGGCCGCCGAGTATGAGATGAAGGGCATCCCCCTGCGGGTGGAGATCGGCCCCAAGGACATGGAGAAGAACCAGTGCGTCCTGGTCCGCCGGGACAGCGGCGAGAAGGTCTTCGTGAGCCTGGACCAGCTGGAGAGCACCGCCCTGGCCCTGCTGGACGCCATCCACGAGGGTCTGTTCAACCGGGCCAAGAAGAACCTGGAGGACCACATCTTCCCCGCCCACTCCCTGGAGGAGGCCAAAAAGCTCCAGGAGGAGAACGGCGGCTTCATCAAGACCATGTGGTGCGGCCAGCTGGACTGCGAGCTGAAGATGAAGGAGGAGGGCGGCATGACCTCCCGCTGCATCCCCTTCGAGCAGGAGCACCTGGGGGACACCTGCCCCATCTGCGGCCGGGCCGCCAAGAAGATGATCTACTGGGGCGTCGCCTACTAAATTTTATCATTACGCCAACGGCTCCCTCAAAAGAGGGAGCCGCTTCGTTTATTTTCATCGTGGGTGTGGGCCTCCGGTGGGGCCCCGGTCTGAAATGATTGACGCAAGGGAATGATTCAGATATAATAAAGGCAGAATAATGACCGAAAGGGGTGCTGACATGGTAATCAAATCGGCAACCACCCTGCGCAACGAGTATGACAGCGTAGTCACCTTGGCAAAAAGCAGACAAGAGCCCGTGTTCGTGACCAGAAACGGCGAAGGCGAAATGGTATTTCTGCCCATCGAGCTGTGGGAAAAACGGGAAGCGGAATTGAATCTTCTGGATAAACTCCTCAAGCGGGAACAAAGCCGCATCGCCGGCGCGAAAACCTTCTCCATGGAGGAGATGACGGAACTGGCGGAGGCAGAGCTGCGTGAAGGTTGAATGGTTGTATGAAGCCCAGATGGAGTTCAGGGAGCTTCTGACCTACTACAAAACCAACGTGGGGACAGCCAGCGCCCGGAAATTCTCCCGCAAAATTTTGGATTCGGTCCGCCAACTGGAGCAGTTCCCTGAGATGGGGGTGCTCAAAGAGGAGCGGCTGCTGGGCAGGTATGGGTTCCGCGCCCTCTTTGTGGGGCAGTATGTCTGTGTTTACCGCATCGACGGAGATACGGTCTATATCTACCATTTGGTGGATGCCAGGACCAATTATATGTATCACATCTTTGGCATTGAGCCATAAAATAAAACCCCACCCTCACGGCTTCTGCGGGCCTGTGAGGGTGGGGTTGTGTTCTGCTATAAATTTACAGCACCTTGGCCAGGAAGCTCCTGGTGCGCTCCTCCTGGGGGTTGTTGAAGATCTCGGCGGGGGTGTTCTGCTCCACGATCCTGCCGTCGGCCATGAAGAGGACCCGGTCCCCCACCTCCCGGGCAAAGCCCATCTCGTGGGTGACCACCACCATGGTCATGCCGTCCTCGGCCAGCTGCTTCATGACGTCCAGCACCTCGCCCACCATCTCGGGGTCCAGGGCGGAGGTGGGCTCGTCGAAGAGCATGACCTTGGGCTTCATGGCCAGGGCCCGGACAATGGCGATGCGCTGCTTCTGGCCGCCGGAGAGCTGATTGGGATAGGCGTCGGCCTTGTCCACCAGGTCCACCACCTTCAGCAGGCGCATGGCCTCCTCGTCGGCCTCGGCCTGCTTCATGAGGCCGGTCTGGACGGGAGCCAGGGTGATGTTCTTCCGGATGGTCATGTTGGGGAAGAGGTTGAAGTGCTGGAAGACCATGCCCATCCGCTGCCGCATCTTGTTGATGTCGGTCTTGGGGTCGGTGATGTCCACACCCTCAAAGGTGATGGTGCCGGCGGTGGGGTTTTCCAGCAGGTTCAGGCACCGCAGGAAGGTGGACTTGCCGGAGCCGGAGGGGCCGATGACCACCACCTTCTCCCCGGGATAGATGTGCTCGGAGATATCCTTCAGGACCTCGTGGTCCCCAAAGGACTTGGAGAGATGTTTAACGTCGATCACCTTGACGCAGCCTCCTTTCCAGAATGCCCAGCAGCCAGGTGAAGATCATCACCAGCACCAGGTAGATCGCGGCGGTGCCCAGCAGGGGGAACATCTGCTCATAGGTCCGGTTCATAACGCCCCGGGCGGCGTAGAGCAGTTCCTTGCCGCCGATGACCGTGATGAGGGAGGTGTCCTTCAGCAGGACGATGAACTCGTTGCCCAGGGCGGGCAGAATGGCCTTGATGGCCTGGGGGATGATGATAAAGCGCATGGTCTGGAAGTAGTTCAGACCCAGGGACCGGCCGGCCTCCATCTGGCCCTTGTCCACGGACATGAGGCCGCCCCGGATGATCTCGGCCACGTAGGCGCCGGAGTTGATGCCCAGGGTGAGGGTACCCACCATGGTGAAGTTGCGGCTGTTGGCGAAGATCAGCATGGCCATGATGAGCAGCTGGACCATCATGGGGGTGCCCCGGATGACGGTGACGTAGATCTTACAGATCAGATTCAGGATAAACAGGACGGGGTTCTTGTGACCGGGGCGCTGCTGGTCGTGGGCGGTGCGGATCATGGCCACCAGGATGCCCAGGACGATGCCCAGCACCAGGGCCATGGCGGTGACCAGCAGGGTGGTGCCGACGCCCTGGATGTACTGCTGCCAGCGGTCGGCCTCAAGAAAGGCCCGGTAGAACTTCAGGAAAAAATCCTGCCAGAAGGTCAGGTCCTGGGCGGGCAGAGCGGACAGGGCTTCAAAGGTGGAAGTCAGGTCCATAGGGGGGATCACCTCTCTCTAAATAGTGTGATTGGGACGGTTTTGCCGGTTATCGAAAAAAGCCCTGGGGACTTGCTTCGATAACCGGCAAAAGGGGCGGCGCGGTGGCCGCCCCTTCGGAAAAAATCCGGTATTTTGCTTACTCTGCGGCGATGTACTTGTCCAGAATGGTCTGGATGGTGCCGTCCTCGGTCAGCTCAGCCAGAGCGGCGTTGACAGCCTCCACCAGGGCGGTGTTGCCCTTGGCAAAGCCGATGGCGTAGTTCTCGGTGACATACTCGGTGTCCAGGATGGTCAGGCCGGCATTGGCTTCCACGAAGGCCTGGGCAGGAGCCTTGTCGATGACCACGCAGTCCACCTGGCCGTTCATCAGGGCCTGGACGGCGGTGATGCCGTTGTCATAGGCGGTGACATGCTCTTCGCCGTAGTCGTCGGTGCAGTAGATGTTGCCGGTGGTGCCGCGCTGGGTGCCGATCATCTGCTCACCCAGGTTGTCCAGGGTGACGTCGGAGCCTTCCTTCACGATGATCACCTGCACGCCGGTGGCATAGCTCTCGGAGAAGTCCATGACGGCCAGACGCTCGTCGTTGACGGTGACACCGGCCATGACCATGTCGCTCTTGCCGTTCTGGGCGGCCATCAGGGCGGCGTCAAAGTCCATGTCGTCGATCTGGAGCTCCAGGCCCAGCTTGTCGGCGATGGCCTGGGCGATCTCCACGTCGATGCCCTCGTACTCGCCGGCGTCGTTGGTCATCTCATAGGGAGGGAAGGCGGCGTTGGTGGACATGGTCAGCACGCCCTCGGTAACGGTGGTCAGGGTGCCCTCCTCAGCGGGCTCGGTGACCTCGGTGCCCTCGGTCTCGGGGGCGGGCTCTTCTTTGCCGCCGCAGGCGGTCAGAGCGCAGACGGACAGCAGCATGGCTGCGGCCATCAGGACAGAAAGAAACTTCTTCATTTTGTAACCTCTTTTCAAATTTTCATTGGTTGGCGCAATCAGCCAACTTAAGAACACTTGGATTATACGCAGGATTCAATAAAAATGCAAGGGGGGCCGGAGGGCTTTTCTATATATTCGGCAAATTGCAAGAAAAGGGCAGTGTGGTTTTCACCACACTGCCCAATTTCAACAAGATAAATATTCACTTTCAGCGAATATTGTATATTCCTCGACTCCGGGGAGGCAGGGAATATCAGATGAAGTTTGCCTTGCGCTTCTCCAGGAATGCGCCCAGGCCTTCCTCGGCGTTGGCGTGCATACGGACGGCGGCCTGATCGGCGGTCTCTTCCTTCAGCAGCTGCTCCAGGGTGGTCTCGTGAGCCTTGTTCATCAGGGCCTTGGACTTGGTGTAGCAGTTCAGGGGGCCGCGGGCGATCTTGGTGGCCAGCTTCATAGCCTCGTCCATCAGCTGATCGGCGGGATAGACATAGTTGGCGATGCCCAGGGTCTTCATCTCGTCAGCCTTGACCACGCGCTGGGTCAGCATCAGCTCCTTAGCGATGTTGGGGCCAACAACGCGGGGCAGCAGGTAGTGGCAGGCGCAGTCGGGGATCAGACCGACCTGACCGAAGGCCACGATGAACATGGCGTTGTCAGCCACCAGAGCGATGTCACCAGCCATCAGCAGGGAGGTGCCGGCGCCGGCGATAGCGCCGTGAGCAGCGGTGATGACGGGCTTGGGGAAGGTGTTCAGCAGGGTGGTGAAGCCGCCGGCCACGGTCATGAAGTCAAAGAAGGCTTCCTCGGTGGTGATGGACTTCATCTCAGCGATGTCGCCGCCGGCGCAGAAAGCGCGGCCCTCGGCGTTCAGGATGACGCAGCGGACAGCGTCGTCAGCCTTGGCAGCCTCGAAAGCGGTGGTCAGATCGGCGAAGATCTGCTTGTTCAGGGAGTTCATAGCCTTGGTGCGGTTCATGCTGACAACAGCAACGGCGCCTTCCACGCGATACAGGACGGTTTCGAGTTCCATAGTAATCGTGCTCCTTTATTTTTATTCTTGGGTCATACAGGAAAAAATCCCATGCTAATACAAAATAAATTATACCACAGCCTTTTGCCGTTGAAAAGGATATTTTGTAATTTCTTTTGGGTTTCCCACAGGGGCGTGGTTTCAGCCCTTCGGGTGTCGGCGGGAGCAAGCCCCCGCCCTACGGCGTGACAGCCAACGCTGCAAGGCTTTTTCGATAAGGGACGCAGCGGAACGGGCCCGTTCCCTGCATGGGGTTGTTCGGTATAGTACACGACTTTCTCGACAGACTGAAATTTCGCCGCCTTCCATTTGGGAGGCGGCGAGATTTTTTCTCTTATTTCAAAAACATCCGCAGGAGCTTTTCGTTGATCTTCTGATAGGGCATATACCGCATGGGCAGGTCCATCCAGGTGGCCTTATCCACAATGGACCGGTAGTGAGTGAAGGTGTCAAAGCTCTTCTTGCCGTGGTAGCTGCCCATGCCGCTGGCTCCCACGCCGCCGAAGCCCATGTGGTGGGTGGCCAGGTGGATGATGGTGTCGTTGACACAGCCGCCGCCGAAGGAGCAGTTGTTCATGACCTGCTCCACCGTCCGCTTGGACTTGGTGAAGAGGTACAGGGCCAGGGGCTTCTCCCGGTGGTTGATGAAGTCGATGGCCTGGTCCAGGGTCTCGTAGGGGAGGATGGGCAGGATAGGCCCGAAGATCTCCTCCCCCATGGGCTTGGAGTTGGCCTCCAGGGTGTCCGCCACCAGGGTGGGGGCGATCCAGCCGCTCTCCCCGTCGGGGTCGTTCCGGTGGCCGCCGCCGAAGAGGATGTGCTCCCCCTCCAGCAGGCCCTGGAGCCGGTTGAAGTGCTTGCGGTTGATGATGCGGACGAACTCCGGGTTCTCCATGGGCTCCCTGCCCAGCATCCTCACGAACTGCTTTTTCAGCTGGGCCACCAGCTCGTCCTTCACCGTCCGGTCCACCAGACAGTAGTCGGGAGCCACACAGGTCTGGCCGGCGTTCAGCAGCTTGCCAAAGGCCAACCGCTTGGCGGTGAGGGGGATATTGGCCGTCTTGTCCACGATGACGGGACTCTTGCCACCCAGCTCCAGGGTCACGGGGGTCAGGTGGCGGCTGGCCTTTTCCATGACCAGCTTGCCCACGTCCACGCTGCCGGTAAAGAAGATGTAGTCGAACCGCTGCTCCAGCAGGGCGGAGTTCTGCTCCCGGCCCCCCTCGATGACGGCCACCCACTCCGGCGGGAAGACGGCGGCAATGAGGTCGGCCAGGGCGTGGCTCACGTTGGGGGCGTAGGCGCTGGGCTTCAGCACCACGCAGTTGCCCGCCGCCACCGCCCCGAAGAGAGGCTCCAGGCTCAGCAGGCAGGGGTAGTTCCAGGGGGACATCACCAGGGTCACCCCGTAGGGCTCCGGCAGCTCATAGCTTTTGGCGGCGAACTGGGGCAGGGGGGTGGGCTTCCACTGGGGCTTGGCCCACCGGGGCGTCTTTTTGATGAGATACCCGATCTCATCCAGACACAGGCCCACCTCGCACATGTAGCCCTCAAAGTGGGACTTGTTCAGGTCGGCCTGCAGGGCGTCCAGCAGCATGGTTTCCCGGTCAAGGATCTCCTGGCGAAGCCGCTCCAGGGCTTTGACCCGGACGGAGACCGGCCGAGTGGCGCCGGTGCGGAAGTAAGCCCGCTGACGGGCCACGGTTTTCTCAATGGTATTCACCTGGGTGGCAGCGTTCATGACCAGACCTCCTCGAGAATGGCGATGATATCAGGGTAGTCCGCCTGGGCGGGGTTCACCACGATGGCCCCGTCGTTGAGGGCCTTTTTGGCCACGGCGTCGAAGTCGGACCGGTTCACCTTGCCGGTGTCCTGGAGGCAGGTGGGCAGGCCGCAGAGGTCGGCCAGCTCCCGGCGGAGCTTGGTCAAAAACTCGATGGTCTTCTCCGCCCGCTGGTCCGCCGGGGTCTGGGCATAGACCTCGGGACCGGCCAGGTGGAGGAGAAGCTCGCCGTAGCGGTCCCGGCACACAGGCAGGTTATACTTCATCACGGCAGGCAGCAGGATGGTCATGGCGTCACCGTGGGCCACCCGGCAGACTCCGCCCAGGGCGTGACCGATGGCGTGGACCAGCCCCACCATGGAGTTGGAAAAGGCCGCCCCGGCCAGGAGGCTGCCGTTGGCCATGACCATGCGGGCCTTCCGGTTCTTCCCCTCCCGGACGGCCACCGGCAGGGCCCGGACGATCTGGCCCATGGCCTTCTCCGCAAAGGCGTCGCTGACCGGGTTCCGCTGGAGGCAGGTGGCCGCCTCGATGGCGTGGACCAGGGCGTCGAAGCCGGTGGAGGCGGTGATGCGGGGGGGCAGGGTCTCGGTCATCCGGGGGTCCAGCACCGCCACGTCGGGCAGGAGGTGGTAGCTGATGAACTCCATCTTCACCTTGGTCTCATGGTTGGCGATGACCGAGACAATGGTGGCCTCGCTGCCGGTGCCGGCAGTGGTGGGGACGGCCACGAAGGGGACGTGCTCGCCCCGGGGCAGGACCTCGCAGCCGGCGGACTCCAGCAGGTCGTGACCCGCCTGGGCCAGGACCATGCCCACCCCCTTGGCGGTGTCAATGACCGACCCGCCCCCCAGGGCGATGAGGGCGTCGCAGCCCAGCTGGCGGTAGAGGGCGGCCACCTGGTTCACCACCTGGACGGAGGAGTCCGGAGGAACCTGGCAAAAGGTCTCCACGGAGGTCATGCCCCCCTGGGCCAGAGCGCCCAGGAGAATTTTTACCGAGCCCACCTTCTCCAGCCCCTGGTCGCTGAGCAGGAGGGGCCGGTGGGCCCCCAGGGTGTTCAGCTCGTGGGGGATGTGCTCTAAGGCCTCCGCCCCGGAGAGAATTTTCCCGGGCAATTTGAATTCATAGTAAGCTCCCATCTCGGTTTACCTCCCCAACAGCACCGCCTGATAGACCCGGGCGGCGCAGACTTCTTTCTTCGGCAGCCGTTTCAGCAGCCGCTTGGCCCAGAAGGAGGGGAAGAGATACCCCTCCACCAGGTCGATACATCGGACGAAGGGCATGGCCAGCCCCATGTCCCCCCGGAGGACAAACTTGTGCTGGGCATAGGCCCCGGCCACGCTGAGCTGCCCGGTAAAGACCTTAAAGGCGTCGGCGGGGCTTTTGAAGCGGATGGTCACATCCCCCTGGGTGTCCTTGGGCAGCTTCTGGAAGCCGTCCTTGGTGCCGGTGATGGTGAACCCGGCAGCGCCGGGGACCTCCAGCCGCAGGGTCTTCCCCTGGGGCCAGTTTTTGGCCTCCGCCCGGATGCGGCTGTCTTTCCGGGACAGGTATTTCAAGGCGCGCAGCAGGCAGCCGGAGACCAGGCTGCAGGTGGCGCACTGCAAACAGGTTTTCACAGATCCATGGGACATAGATCCACCCCTCCTTTGGTATACAATGGTTACCTATTTAATGATATATAATACTACGAATTAGATACGATTGCAAGGGGAGGAAGCGCAGAGGGGTTCCTCCACCTCCTTGCCTCCCCCTCTGGGGGAGGTGGATTCGCCCGAAGGGCGAAGACGGAGAGGGCTGCTCCGTATCGGCAGTAATTTGCCCTCTCAGTCACGGCTGCGCCGTGCCAGCTCTCCCAGAGGGAGAGCCAAGGGGGCTCATCATACAATCCACCCCATCGTAGGGGCGCTTCATGAAGCGCCCGAAATGTAGCAGATATCCTCCACGCAGCCCGGGCGATTCGTGAATCGCCCCTACAAAATGGGTAGGTGGTGGTCATACAATCCACTTCTACCATCTTTTGGATACCCAAAAAGCCTCCCGGGCGGGAGGCTTTTTGCTGTCTCAGAACCGGAAGTCTCTCCGGTTGGAGTTCTTGATATCCCGGATATTGCTCTCGGCGATGGCCCGGACCTTCTCCTTGGGGATGCGCTGAAGCTCCCGCTCGATGGTTTCATAGCCCACCTTCTTGGTCTCCTCGGAGGCGTAGTCCTCCAGGTACTCCGTCAGGGTCATCAGGGCGTTGGGGTGGCAGCAGTTCAGGATCTGGCCGTTCTTGCACAGGGCCATGAACCGGTCGCCGGTGCGGCCCTCCCGGTAGCAGGCGGTGCAGAAGGAGGGAATGTGGCCGCTGTCCATGAGCCACTTCACCACCTCGTCCAGGGAACGCTGGTCGGACACGTCGAACTGCTCGGTGTCGTGGGGCCGCTCGGCCTCGGTGTAGCCGCCCACGGAGGTCCGGGAGCCGCCGCTGACCTGGGAGATGCCCAGCCGCAGCAGCTTGGAGCGAACTTCTTCGGACTCCCGGGTGGAGATGATCATGCCGGTGTAGGGCACCGCCAGACGGATGCAGGCGGTGATCTTGGCGAAGGTGTCGTCGTCGATGGAGTTGTCGAACTCGTCGGGGTCGATGTCGTCGGCTTTCTTCACCCGGGGGACGCTGATGGTGTGGGGGCCTACCCCGTGGACGGCCTCCAGGTGCTCGGCGTGCATGATGAGGCCGGCGAACTCATACTTGTAGCCCTCCAGGCCGAAGAGGACGCCCAGGCCCACGTCGTCGATGCCGCCCTCCATGGCCCGGTCCATGGCCTCGGTGTGGTAGGCGTAGTCGTGCTTGGGGCCGGTGGGGTGGAGGTACTCATAGCTCTCCTTGTTGTAGGTCTCCTGGAAGAGGATGTAGGTGCCGATGCCGGCGTCCTTCAGCTTCCGGTAGTTCTCCACGGTGGTGGCGGCGATGTTCACGTTCACCCGGCGGATGTCGCCGTTCTTGTGGTGGACGCTGTAGATGGTCTTAATGCACTCCAGGATGTACTCGATGGGGTTGTTCTTGGGGTCCTCACCGGCCTCGATGGCCAGACGCTTGTGGCCCATGTCCTGGAGGGCGATGACCTCCTGGCGGACCTCCTCCTGGGTGAGCTTCTTCCGGGGGATGGTCTTGTTTTTCAGGTGGTAGGGACAGTAGAGACAGCCGTTGACGCAGTAGTTGGACAGGTACAGGGGGGCGAAGATGACGATGCGGTTGCCGTAGAAGGCCAGCTTGATCTCCTCGGCGATCTGGTACATCTTCTCGATCTTTTCGGGGATCTCGCAGGCCAGCAGCAGGGAGGCCTCCCGGTGGGTCAGGCCCTGGCAGGTGACGCCATTGCCGTTGGGCTTGGGCCGGGCCTTTTCCAGAATTTCGTCGATGAGGGCCACGTTGTTCTTGTTTTCCTCCGCCCAGGCCAGGGTGTCCAGGATCTCCTGGTGGTTGATGAATTCCTCTGCTTTCAGAGAGCTGGGGTCATAGATTGCCATTGCGTTTCTTCCTTTCTTTTGGGTCAGGGTCTTCCTTCCCCATTAGATTTTTTTAATATCTCCCCGGTGGGTCACCAGGGAATAGCCCACCGACTCCATGCGGGCCGACAGGCATCCTCTGCACTGGGCGGATTCCTCGCCGGTGCAGATTTTATTATCGTAGAGGGCGTATTTCTTCCGCACGGCCACCGGGGACAGGTTGGGCATGACCACGTTGGCCCCGGCCCGGACCCCCATCTCCCGTCCCGTGGGGTGGATGGTCCCCAGGGCGGTGGTGGCCGGGAGAAGGATGGCCGGCGAGATGAGCCGGATGATGGACAGCAGATAGCAGGTCAGGGCCACATCCCCCGGAGGGCAGTCCCGGAAGGGGGTATCCCGGTGAGGGATGAAGGGGCCGATGCCGCACATGTCCGGCTGAAATTCCTCGATGAATTTCAAATCCTTGGCCAGAGTTTTCGGGGTCTGGCCCGGGGAGCCCACCATGAAGCCGCAGCCCACCTGATAGCCGATCTCCTTCAGGTCCCGCAGGCATTCCATCCGGCGGGCGAAGGACATGGCCGGGGGGTGGAGGCTCCGGTAATGGGCCTCGTCGGCGGTCTCGTGGCGGAGAAGGTAGCGGTCGGCCCCGGCGTCAAAGAGCCGCTGGTAGCTCTCCCGGGACCGCTCCCCCAGGGAGAGGGTCACGGCGCAGTCCGGCCAGCGGGCCTTGATCTCCCGGATCAGGGGGCAGAGGACCTGGTCAGTGAAATAGCCGTCCTCCCCCCCCTGGAGGACGAAGGTGCGGAAGTCCAGGGCGTAGCCCTCCTGGCAGCAGGCCAGGATGTCCTCAGGGGTCAGGCGGTAGCGGTCGCAGTTTGCGTTGCTCCCCCGGATGCCGCAGTAGAGACAGTCATTTTTGCAGATGTTGCTGATCTCGATGAGGCCCCGGGTGTAGACCTCCCTGCCGTAGACGGCCTCCCGGGCGGTCCGGGCCAGCTGGGCCAGCAAATCGGCGGCCTCCTGATCCCGGGCCGTGATGAGGGCCTCGTATTCGTCCAAAGTCAGGCTGTGGTTCTCTGCCAGAGCCTGGATGAGGGTGCGGATGTTCTTATTCATGGCTGATCACATGGGAGAAGGCGGTTTTGACGCTGACCCCCGGGAGCTTGCCGATCTTCCCGGACAGGGCGGAGATCTCGTCCTGGGGGGCGTCGATGGCGATGCTGATGATGTGGATGCTCCGCTGGCGGTAGGGGATGCCCATGCGGCCGATGATGTACTGGCCGTAGTCGTGGAGGATGGCGTTGATGGTCTCTGCGCTCTCGCTGTTCTCCACGATGATGGACATGACGGCCACTCTGGTCTCCATGAAATACCTCCTTGGGAAATTTGGATTTTTGGGGTGGTGGCAGACCCACACCCTTGCCTCCCCCTTTGGGGGAGGTGGCACAGCTCTATGGAGCTGTGACGGAGAGGGCGACTCTGTCCAGCAGGTTTTACTCCATCCTGTCCGGTCGGCAGTCTCATACCCCGCATCACCCTCTCAGTCAGCGCTTCGCGCTGCCAGCTCTCCCAGAGGGAGAGCCGAGGGGATGGAATGACCCACATAAGCACGACAAAACCCCGCCTTTTCGGGAAAGGCGGGGCGAAAAAGTACAACAAAACCAACGGGGAGGGTTCCCCGCAGAGGATGGAAGATGGCCCGCACCTTTCACGCAGAGTTTTGATCTTTGTGTCAGGTCGATTTGGAGCCATTCTACCACAGTTTTGAAAAAAATGCAAGTCAAGAAAGATATTCTTTCAAAATGGCGGCGGCGGTCTCTCCCAGGGCCGAGCCGCTGCCCCCCTGCTCCACCACAATGGCCAGGGCGATCTGGGGGTCGTCGTAGGGGGCGAAGCACACCAGCACCGCGTTGGCCAGCTCGGCTCCGGCCACCTGGGCGGAGCCGGTCTTGGCCCCGGCCTCCACCGGCAGGTCCCGGAAGGCCGCCGCCAGGGAGCCGGATCGGGTCACCGCCCCCATCCCCGCCTTGATGGCGGCCAGGTTTTGGGGGGATATCTCCAGCTTCCCCAGGGTGACGGTTTCATAGGGTCCCTCCCCTTCTGTCTTCTTCAGAATGTGGACCTGCCGCCGCTCCCCGCCGCTGACCAGGGTGGCGGTCATGTGGGCCAGCTGGAGGGGGGTGAAGCGGTTGTTCTCCTGGCCGATGGCGGCGGAGAGGACGCTGCCCTCATACCAGGTTCCCCCCACGGAAGCCGTGTAGTCCGGCCCGGCCACCACCCCGGCCTTCTCCCCCGCCAGCTCGATGCCCGTTTTCACCCCCAGGCCCAGGGCGCGGGCGTACCGGTCCAGAGTCTCAATGCCCACCCGGCGGCCGGCGTCGTAGAAAAAGATGTTGCAGGAGTCGGCGATGGCCTCGGAGAGGGTCTCCAGGCCGTGGGTCCGCCCCTCCTGGCGGTAGAGCCAGCACTGGGGCTGGGGGCTTTTGTAATAGGTGTACCGCCCGGTGTCCAGGATCTGGGTCTCCGGGGTCAGGCAGCCCTCCTCCAAGGCCGCGGCGGCGGTGACCAGCTTGAACGCAGAGCCGGGGGCGTACAGGCCCTGAACCACCCGGTTCATCAGGGGGGTGTCCGGGTCCCGGGACAGGGTCTCATAGTCGGCGGAAAAGGCAGCGGTGTCGTAGTCCGGCAGGCTGACCATGGCCAGCACCCCGCCGTCGGACACATCCAGGGCCACCGCCGCCCCCCCGGTGGCCTGGGGGTGGCGGTCCAAAAAACTTTGGAGGGCCGCCCGGGCGGCTGCCTGGAGGTCCTTGTCCAGGGTGAGGGTCACATCCCGCCCCGGCTGGGGGGTGACAGAATAGCTCTCCCCGGTGACCTGTCCGTTCCGGTCGGTCTCCAGGACCTTGGTGCCGGGGGTTCCGTGGAGGAGGGACTCAAAGGCGGCCTCGGCCCCGTCCTTCCCCACCTGGGCGTCCATGGGGTAGCCCGCCTCCTGATAGACCTCCCACTCCTCGGGGCTCATGGCCCCCACCCGGCCCAGGAGGTGGGGGGCCAGGTCGCCGCTGCCCGAGCGGGTAACCCGGGGAGTGAAGGAGATTCCCGTCAGCCCCTCCTCCCGGATCCGGGCCATCAGGCGGCTGGTGACAGGTTCGATGGACCCCTCTCCGGTCCAAGTGACCTCTTCCTCTTGGCAGAGGATTTTCAACCGCCGGAGCACCGCCTCGTCGCAGTGCTCCTCCAGGTCGGCCCGCCAGGTGACGGCGTCCTGGGCCAGGATTTTCCCGTTCCGGTCCAGGAGTTTGCCCCGGGCGGCGGGGACGGTCTCCACCCGGGCGATGCTCCGCTGGGATCTCTCATAGTAGGCCGCCCCGGAGACCACCTGGAGGTTCCAGAGGACCACCCCGAAGGCCGTCAGGATGGCCAGGAAAAACCCGGCGGCGGAGATGAGACGAGCAGACATGGCGACTCCTTTCCACAAAGACCGTGATTCAACGCAGTTTCTGCCGGCGGGGCTTCCCTATTCTCCCAATCCCCGCCGCCAGGGGGTAGCAGGCCAGGGACATCCAAAACTCCAGCCAGGCCACGGACAGGGCGGCGGGCAGGCCGGCCCCGGCCACCCAGTGGCCCAGAACCAGCAGGGCCTCCGCCCCCATGAGCACCGGGGCGGTCCGAAGCCACTTTCCCCAAACGCCACTGGCATTGTGGAAAACTGCCCCGGAAATTCCCCCCATCAGGGGATACAACGCCAGGATCCAGGGGGAACACCCGGCCAGCAGGCACAGAAATCCCCCCAACAATCCACATTCCGCCCCTTTTTGTGGACCCTGTTCCATCCCCACCAGGCAGAGCAGCGGCGGCAGGACCGGGAGGACCGGCAGGCACCACTGAACCAGGAAGGCGAAAATAACCGCCAGCCACACCATCACTTGTCCTCCCGGAAGGCGGTGATGACAAAGACCTCACCGAGCCGGTCCAGGTCGGCTGCCGGGGTGATCACGCCGGACTGGGTCAGCCCGCCGGGGTCCTCCGCCAGAGAGGTCACCGTCCCCACCACCAGGCCGGAGGGGTAGGTCTCCCCGGCGGCGAAGGTCACCACCCCCTCCCCCAGCTGGACGGGGTCGGCCTGGGTCAGGTTGGTGAGCTTCACCTCTCCCGTTGTCATCAGGCCCAGGTCCCCCTCCACCGAGCCCAGGACCCCGGAGTTGGTCCCCATTCCCGCCAGCCGGAAGGCCGGGTCGGTGAGGAGGGAGACCTGACACCAGCTTGTCCCCGTCTGGCTGACCCGGCCCACCAGGGCCCCGTGTTCATCCACCACGCACTGACCCGCCCGGATCCCGGCCCTCGTCCCCTTGTCCAGGGTGACGGAACGGCGCCAGTTGTCCGGGGTCCGGGCCACCACCCAGGCGGACTCCAAGGTGAGCTGCTGGCCCGCCGCCCCCAGGTCCAGCAAGGCCCGCAGCCGCCGGTTTTCCTGCCGGGCCAGCCTGCCGGTCATGGCTTCCTGCTCCAAGGCGGCCAGGTCCTCTTTTAGCCTCTCGTTCTCCGCCCGGAGGGACTCCATCCCCCGGAACCAGGTCTCCGCCTGGTGAAGTTTCTCGGAAACGGGGGAAAACAGGCGAAGAAAAGGCCGCGACACCGTCTCCATTCCGCTGCGCAACGGTCCGGCGGTCCCGTTCAGGACCAGCGCCAGAGCCGCCGCCAGCAGGCTCAGAGACAGAGCCGCGGCGATGATGGCTATCCACTTGTGGCGGAATGGTTTTTTCAAAGGGTGTCCTTTCTGGCCAGGGCCAAACAGTCCACGCCGAACTCCAGCAAAATGCGGCCCAGACGACACACCGGCAGGCCCACCACGCTGCTGTAGTCCCCCCGGATGCCCTCCACCAGGAGGGCGCCGTAGCCCTGGATGCCGTAGGCCCCGGCCTTGTCCATGGGCTCCCCGGTCTGCACATACCGGCGGATCTCCTCCGGGGTCAGGCTCCGGAAGGTCACCTGGGTCACCTCCGCCTGGGAGACCACCTTGTCCCCCTGGCAGACGGTGATGCCGGTGCACACCTCATGGCTGCGGCCGGAGAGGGCGGTGAGCATCTCCTCCGCCTGCCGGGGTGTGGCGGGCTTGCCCAGGATCTCCCCGTCCAGGACCACCACGGTGTCCGACCCGATGACGATGGCGTCGGGGGCCTCCTCCCGGGCGATGTGGAGGGCCTTCTCCCGGGAGAGGGTTTTGACCAGCTCCTGAGCGGGCAGGCCGTGGATGGCCTCCTCGTCAATTTTCGGCGATTTGGTTGTAAACTCCAGTCCCATCTTCCCCAGCAGCTCCCGGCGGCGGGGGGATTGGGACGCTAAGACTATTTTCATGGATTGCCTCCGTTTTTTCCATCGAATTTGGGTGAGGGGTAACATTTTTTTCAGGGGTGGGGGGTCGACCAACGCCAGATACACGACCCAAGGTGGGTTCCGTGTTGTAGGGGCGATTCACGAATCGCCCGCCCCCGAAGGGCAAGACCACGCCCCCGCGCGCCCAGCCGGTGGGCGCACCGTGGACGGCGTTCCGATAAAAAGGCCGCAGGCCAGGTCAAACCAAACCCACCACCCTGGCAAATTATCATTCGCCTCAACGGGGTCCAGGGCAACAGCCCTGGTGCTCTTTTCCTCCCTTTTCTCCAGAGAAAAGGGAGAAGAAAGAATTATTCCACGCCCCGGTAGTACAACCCCCGGGTAAAACCCTCGGGGGGCTGGCCCTCGCCGGTGCGATAGGCACGGAAGATCCGGGCGCACTCCCTTGCCGTCTCCCGCAGGAAGGACAGGCGGCCCCAGGTCACTCCGGTGCGCTGCCAGTCGGCCCCCTTGTCGGCTAACCACAGCACCTTGGCGTTGAACAGCTCGTTGCGGCAGCCCCAGGCCTGCTCCACGGGGAAGTCCTCCCCCTTTCGGTCCCGGAGGGACTGGGGCTTCTCGTGGCAGTGACAGCCCTTGCCCCGGTTCTTCATGATGCAGTTCTCCGTGAGCATCAGGGGCAGGCGGCCGTAGACCAGCAGCTCGGTGTCCAGGGGCTTGCTGAGATCCCGGATCTGGGCCAGCTTGCTCTCAAAGGACACGGTGGCCGACCGGAACCCCAGCCGGGCCAGCTCGGCGGCGGTCAGGTCGTTCACCAGCCCCAGGCCGAAATCCCCTCTTGGCACAAATCCGTACTCCTCCGCCAGGGCCAGCTGGCCGATGTGGCTGAGCAGGGCCTGGGTGACTCCGGCCTCCCGGGCGGCGGACAGCTCCTGCCGCAGCCTGGCCTTTTCCCGGTCCCAGGCCACCCGGGGCAGGATGGTCCCGAACGCTATCTCGGGGTAGGCCCGGATCAGCTCTGCCATTTCGCCCCCGTGGGCGGCGATGACGTCGCAGGGCAGATACACCAGATCAGGCCCCTGGTCCAGAATTTCCCGGGACATCTGCCCCCAGCTTCGGAAGGACAGGGACCAGCCGGGTTGGGCCGCCGTTGCCTTCTCCTTTTTTGGAGGGTGGAAGGGCAGGACCCTTCTCTCGGGGACTGCGGTGCGGGCGGCGTTCAAGTCCTCCAAAACCTGCCGCCGGAGGCCGTTCAGGGCGGACATGGGGACGGACAGGCCGGGGTCCACCTCCGCCGTGACCCCCTGGGCAGCGTAGACCGTGCCGCCGGTCTTGGCCAGCTGAGTCTCGATCTGCTCCGGCGTGACCGCCCGGCTCCGGGCGGCCTGGGGGATCTCCCCTTGGGCGGCGGTCTCGTGGCCCCCATCGTCCCAGGCGGTGACGGTGAGAGGCTCTCCCGCCTTGACCCGGGCAGCAAACCACACCGGGGTCAGCTTGTGCTCTCCCCGGCCGTACTGGCGGCGGGCCTCCTCGAAAAGCTCTGTGGGGTCCTTGATCCCCTCAGGCCGGGTGCCGAACATGGCGGGGCCTTTCTGGTCGTCGTAGTAGCCCTGGGTGAACCCCTGGCGGGAGAAGGCGGCCTCCAACCGGCGCAGCTCCTCCCCGGTGGGCTCCCGGTTCTCCCTTAAAGCGGCGGCGTAGATCCCCGTGACGACAGAGACATACTCCGCCCGCTTCATGCGGCCCTCGATCTTCAGGCAGGCCACCCCCATGTCCCGCAAATCCCGGAGTTCTCCGGCCAGGGACATGTCCTTCAGGGAGAGGGGGTGGCTGGTCCCCTTGTCCCCCGGCCAGCGGAAGGCCAGGCGGCAGGGCTGGGCGCACAGGCCCCGGTTGCCGCTGCGGCCCCCTAAGACGGCGGAGAGGAAGCACTGGCCGCTGTAGCACATGCACAAGGCCCCGTGGACGAAAACTTCCAGCTCCACGGGGGACTTTGCGCACAGGTTTTCCATGGCGGACCTGGACAGCTCCCGGGACAGCACCACCCGGGTCATGCCCAAATCCGCGCAGGCCTTGACCCCGTCCAGGTCGTGGACGGTCATCTGGGTGGAGGCGTGGAGGTCCACGTCGGGGACGGTCTCCCGCAGGAGCCTTGCCACCCCCAGGTCCTGGACCAGGATGGCGTCCACGCCGATGTCCGAGGCAAAGGCGGCGGTCTCCGCCGCCAGGGGAAGCTCCCGGTCCGAGAGGAGGGTGTTCAGGGTGAGGTAGACCCTGGTCCCCCGGAGGTGGCAGTAGGCCACCGCCTGCTCCAGCTCTTCCCGGGAAAAGTTTTTCGCGTTGCGGCGGGCGTTGAGGGGGCCGAAGCCCAGGTAGACCGCGTCCGCCCCGGCCTGGACCGCAGCGGTCAGAGACTCGGGGGAACCGGCCGGCGCGAGAAGTTCCATGGGGTAATCTCCTTACTTTTGCTTTTTCTTCTTCCAGTCGGCCAGTTCTTTGGCCAGACGGGCGTTTTCGTCCAGGGCCTGCTTGAGCTGGGCCCGGAGGTTGTCGGAGACCTGGCGCTCCTTGCTGTATTTATCGGCAATGTTCAGGGCGGTGAGAACCGCGCCGTCGGTGATGGAGAGGGCGGTGCCGGCCATGGCCTGGTCCAGCTCGTTCTTGACGATTTCCGCACACTGCTGGATGTAGCTCTCGTCCTCCTCGGCCAGGATGTTGTAGTTCTGGTTGTGGATGCGGATGGTCACCCGGTTTGCCATATATGGTTCCTCCTTTTGAGGGCATTGAATCCTTTGACAGGATATTATACCACATTTCGACAGGGTTGGGTAGACCCCTTGGCTCTCCCTTTGGCTCCCCTGAGAGGGGAGCTGGCAGCCGCAGGCGGTGACGGAGAGGGCAATCTGTATCGGCAGTGATTTTCCCTCTCAGTCTTCGGCCTGCGTCCGAATCCAGCTCTCCCAGAGGGAGAGCCAAGGGAGCGAATAACGCCAAGAACATCTTTACGAAACGCCGGTTTTCCTGTAAAATAGAGTTCAACTTCCAAAAAGAAAGGAGGCGGCGGCATGGCCACCGGCCTGTTTTTACCCGGCAATATCCTCTCCCTCCACCGCAAGGCGGCGGACCGGCTCCTGGCGGCGGACAACGGGGACGCCGCCCTTCTCTATCTCTGCCTGCTGGCGGGCAAGGACGGCGCCTCCCTCAAGTGGGAGGCCCCCCGGCTGGAGGCCGCCCACAAGGCCCTCATCACCATGAAGCTGGCCGACCCGGACCAGCCGGTGACCCCAGAGCCACCCAAAAAGTTAGAGGACGACCGTCCCCCGGATTACACCACCCAGGACATCGCCGCCGCCCTCCAGAACGGCGGGGGCTTCGCCGGTCTAGTTCCCGAGGTGGAAAAGCTGCTGGGCAAGGTCCTCTCCCCCGCCGACCTGAAGACCCTCTATCTTCTCACCGACTATTATGCCCTGCCCCCGGAGGTCATCCTGATCTTAGTGGGCTGGTGCGCGGAAAAAACCGCGAAAAAATACGGCCCCGGCCGGAAGCCCACCATGCCCCAGATCCGGCGGGAGGGACAGAAGTGGTACAAGGCCGGGGTGACCTCCCTGGACTCCGCCGACGCTTACCTCCACCGGCAGCAGCAGCTGGGCAGCCGGGGCATGGAGATCCTGGCCATCCTGGGCATCCGGGATCGGGGCCCCGTCCCCCGGGAGGAGGAGTTCCTCAGCGCCTGGATCGCCATGGACTTCCCCGACGACGTTCTGCGGCTGGCCTACGAGCGCACCGTCTTCCAGACCGGCGAGTTCCGCTGGGCCTACATGAACGGCATCCTGAAAAGCTGGGACCAGCAGGGCCTCAAAACCGTGGCGGCCATCGAATCCGGCGAGGCCCGGCGGAAGACCACGTTCCACCGCCCCAAGGCCCAGGAGCCCAGCGCCATGCCCTCCGATGACATCAGCCGCATGATCGAGGAGGCCCGCCGGGCCAGCCAACCCATCCCCGGAAAGGAGGAATGACCCATGGCATACAGTGAAGAGATCCTCTCCCAGGCGGAGCTTCGCCTGAAACAGGCCCAGCAGGCCCACCGGGACAGGCAGGCCGCCCTCCGCCGGGAGATCGTGAAACAGGTCCCCCGGGCCGGGGAGATCGACCGGCTGCTGCGGCAGACCGCCCCCCGCATCCTGGCGGCCTCCCTGCGGAAGGGGCTGGACCGGCAGGCGGCGCTGGACGCCCTTCGCCGGGAGAACCTGGCCCTCCAGGACGAGCAGGCCGCCCTTCTGGTCCGGGCGGGCTATGAGCCCGACGCCCTGGACGAGACCCCCTACTGTCCCCTCTGCAACGACCGGGGCTGGCAGGGGGCGTCCATGTGCCAATGCCTGAAGGACCTGTGCCGGCAGGAGCAGATCAAAAGCCTCTCCTCCCTGCTGGACCTGGGGGGACAGTCCTTTGAGACCTTCCGGCTGGACTACTACGACCGGACGGTGTGGCAGGAGTTCCGCCGCTCCCCCCGGGAGAACATGGAGTTCGTCCTCTCGGCCTGCCGGAGCTACGCGGAGTTCTTTGGGACCTCCTCCCCCAAAAATCTCTTTCTCAACGGCACCCCCGGCCTGGGCAAGACCTTCCTGTCGGCCTGCATCGCCCGGGTGGTGTCGGAAAAGGGGTACTCGGTGGTGTACGACACCGCCGCCAACATCTTCTCCCGGTTCGAGGCCAGAAAATTCGCCCGGGAGGGGGAGGAAATCCGCCAGGCCGACCGGGACACCCGGCGGTATCTCCGCTGCGACCTGCTGATCCTGGACGACCTGGGCAGTGAGTTCACCACCCCCTTCGTCCAGGCCGCCCTCTATGAGCTCATCAACACCCGGCTGGTGGAGGGCAGGCACACGGTGATCTCCTCCAACTTGAATCTGGCCGGCATCCGCCAGCGGTACACCCCCCAGGTGGCCTCCCGGCTGGAGGGGGAATACCTCTCCCTCCCCTTCTTCGGCCAGGATATCCGGCAGGTGAAGAAGCAGAGAGGGTGAGATGTTTGCACCCTTGGCTCTCCCTCTGGGAGAGCTGGCACGGCGAAGCCGTGACTGAGAGGGCAGATTTTTGGAGGGTATTCACCACCAAACAATCGTGGTTTCGCTTTTCTACTGATTTGCCCTCTCAGTCAGCTTCGCTGACAGCTCCCCCAAAGGGGGAGCCAAGATAGAAAATGACCCGCTCGTGAGTGAGCGGGTCATTTTTCTATTCTGTTATCCCAACACGATCTTCCTGTACTCCTCCACGGACCGGACCTGGCCCACGGCGGAGAGGGAGACCTGGTCCCACCGGAAGATCTCCCGGGCCAGGTCCATGACGTCCTCCCGGGTGACGGCGTCGTAGGCGGCGATGATCTCCTCGGCGGAGAGGATCTTGTCCATAAACAGCAGGGACCGCCCCGCGTGGCTCATGAGGGACTGGGTGGACTCCAGGCCCATGACCACGTTGGCCTTGGACTGCTCCCGGGCCCGCTCCAGCTCCTCGTCGATGGGGCCCTCCTCCTTGAACTGGGTGATGACCCGGCGGATGGTCTCCAGGGCCTTGGTCTCGGTCTCCCGGTTCAGGGCGGTGTAGACGCAGAAAACCCCGGCGTCCTGGTGTCCGGCGCCGTAGGAGTAGATGGAGTAGCACAGCCCCTGCTGCTCCCGCACCTGCTGGAACAGCCGGGAGGACACGCCGCCGCCCAGGATGGAGGACAGCAGCTGGAGGGCGAAGCGCTTGGGGGAGCTGTAGGTCAGGCCGGGGAAGGCCAGGATCAGGTGGTTCTGCTCGATGGGCTTTTTGGTGGCCACGAAGGCGGGGGTGTACACCGCCTGATCCACCCCGGGGATCTCCCCGGCCTCCAGGGCGGAGAACCGCCGGCGGATGTCCTCCAGAACCTCCTCCGTAAAGCTGCCGGTGAGGGCCACCACGGTGTTGTCCGCCCGGTAGTGGCGGCGGTGGTAGTCCCGCAGGGAATCCCCGGTCATCTGAGCCAGGGTGTCCTTGCTGCCCAGAATGGGACGGGCCAGGGAGCTGCCCCGGAACACCTCGGCGAAGAGCTTTTCGGCGCAGAGGTCATCGGGGGTGTCCTCGTACATGTCGATCTCCTCCAGGATGACCCCCCGCTCGGTCTCCACCGCCTCCTGGGTGAAGGAGGAGCGGTAGACCATGTCCCAGAGGATATCCAGGGCCTGGGGCAGGTGGTCGTCCAGGACCCGGCCGTAGAAGCAGGTGCACTCCTTGGTGGTGAAGGCGTTCATCTGGCCACCGATGGCGTCGGTTTCCCGGGCAATGTCGGCAGCGGAGCGGTTCTCGGTCCCCTTGAAGAGCATGTGCTCGATGAAATGGGCCGCGCCGGACTCCTGGGGGCTTTCCTCCCGGGAGCCGCCCCCCACCCAGATCCCCAGGGCGGCGGACCGGACCGTATCGATTTTTTCCGTGACAATACGCACCCCGTTGGGGAGGGTTTCCATGTGGACCATTGGGTGTTTCTCCTTTTCGAGCGTAGTATAGCTTTCGTCACCGGGCTGGATACTGAGAGGTTTTTACATACGATAGTGGCGAATTAAAGTTCTTTTTGATTCTTTTTTTCAAGAAAAAGAATTACCGCTTCTTCTCCATGGTGGTGCCCAGGGATTTTTCCGAGATGGCGTCCAGCAGGACGGCGTGCTCCATGCGGCCGTCCAGGACGGTGACCGACCCCACCCCGTGCTCCACGGCGTGGATGCAGTTCATGGTCTTGGGGATCATGCCGCCGGCGATGAGGCCGCTGTCGATGAGCTCCTTGGCCCGGGCCACATCCATCCTGGCAATGCGGGTGGACTGGTTGTGGCTGTCCACCAGGATGCCGTCGGTGTCGGTGAGGAAGACCAGCTTATCGGCCCCCACGGCCTCGGCCACGGCCCGGGCGGCGTCGTCGGCGTTGCAGTTGAGGGCGGTGCCCTCCTCCCCCCGGGCGATGGGGGAGACCACGGGCAGGTAGCCGGCGTCCAGCAGGGTGGTCAGCAGCCGGGGGTCCACCTTGGTGATGGTCCCCACCAGGCCCAGCGTTTCGTCCTTTTGCCGGGCGGTGATGAGGCCGCCGTCCCGGCCGGAGACCCCGCAGGCCCTGGCGCCGATGCGGTCCAGAGCCCCCACGATGGCCTTGTTCACCCGGGCGGACAGGGCCATCTCGGCCCCCTCCAGGGCGGCCTGGTCCGTGACCCGGTAGCCGTTTTCAAACTTGGTTTCCACGTTCATCCGGTCCAGCAGGGCGGAGATCTCCTTGCCGCCGCCGTGGACCAGAACCACCCGCACGCCCACGGACTGGAGGGCGGCGGCGTCCTCCAGAATGGTGTCGGTGGAGGCGGCGTCCAGGGCGGAGCCGCCGTACTTGATGACCAGGGTGCGGCCCTCGTAGCGGCGGAGGAGGGGGAGCACGTCCAGCAGCGCCCGGACCTTGCTCATGCCGTCCATGCCGTGGAGGACGTCGTACTCATGGAGGAACTTTTTGGAATACTCCACGTCGGAGGGGCAGTCGATGTATTCAATGCCCCGCTTCTGGCGGGTCTCGGCCCCCTTGCCGGTGAGGATGATGATGGTGGGCTCCTGGCTGCCCAGAACGGCCTGGCGGATGGCCTCGCCCCGGTCGGGGACGATGGTGTAGTCACAGCCCTCGTTTTCCACATACTGTGCAATATCCCGGCAAATATTCTCCACGGGTTCCTCGCCGGGGTCTTCCTCGGTTAGAATGACAAGGTCCGAGTATTTGCCCGAAATTTCGCCCAAATCCTTCCGGCGGTCATAGGCCTTGTAGCCGGGGCAGCCGAAGATGGTCACCACCCGGCGGCCGGGGTACTCCTCCTTGACGGACTGGAACAGGGTCTCAAAGGAGAGCTTGTTGTGGGCGTAGTCCACGATGACCGAGACCTTCTCGTCGGCGTTGGAGTAGACCTCCATCCGGCCGGGGACCCGGGCCTTCATGAGGCCGGCGAAGGCGTACTGCTCGGGGATGCCCAGGGCCTCGCAGACCGCCAGGGCGGCCAGGGCGTTCTGGACGTTGAAGAGACCGGGCATGGTCAGGCGGAACTCCCGGCTGTACCGGGGGGTCTTGACCTTGAAGAGGATATCGCCCCCCACCTTGCGGATCTGGGAGCCGAAGATGGTGGCGGAGGGGTCCTTGGTGGAGAAGGTGATCATCCGGGCGCAGCTCTTCCGGGCGGCCTCCAGGACCCGGTCGGCGTGGTCGGAGTCCAGGTTTACGCAGGCGGCGGCGGCCTGGGCGAAGATCCGCAGCTTGGAGGAGAAGTAGTCCTCAAAGTCGGGGTGCTCGATGGGGGAGATGTGGTCGGTGCCGATGTTCAGAAAGACGGCGGCGGCGAACTCCACGTTGACCACCCGGTCGTACTTCAGGGCCTGGCTGGAGACCTCCATGGTCAGGTAGCGCATGTCGGTGGACACGCCGTTGGCGAAGTGCCGCTCTAAGTCCAGGGGCTCGGGGGTGGTCAGGTGGGACTCGAACCGCTCCACGCCGTCGTAGGTCTCGATGCCGCCGACCACCCCGCTGGGCTTCTGCTTCTTGGCGGCCAGATACTCGTCGAAGATATACTTCAGGTAGTAGGTGGTGGAGGACTTGCCCTTGGTGCCGGTGATGCCCACCACGCTGAGCTTCCCCGAGGGGTGGTTGTAGTAGAAGTCGGCCAGCAGGGCCATGGTCAGGCGGACGTCGGTGACCTGCAGGCAGGGCAGGTCCACCCCCTCATAGGGCTTTTCCGCAATGTAGGCAAAGGCCCCCTGCTCCATGGCGGAGCGGAGGAACTCGACTTTGAAGTGGGCGCCCTTACAGAGAAACAGGGTGCCGGGGACCACCTGGCGGGAGTCGCAGCTCACCAGGGCCACCTCCCGGGTGAGAGGCGCACCGGAGAAATTGATCAGCAGGCTGTGCTTCTGCAGAAGCTGGATGTAATCCCCCAGGGGATAAAGGGTCAGGTTCATGGATCATAGTCCTTTCTGTCGTAAGGGTTGCGATCAAATATTCCGCAGCTGTTTGCCGCAGCGGAGGATGGCCTGCTCGGCCAAAACCTCCATGGCGTCGATATAGTAAGGGGGCAGGCCGTGGAGGGTCCGGTAGACCGACAGCTCCGTGCAGCCCAGAATGGCGCAGTCGCAGCCCGCCTCCCGCAGGAAGGCGTCGATCCCGGCGAACTTCTCCCGGGAGCCGGTCTCCCCCCGCTTGATCTCGTCGTAAATGATGGACATCACGGTTTTCTGGATGTCCTCCGGGGGGGTCACTGCCGTGAGGCCGGCCTGTTCCAGCTCCTTCTGGTAGATGCCCGTCCGGATGGTGCCGTCGGTGGCCAGGATGCCCACGGTCTTCTTCCCGGCGGCCCGGATGGCCTTCACGGTCTCCCGGGGCATGTGGATGAGAGGGATGGACAGCTCAGCCTGGATGCGGTCGGCGAAAAAGTGGCTGGTGTTGCAGGGGATGGCCAGGTGGGTGCAGCCGGCCTTCTCCAACAATTTTGCGTCGGCCAGGAGATGCTGAAAGACCTCCTCCTCCCGGCCCCCTAAGATCCCGGCGGTGCGGTCGGGGATCTTGGCGTCGCTCCAGATGAGGACCCGCAGGTGCTCCTGGTCGCTCTCGGCCTGGGTGCGGTCGATGATCCGCTGATAAAACGTGTTGGTGGCCTGGGGACCCATGCCCCCCAGGACCCCCAGGATGCCTTCTTTGTTTGACATAGATGTTTCCTCTATCGAATGGTCTCTGGATGGAACACCCTCTCAGTCTGCTCCGCAGACAGCTCCCCCTCAAGGGGGGAGACGTTGGGCGCTCCACAAAACTTGGCTCGCCCCTTGGGGAGAGCTGGCGCCGCCGAAGGCGGTGACTGAGAGGGGGCCGTCTCAGTTCTTCTTCTCGTAATACTGCTTGAACTTTTTGAAGTGGCCCAGCAGGTTCTTCTTCATGCGCAGGGTCCGGGCGAAGGCCTTGTCCTTTTCGTAGAACAGGGGGGTGACCTCTCTGCCCTCATCCATCCGGGCCTTCATCTCCTGGTGGTAGTCGGAGACGATGTAGTCAAAGGCCACCCTCCGGGGGACCACCCGCCACAGGCTGGGGTTGTCCGCCATCACGAAGGGCAGGTCCTTGCCCTCCACCCGGTCCTCCACCAGCAGCCTGGCGATGTTGTAGCCCGCGCCGGTGACATAGTAGTTGCTGCGGCCCTGGCGGCAGTTGATTTCAAAGGCCTTGAACTTGCCGTCCCGGGGGTCGTACTTGATGTCGAAGTTGGAGAAGCCCACGTAGTTCAAATCCTCCAGAAAGGCCCGGAACTTCCGGCACAGCGCCTCGTTGACCTCGGTGAGGATGACCGCGTGGTTGCCGATGCCGTGGGGGGTGTGCTCCTCCAGGAGGACATGGCCCAGGCACATGAGCTTCACCTTGGCGTTCCGGTCGGAGTAGCAGGTGAGCACCCGCATGTTGCTGTCGTCCCCGGGAATGAAGTCCTGGATGATCATGGTGTCGGGGTATCCGGCGGCGTAGACCTTGTCCAGAACCTCCTCCAGGTTCTTCCGGTCGGGGCAGGTGAAGACCTTCTCGTTGCCGGGGAAGGGGTGCTCCCAGTAGGCCACCCCGTTGGAGGGCTTGCAGATGTAGGGGGGCTGGAAGGGCAGGTCGAAGTCGTGGCCCATCTCCTTCCGGTAGACGAAGGTGCCGGGGTGGTCGATGCCGTGCTTGTCGCACAGCTCGTAGAACTTCTCCTTGTTGATGAGGGTGTTGATGAGGTCGCCGTCGATGTAGGCGGCCACGCAGTTGGCGGGGAAGGAATCCTTGTTCTCGGCGGCCAGCTTCACGTAGCTGTCGCCGCAGCCGATGACCAGGACGGTCTTGTCGGCGAACTCCTTGGCCACCTGGGCCACGTTCTGACGGAAGGTCTCGGCGTCCTCGTTCCGGGCGCAGACCCGGTAGTCGATGATATTCGAGCCATAGGCGGGGCCGGAGGCGAACTTGCCAAAGCAGACCGACTTTACGCCGTAGGCCTCGTGAAAGGCCCGGGCCACGCTGTATACGTTGATATCCCCGCCGAAGAGCAGGGGCTGGAAGGAATGTTCCATATTGATGCGCTTCCTTGTTTCTGTATTTTTTCCTGGAAAGACAAGGAGCCGGGTCCGGCTCCTCATGGCAGGGCGGGTTGTCACCGGCGGAACGGGCATGCCCGTTCCCTACATGGGGTGGTTTATCACCCACTCCGTATGGTGACCCCGACTCCTTTTGTGTTCCCAAATTCTGTGCGGTTATACAAGCCCCGCGGCGAACGTCCTTATCCGCTGACCCGGGCCACCTGATAGATGCCGTGGATCTGCTGGAGCTTGTTCATGATGGTGGTCACCTCGCTCTGGGTGCGGACCTCCACCACCAGGCTGAGCTTGGCGTAGCCGTCGGGGAGGGCCTGGGCGTTGAAGGACAGGGTGTTGATCTTGGCGGTGGCCAGGATGGTGGCCACGTCCAGGGCCAGGCCGCTGCGGTCCTTGCCGATGAGCTCGATGGTGGATTTATAGGTGTTCAGGCTGCCGGGGTCCCAGCTGACCTTGATCCAGCGGTCCTTCTCGTTCTCCCGGCTCATGCCGTTGACGGCGTTGGGGCAGTCGCACCGGTGGACGGACACGCCGAAGCCCCGGGTGATGAAGCCCACGATCTCGTCGCCGGGGACGGGGGTGCAGCACTTGGCGAACTTCACCATGCACTCGGTCATGCCGGAGACAATGACGCCGGAGAAGGATTTCTTGCTGTTGCCCTGCTTGGCCACGCCGGAGTCCACGGTGGCCCGGGCGGCCTGGGCGGCCTGCTCCTGGGCGGCCTTCTCGGCGGCCAGACGCTCGGCCTGCTGGCGGTCCTGGTGGACCAGCTCCTCCCGGGCCCGGTTGGCGCACTTCTGGGCGGAGGCCCCGCCGTAGCCGATGGCGGCATACATCTCCTCCAGGGAGTTGAAGCGGACCTTTTCCAGGATGTGGGGGAGCATCTCCTCGGAGGTGAGCATCCCGATGGTGATGCCCAGACGCTTGAGCTCACCCTCAAACATGGCCCGGCCGGTGGCCACGTTCTCCTCCCGCTTCTCCCGCTTGAACCACTGGCGGATCTTGGTGCGGGCCTGGTTGCTCTTGGCCAGCTTCATCCAGTCCCGGCTGGGGCCCTTGGCGTTCTTGGAGGTGATAACCTCCACGATCTCGCCGGATTTCAGCTGGTAGTCAAAGCCCACGATGCGGCCGTTGACCTTGGCCCCGGTCATGGAGTTGCCCACCCCGGAGTGGATGGCGTAGGCAAAGTCGATGGGGGTGGCCCCGGCGGGCAGGTTGATGACGTCGGCGTTGGGGGTGAAGACGAAGACCTCGTCGGCGAAGAGGTCCACCTTCAGGGTGCGGATATACTCCTCCGCGTCGGTGTCCTGCTGGTTCTCCAGCAGGCGGCGGACCCAGGCGAAGGTCTCCTCGGTGCCCAGCTGCTTGTTGCTCATGCCCTGCTTGTACTTCCAGTGGGCGGCGATGCCGTATTCCGCCATGTGGTGCATGTCCCAGGTGCGGATCTGGACCTCGAAGGGGATGCCCTCGGTGCCGATGACCGTGGTGTGGAGGGACTGGTACATGTTGGGCTTGGGGGTGCCGATGTAGTCCTTGAACCGGCCCAGGACGGCCTTGTACATGTCGTGGATACAGCCCAGGACGGAGTAGCAGGTGGGGATATCGTCCACGATGACCCGGAAGGCATAGAGGTCGAAGATCTCGCTGAAGGTCTTGTTCTGGGCATACATTTTGCGGTAGATGGAATAGATGTGCTTCACCCGGCCGTAGACGGTGGCCTTGATGCCCTCCTTCTCCAGGCGGGCGGTGATCTCGGTCTGGATCTTTTCCATGAAGGCGGCGTGGGCCTGGGCCTGGTGGTCCAGCTCGTCGTCGATCTCCTTGTAGGCGATGGGGTCCAGGTATTTCAGGGAGAGGTCCTCCATCTCCCACTTCATCCGCTGCATGCCCAGGCGGTGGGCGATGGGGGCGTAGACCTCCAGGGTCTCCAGGGATTTCTCCCGGCGCTTCCGCTCGGACTGGAACTCCATGGTGCGGATGTTGTGGACCCGGTCGCAGATCTTGATGAGCATGACCCGGACGTCCTTGGCCATGGCCATGAGCATCTTGCGCAGATTTTCCATCTGCTTTTCCTCGATGGAGGTGTACTTCACCTTGTCCAGCTTGGTGACCCCCTCCACCAGGTCGGCCACCGCCGGGGTGAAGCGCTTGGCCACCTCCTCATAGGTGGCGTCGGTGTCCTCGATGGTGTCGTGGAGCAGGGCGGCCATGATGGAGTCTGCGTCCAGACCCAGCTCGGCCACCAGATGGGCCACCTCCAGGGGGTGGGTGATATAGGGAGAGCCGTCCTTGCGCAGCTGTCCCTCGTGGTAGGTCTTGGCATACTGGTAGGCGTCCCGGACCCGTTGCAGGTCCTCCTGGCTCATGCTTTTCAGTTTGTCTTCCAGCTCTTGGAATCGAGCGTCCAATTTGTCCTCCATATACCGGCTTCCTTTCACATCACACGGGTGGGTTGTTCTCTTTCTCCTATCGTCACGCCTGGGCGTCTTTGTGGTTTGCCCAGGCGATGGCCTGCAGTTTCTGGATGATGGGGGCCTCGTAGAGGTTGACCTTCCCCTTGCCCCGGCGCTTCCGCAGCTTCACCCGCAGGGAGCCGTCCTCCTCCCGGTTGATTTTCAGCAGATCCAGCTGCTCCATCACGTCCAGGCAGACCATGGTTCGCAGGGCGGACTCCCAGAGGTCGGCCTCGTGGGCCACCTTTCGGGCCAGACGGGCGGGGGTGTCCACGATCTCCCCACTGCGGCAGGCCAGGTACCGCCAGATGCCGGCGAACTCGTCCCGCTGGGGGATCATGGCCCGGGCCTCCCGGGGGGTGAGGGGCTCTCCCCGGCGGAATTTTTCATAGAGAGCCCTCTCCCCCTGCTGCTTGGGGGTATAGGCCGGCCGCAGGTCCACCAGATGGAGCTGGACGGTGCGGGAGCCCCGGTACTCGTTGATCTGGGGGTAGAAGGCCACGTCGGCCTTGTCTCCCACTGCCAGACCGGATTTGTTTCGGGTCACGGAGAAGAAGATCATGTCCACGGTCCGGCCGTCCCGGCTGGCCCGCATTTTCAGGTGGCGGCCGCCGCCCACGTCGGACATGCAGGTCACCGTCACCCCGGACAGGGAGAAGACCGGCTTGGGGTTGCCGGCGCCGTAGGGCTCCAGCAGGGACAGGGCCTCCACCTGGTCCACGGTGAGAATGGCGGTGTCCTCGATCTCCCCGTCGATGTGGAGGGTGGAGACCATTTTCTCACCGCCGGTGTTCTCCCGGACGATTTTTTCCATTCTGGTCCGGAAGGCGTCGATGTTCTCCTCCCGGATGGTGAAACCGGCTGCCAGAGCGTGGCCGCCGTAGCCCTCCAGCAGGTCGGCGCACTGCTCTAAGGCGCAGAAGAGGTTGAAGCCGCCGTAGGACCGGCAGGAGCCCTTGCCCTTGCCGTCCTCCTGGAGGCAGATCATAAACACCGGGCAGGCGAACTGCTCGCTGAGGCGGGAGGCCACGATGCCCACCACCCCCTGGTGCCAGGTCTTGTCGGCCAGGACCAGGCAGTCGTACTGCTTCTTCTCCCCCACCCGCTGGATGCACTGGTTGAAGATATCCAGCTCCACCGCCTGCCGCTGACGGTTGAGCTCGCAGAGCTCGTGGGCCAGGGCGTCGGCCCGGGCCACATCCTCCGTGAGGATGAGCTCCGCCGCCATGGCCGCCCGGCCCATGCGGCCGGCGGCGTTGATGCGGGGGGAGAGACAGTAGCCCACGGTGGTGGAGTTGATGGACCGGTTGAGGGTCCCGGCCTCCAGCATGAGGGAGTATAACCCCCGGCGGCGGGTTTTTTTCAGGTGGTTCAGACCCACCCGGACGATGGTGCGGTTCTCCCCCAGGAGCTTCATCACGTCGGCCACGGTGCCCACGGCGGCCAGGTCGGCGTACTCCTGAAACAGGGTGCGGAAGCTCTCCCGGCCCCCCAGGGCCATGACCAGCTTCAGGGCCACACCCACCCCGGCCAGGTCCTTGAAGGGGTACTCGCAGTCCTTCCGGTGGGGGTCCACCACGGCCACGGCGTCGGGGATCTCCTCCTTGCACTCGTGGTGGTCGGTGACGATCACATCCAGGCCTAAGCCCCGGGCGAACTTCACCTCCTCCACGGCGGTGATGCCGCAGTCCACGGTGATGATGAGCTTTACACCCTTCCGGGCCAGCTTTTCCACTGCCTGGGGATTGACGCCGTAGCCCTCGTCCAGGCGGTTGGGGATGTAATAGGTCACATTGCCCCCACGGCTGCGGAGGTAATGGGTCAGCAGGCAGGTGGAGGTGATGCCGTCCACGTCGTAGTCGCCGTAGATCGCGATCAGCTCTCCCCCGTCCAAGGCCCCCTGGATGCGGGCCACCGCCCGGTCCATGTCCCGCATGAGGAAGGGGTCCTGGAGCTGACGCTCACTGCTGGAGAGGAGGTCGTTGGCCTCCTCCACGGTTTCCAGTCCCCGGGCGCAGAGGGTGGCCGCCACCAGGGCGGGGACCCCTCGCTCCCGCATGGCTTTATAAGGCCCTTCGGGCCTGTTTGCGATGTTCCACTGCTGATATTTCATGGTTTGGCCTCAGTTCGGAAAATTTCTGCCATTGAAAACCCTCCCATTGGAAGAGAAGGAAAAATACAAACAGATATACAACTTATAGAATACCATAAAACCGCCCGTATCTCAATAGATACGGGCGGTTTTTCTGAATTTTCATGGAACTGTAATTTTTTCACCTGCATGGAATTTTGGGGGCACTGCCCCATCGGCTCCTCTGGGAGGGGAGGCGCATTCCTGACTCAGCCCTTGCTTCTGTCGTAGATGGACACATCCTGGAACCGGCGGATGAGGTCCTTGGCCTGCTGGGAGGGTTCCATGGTGTACACCCCGTTCTCCTTCACCCAGCCGGTGGTGTGCATGACGGGCAGGGTCCGGGCCACCTCCCGCTGGGCCTGCATGTAGGCGGAGCCCTCCCAGCCGCACAGGGTAAAGACCTGGTCCATCAGGAAGCAGGGGGACAGGTCCGGCCCCTCCCCCACGAAGTCAAAGCCCAGGGTCTCCTTGGCGGCCTGGTTGCCCCAGATGGCGTACCAGGTGCTGTAGTAGTTCAAAAAGCCCTCCTGGGTGGAGATGTCCATGTTGATGCCCAGCTCCTGGTAGATGGAGGCCCCGTTGCCCATCCAGGGCTTGTGGTCCCCGTAGAGGAGCAGGACCACCGGCTCCGCCAGGGTGTTCAGGTAGTCGGTGAGATGGGCCAGGTAGGCCCCGGTGTCCTGCATCAGGTACAGGTAGTTATTCAAGGCGTTGTCGATGTGGTCCGGGTAGTCCCCGGTGCAGTAGGAGTTCCCCCAGTAAGTAAACTCTGTTTGGTAGGGTCCGTGGCCCTGATAGGTCACGTTGAAGGAGAACAGGGGGGCGTCGTTGGCGGCAAAGTAGTCCCCCATCCGCTGCTCCAGGTCGGGGAAGAAGACGTTGTCATAGGCTACGTCCTTGTCGGCAGCCGGGAAGGAACCATAGTAGTTCTCCATGAAGAGATAGTTGTCCAGGCCCAGGTTGGGGTTCACCGACACCCGGTCGTAGAACCACTCGTGGCTGGGGTGGCCGCCGCCGGTGACATACCCCTGGTCCTTCAGATACCAGGCCACGGAGTCGGTCTTATGGGAGAAGTCGTCGTGGTAGTTTCCCCCGGTGAGGACGGCCCACTCGGTCTCGGTGGTCCCCCCGGAGAACACGTCGGCCACCAGAACACCGGAGTAGCTCTCCTCCAGCAGCCGGTGGTAGTCCCGGTACACCTCGGGGCTGATGCCCTGGATGTCAAAAAGGGAGAAGTCGGTGTAGGCCTCCAGCTGGATGGTCACCAGAGAGACCTTCCGGTCCGGGGGGATCTCCCCGTCCTGGTACCGGCTCAGGATCTCCACCGCGTCCCCCTCGCTGTAGCCATTCCGGTAGCCCACATAGTCCCCATAGCTGTGGAAAAAGGGGTAGAGCATCCCGCAGGAGAGGTAGGCCTTGGTCTCGTTCATGGCGTACTCCCCGGCCATCTCGCGGTACAGGTCATCGTCGGGGTAGACGTCGTAGAAGCAGATGAGGCTGACCAGCCCCACCGCCGTCAGGGAGAGCAGCCGGACCTCCGGCCCGGGCCGGCCCCGGCCATAGAGGAAAAGGAGGGCTGACAGAAGGAAGATAGCCGCCAGAAAAAGGTACATAAGGGGGGTGAACTTGATTTGGTACTCCCCCGCCATCTGGGAGGCCTCCTGGAGGAGGTGCAGGTCCTTCCAAGTCAGGGGGAACCCCTGGAAGCGGATCTTAAAATAATTGCCCCCGGTGAGGAGAAAGACGGCGGCGCCGGTGAGCAGGCTGGCCAGCCAGGCCTGCCCGAAGGCCAGCCACAGGAGTCCCAATGCCAGCAGGACCGGCAGGGTGTTCAGGCAGAACAGCAGGGGGGCGCCCCCCCAGCTCACGCCATAAAAGCCGGACAGGCCCAGAGACAGGGCGCTGTAGACCAAGCCGGTGACCAGCAGCAGGGCCAGGGTCAGCCAGGAAGTTTGTTTTCGGATGTGGTGCACAGGTGGTTGTCCTCCTTGGTGAGGGGAAGGTTCAAACCGTCACAGTCAGGCTCTCACTTCTCCCCGTAATAATCCCCGGACAGAACCAGGTTGCTAAGGGCCGTGATCCGGGCGATCTGGCTGCTGCGCTGGGGATCGCCTGCGTCGCTGCCCACGGCCCAGTAGGTCTGGCCGTCGTACCAGCTGCCGTCGCTGAAGAACACATAGCCCCCCTGGTCTCCCAGACCGTCGTGACCGGCCAGAAAAGCCCCCGTGGTGTCCAGGCCGAAAAGGTTGGCCACCGTGGGCAGCACGTCCAGGCTGCCGGTCACCTTGTCCACCTGTCCAGCGGGCAGATCCTGAGACCAGATGAAGAAGTCTGTGTGCTCCAGCAGATTCAACTGATCAACGCCCTTAAGTTCCATTTCCAGGTCATTATCCATTATGTACTTGTTATGGTGGTCGGCGTAAAAGATCAGTACCGTGTCCTCCAAATGGCCGCTCTCGGTGAGCTTGTCCATCAACTCGCCGATGAACAAGTCGGTCTCTATGGCCCCCGCCACGGCGTAGACATAGTTGTCTTCCGTGCGCTGGGCCACCGCCTGAGCGGCCTGGGCATTGGCTTGGTAGATGGGATTGTCTTCCCCATACATGCCGTGTGCGGAAAAGGTGATGACAAAGGAGTAGAAGGGCTCCCCGGCGACCATGTCCTCAAAGCCGTTGATCAAATACCGATCCAGTGAAATGCTCTCCATACCCATCTCCCAGCCGCTGGTGTAGCTTTCATAGCCTAAATTCAGGTGGATGGCCTCCCGGTCATAGACCGCGCCCTCGCTGTTGTGGAAGGACCGGGCGGTGTAGCCCGCCTGGGTAAAGAGGCTGGGCAGGGAGTAGGGATAGGCGTCCCGGAGGTACACCGAGGTGGGCAGGCCCCCGGTGGCCGGCAGCAGGCCGGTGTTGACCATGAACTCCGTATTGAAGGTGCCGGCGGCGATGTAGGTCGGGGTGTAGTGGTTGGAGAAAGACAGGGATTCCTGCTTCAGGTTCCACAGGTTGGGCATGTAGGCCTCGGAAAGCATCCAGGTGTCGATGGCTTCCAGCTGGACCAGGATCACGTTCTTCCCGGCCAGCAGGCCGGTGTAGTCGTTTTCGGTCCGGGCAGCCTCGTACTCCGCCACGTAGTCCTCCACCAGCTGCCGCTCCTCCCCGGTCATGGACCCGGCGGGGGCAACCTGGATGAACAGGTCCCGGGCGGTGTACTGGAACAGACCGGAGACCATCAGGGCGTTGGTGGTGTTGATGTAGTTCTGGTAGGCGGCGTTCTCCCCGTCCTCACCGGTGTTTTTCCACATGACGGTGTCCATCTTGGGGAAGCATAGGAAGTGGACGGCGGCCACGATGACGCCCCCTGCCGCCATAAGCAGAAGGCTCAGGAGAAGGGTCCTCTTGGTGATGGCGGCGGGGGCCGCTCTCTCCATTCGTCCCGACAGGAGCACCAGCAGGACGGCTGCCGCCGCCGCTGTCAGAACCAAGGGTTGAAACCGGATGTAGTCGGCCTTCACAAAGCCCCCCACCCCGGAGTAGGTCAGGTCGGAGAAGGAGAAGAACCGGCTGAAGATCTCCATAAAGGCGCTGTGGGTCAGGCACAGGGCCACAAAGATCCCCACGGGCAGACCCCGCCCCAGCCACTTGACCTTCCGGGGCAGCAGGAGCACAAATCCCGCCAGGACCAGCACCCAGCCCAGGGTGAACAGGGAGGCGGGCAGGTATTTCACTCCCACGATGCCCATTCCCCGGTAGGTAAACCGCAGGGTCAGGTCCAGGCACAGGTAGGCCAGCACCAGAGGGAGCAGGTACAGGAAGGACAGAGGCCCCCCCTCCCGGCTGTACACCCGGCCCCGAAGGACACAAGCGGCGAAGGAAAGGCCATCGGCCTTTCCTTCCCCCTGTTTCTCCATTTTTTTGAATGAATGAAGCATATGATTTCCTCAGATCTCAGAATGACTTTTCAGCAGAAGTCTATCGTATACGATCCTTTTTTGTCAATATGGCTTTTTCGGAAAATCACCCTCAAAAATCCATCTTGCCGGCCAGGTAATCCTTCAGCTCGGCGATGGGCATACGGACCTGCTCCATGGTGTCCCGGTCCCGGACGGTGACGCAGCCGTCGCCGGCGGTCTCCCCGTCGCCCACGGTCTCAAAGTCCACGGTGATGCAGAAGGGGGTGCCGATCTCGTCCTGGCGGCGGTACCGCTTGCCGATGGAGCCGGCCTCGTCGTAGTCCACCATGAAGTACTTGCTCAGCTGCTGCTGGATCTCCAGGGCGGGCTCAGCCAGCTTCTTGGACAGGGGCAGGACGGCGCACTTGAAGGGGGCCAGAGCGGGGTGCAGGTGCAGGACGGTGCGGATGTCGTCGTTGCCCTTCTTATCCTGGCCCACCACTTCCTCGTCGTAGGCGTCGATGAGGAAGGCCAGGGTCACGCGGTCGGCGCCCAGGGAGGGCTCGATGACGTAGGGAATGTAGTGCTCGTTGGCCTCCTGGTCGAAGTAGGTCTGGTCCTTGCCGGAGGTGGTCTGGTGGGCGTTCAGGTCGTAGTTGGTCCGGGAGGCCACGCCCCACAGCTCGCCCCAGCCGAAGGGGAAGAGGAACTCGAAGTCGGTGGTGGCGTTGGAATAGTGGCTCAGCTCCTCGGGGTCGTGGTCCCGCAGGCGGAGGTTCTCGTCCCGCATCCCCAGGTTCTTCAGCCAGTTGTGGCAGTACTCCTTCCAGTAGCCGAACCACTCCAGCTCGGTGCCGGGCTTGCAGAAGAACTCCAGCTCCATCTGCTCGAACTCACGGGTGCGGAAGGTGAAGTTGCCGGGGGTGATCTCGTTGCGGAAGGACTTGCCGATCTGGCAGACGCCGAAGGGCAGCTTCTTCCGGGTGGTCCGCTGGACGTTCTGGAAGTTGACAAAGATGCCCTGGGCGGTCTCAGGCCGCAGGTAGACGGTGTTCTTGGCGTCCTCGGTGACCCCCTGGAAGGTCTTGAACATCAGGTTGAACTGACGGATATCCGTCCAGTTGTGCTTGCCGCAGGTGGGGCAGGGGATGTTGTGCTCCTCCACGAAGGCCTTCATCTCGGCCTGGCTCAGGGCGTCCACGGACTTGCCCAGGTCGAAGCCGTTCTCCTCGCACCAGCCCTCGATGACCTTGTCAGCCCGGAAGCGCTCCTTGCACTCCTTGCAGTCCATGAGGGGGTCGGAGAAGCCGCCCACGTGGCCGGAGGCCACCCAGACCTGGGGGTTCATGAGGATGGCGGCGTCCAGACCCACGTTGTAGGGGTTCTCCTGGACGAACTTCTTCCACCAGGCCTTCTTCACGTTGTTCTTCAGCTCCACGCCCAGGGGGCCGTAGTCCCAGGTGTTGGCCAGGCCGCCGTAGATCTCGCTGCCGGAGAACACGAAGCCCCGGCCCTTGCACAGGGCGACAACTTTCTCCATGGTCTTTTCAGAATTGGAAAGCATATTGATAACTCCTCCCTCGCCGTTGGCTTCCGGCGAACATGATATTTGGTCCTATCAGGAAGCCGCCCCCTGTTTGCTCTCTTGGGCGGCAGATTGCCATAATAGTACAATTATATCCAAAAACAGAGGAGTGTCAAGGCGGAACCCTTTCCTTTCCCGGGAAAACCCCCTCAGGCCGGGAAAATATGGGCGGAGAAGCCCTTTGTTTTCTTGCTCTCATAGAGGGCGCTGTCGGCCTGCCGGCAGATCTTGTCAAAGGTCAGGTCCGGCTCTCCCCGGCAGAAGACCGCCCCCAGGCTGAGGAATATGCTGTTCTGCTTCAGCTCGGCCACGGGATGCTCGGCCAGCCACCGGAAGAATTTTGTGAAAAATTTCTGGGCCTCCTCCTCCGTCAGGATCCGGGGCAGGTACATGATGAACTCGTCGCCCCCCATCCGCATGAGGACGTCCTCCGGGCTGCTGACCGCCTCCATGGCCCGGGCCACGGCCACCAGGGCGGCGTCCCCCGCCATGTGGCCGTAGGTGTCGTTGATGGCCTTGAACTTGTCGCAGTCCATGATGCAGAACAGGCCGGGCATCCCCGCCCGGAGCAGGGCGTTGATGGCGGACTCCCCGGTCCCCCGGTTTTTCAGGCCGGTCATCAGGTCGGTCTCCGAGAGATGCCGCAGCCGGGTCTCGTTCTCCCGCAGGCTGGCTACCTTCTGGGCGATGCTCTCCTCGGAGCTGCAGATGGCGTCGTAGAGGACCTGGATCTCGTCCCGGGTGCGGACCACATAGCGCTGCTTCCAGGCCTCGCTCTCCAGCCAGGTCTCCTGGTCGGCGCTCTGAAAGGCCAGGGTGTGCCTCATGATGGCGTCCGTGGGCTGGATGAGCATCGTATAGCTCATCCAGCTGGATAAAATAATGGCAAAGATGCTCACCGAGAACTCCAGGCCCAGGAGCTGGACCACAAAGGAAAAGAGGGCGAAGAGGTCCCCGTCTTCCAGAAAATCATGGGTCAGGTATTCCAAGGTGCTGTACCAGGTCACCATCACCGACAGGAGGACCAGCGCCGACAGAATGATGTACATGATCTTATTGAACACGGAAATGCCGGCGTAGGGGACCCTCCGTTTCGCATATTCCTCCGCCAGCTCCTTGGAGGAGCAGCGGTAAAGATAACCCAGGGGGAGTCTTCCCCGGAGGACCTTGGGAAAGCAGCACAGGACCAGGGCCATCAGGAGCACCGTAATAGCCTTGTCTATCATATCCAAAAAGAGGTCCCCCAGAAACTGGGCGGAAAAGCCCCCCAGGCCATGGTCACAGAGCCAGAATACACAGGGCGCGGAGATGGTTTTCCCCACGACTTCTCCATAGAGGTACCAGCCCATCACCGAGCCAACCCCGCCGCCGATGGCCACCATCAGGACCCACAGGAGGACATAGCCCTGCCAGATCCTGAAGGCCCCCCGCTTGGACATCTCCGCCGCCAGGGCGGCCATGACCACCGTCAGCACCCCGAACATGATGCCCGAGGGATCGCCGAGATACCACAGGTAATTGGAGGTAAAGGCGGCCACCATGCCGGGGACCACCCCACCCAGGACGCCCACCAGGACGCTCCCTACGTTGTCCAGATACAGGGGCAGACCCAGATGGGTGACCAGCCCGGAGAGGACCACGTTGATGGCCGTCCCGGCTGCCGTCAGCAGGACCGTATCATGGGAAAAGCATCTTTCCAGATCGACCCGATATCTTCTTCTCTTCTTCATTCCATATCCTCATTTTCATTTCAAAAAATATCAAAAAAAACCGATAGAATCCCCATTTTATTGTCATTATAACAGAATGACCGGAATTTGCAAAGGGGGAATATGGCCAAATAACGGCCATATTCTTAGGGTGCGTTGTTCCTCCATAATGGAAAACAAGTGAAAGGAGGAGAGAACGTGATCTGCTTTGACCCCCTGTGGGAGACCATGAAAAAGAAGGGTGTGACCACCTATACTCTGCGGGTGACCTACAAAATGAGTCATTCCACCGTGCAGAGCCTGCAGGAAAACAAATCTGTCACGACCTATACTCTCAACCGTCTCTGCGAGATCCTGGACTGTGGACTGGAGGATGTGGCGAAATATATCCCGGACAAGAAAGAATAACGCTCCCGTAAACGCAATACGGGAGTGTTTTTTTGCTTGTGTAGGGGTCAGTGTCACAGGTTGATGGGGCCGATGTGGTCATCGGCCCAACCCACTTTTGTCATCCCACGTTTCCAAAAAAAGAGGGAGAGACC
>JAUNCL010000031.1 GCA_030535235.1 Bacillota bacterium
CGTCCTGGGCCTTGGTGGTGGACTTGATATTCCAGATGATGAGCTTCTTGCCCAGGGCGTCGCTGATGGCCTGGGCAAGCTGGGTCTTGCCGGTGCCGGGCTCGCCCTTGATGAGCAGGGGCTTCTGGAGGGCAATGGAGATGTTGACGATACGCAGCAGGTCCGAGGAGACCACATAATTGCTGCTTCCCTTGAATTCTTGCATAGTAACAGTTTCCTTTCCCGTTAGTTAATGTAGTATAATGACGATCCAGGATCGTGATATTGACTGAAAACGTAAAATAAGGCTATTCTGAGTTATTATACCACAGAAACACAGAAAAGTCATGGGTATTTCCATAACGTCCACAACAATTTTCGCAGGATTTCCGTCTTGTTTTTTGTGAAATGAATAAAATCCGCCGGGATGGGGGTGGAGAAGGTTGTTAACACACCCCCTTGTAGGGAACGGGCATGCCCGTTCCGCTTGCCACGTTTCGGATATCCGCAACGTGGGTTCGCGCCCACCGGCGGGGCGCGCGGGGGCGTGGCTTCTGCCCTTCGGGTTTCGGCGGGAGCAAGCACCCGCCCTACGGGGGTGATACATGCACCCCCGTGTAGGGGCCGATGACCACATCGGCCCAATCCACACAGAGCATATCCCCAGCGTTTCCGGCAAAACGGGTATGCCCCTTAATTCCTCATTCCTAATTCCAGCAGGTTATAGACCCCCAGGGCCACGAACCAGGCCAGGGCGGTCTGCCAGAGGACGGTCAGGCGGAAGTGACGGGGGGAGTCCATCTCCTGGCGGATGGCCCCCAGGGCGGCCAGGCAGGGGGCGCACAACAGGTTGAACAGCAGGAAGGACAGGGCGGCTGCCGGGTTCATGAGGCAGTCCGGCAGGCCCCCGGGGCAGAGGACCGCCAGGGTCCCCACGATGCTCTCCTTGGCCAGCAGGCCGGTGAGGGAGGCCACCACCGCCCGCCAGTCCCCCCAGCCCAGGGGGGCGAACAGGGGGGCCAGCAGTGTCCCCACCCCGGCCAGCAGACTGCCGGACAGGTCCCCGCCGGCCAGATAGCCAAAGGTCCCCTGACTCCAGCCGAAGGAGGCGGCAAACCACACCGCCGCCGAGGCCAGCACCAGCAGAGAACCCGCCTTGCCCAGAAACTCCCCCACCCGCCGGACCGTCCCCCGGACCAGATCTCCCAAGCCGGGGAGACGGTATTCCGGCAGCTCCAGCAGGAAGGGCGTGTCCCCCGCCGGGAACCACCGGCTCCCGGAGAACAGCCAGCCGGTGAGGAGGATGGCCCCCACCCCCGCCAGATAGGCCAGGGGGGCCACCCACCAGCCCCCGGGAAAAACCGTCCCGGCAATGAGGGCGATCACCGGCAGCTTGGCCCCGCAGGGCAGGAAGGTAGTGGTCATCACCGTCAGCCGGCGGCAGCTCTCCCGGCGGATGGTCCGGCAGGCCAGGACCCCCGGCACTCCGCAGCCGCAGGCCAGGATGTAGGGCACCACCGACTTCCCCGACAGACCTAATCGCCGGACCGCCCGGTCCAGGAGATAGGCCCCCCGGGAGAGATACCCGCAGCCCTCCAGAAAGGTCAGGCAGAAGAACAGCACCGCCAGCTGGGGCAGGAAGGTCAGCACCGTCCCCACCCCGGTGGCCACGCCATCCACCGCCAGAGAGGTCAGCCAGTCCGGGCAGCCCACCCGGGACAGGGCGTAGTCCAGCAGGGGGACCACCCCAAGCAGTTCCCGGCCCAGCAGGGACCACTTCCCTCGGAAGAGAGTGGCCATGAGGGTCTCCGTCCACCCGCCCACCAGGCAGATGGCCAGCCAGAACATCCCCAGCAGGGCGGCGGCGAAGGCGGGCAGCGCCAGCAGGGGATGGAGGAGAACCCGGTCCAGCCGGGCAGTCATGGAGCGGCCGCCCCGCCCCTTGGTCAGGCACCGGCGGGCCAGGTCCCCGGCGAAGGCGTACCGCTCGGCAGCGATGCGCTCCACCCGGTCGTCGTTCACATCCTCCTCGCAGGCGGAGACCACCAGGTCGATCCGCTGCCGGAGGGCCAGCCCAGCCCCCAGGGCTTTTTGGGCCTCCTCCTCCCCCTCAAAGAGCTTGGACACATAGAAGGCCCGTCCCTCCTGGGGCAGGACGGACCGGGCCAGCACAAGGATATCCGCCATGGCCCGCTCCACCCGCTGGGAGTAGACCGGCGCCGGATCGGGCGGGGTCCCTGCCTTGGCCTGGTCCAGGGCCAGCTCCATGGCCCGGTCCACCCCCTGCCCCTTGGCGGCGGAGAGGGCGGTCACCGGGCAGCCCAGCCCCTGGGCCAGCGCCTTCGTGTCCAGGGCCTGTCCCCGTTTTTCCAACAGGTCCAGCCGGTTCACCGCCACGGCCATGGGGATGCCCAGTTCCAGAAGCTGGAGGGTGAGATAGAGCCCCCGCTCTAAGCTGGCCCCGTCCACCAGGTTCAGGATGGCGTCGGGCCGCTGCTTGGTGAGGACCCGGCGGGTGACCCCCTCCTCCGGGGTGTAGGGGGTCAGGGCGTAGATCCCCGGCAGGTCCAGGACACGGACCGAGGGGTCCCCCGTCCAACCCCCGGACCTCTGCTCCACCGTGACCCCCGGCCAGTTGCCCACCGGCTGTCGGTCCCCGGTGAGGGCGTTGAAGAGGGTGGTTTTGCCCGCGTTGGGGCCCCCCACCAGGGCAATGGTCACCACCGGCGGTTCCTCCCTTCGGCCACCTCCACCAGCCCTCCGTCGGCCCGGCGGAGGGTCAGGGTATAGCCCCGCAGGGTCAGTTCCAGAGGGTCCCCCAGGGGAGCCGCCCCGGTGACGGTGACGGCGGTGCCGGGGAGGATGCCCATGTCCAGCAGCCGCCGGCGCAAGGCCCCCTCCCCCCGGACGTGGAGGACCGTGAAGGTCTGTCCCACCCTGGCCTGTTCCAATGTCATGCCGATCCCTCCTTTTGGTGGTACAGCCTATGCGGGAGGGCGGAAAAAAAGACCACGGAGGCGGTTTGCTCCGTGGTCGCTTTGCTTATGTCAGTGGGACTGGGTCCCCCAAAAACTTGGGTTCCGGCTGGAGGATGGCCCAGAGGAAGGCCTTGTCCCGGGCTAAAATCTCCCGAACATCCCGGCCGATCTGGCCGGCGTCGTTCCGGGGGGCGGCGGCCACGCCCCAGGCCTCCAGGCCCAGGGCCTCCGCCAGGTAGAGGGCCCGGCTCAGGTGGTACGCCTGGGTGACGATGACCACCCGCTCCGCCCCGAAGATATCCCGGGCCCGGTACAGGCTGTCATAGGTGGAGAACCCCGCGTGGTCGGTGACGATATCCTCCTGGGGGACCCCCTGGGCGATGGCCTCCGCCTTCATGGTCCCCACCTCGTTGTAGTCCTCCCGGCTGTTGTCCCCGGACATGAGAAGCTTGTCCGCCCAGCCGGCCTGATAGAGCTCCACCGCCCGGCTGATCCGGCTGGCCAGCATGGGGGTGGGGGAGCCGTCGGGCCGGATGCCGCAGCCCAGCACCAGGATGCAGTCCAGACTCTCGGGGGACGTATCCTCCTGGGAGAGAATGCGGTCCCGGGTGGAGGCAGTCATATAGAAGCTGATCCCCAGGGCCAGGACCGCCGCCAGGACGGCCAGACAGAGGAGAAGCAGGATCACCCGCCGGACCCGGCCTTTGGTTCCGGTCATTTTTTCCGGTTCTCGATGATGAGAACCGCCACGATAAACACCGTGCCAACGATCAGTCCGATTACCATCGTGTGTTCACCCTTTCTCTTTCTGATGGTGTTTCATGGTGTATCAGTCTTCCATGCTGCCCAGGGCTTCCAGCAGGGCGGCCTCGTCCTCGTCGTCGTCCACCACGCCCCGGGTGTAGGTCACCCGGACGGCGGTGCCGCTGAGCATGTCCTCCCGGCGGGCGGTCCAGCCCTTTTCGTTCATCTTGGCGATGCCGTCCTCCAGCTGCTTGGTGACATCGTCGATGTCAACGCCCATATAGGTCACTTTCTTTACTTCCATTGGTCTTGTCCTCCTTCGGGGTCATTCCTGCTGGGCTGCCTTGATCATGATGGCGCACTCGATGCGCTTCTTGAAGAGCTGACAGCCGTATTCATAGGTTCCGTTGATATCGCCCACGGCGTGGTAGGCGTTGGCCGCGCAGCCGCCGGCGCAGTAGAGCCGGGCCCAGCAGTCCCGGCAGTCGGGGTTGGCCACCACGTTGCAGCGGTGGAACTTCTCCCCCAGTTCCGTGTTCTGCACCCCGTCCCACACGTTGCCCATGGAGTAGGCCGGGTCATTGACGAACTGGTGGCAGGGGAAGAGCTCTCCCCAGGGGGTAACGGCCAGGTACTCGGTCCCCGAGCCGCAGCCGGACATCCGCTTGTGGAGGCAGGGGCCGCCGGACAGGTCGATCATGTAGTGGTAGAAGGTGAAGGGCCGCCCCTCCTTCTCCCGCTTGATCATCTCCCTGGCCAGGATCTCGTACTGCTCAAAGAGCTTGGGCAGGTCCTCCTCGGTGAGGGCCCAGGGCTCGCCGGGGGGGCTCACCACCGGCTCCATGCTCAGCTCGGTGAAGCCCAGGTCGGCCATGTGGAAGATATCCTCGGTGAAGTCGGTGTTGTCGTGGGTGAAGGTCCCCCGCATGTAGTATTCCCGGTCTCCCCGCTTCTTCACAAATTCCTGGAACTTGGGGACGATGATATCGTAGCTGCCCAGGCCAGCCAGGTTCTTCCGCAGGCGGTCGTGGACCTCCTTGCGGCCGTCCAGGCTCAGGACCACGTTGTGCATCTCCTTGTTGCAGAACTCCGTGACCTCGTCGTCCAGGAGCATCCCGTTGGTGGTGAGGGTGAAGCGGAAGTTCTTGTGGTAGATAGGCTCCTGGGTGCGGGCGTAGGCCACCAGTTCCTTGACCACATCCCAGTTCATGAGGGGCTCACCGCCGAAGAAGTCCACCTCCAGGTTCACCCGGGAGCCGGAGTTGGCGATGAGGAAGTCCAGGGCCTGCTTGCCCACCTCGAAGGACATGAGGGCCCGATCCCCGTGGTAGTTGCCCTGGCTGGCAAAGCAGTAGTCGCAGTTCAGGTTGCAGGTGTGGGCCACATGGAGGCACATGGCCTTGAGGACAGGCTTTGTGGCCTGGAAGGCGGCCTGCTCCACATCCTTCCACAGGTCCTCGGAGAAGAGCTTGCCAGCCTCCTTCAGGGCCTGGACGTCTTCGATGCACGCCCACAGCTCCTTCTCGTCCACGTCCTCCAGGTGGCCGTACTTGTCCAGCATCCGGGCCACGATCTGGTCGTGGGGGGTGTTCTCAAAGAGGGCGATGATGTCGTAGGCCACCTCATCCACCAGATGGACGGAGCCGCTGTAAACGTCCAGAACGATGTTGTAGCCGTTTAATTTGTACTGATGTATCATAATTTTGTCACTCCATAGGATGGGAGAAAAAATGCCGCTTGATCCTAAGATCAGGCGGCAGCTTTTCCTACATTCGATCAATCAGCTGCGGATTAGCGGTTGCTATTCTCGCACTGCTGGTTGGCAAGGCCGCAGGAGGTCTTGCAGGCAGACTGGCAGGAGGTCTGGCATTCGCCGCAGCCGCCGGTCTTCAGGCTCTTGGCCAGGTCGCGAGTCTCCAGAGTTTGGATTCTCTTCATAAGAGAACAGCTCCTTTCGATCCCGATAGTCGGGTGATAGTCGAAAATATTATAATGTACTTTCGGCAGGATGTCAATGGGTTTGGCAGCAGATAAACAACCATTGTAGGGGCGCTTCACGAAGCGCCCGAAACGCGGCAGATACCCTCCTCGCAGCACGGGCGATTCTTGAATCGCCCCTACAAAATGGGTGGGTGGTGGACCAACGCCTCTGCCTCCCCTCTCAGGGGAGCCAATGACACCTCACCCCTCGTTCCTCACCGCTACGGTGGTGAAGGGGGGCTTGCCCCGGGTTCCGATGAGCTTTACCCCGGCCCGGTAGAGCCGCTCCACGTCCTCCACCAGGGCGGTGGTGATGACCTCGCCGGGGGTGATGAGGGGGATGCCGGGGGGATAGGCCCAGATATACTCCCCGCAGACCTTCCCCATGCTGTCGTAGAGGAAGTCCACCCCGCCGGGGGCCATGGCAGCCGCCTCGATGGTCATGTTTCTGGGGGGGAGCTGGGTGACGGTCTCCAGAGGGACCTCCTCTTCGGCGGGGCCGTACTTCTCGTCCAGCTCCAGCAGAGCCTGGGCCAGACGGCCGGCGAAAGTATCGTCGGTGCCCAGGCCGGTCATGGCCACGGCGTAGTGGTCCAGGGCCATCTCCAGCTCGATCTTGTAGTCCTCCCGCAGGCGGTTTTTCAGCTCCACCCCGTTGAGGGCGCTGTGCCGGGTGGAGATGACGATCTTTGCCGGGTCCAGGGCGAAGATGCCGGGATAGGTCTCCCCCGCCTCCCCGCCGTGGCCGGGCAGCCGCAGATGCTTCAGCCCCTTCACCCGCCGGTCAAAGTCCGCCAGCCGGGCCTGCCAGGCATCGAAGAGCTCCTCCCGCCGCTCCTCCAGCAGCCGGATACAGCCCTCCATGGAGGCCATCAGCAGGTAAGAAGGGCTGCTGGACTGGAAGATCCCCGTCTGCCGGTGGATCTCCGGGAGGTTCACATACCGCCCCCGGGCGTGGAGGACGGCAGTCTGGGTGAGGCTGGGGAGCATTTTGTGGAGGCTGGCCACCGCCAGGTCGGCCCCCTGGCTCATGGCCGAGGGGGGGAAGTGGCCCGACAGGCCCAGGTGGGCGCCGTGGGCCTCATCCACCAGCACGGGGATCCCCCGTTCATGGGCCACAGCGCAGATCCCCGCCGTGTCGCTGACCACCCCGTCATAGGTGGGGCTGGGGTAGACGATGAGTTTGATATCCGGGTGCTCCTCCAGGGCCTGGGCCACCTGCTCCGGGGGGATGGACCCGGACAGGCCGAAGGTCTCCTCCACCGGGGGCAGCAGAAAGACCGGCTCCAGGCCGCAGAGCTCCACGGCGTGGTAGATGGCCTTGTGGCAGTTCCGGGCCACCAGGATCTTGTCCCCCCGGCGGGTGGCCCCCCGGATGGCCGCCAGCAGGCCGCCGGAGGAGCCGTTCACCTGGAGCCAGCTTCTGGGCACGTCCCAGAGCCTGGCCGCCCGTGCCATGGCGTCGGCCAGCACCTCCTCGGGGGCGTGGAGATCGTCAAAGCCGGGCAGCTCGGTGATATCCAGCCCGGCGTTCAGGGTATTCAGGTAGTCGGCCAGGCCGGTGTTCTCCTTGTGGCCGGGCATGTGAAGGGAGAGGTAGCCCTCCCGATGATGTTCCTGTAACCGCTCCAGCAGGGAGCGGGAATCGGATGTAGACATAGGCATCCTCCTTTTTCCGTTGCCTGTGATTCCATATTATATTACCAGAACGCAGGCCAGATGGCAACTGGCCTGCGGGCTGCGGGACCTCTGACCTGCCCTCTGGCCTGCCAAAAAGTTTTATTTTGGAGATTTTGACCAGGTCAGTTTCATGCTACTCTTAACACATCGGCGGGATGCCCCGCCGGTTTCCCGAGAAAAGACCCAAAGGAGAGAAACGTCATGTCTGAAAAAACTGCAGCCGCCACCCCCCGCTCCTCCATGAGCGTGAAGGATCTGGCCATCACCGCCGTCTGTATCGTGCTGGTGTACGTCTTCACCGCCGTTGTCAACATTAAGCTCCCCATTGCCGCTGCCGGCGGCCTGATCCACCTGGGCAACGTCCCCCTGTTCGTGGCCGCCATCCTCTTCGGCAAGCGCACCGGCATGATCGCCGGCGGCATCGGCATGGGCCTGTTCGACCTGCTGTCCGGCTGGACCCTGTGGGCCCCCTTCACCCTGGTCATCGTGGGCTGCATGGGCCTGGTGGTGGGCGCCGTCACCGAGAACAAAAAGTCCTTCCCCCGGTACATCCTGGCCATGGTTCTGGCCTGCGTCATCAAAATCGTGGGCTACTACATCGCCGAGGGCTTCATCTACGGCAACTGGATCGCCCCTGTGAGCTCCATCCCCGGCAACCTGGTGCAGATCGGCGTGGCCGCCGTCATCACCCTCATCATCATTGAGCCCCTGCGGGCTGCCGCCTCCCACACCATTCTGAAGAAGTAACCCGTTCCTGCATAACCTCCGCCAGTTTACTGCACATTCTCAAAGACGCCGGCTCGTTTCCGGCGTCTTTTTGCAAGATTGAATATTTCATCCTTCAAAGAAACCACATGACAGTATTTTTGTGGGATGGCGCAAATTTTATCTTTTATTTTTCAAAATAATTGTTGCATTTAGTGGAAGACCGTGGTATACTTGCATTTGCAAATGGGTAAAATTTTATGTTTGCCCACGCAAATTTTTTCCTGTATTTTCACCTGTAGGAGTGCAGGTAAAAATAATATTTCACATGTGAAGGAGCAGATTATCATGAATGCTTATATCGCAAGCGTTATCGAGACTGTGAAGAAGAAGCACGGCAGCGAGCCCGAGTTCGTGCAGACTGTTGAAGAAGTTCTGAGCTCTCTGGACCCCGTTGTCGAGGCTCATCCCGAATATGAGCAGGTCGACCTGCTGGGCCGTATGGTCGAGCCCGAGCGTATGTTCACCTTCCGTGTTGTCTGGACTGACGACGCTGGCAAGACCCACACCAACATCGGCTATCGCTGCCAGTTCAACGGCGCTATCGGCCCCTACAAGGGCGGCCTGCGCTTCCAGCCCAACGTGTACCCCGGCATCATCAAGTTCCTGGGCTTCGAGCAGATCTTCAAGAACTCCCTGACCGGCCTGCCCATCGGCGGCGGCAAGGGCGGCGCTGACTTCGATCCCTCCGGCAAGTCCGACGCTGAGATCATGCGCTTCTGCCAGAGCTTCATGACTGCTCTGTATCGTTACATCGGGCCCGACATCGACGTTCCCGCTGGTGACATGGGCGTTGGCGGCCGTGAGATCGGCTTCCTGTATGGCCAGTATCGCCGCCTGAAGGGCTGCTTCGAGAACGGCGTTCTGACCGGCAAGGGCCTGTCCTATGGCGGCTCCCTGGCTCGTCCCGAGGCTACCGGCTACGGCGCTGTGTACTACACCGTCGAAGTCCTGAAGCACGAAGGCGAGACCATCGAGGGCAAGACCATCGCAGCTGCTGGCTTCGGTAACGTTACCTGGGGCATCTGCAAGAAGGCTATGCACCTGGGCGCTAAGGTCATCACCCTGTCCGGCCCCGACGGCTATGTCTACGATCCCGCAGGCGTCTGCACCGAGGAGAAGGTCGACTACCTGCTGGAGATGCGTGCTTCCGGCCGCAACAAGGTTCAGGACTATGCTGACAAGTTCGGCGTTGAGTTCTTCCCCGGCCAGAAGCCCTGGGGCGTGAAGGCTGACATCATCATGCCCTCCGCTATGCAGAACGACGTCAACATGGAGCAGGCTGAGAAGATCGCTGCTTGCGGCGCCAAGTACTACATCGAGGTCGCTAACATGCCCACCACCAACGACGCTCTGGCCTTCCTGATGAGCCAGAAGCACATGATCGTTGCTCCCTCCAAGGCTGTTAACGCCGGCGGCGTTGGCGTTTCCGCTATGGAGATGTCTCAGAACTCCGAGCGTCTGTCCTGGACCGAGGAGGAAGTTGATTCTCAGCTGCAGAAGATGATGATCAACATCCACAAGGTCTCCGCAGAGGCTGCTGAGGAGTATGGCCTGGGCTACAACCTGGTTGCTGGTGCTAACATCGCTGGCTTCAAGAAGGTTGCTGAGGCTATGATGGAGCAGGGCATCTTCTAATTAAAGATTGTCACTCCCAATCTCATTCTCAATAACGCAAGGACCCGGTCAATCGACCGGGTCCTTTTCTTTTTCTATTCCAATGTTCCGGGTGGTAGATCCTCAGCGGAACGGGCATGCCCGTTCCCTACATGGGAGATAAGTTTATTCTTCCACCGTATTTTCCAGCGTGCCGATACCCTCGATCTGGCAGCGGACCACGTCGCCTTTTCTCAAAAATTTGGGCGGGTCGAAGCCCATGCCCACCCCGGCGGGGGTGCCGGTGGCGATGATGGTTCCGGCCTTCAGGGTCATGCCCTGGGAGAGCTCGTGGATGATGTGGGGGATGCCGAAGATCAGCTCGTCGGTGACGGCCTCCTGCCGCAGCTCCCCGTTGATCCAGGTGCGGATGGCCTGGGCCGGGGGCTGGGCGAACGCATCCTTAGTCACGATGCACGGCCCCATGGGGGTGAAGCCGTCCAGACCCTTGCCGAAATACCACTGCTTGTGGCCGGTCTGCAGGTTCCGGGCGGAGATGTCGTTGACGATGGTGTAGCCGAAGACATAGTCGAAGGCGTCCTCCTCGGCCACGTTCACCGCATCCCTGCCCAAAATCACTGCCAGCTCGGTCTCGTAGTCCAGGCTGTCCACGATGTCAAAGTGGCCGGGGATGGGGTCCCCCGGGCCGGGGCAGTGGGTGGCCCGCTTGGAGAAGTAGACGGCGCTCCCCCGCTCCCGGGTGAAGGCCTGGGCGTCGAACTGCTCGGCCTCGGTCTTGTGCTTCTGGTAGTTCATACCCAGGCAGATCACGTCCTGTTTGGGTTCCGGGATGGGGGCCAGCACCCGGACGCTGTCCAGGTCCAGCAGGTCGGCGGACTCCATGGCCTCGGCCAGGACCTCCTGCCGGTCCAGCTCATCCTCCCCCAGCAGGTCGTTCATGGTGGCGTAGGGCAGCCGGGCCAGGACCCCCGCCGCGATCTCCAGACAGACCAGGGTCTCCCCCTGGTGCTCCACGGTGTACAGTTTCATGGGTGTTCCTCCTTATTCTCGGTCCAGGGCGTCGATGAGGGCCTTTACTGCCCGCTCCTCGGTGGCCCAGCTGGTGCAGATCCGGACGGCAGTGTGTTCCCCGTCCACCTTTTCCCAGAAGGAGAAGGCAAAGTCCTCCTCCAGCTCCGCCAGCAGGTGGTCGGGCAGGATGGGGTACTGCTGGTTGGTGTGGGAGTCAAAGAGCACGGGGAAGCCCCGCTCCTCAAAGGCCCGGCGGATGGTCATGGCCAGCCGGTCGGCCTCCTTGGCCAGGTCGAAGTAGAGGCCGTCCTCCAGCATGGCGCAGAACTGGACCCCCAGCAGCCGACCCTTGGCCAGCAGGCCCCCGTGCTGCTTCACAATGTAGCGGAAATCCCGCTTCAGCAGGGGGTGGGCCAGCACCAGGGCCTCGCCGAAGAGCATCCCCTGCTTGGTGCCGCCGATGGAAAAGGCGTCGCACAGCCCCGCCAGCTCCGGCAGAGTCAGGTCGCAGGCCTCGCTCATGAGGCCGTAGCCCAGCCGGGCGCCGTCCACATAGAGGAGCAGGCCGCAGTCCAGGCAGGCCCCCCGGAGGGTCTCCAGCTCCTCCCTGGTGTACAGGGTGCCGTTCTCCGTGGGCTGGGAGATGTACACCATGGCCGGCTGGACCATGTGCTCGTGGGTCACATCCCCCCAGTGGTTCTCATGGACCCGGCGGACGTCCAGGGCCGAGAGCTTGCCGTCCCCGCTGGGCACGGTGAGGACCTTGTGGCCGTAGGACTCGATGGCTCCGGTCTCGTGGACGGCGATGTGGCCGCTGGCGGCGGCAATGACCCCCTGGTGGGGCCGCAGGGCGGCGGCGATGACTGCCGCGTTGGTCTGGGTTCCCCCCACCAGGAAGTGGACGTCCAGGCCGGGGTCTTCACACAGATCCCGGACGTAGTCCCGGGCCCGGGCGCAGTAGTGATCCTCGCTGTAGCCCGGGGTTTGCTCTAAGTTGGTCTCAAACAACCGCCGGAGGATGCGCTCATGGGCGCCCTCGGCGTAGTCACATTCAAAGCGGATCATGGGTTTCCTCCCCTTCCTCAGTTTCTCTTTTATTATACGAGCCCCGCCGGAAAAGGTCAACGACTGCGTTCGTCCCCATTCCGCATAAACACCCTCCTTTTGTTGCAAAACGACAGGGGGACAGGCCCCCGGTTTCCATCAGGATTTCCGATGGTTTCCCCTTGAAATCCTTATGCTTATTCCAATTTCCCCCGGAGGGGAACCCTTCGCCTTCCCTTGACACAATATGAATTATAGGATAAGATATCTTTCATGAGAGAGTAATATCAGGAAAGCGAGGTACCCCATTATGAGTGTGCTGCTCGAAAAGTTTGTGCTGACCCCGGAGCTGGACAAGATCATCTCCAACAGCCCCAGCGTCATCATCCCCGACACCAAAGAGACCCTTTATGAGCTCATTTTCGGCAATGAGCATACCGATAAAATTGAAGTCAGCTACGACGTCAACGGAAAGCTGGTGAAGGAAGCCACCGTGGTCCGCTGCAAAAACGGCGCCTCGGTGAACTTCGTGGAGGACTACATGCGCCGCCGGGACCCCGACTGCATGCGCATCGCCGACGACTTCCCCACCGATAAGCCCCGGTTCGAGGATGTCTACGGCTACGACTTCGACATGCTCCGGGAGGAGACCTACCGCTGGCTCACCCGCCAGGAGCTGATCCTGGTCCCCTTCAAGGCCGGCGGCTATCAGTACGGCTACGACTCCCTGCTGGTCTGCCCCCGGAACACCGCCTTCTTCGCCTTCGCCCTGGCCCAGCTCCAGGCCTTCCTCAACGTGAAGGAGATCAAAACCCCCTTCAAGCCCCGGGCGGTGGTCTACGTGGCCCCTCCCTTCCGGCACACCCACTTCAAGGGCCGTCAGGTCTGCGTCCACAGCCGCCACCCCGACCTCCACGAGGTCTTTGCCTACAACCTCTACCCCGGCCCCTCCGCCAAGAAGGGCATCTACAGCGTCCTGCTGGACATCGGCGAGCAGGAGGGCTGGGTCACCGCCCACGCCTCCGCCGCCCGCATCATCACCCCCTATGAAAACGAGATGGTCATGATGCACGAGGGCGCCTCCGGCGGCGGCAAGAGCGAGCTGCTCCAGGACGTCCCCCGGGTGGGCGACGGCCGGGTCCGCCTGGGCACCAACACGGAGACCGGCGAAAAGCTCTACATCAGCATGAGCGACACCTGCACCATCGAGCCGGTCACCGACGACATGGCCCTCTGCCAGCCCGCCTACCAGCCCAAAAACGGCAAGCTGGCCGTCACCGACGGCGAGGACGGCTGGTTCGTCCGGGTGGACGGCATCACCGAGTACGGCTCCGACCCCCTCTACGAAAAGATCGCCATCCACTCCAAGGAGAACCTGATGTTCTTCAACCTGGACGGCATCCCCCGGGCCACCTGCCTGCTGTGGGAGCACACCCTGGACTCCGACGGCTCCCCCTGCCCCAACCCTCGGGCCATCATCCCCCGCCGGATGATCGACCGCATCGTGGACACCCCCGTGGAAGTGGACGTCCGCAGCTTCGGCGTCCGTATGCCCCCCTCCACCCGGGAGACCCCCGGCTACGGCATCCTGGGCCTCATGGGCATCATTCCCCCCGCCCTGGCCTGGCTGTGGCGTCTGGTGGCCCCCAGAGGCTATAAGAACCCCAGCATCGCCGACGACGGCGGCGCCGGGGCCGGCCCCAACCTGGCCAGCGAGGGCGTGGGCTCCTACTGGCCCTTCGCCACCGGCCAGCGGGTGAAGCAGGCCAACCTGCTGCTGGAGCAGATCCTGTCCTGCCCCAACACCCGCTACGTCCTCATCCCCAACCAGCACATCGGCGTCTACGAGGTGGGCTTCGCCCCCGAATGGATCTCCCGGGAGTACCTGGCCCGCCGTGGCGGCGTGAATATGAAGATGGACCGCCTGGTCCCCGCCCGCTGTCCCCTCTTCGGCTACGCCCTGAAGGAGATGAAGGTGGACGGCCAGCAGATCAGCTCCTGGCTGCTGCGCCCCGAGCGTCAGGCCGCCCTGGGCGTGGAGGGCTACGACAAGGGGGCCAAGATCCTCTACGACTTCTTCGCCAAGGAGCTGGAAATTTACGACACCGAGGAGCTCCACCCCGTGGGCAAGGAGATCCTGGAATGCTTTAGAAACAACGGCACCATCGAGGACTACTGCGCCATCACCCCCCTGGGGCTGGGGTAACAGACGATATCACAAAGCGGCACGCCGTCCGGCGTGCCGCTTTTGCGTTCGTTGCCCCATGTAGGGAACGGGCATGCCCGTTCCGTTTGAAACGCTGTGGATACCCTCCACATGGAATGGGCCGATGTGGTCATCGGCCCCTACAGGCGTTTGTGATACAATACTACAGATCCTCCCGGTCGGCGGCGGGGAGGTCGTTTTCGATGTTGTCCCGGGCCAGGTCGGTGTCGATGACCGGGTAGACCTTCTCCGGGACAGGTTTTTCCTGCTTTTTGCCGTGTTTCGCCTTGCCCTGGATTTCCGGGACGGGGGGAACCTCGTTCCGCTCCCTGGTATGGGTCCGGTCGGGACGCTTCATGCCTTGCTTTGCCATAGGATCACCTCAGGGGTAGTATGGCAGACCGGGGCGATCCTTATTCCACCTCCAGGGCCGCCGCCTCCCCCACCAGGATAATGGCCGGGGATTTCACGCCGGCTGCCTGGACAGCTTCCTCCAGATCCGCCAGCTTCGCCCGGACCCGGGCGGGGTGGGGAGCGTTGCCGCCGGACAAGACCGCCGCCGGGGTGTCCCCGGGTTTTCCCGCCGCCAGCAGCCGGGCCACGATTTTAGGCAGTTGACCCAGGCCCATGAGAAAGACCAATGTACCGGAGAGCCGTGCCAACGTGTCCATATCCTCGGGCAGGCCGTCGGGGGTGTCCGAGGTGTGAGCGGTGACGATGTGAACCCCCCGGCTCATCCCCCGGTGGGTCACCGGGATGCCCGCCTCGGCGGGGATGCCCAGGGCGGAGGGAATACCGGGGACCTCCCGGCAGTCGATCCCCGCCGCCTTCAAGGCCAGCATCTCCTCCCCGCCCCGGCCGAAGAGGTAGGGGTCGCCCCCTTTCAGCCGGACCACCTGGAGGCCCTGTCCCGCCAGGTCAATGAGGAGCTGGTTGATCTTCTCCTGGGCCATGGCGTGTTTGCCCGCTCGCTTGCCCACATAGATCCGTTGGGCGGACTCCGGGACGGACTCCAGCAGGTCCGGGTCGATGAGATCATCATAGACCACCGCCTGACATCCCTGGAGCAGCCGCAGCCCCCGGAGGGTGATGAGGTCGGCCTTGCCGCAGCCCGCCCCCACCAGATCCACACGGCCTGTGGAAAACTTGCTCTCCTCCAGGCAGGTCTCCACTTCTTTTGAAGTCAGGGACCTGCCCTTTTCCGCAGCACGTTCAAACAGCCTGTGGAAAACTCCTGCCCGGCGCTCCGCCGGGACCCGGCCCTTCACCAGGGGCCGCTGGTCCTCCAGCCAGGTCAGAATGGCATCCAGGTTGTCCGGCAGCATGGCCTGCAGCTGACTTTTATAAAAGGCCGCCGCCGTGGGGCTGGCCCCGCCGGTGGAGATCCCCGCCGAGAAGCTCCCCTGCCGGACCAGGGCCGGGAAGAGGAAGGTGCAGTGGGCCGGGTCGTCGGCCACGTTCACGGGGATGTGCCGACGGCGGCACAGGGCGGCGATCCGATGGTTCCGGGCCGGGTCGTCGGTGGCCGCCAGCACCAGGGACGGCCGGGGCCGCAGGTCCCCCAGGCGGAACCGCCGGGGCCGGAAGGCCACTCCGGGGATGTCCATCAGCTCCGGGCAGATCTCCGGGGCGGTCACGGTGATCCGTGGGCCGTAGGGCAGGAGCTTTTTCACCTTTCGCAGGGCCACCTGGCCACCGCCCACCACCAGAACGGCCTGGCGGTGCAAATCAACAAAGAGGGGAAACGGTACCATCAAAGTCCCTCCTTTTTCAGGGTTGCGTAGTATTGGGGGCCGTGGGGGGTCTCCACCCGGTGGAGGGCCACCCCAAAGACCCGGTCCAGGACGCCGCTGGCGTAGACCGCCTCCGGCCGGTCCCAGCAGAGGAGTTTCCCCTCCTCCAGCACCGCCATCCGGTCCGCTCCCCGGAGGGCCATGGGCAGGTCGTGGAGGACCAGGGCAACCGCTTTGCCGCTCTGGGCCAGCTCCCGGGCGGTCTCCATGGTCTGGAGCTGGCGGTTCACATCCAGATAGGTGGTGGGCTCGTCCAGGAAGACGGTCTCCGTGTCCTGGGCCAGAGCCATGGCCAGGTAGACCCCCTGCCGCTGACCGCCGCTGAGGGCCTGGACGTTCACGTCCTCGTGGGGTCGGCTGCCGGTGCGGTCCATGGCCCGGCGGGCCATGGCGTAGTCCTCCCTGCCGTACCGCCGGGGGTAGGACAGATAGGGAAACCGCCCGTGGAGAACCATCCGCAGGGCGGTGATGGAGGGGGTGTTCCGGCTCTGGGTCAGGTAGGCCGCTCGCCGGGCGGCCTCCTTCCGGCCCAGCTCCCGCAGGTCCCGGCCGTCATAGAGAACCTGCCCCCCCTGGGCGGGCAGCAGGCCCAGGGCGGCCTTTAACAGGGTGGACTTGCCGCTGCCGTTGGGCCCCACCAGGGCCAGCACCTCCCCGGGGTGGAAGTCCAGGGTGATCCCCTTCACGATGGGGTCGCCGCCGTACCCGGCGGTGAGGTTGTTCAGTTGGATCATATCCGCCTGCCTTTCTGCCGGAAGAGGAGCCACAGGAAGAAGGGAACCCCCGCGAAGGCCAGCACGATTCCCACCGGCAGCTCAAAGGGGGCAAAGAGCAGCCGGGCCAGCAGGTCGCACAGGGTCACGAAGCAGGCCCCGCCTAAGATGGAGGCGGTCAGCAGGGGAAGGCTCTCCTCCCCCACCAGTCGCCGCATACTGTGGGGGACGATGAGCCCCACAAAGCCCAGCAGGCCGGAAAAGCTCACCGCCGCCCCGGCCAGCGCCGCCGCCAGCACCAGCAGGAGGACCCGCATGGGGGCCACGGCCAGACCCAGGCTCCGGGCGGTATCCGACCCCAGAGCCAGGATGTCCAGAGGATGGGACAGGGAGAGGGCCGCCAGCAGGCTCACGAAAATCAAAAGGGCCGCCGGGGCCAGCCGGGCCATAGTCACCCCGGAGAAGCCCCCGATGCGGAAGTCGGTGATCCCGTTGAGGGCGTCGGGGACCAGGGTCACCACCCCGTCGATGCCCGCGCTGAACAGGTTGGAGATGGCCACACCGGCCAGCACCACCGTCATCCGGGCGGCTCCGGTCCACTGGGCCAGACCCAGCACCAGCAGAACCCCCAGTAAGGCCCCCAGGAAAGCCACCAGCGGGGTCCACCGCTGGGCCAGGGGGGACAGGGCGCACACCAGGGCCACCGCCAGCCCTGCGCTGGCGTTCACGCCGATGACCCCGGGGGAGGCCAGGGGGTTGTTCAGCACCGTCTGGATGAGCACCCCGGAGGCCGCCAGGGCGGCCCCGGCCAGGAGGGCGGCGCAGGTCCGGGGCAGGCGGGTGTAGACCACGATGCGGGCGGCCACCGAGGCGGGATCTCCCCCGGTGAGGGCGGTCCAGATCTCCTCGGGGGACAGGTTCACCGCCCCCAGGGTCAGGCTCAGGGCCGCCGCCCCTGCTGTCAGCAGGCACAGGATCGCCCAGAACAGGCCCTTACTCTGCCGGGTAGAGGATCTCTGCCAGCCCTTCATAGGCCTCCCCCCATCTCTCGTTGGGCTTCAGGTTGTACAGGGTGGGGTCCATCACGTAGTACCGCCCCTCCTTCACCGCCGTCAGGGTGGCCCAGGCGGGGTTGGTCAGCAGGGTGGTCTCCATGACCTCCTGGGCCACGGCGGGGTCGTTGCTCTGGTACACCGCAAAGATATAGTCCGGGTCCTCCCGGAGAATGACCTCCAGGCTCAGCTCCTCCAGCAGGCCGTTGTCCCGGTCGGCGATGTTCACGGTGTCCAGGTCGGCCAGCATCTCCCCCAGGACGCTCCCCTCGCTGCCCTTCACCTTGCAGCCGGAGCCGCTGGCCCGGATATAGAGGACCGTGGGCTGGGAGCCGTCCGCCCGGGCCATGGCGTCCTCCACCTGGCCCCGGATGGCCTCGCCGTAGGTCTCATAGTTCTCCCGGCAGCCGGTGATCTCCGTGCAGAGCTCCAGCATGTCCAGGTAGTCCTCAAAGTTGGTCACATCGAAGTAGGCCACGTTCAGGCCCATCTCCGTCAGGGTGGGCTCCAGGGCCACCTGGCTCTCGGTGTTGGTGCTGGCCAGGATGAAGTCCGGCTCACAGGCAACGATCTGCTCCAGGCTTAACTCCTTGGTGGCCCCCAGGTTGACCACGTCCTCCCCCAGAGGCAGGTCGAAGTAGGTCCAGGTGTCGTTGGCGGTGGCCACGATGGTCTCCACGCCCCCGGCCAGGTACCAGATGTCCGCAAAGCTGCCGATGAGGCAGGCCACCCGCTGGGGACGGTCCACGGTGACCTCCCGGCCCAGGCCGTCGGTGAAGGTCACGGCGGTCTCCGCTGTCTCCTCCTGTTGAGGCTCCGTCCCCCCGCCGCAGGCGGTGAGCAGGAGCAGGCAGAGGGCCAGGGTCAAGCACAAAAATTTCTTCATGATTCGTTCTCCTTGTGTCATTTTGTTCCGTAGAGTCTCTTCGTTTGCCTTTCGTTTCCCCATGTAGGGAACGGGCATGCCCGTTCCGCCAGGGCGCTGCGAATATCCTCAACGTGGGTTCGCGCCTCCGGCGGGGCCCCCTTTTCTCCGGAGAAAAGGGGAGAAAAGAGCGCCAGGGCTTTGCCCTGGACCCCTTTGAGGTGGGTAGTAATTTGCCTGGCTTACGTGCTTTTTTCCCTGGCCTGCGGCCCTTGGTCGGTACGCCGTCCATAGCGCGCCCACCGGCTGGGCGCGCGGGGACGTAGTTTCAGCCCTTCGGGTTTCGGCGGGACAGAGAATCACGCAAGTCTGTCTTGACAAACTGTAATCGGCAGAAAAAAGCCGGTCGCGGAGGGCGAAAGGGCGCACGAACCCCCTTTCCGGTTGGGAAAGGGAGCTCTTTTAACGCCCTGCATCGTCCTTCGCGATCCGGCAGATCTCCACAGTTCGATATGCATTGTACCCCCTGACGGGGGCTTTGTCAACGGGTCTCAGCAGCTGGCGCCGCCCACCACGTTCAGGCCCAAAATCTCAGCCTTGCGCTCCAGCAGCTCATTGCTCAGCAGCAGCGCCTGGGCCCGGTCGAAGCCGATGCGCTGGATGGTGTCGGCAAAGCGCTCCCCGGACTTTCCCTCGGAGCGGAAGAGCAGGAGGGCCTTCTCCACCACGTCCAGGGCCTCCTCCTTGGTGGTAAAGAACTTGTCCAGCATCTGGCCGTGGGCCACCTCCTTGCCCCAGCGGCCGCCCACATAGACCTTGTAGCCATAGACGCTCTCGTCGTTGCAGTGGAAGGGACATTTCCCCACGCACCGGCCGCAGTTGTTGCAGGCCTCCCAGTCGATGACCAGCTTCTTGTCCACCAGCTTGGCAGCCTTGATGGGGCAAGACAGCTCCAACTGGCACTTCTTGCAGCCCTTACAGGCGTCGATATCATAGCTGGGCGCCCGGGCGCCGGTGATGCCCACATCGTTCAGGTTGGGCTTCACGCAGTTGTTGGGGCAGCCCCCCACGGCGATCTTGAACTTATGGGGCAGGGACACGCCGTGGTAGCCCACAAAGAACCGGTCGTGGATCTCCCGGCTGACGTCGTAGGTGTCGCACAGGCCGTACTGGCAGGTGGTACCCTTGCAGGAGACCACCGGGCGGACCTTGCTGCCGGTGCCGCCCACCTGGAGCCCGGCCTGGGCCACAAAGGCCCGGAAGTCCTCCACGTTCTCATAGGGGATGCCGGAGACCTCGATGGTCAGGCGGGTGGTCATCATCACATAGCCGTCGCCGTAGCGCTTGGCGGCGTCAGCGATGGCCCGGGCCTCGGCCTCGGTGATCCGGCCGTTGCGGGTGATGATGCGGCCGTTGAACTTGTTGGTCCCCTTCTGGTGGAGGAAGCCCTGGGCCTTGACGGCTTTGATCTGGTCAGCGGTTAAGGTGCAGCCCTCGGCGGGGGCTGCCGGCTTCTCCCGGCCCTCGGTCTTGTCGATGAAGTCCTCCAGGGCCTGGGCCCCCAGCTCCACGGCGGCCACACAGCGGGCGGCCTCGGTCTTGTACTTGGCGGCGATGGGGGTGCAGTCAGTGGAGCCGCAGCCCAGCTTCTCCTCAAAGGCCTTCACAAAGGCGGCGCAGAGGTCCTTGAACTCCTCCCGCTGGCCGTACATCCGGCTGAGGACGCCGATGGCCCCGGACAGGCCGCCGCAGGTGGAGCCGCAGCCCATGCCCGTGCGGAAACCGGCGAAGAGCTGGATGGCCTCCTCGGAGAGTTTCAGGTCGTAGACGTCGTTGGCTGCCAGCAGGATGGCCTCGCCGCAGCCCTTTCCCAGGGTCCCGTAGTAATAGGCGGCTTTCTCTTTCAGCATACTTGTCCCTCCCAATGTATGGTTATCCGAAAAACTTGATGGCATTATACACGTTGATGACCATGATGAGCACCATGGCCCCCTCCAGGCAGAGGGTAGCCTGTCGGTTGTCGATCTTCTTGTTGATGCGCCGGCCCGCCTCGCTGCCCAGAATGGCCAGGAGGATCATCCCCATCAGAATGGCCGGGTCGATGGCCGGGGGGCCGCCGGCGATGGTCATCCCCGTGCTGGTGAGCTGGCTGAACAGCACGATGAGCAGACTGTTCTGGGTGGCCTTCTTGGTGGGCATGGAGAAGAAATAGCTCAGCAGGGCCACGTTGAAGGGGCCGCCGCCGATGCCCAGGAAGGACCCCAGCACCCCCAGGACCACGCCCAGACCTAACCCCATCCAGGAGGATTTCACCTGTTTGGAGGCGATGCGGTCCTTCCGCATGGTATAGATGAGGGTGGCGAAGGTGGCCAGCAGCAGCAGGATGGCCTGTACACCCCCTGCCGTGTTCCGGTCGGCGAAGCAGGCCGCCACCCGGTTGAAGATCTCCTTGCCCAAAAATCCGCCGATGGTGGCCCCCACCGCCAGGATGAGGGTGGTGGGCAGCTCCAGCACGGATTCCCGTTTGATGAGGTTTTTGCCCACGTTCCAGCAGGTCATGGCCACCACGGTGCAGCCCGACAGGAAGGTAATGGCGGCCACGGACATCACGCCCGTGGCATCCAGCACGGGCTTGATGACGATGCCGCCGCCCATGCCGCAGATGGTTCCCAGGATGCAGGCAAAAAAGGTGACCAGACAGCAAATCAGTTGGATCATGGGGGATATCGCCTCCTCAGCGGCAACTATTTTACTACGTTTTTCGGCCCAATACAATAGCCTGGGTTACAGAAAAAAACGGGGCATTGCCCTTTTTTCGGAAAGCGGTATAATAGAGGCTGAAACGTTTTAATTTTTCAGAATGGGAGGCATACTTATGCGCAGAAATTTCAGCGACATCGGCTTCTTTCCCCAGCCGGTGCTGGTCATTGGGACCTACGATGAGGCGGGCGTCCCCAACGCCATGAACGTGGGCTGGGGCGGCATGTGCGGCAGCCGCTATGTGAACATCAACATCTCCCGCCGCCACAAGACCACGGATAATATTTTTTCCAAAAAAGCCTTTACTATGAGCTTCGCCGACCGGGCCCATCTGGTGGAGGCCGATTACTTCGGCCTGATCTCCGGGTCGGAGGAGAACAAGATCGAAAAGGCCGGCTTCCACGCCCGGAAGAGCGAATTTGTGGACGCCCCCCTTTTCGAGGAGCTCCCCCTGACCCTGGAGTGCCGGGTGGTGGAGATGAGCGAGGTCTACGGGGTCATCCGCATCGTGGGCGAGGTGGTGAACATGAGCGCCGACGAGTCCATCCTGGGGGAGGACGGCCTGGTGGACGCCGACAAGCTCCAGGCCCTGTCCTTCGACCGGGTCCGCAAGGTCTACCGCACCCTGGGGGGCGTGGTGGGCCAGGCCTACGCCGACGGCAAAAAGCTGCTGTAACCCAAAATCGGAGGAATCGGGCTTGCCCCATTCCTCCGATTTTTTAATAGAACACCACATTCTCCTCCTGGAGGGTGATCTGGCCCCCCTGGGCCTCCAGAATGGTCACGCCGCAGTTTTTGCTGACGCTCCCCTGCCAGAAGTCCTCGTGGGGGATCCCCTTGATGTACATGAGCAGGCTGCGGATCACCGCCCCGTGGGTGGAGATCAGGATCCGCTTGCCCCGGTTCTCCCGGCAGGCAGTCACCTCCGCCAGGAAGGCAGCCACCCGGCCCTGGAGGGCCTGACTGCTCTCGCCGCCGGGGGCGGGCATGGGCAGGCGGGACACCTCCTGGTAGCAGGTCCCCTCCAGGTCCCCGAAGGAGATCTCCCTCAAACGCTCCTCCACCCAGAGATCCCGGCCGGGGCAGAGGATCCGGGCGGTGGCTCTGGCCCGGGACAGGGGGCTGGTATAGACCCGGTCGAAGGTCAGGCCGGCCTGTTTCATGCCCAGGGCGGTCTCCCGGGCGATGGTCAGGCCCTGTGCGTTCAGGGGGATGTCCACGTTGCCCTGGAGCCGCTTCTGCCGGTTCCAGTCGGTCTCCCCGTGGCGAATCCAATACAAGGTCATGCCGGACCGCCTCACTGCTTCTGCATCCGGGCCTTGACTGCCTGACCAGTGGGGGTGACGGCCAGACCGCCCAGGGCGGTTTCTCGGAACTCCACGGGCATGCGGCGGCCCACCTCCCCCATGGCCTCGATGACCTCGTCCACGGGGATGCGGCTCTCGATGCCGGCCAGAGCCATGTCGGCGGCGCTGACGGCGTTCACCGCGCCGATGACGTTGCGCTTCACGCAGGGGACCTCCACCAGACCGGCCACCGGGTCGCAGACCAGGCCCATGAGGTTTTTCAGGGCCATGGCCACGGCGTGGCCGATCTGCTCCCCGCCGCCGCCCCGGAGGGCCACCAGGGCGCCCGCCGCCATGGCGGAGGCGGTGCCGATCTCCGCCTGACAGCCGCCGGAGGCCCCGGCGATGGAGGCCTTGTGGGCGATGACCGCCCCGATGCCGCTGGCCACATAGAGGCCCTCCAGGATCTGGTGCTGAGAGAGGTTCTCGTGCTTGCACAGGGGGAGCATCACCGCCGGCAGCACCCCGCAGGAGCCGGCGGTAGGGGCCGCCACGATGCGGCACATGCAGGCGTTGGACTCGGCCATGCTCAGGGCCTCGGCGATGACCTCGCTGACGTAGCCGCCGGTCATGGCCTTGCCCCGGAGGGTGTACTGCCGCATCTTCATGCCGTCGCCCCCCACCAGACCGCTGGCACTCCGGCGGCGGCCGCTGTAGTTGTCGGCGGCGTCAGACATGGCCTGCCAGACGGTGAGCATCTTGGCCAGGGACTGGTTGCGGCTCACCTGCCGGTCCTCCATGTCCGCCTGGAGGATCACCTCCCAGAAGGGCAGGTCCCGGGCCTGCATGGTGTCAAAGATCTCCTTCATCGAATCCAGCGCCATCGTCTTCCTCCTCCTTGTCGTAGTAGGTCACAGATAATATGTTGGGCAGCTCATTGAGAAAGGCCACCTGGCTGGGCTTGATGTGCTCGTCCACCTCGATGACCATCAGCATGTCCGCCCCCCGCTTGGGGCGGCAGACGCTCATGTTGGCCACGTTGACCCCCAGCTGATAGAGGATGCTGGTGACCCCGGAGACCACGCCGTTGACATCCCGGCTGCGGACCACCAGGGTGTTGAACTCCCCGGTGAAGCTTACCTCGATGCCGTCCAGCTTATTCACCATGATCCGGCCGCCCCCCAGGCTGGAGGCCTGGAGCTCCAGGGTCCTGCCGCTGGCCCCCTTCACCGCCAGGATGGCCGTGTTGGGGTGGGCCTCCCGGAGGTCCACGGTGTCGATGGTCACGGTGAGGCCGGCCTTTTCGGCCTCCTGGGCGGCGCCGGGGATCCGCAGGTCGTCGGGCTGCATCCCCAGCAGCCCCCCAACCAGCGCCCGGTCGGTGCCGTGGCCGGGGCCGGTCTCGGCGAAGGAGCCGTGGAGGTGGATGGCGGCCTCCACCGGCGGCTCTCCCAGGAGGGTCCGGGCCATGAGGCCGATGCGGACGGCCCCCGCCGTATGGGAACTGGACGGCCCCACCATCACGGGCCCCAGAATGTCAAATAAATTCAGCACGATTGCCGCACTCCTTTCCCGCTTCGATTCTTACTCAGGATATCTTATACCATATTATCCGAAAAAAATCCACCGGGAGATTTTGATGGATAAAGAAAGAACAACGAGGCGTGAGAAATGAGAAACCAGGAATTGTGGGTGGTCAGGAGAAGGCCGCTGCTTTCCCTGACCACGCAAAATTCCTAATTCCTAACTCCTAACTCCTCATTGTTCTTTCATTTCCCAGCTCCGTGGCCGGGTCGAAGGCGGGGTCCTGGATGACCTTTTCGGTCAGGTCGGCCAGGAGGGCCACGGCCTTGTCCTCCTCCATGTCCAGAAAGGTCTCCAGACCCATAGCGTGGAGGGGTTTTCTGATGGCCCGGGTGATCTTGGAGTCCGCCCGGGTCCGCAGGGAGCCCCGGTGGATGCCCTGGGCCACGGCGACCAGAAGCCCGTGGAGGCCCTCCTGCTGGTAGGCCCGGCTTAGGGGCAGGACCTCCCACTTGGCGTAACACAGGGGACGGCGGCCGCTGGCGGCGCTGATGAAATAGACTTTCTCGTCCTCGATGATGATCTTTTTGACGATCTCGTGGTTTTTCTCTTTTCGCCGCTTGGGCGGGGCGGCGGCGTAGGAGGGCAGGTTGTCCTGGCCGTATTTGCTCACCAGATAGGCCCGCAGCTCCCGGTGGAGCCGGTCGTCCTCCGGGGCCATGACCTGGGTCCGCTGGAGGAGGAGGGGCAGGGCCCGGTCATCCCCCTGGAGCCGGGTGCGGCGCAGGGTCTCCCGGGCCAGCTTGAGGAACTCGGCGCGGTACTGCTCCCGCCAGGGGGCGGTCCAGGGGTCGGCGGTCTTGTCCAGGAAGGGGCCGGAGAAAAGGGTCAGGGCGGCCATGGCCAGCCGCAGCCCCGCCGGGTCCCTCTCGGGGCAGGCCCAGAAGCGGGACAGGAGGTCCCGGAGCCGGTCCTCGTCCACGTCCAGGGTGTAGCGGGGGTTCAGGCGGTAGCCCCCGGCGGCATAGAGGACCAGGCCGTTTTTCCCGCCGAGACCCAGGGGGGTCAGGTCCTCCCGGAGCCGGTTCAGCCGCACCCGGGCGGCGTTCTCGCTGCCAAAGTCCGGCCAGAGGGTCTCCAGCTCCCCCTGCCGGACCTCCCGGTTCCGGTTGACCAGGAGATATTTGAAGAGCCGCCAGGGTTTCGACTGGCGGGAGGGATTCTCCTGGACCCGGCCCAGGTGGTTCTCCAGGGTCACGGTGCCGAAGAGGGTGACCCGGAGGTAGTAAGTATCGGTTGTGGGCATGGGGAACCTCCTTGGGGAAAT
>JAUNCL010000032.1 GCA_030535235.1 Bacillota bacterium
GGTGACGGTGCCGGCCTTGGGGGAGGGCATCAGGCCCTTGGGGCCCAGGACCTTACCCAGACGACCCACGACGCTCATCATGTCGGGGGAAGCGATGACCACGTCGAAGTCGAACCAGTTCTCCTGCTGGATCTTCTGCGCCAGATCCATCTCGCCGACATAATCTGCGCCGGCTTCCTTGGCAGCGTCGGCCTTGTCGCCCTTGGCGAAGACCAGAACGCGGGGCACCTTGCCGGTGCCGTGGGGCAGGACGATAGCGCCGCGGACCTGCTGGTCGGCGTGACGGGAGTCAACACCCAGCTTGACGTGGAGCTCAACGGTCTCATCGAACTTAGCGGGAGCGGTCTTGACAATCAGATCCATGGCCTCTGCGGTATCATACAGAGTTGCCTTGTCGATCTGCTTTGCGCTGTCCTGATATTTCTTACCTCTAAACATATCTCTTAACCCTCCTGCCTTACTCGCCGACGACAACGCCCATGGAGCGTGCGGTACCAGCGATCATGCTCATAGCAGCCTCGATGCTTGCTGCGTTCAGGTCGCGCATCTTGGTCTCGGCGATCTTGCGAACGTCTTCCTTGCTGATGGTAGCGACCTTGTCCTTGTTGGGGACACCAGAACCGGACTCGATGTTGCAGGCCTTCTTGATCAGAACTGCTGCGGGGGGAGTCTTGGTAATAAAGGTGAAGGAGCGGTCAGCATAAACGGTGATGACCACGGGGATGATGAGGCCGGCATCGTTCTTGGTGCGCTCGTTGAATTCCTTGGTGAATGCGGCGATGTTCACGCCGTGCTGACCCAGAGCGGGGCCAACGGGGGGAGCCGGAGTTGCCTTACCGGCGGGAATCTGCAGTTTTACGTATCCAGTTACTTTCTGTGCCACTTAGAGCACCTCCATTTTAAAATGTGGTTGGACGGAGTGTTGCACTCCTCCCACGTTTGCGCCTTCTGCGCAAAGTACATCAGTGGGATCAGATGGATTCGATCTGATCCAGATCCAGCTCGACCGGGGTTTCGCGGCCGAACATGGAAACAACGACCCGTACCTTCTGGCGTTCCACGTCGATCTCTTCCACGATACCGAGGAAGGATTCCAGAGCGCCGTCAGTGATGCGAACGTTATCGCCGACCTCGTAGGTCACAACGACCTCCCGCTTTTCCACGCCCATGGCGGCGATCTCGTCGTCGGTCAGGGGGATGGGCTTGTTGCCGGACCCGACGAAGCCGGTGACACCGCGCACGTTGCGCACCAAGTGCCAGGTCTCGTCTGTCATGATCATTTTCACCAGCACGTAGCCGGGGAAGACCTTGCGTTCCACGGTCTTGGTGCCGGAGTCGGTGATCTCGGTCACGGTCTCCATGGGGATGTTGACCCCGAGGATGAGGTCGCCCATGTTGCGGTTTTCCACGGCCTTTTCGATGGTGGCTTTTACGGTGTTTTCATAACCCGAGTAGGTGTGAGCCACATACCATTTTGCGCCTTCAGCCATATTGATCCACCTTTTAGTCCGTTACTGGCCGAAGAGGGAGAGCAGAGCGTCGATGACGGCGCTGGCAATGCCATCGAAGATCCAGACGATGATGCCTACGACGATGACGCAGACAATGACGATACCGGTTTTCTTCAAGGTATCCGCCCGGGAGGGCCAAGCGACCTTCTTCAGCTCCGCCTTCAGTTCGCGGAAGAAGCGGCCCATGCGCTTGCCGAGGCCAGGCTTTTTGTCCTTGCTGGACTTTTCCTTCTTGGCCTTGGCGGGCTTGGACTCCTTCGCTGCCGGAGACTTGGTCTCTTCTGCGTTCACATCCTGGTTCATCTTTTCTTGTTCAGACATTCAGTTCCACCCTTTCTTACGAATGTGGGCCATCATCACTTAGTCTCGGTATGAACGGTGTGCTTTCTGCAGAAGGGGCAGTACTTGTTCATCTCTAAGCGGTCGGGGGTATTCTTCTTGTTCTTCATAGTGTTGTAGTTGCGCTGCTTGCATTCGTTGCATCTGAGAGTGATCTTCACTCGTGCGCCGGCCTTTGCCATATTGCGGCACCTCCTTTACGATGTTCGGCCCTGGGAAAAGAAAAAACCGAAATCGGCTTGGCCTGTCCCCAGGCGATCCCGACTTCGGCGGATGCTTCGTTCTGCTGAAAATAAGCACAACGAAAGAGTACGGCGGAAATCGGCATCGGTTGCCTCCCTATGTCCGAATTGGTCAAGGGGTTGCGGACATATACCGTAATATGCGCGCAAAAAATAAGCCCTTTTCATAGGTGTTTCTATGCTACCACAAACAATCCGAGCTTGTCAAGGATTATTTGCGTTTTTTTCGTTCTTTTCTGTATCCTGCCCGGTTGACACCTGCCGTCCTTTCCGTTAAGATACTTTTATAAGGAAGTGATAGTATGCGAATCATGGCGATCGACTACGGCGACGCTCGCACAGGCGTTGCCCTGTCCGATGTGACCGGCCTTCTGGCGGGCCAGACCTTCTTGGTCAAAAGCCGGAAGGAGGAGGTGGTCCTGGAGGAGCTGGCCGCCCTGGCCCAGAAGCAGGGGGCGGAGGAGCTGGTCCTGGGCTACCCGAAGAACATGGACGGCACCGTGGGCCCCCGGGCGGAGAAGTGCGCGGCCCTGGGAGAAAAGCTGCGGGAGCGGACCGGCCTGCCTGTGGTTCTCTGGGATGAGCGCCGCACCACGGTGGACGCCCACCGGATCCTGGGGGAGCAGGGGGTCCGTGCCAAGAATCGTAAGGATAAAATCGACTCGGTCGCTGCCACCCTTATTCTGGAGGGCTACCTGACCTGGAAGCGCGTCCAGGCCCAGCGACAGGAACAGGAGGAACACCATGGATAAAGACAAACGTCAGGTACAATATCACATCGGCTGCGCCCCCGGGGATGTGGGCCGGTACTGCATCCTGCCCGGGGACCCCGGCCGCAGCGAGATCATCGCCCGTTTTTTTGACGACCCCGTCCATGTAGCATATCACCGGGAGTTCAATACCTACACTGGCACCCTCCTGGGGGAGAAGGTCAGCGTCTGCTCCACGGGCATCGGCGGCCCCTCGGCGGTCATCGCCATGGAGGAGCTCACCGCCATCGGGGCAGACACCTTCCTGCGGGTGGGCACCTGTGGGGGCATCGACCTAAAAGTCCAGAGCGACGATCTGGTGATCGCCACCGGGGCCATCCGCCACGAGGGGACCAGCCGGGAGTACGCCCCCATCGAGTTCCCCGCCGTGCCTGACTATGAGGTTCTGTCCGCCCTGGTGGACGCCGCCAGGACCCTGGGCAAGCCCTGGCACGCCGGGGTGGTCCAGTGCAAGGACTCCTTCTACGGCCAGCATTCCCCCCACCGGATGCCGGTGTCCTATGAGCTGGAGGCTAAGTGGGAGGCCTGGAAGCGGCTGGGGGTCCTGGCCAGCGAGATGGAATCCGCCGCCCTCTTTACCGCCGCCGCCTCCCTGGGGGTCCGCTGCGGCTCGATTTTCCATGTGGTGTGGAACCAGGAGCGGGAAAAGGCGGGGCTGGACCAGAAGGAATCCTCCGATGTGCTGCTGTCCGTAACGGCCTGCATCGAAGGGTTGAAGACGTTGATCCTCCGGGATCGGGAGAAAGAAAAGGAGGCCCGCCATGGCTGATGAGATCCGCCGTTCCTGCATCGACTGTGCAGTGACCCTGTGTGACGCCCATAACCCCCACAAGGCTTTCCCTGCCTTCTGCCTCAGCCGTCAGATGACCGAGGAGCAGCGAAATCAATCCCTGAAGGAGTATTTCACCAGCGAGGAGGATAAAAAAATCGTCCAGGCGGCGGCCATCGTGGAGTCGGAGGGCTATCGCAAGTGGCCCCGGGTCCAGGAGACCATCGAGTTCGCCAGACAAATGGGTTACAAAAAGATCGGCATCGCCACCTGTGTGGCCCTGATCCGGGAGAGCCGAACCCTGGCCAAGATGCTCCGGGCCAACGGCTTCGAGGTCTACGGCGTGGGCTGCAAGGCCGGGGAGGTGCCCAAGACCGAGCTGGGCATCCACCCCAAGTACCACGGACCCGGCCCCATGGCCTGCAACCCCGTTCTCCAGGCCCAGCTTCTGGCCGAGGAGGGGACCGAGTTCAACATTGTCATGGGCCTGTGCGTGGGCCACGACAGCCTGTTCTATAAGCACTCCCAGGCCCCCACCACTACCCTGGTGGTGAAGGACCGGGTCCTGATGCACAATACCGTCATGCCCCTCTACCACGCAGACGGGTACTATAAACATTTGAGTCATCCTTCCGAGGATTGAGCGAACATCCCGCTTGGGTTTCCGGGCGGGATGTTTCTCTGTCTCTGCTTGAAACAAAAATGCCAAGAAAACTTGACAAAAGGAATTGACAAGTTAACTTGGCTGTGATATCCTGGGGGTGTAAAGAAAACTTGTCAAAAATGCGGTAAGGAGGGTACACAATGGATAAGATAGATAAGAACGAGATCCTGCGCAAGGCCCAGACCCAGGCCCGGGAGGGCAAGGATGAGATGGAAGTCTATTTGGACCAGCGGGGCAGTCAGCTCGCGATGTTGGTTGGCTTTGTCATTTGTGCAGCAATCTCAGTATGTACGGGCGTTGCTCACCTGGCCATAGAAATCAATAACATGTGGTTTCTTTACTGGGCAATGGCTTCCGTATCGTCTTTTTATAAGTGGTATCGCTTGCAAACAATGCTTGATTTGGTCGTGGCGATTGTGACTGTGGCGGCAGCGGCCCTGCATGGGGGCATGTTCTTATGGAATCTATTCGGATGAGGCGACGGTATGGACAACGATTTAATTCTGCACAACAACCTGAAAGAAGCCCGGAACGAGAAAGGCCTCTCCCAAGGAGAGTTGGCCAAGCTGGTGGGCGTTTCCCGCCAGACCATCAGCTCCATCGAGACTGGGCAGTTCAGCCCCACCGCCAAACTGGCCCTGCTGCTCTGTGTGGCCCTGGAGAAAAAGTTTGAGGAGCTGTTTTACTTCTAAGCATCCACATCTATCGAAAAAACCTTGCAGCGTTGGCTGTCACGCCGTAGGGCGGGGGCTTGCTCCCGCCGACACCCGAAGGGCTGAAACCACGCCCCCGCGCGCCCAGCCGGTGGGCGCGCTACGGACGGCCTACCGATAAAGGGCCGCAGGCCAGGGAAACACAAAAAAGCATCAACCCAGAAAGAACTAACCGCCTCAAAGGGGTCCAGGGCAAAGCCCTGGCGCTCTTTTCTCCCCTTTTCTCCGGAGAAAAGGGGGCCCCGCCGGAGGCGCAAACCCACGTTGCGGATATCCGAAACGTGGCAAGCGGAACGGGCATGCCCGTTCCCTACATAGGGTTGTTCGGTGTATTACACGACTTTCTCGACAGACTGACCCCGCTCCGGTTCTTTCCGGAGCGGGGTTTTGCATAGGGTAGCCAGAGAGGAGGGAGGATGGATGGAACAGCGATTTCCCATGGAAAACGGTCAGCTCACCTGCCGGGAGAGCGGGGGCAGGGTGGAGACGGTCATGGAGGCCCGTCCCCCGGACCGGGGCCTGTACCATGGATTTCTGGTGGGGCCGGGGGGGACCTGTGACCTGGGGACCCTCATGCCCGAGGGGGGCAGTCTCCGCCTGCGCCGCACCCTGTCGGTACCCTATCTGCGCCAGAAGGGGTGCTGGCCCATCCTGGGCGGGCAGCTCCGGCAGACCTTTTCCTTCGCTCAGACGCCCCACCGGGGCTGGCGGGAGACGGGGGACCTGGCGGCCCTCTTTCCCCGGGACCCCCTTCTGGCCCGGGCGGCGGCCCAGCGGAACCGGGGGCTGCTGCGGCGGCATCCCGAGGGGGGCTTTTCCCTGGCCTTCCCCTGGGACCCCAAAAGTCCCTTCCCGCTGATCCCGCTTTTCTGCTTCGCTCGGGTGGGGGTTCTGGAGGGAAAGCCCCATGTCATCTTTCGCTTTGGGGAGAACGGCGGGCCGGAACGCCCCGATGGATGAACTGCCCTTGCCAGAATGGGAAATCTGCGATACAATACATCCAAATCTGTTTGACACATCGGAGAACGATATGGATTATTTTCACCTGTCAGAAGACAAGCAGGAGCTGATGAAGATGAGCAACCTGGGGCTGGCCTATCTGGGCGACGCCGTCTATGAGCTCATGGTCCGCTCCTGGCTGTGCTGCCACGGCAAGCTCACCCCGGGCAGACTCCACCGGGCGGCGCTGGACTATGTGGCCGCTCCCCGTCAGGCCGAGATGCTGGAAAAAATTCTCTCCAGCCTGACGGAAGAGGAGGAGCGCATCTATAAACGGGGCCGCAACGCCAACCCCCACTCCCACCCCCGGGGGGCCACCCGGCGGGAGTACCAGATCGCCACCGGGCTGGAGGCCCTCTTCGGCTGGCTCTATCTCCAGGGGGACACCGGGCGGCTGAATGAACTGTTTCAGACTATGATGGAGGAGGAGACCTGATATGCCCATGGACGCCCTGTGCCTGTCCGCCGTCCGCAGGGAGACGGAACAGGCGGTTCTCGGGGGCCGGATCGACAAGATCCACCAGCCCAGCCGGGACGAGATCCTGCTCCACATCCGCAGCAAGGCCGGCGCCTGCCGCCTGCTGCTTACTGCCAACCCGGCCCGACCCCGGATGCAGCTGACTCAACTGCCCCGGGAGAACCCGGCGGAGCCCCCTATGTTCTGTATGCTGCTGCGAAAATATCTCACCGGCGGCAAGATTTTGGAGCTGCGCCAGCCCCCCATGGAGCGTCTGGCGGAGCTGGTCATCGAGGCCGCCAACGAGATGGGGGACAAGGTGATCCGCCGCCTGATTTTAGAGGCCATGGGCCGCAGAACGAACCTGCTCCTGCTGGACGGGGAGGGCCGCATCGTGGACTGTCTGCGCCGGGTGGATGTGGATCTGTCCCAGGAGAACGCCCGTCCCCTGCTGCCGGGGATGTTTTACCAATACCCCCCCATGCAGCCGGGAAAGCGGGACCCGGAGACCGTGACGCCGGAGGAGCGGTCCGCTCTGCTGGCCGACGCGCCCCAGGACACCCCCGCCGACAAATTCTTGCTGGACCACTTTTTGGGCCTGTCCCCCCTGATTGCCCGGGAGGCCGCCTTTGAGGCCTTTGGGGAGGTGGACGCCCCCCTGGGCCGGGACCCGGAAAGGCTGATGGAAAAGGTGGACGCCATTCTGGAAAAGCTCCGGTCGGGAGAGGTCCAGCCCACCCTGCTGGTCCGGGAGGGAAAGCCGGTGGACTTTACGTTCCGGCCCATCCTCCAGTACGGCCCCGGCACGGAGAGCCGTGCCTTTACCACCTTCGGCGACCTGCTGGACACCTTCTATCAGGCCCGGGAGACCGCCGATTCGGTCCGCCAGAAGGGGCAGGATTTTATCAAATCCCTGACCCACGCACGGGACCGTCTGGCCCGGAAGATGGCCCTGCAGGAGAAGGAACTGGAGCGCACCAAAAACCGGGAGCAGGACCGGATGTACGGCGACCTCATTACCGCCAACCTCTACCGGATGGAGAAGGGGATGAAGGTCCTGCGGGCGGAGAACTACTATGACCCCGACTGCGCCGAGATCGACATCCCCCTGGACCCCTTGAAAACGCCCCAGCAAAACGCCGCCAAGTATTACAAGGCCTACACCAAGGCCAAGACCGCCGAGGATATGCTTACCATCCAACTGGAGAAGGGGGCCGCCGAGGGGGCCTACCTGGACAGCGTTCTGGACAGCATCTCCCGGGCAGAGGGGGACCGGGACCTGGAGGAGATCCGCCAGGAGCTGGTGGAGACCGGCTACCTCCGCCGGAGGGGCAAGGCCAAGGAGCGGATGAAGCGGCCCAATTCCAAGCCGATGGAGTTCCGGTCCTCCGCCGGGTTCCGTATCTCCGTGGGCCGCAACAATTTGCAGAACGACAAGCTCACCACCAAGCAGGCGGGGAAGTGGGACTACTGGTTCCACACGCAAAAAATTCACGGCTCCCACGTGATTTTGTGGACCGAGGGGGAAAAGCCCGATGACCGGAGCCTCCAGGAGGCCGCCGTTTTGGCCGCCTGGTTCTCCCAGGGCCGGGAGGGGAAGAAGGTCCCGGTGGACTACACCCCGGTGAAGTTCGTCAAAAAGCCTGCCGGCGCTCGCCCGGGCATGGTGGTCTACACCACCTACCAGACCGCCTACGTGGACCCCGATGAGGAACTGGTAAAGAAGCTGAAAAGCTAAAACGAACGATACCAAATAAAAAAGCCTCCCTTTTGTCAAAGGGAGGGGGACCGCCAAGAGGCGGTGGAGGGATTCTCGTTTACCCCATAGGTTGGTGGTCAACGGGAATCCCCCCGGCACAGCGAAGCTGTGCCACCCCCCTTTGACAAGGGAGGCCTTTTATTATGTTGTCTGCTTTGGTTTCTTTGTCACAGGCTGTCTGTCTCCACCGTGATGTTGTCGGTGCCGTTTTCCTCAAATTCGGTAATATACGCCTCGATCCGCTGGTTCAGCTCGGCGTAGTTGCTGGCGTCGATGGGCACGTCGTTCATGTCCCGCCGGGCCAGGTCCTCGGCCAGGATGTCGAAAAAGACATTGTTCTCATACTCCATGATGGCCTCGTGAATACCGCCCTCCACAAAGGCTCGGGAGGGAACGGTCTCCCCCTGATAGGTCTCGGCCAGGATCTCCATGCCCTCCTGCCGGGCCTTTTCAAAGAGCAGGCTCTCCACCTGGTCGTAGTCCCGGAACCGGTCCTCTCCGCGGGTGGAATTGAGGATCCAGTTGCCAATGTATACCATATCCAGCAGACGCCGGAATTGCTTCTTGCTCAGTTCCAGCTGCATACCATGACCTCCTCGCTGTGGGATGATTGTTCGCTTCATAGTATTCTAAGCAGACCGGCGGGGAATGTTGCGTCTCCGCCGGAATCGTCCCACCATTATAGTGTGCTTTCCCGGAAAAGTCAAAGGGCTTCTTGTAAAAAGACTGTGAAGATTTCCAGCCAGGGCAGCGGAGGGAAGAAAATATCACAAAAACAGGGGGAATTCTCAACGAAAACCGTCAAAATGATAGGGTATGGAGGGGCCAGGAGGGCGGGACACCGCTCTTTACATTTGGGGAAATATCGGGTATAATGATTTGCTAACAAAATAAAAAAGAAGTGGGATAGATTCATGGAAAAACCAGTCATTATTTCGATCAGAGGCACCCAGGCCAGCGAGCCCGGCCAGGAGGATGTGATGGAGCTGGTCACCCAGGGGACCCTCAGGGGGCAGGAGGGGGATTTCTCCCTGTCCTATCGGGAGAGCGAGCTCACCGGCCTGGAGGGAACCACCACCACCTTCCACATTGAGAAGGATCAGATCACCCTGATCCGGGAGGGGACCCTCACCTCTGAGATGATCTTCCAGGTGGGCAAGAAACACTTCTCTCCCTACCAGACGCCCTTCGGCGGCATCATTCTGGGGGTGAACACCCAAAAGGCCTTTTCCGACATGACAGAGACCGGCGGCAGCATCTCCATCCGCTATATCATGGAGGTGGAAAACGAGCGGGTGGGGGAGAACTCCTTTGAGATCCAGGTCTCCGAGCCCACCCCCGGCAGCCTGCCCCTGGACCAGTGACCTCCCTTTCCCGCGAAATACTTTGAGAATAAAGGTGACATACAGTATGGCGAATTTGATCCAATACGCGAAAGACCAAGTGACCGAGTGTACCCGCAGGGCCTATGAGGCCGCTGCGGTTGCGGGCGTTCTTCCCGCCGGCGTGGAGCTGAAGGGCTCCGTGGAGATCCCCAAGGACCCCCAGAACGGCGACTACGCCTCCTCCTATGCCATGGCCGGCGCCAAGGCCATGAAGATGAATCCCCGGGCCATTGCCCAGGCTCTGGCCGACCACATGGACCTGGAGGGGACCATCTTCTCCTCTGTGGAGATCGCAGGCCCCGGCTTTATGAACTTCCGCCTGGGTTCCAAGTGGTACGGCGACGTGCTGGCGGAGATCGAGGCCGAGGGCCGTCTCTACGGTCAGGGCCAGGACGGCGCAGGCCAGAAGGTCATGGTGGAGTTCGTCTCCGCCAACCCCACCGGCCCCATGCACATGGGCAACGCCCGGGGCGGCGTCCTGGGTGACACCCTGGCCAACGTCCTCCAGCGGGACGGGTTTGACACCTGGAAGGAGTTCTATGTGAACGACGCCGGCAACCAGATCAACAAGTTTGCCGTGTCCATCCAGGCCCGCTACCTGCAGATCCTCCTGGGGGAGGAGAATGTGGAGTTCCCCGAGGACGGCTACCACGGCCAGGACATCAAGGATCTGGCCCAGGGCTTTTATGAAAAGCACGGGGATTCCTACCAAGATGTGGACGAGCAGACCCGCCTGGACGCCCTGGCCGCCTTCGGCCTGGAGCACAACATCCCCAAGATGAAGGAGGACCTCCGCCGCTACGGCATCGAGTACGACCAGTGGTTCTTCGAGTCCTCCCTCCACCAGTCCGGCTACGTGGCCGAGACCGTGGGGATGCTCACCGAGAAGGGCTGGACCTATGAGAAGGACGGCGCCCTGTGGCTGAAGACCTCTGACCTGCTGAAAACCAAGTTCCTGGCCGAGGGCAAGAGCCAGAAGCAGATCGACAAGCTGGAGCTGAAGGACGACGTTCTCCGCCGGGCCAACGGCTTCTATACCTACTTCGCCGCCGACATCGCCTACCACCGGAACAAGCTGGAGGTCCGCGGCTTTGACAAGGTCATCAACATCTGGGGCGCAGACCACCATGGCCACGTGGCCCGGCTCCAGGCCGCCCTGGACGGTCTGGGTCTGGACGGCTCCCACCGTCTGGTGGTGGTGCTGATGCAGCTGGTGAACCTGCTCCAGGACGGCCAGCCCGTCCGCATGTCCAAGCGCTCCGGCAAGGCCATCGCCCTCCACGACCTGCTGGACGAGGTCAGCGTGGACGCCGCCCGGTACTTCTTCAACTCCCGTTCCTCCACCAGCCCCGTGGACTTCGACCTGGGCCTGGCGGTCCGGGAGGACAGCGAGAACCCTGTGTACTACGTCCAGTACGCCCACGCCCGCATCTGCACCCTCATCGCCCGTCTGGCCGAGGAGGGCCATCAGGTGCCCGCCGCCGCTGACATCCGGGCCGAGCTGCTGAGCACCGAGGAGGAGAAGGCCCTGGTCCGCACCCTGGCCCGTCTGCCCGACGAGATCCGCGCCGCCGCCCGGGACTACGACCCCTCCCGGATCAACCGCTACCTCATCGAGCTGGCCGGGGACTTCCACCGGTTCTATGGGGCCTGCCGCATTAAGGGCGAGGAACCCGATGTCCTGGCCGCCCGTCTGAAGCTGGCCGACAGCGTCCGCTCCGTTCTGGCCAACTGCCTGAACCTGCTGGGCGTCACCGCTCCCGAAAAAATGTAAACAAACCACAAAAAGACCTTTCCGCAAGCACAACAGCGGAAAGGTCTTTTTCTGTTTAAGCAGTATTATCGTCCGGCGGCTACCAGATCCCGGGTGGCGGACAGCAGGGCGTCGGCCAGAGCGTCGAGTTCCTCTCTGGTGTTGGAGGGCCCCAGGGACACCCTCAGCATCCCGTCCCGGACGGCCCTGGACAGGTTCATGGCGGCGTAGACATGGCTGGCCTTTCCCTTGTGGCAGGCGGAGCCGGAGGAGAGACAGATGCCCTTGTCGCTGAGATAGCGCACCACCACCTGACTGGGGTAGCCGGGGAGGGAGATGGCCAGGATGTGGGGGGCGTCGCCCTCGGAGACCACCACCAGACCGGGTACTTCTGCCCGAAGCTTGTCCAGGGTGTAGGCTTTCAGTTCGGTGAGGTAGTCCATGTGCTCCCGCAGGGCGGTGTGGCCTAGCTTACAGGCGGCGGCGAAGGCCGCGATCTGGGGGGTGGCCTCGGTGCCGGAGCGCATGGCCTTTTCCTGGCCGCCGCCCCGGATCATGGGGATCATGGGGTGGAGGCGGGGGCTGACATAGAGGGCGCCTACGCCCTTGGGGGCGCCGATCTTGTGGCCGCTGATGGTGATGAGGTCGGCCCCCAGGCTCTTGACGGTGAAGGGGAGTTTCAAAAAGCCCTGGACGGCGTCGCAGTGGAGGAGGGCGTTGGATTTTTTTCGCTTTAAGAGCCGGGCGGCGTCGGCCACCGGCTGGATGGAGCCGGTCTCATTGTTCACCAGCATCATGGACACCAGCACGGTGTCGGGGCGGAGGGCCTCCTCCAGGGCTTCCAGGCGGATGTGCCCGGTGGCGTCGGGGTGGAGGTAGGTGACCTCATAGCCCTGCAGTTCCAGGGCCTTGCAGGGCTCCAGCACGGCGGCGTGCTCCACGGCGGTGGTGATGATGTGCTTGCCCTTGTGACGGCCATGGTGGACGGCAAGCTGGATGGCCCAGTTGTCCCCCTCGGTGCCGCAGGAGGTGAAGTAGAGCTCCTCCGCCTTGCAGCCCAGGGCAGCGGCCACCACTGCCCGGTGGTCGGCCACCTCCTTGGCGGCCCGGATACCCAGATGGTGGAGGGAGGAGGGGTTGCCATAGTCCTCGGTCATCACCCGAAGGGCCGCCTGGGCGGCCTCAGGCAGCACCCGGGTGGTGGCGGCGTGGTCCAGATAGATCGTGTTCATAAGGAAGTAACCCTCTTTCGGGATAGGATGTCAAAAATCCTTTCTATTCTAATGAGACGAGGGAAGAATGTCAAGGTGCGTTTTTGTTCGTTACTTCAGCTTCCTCGGGGTGTCAATCAGGCCGAGGAGATAGTCTGCAGACAGGTTATAGTATTTTGCCAGGGTGATGTACTTGTCAACGCCCATCATTTGGAGCCCGGTCTCCCACTTGCTCACCTGCTGTCTCGTTGTTTTCAAAAGGCCTGCAATATCATTTTGGGTGAGATCGTGATCCTCTCTGACGGACTTTAATCTTTCGTAATAATTCATTCGGCAAAACCTCCTTGTGCCTATCATAGCATGAACTTGATAGGATGCACTTAACGTGCATCTTAAAAGGTGCTAATATAAAATGCACCTTTTGAGGTGCTTGAGGGAGGATGTTATGGACAGTATCATTGCGAAAATCTGGCAGGGAAACCTTGCGCCATCCAGACATTGTGGGGAACACAATCAGGAAATCAAACAGTTGGAAGAATTGATGCAGTTGAACCTTGAGACGTTAGAGGAATATCTTAGTGGACCGGCGAGGAAGATGTTTGAAAAATACTATGTCTGTGTTGAAGAATGCATTCTGTCGAGCTGCGAACAGGTTTTCTATGATGGATTTTGCCTTGGCACAAAAATCACGGCGGAAGCGTTGACCGGGGCAGAGAAGATCGTTTGATGGAACCGTTTGCTCCCGCTCGTCACCCCAAAGGACAGGAACCACGCCCCCGCGCGCCCAGCCGGTGGGCGCACTGTGGACGGCGTACCGACAAAGGGCCGCAGGCCAGGTAAATATGAAATCAAAAACCCGGCAAATCACCAACCGCCTCAAAAGGGTCCAGGGCTCCGCCCTGGCGCTCTTTTCCCCCCTTTTTCTCCGGAGAAAAGGGGGCCCCGCCGGAGGCGCATACCCACGGAGAGGGTATCCTTAGCGTACCCAACGGAAAAGGCTTCCCGCCCGGGAAGCCTTTTTTCCATCCATTATGCCAGATTGAACAGGGTGCACAGCAGCCCCCGATAGATCTCCGTCAGGGTCAGCCGGGGGACCTCCTCCTGGGCCACCAGGGCCAGGGTGCCCCGTTCCTCGCCGTCCACCCAGACGGTCAGACTGCCCAGTTCCTGCCCCTGGGTCACGGGGGCCTGGACGGACTCCACCAGATCCAGGGTGGTGGTGACCTTGGCGGCGTCCCCCTTGGGCAGCAGCAGTTGGGAGGCCTCCGACAGCACCGGCTGGACGGTGGTGGCTTTCCCCAGGGTCACCTCCACCGGTGGGATGGGCTCCGACGGGGCCGCCGTCACCAGAGCGTAGGAGGCGAAGCCGTAGTTCAGCAGGGCCTTGGCCGACTCGAACCGCTCGGCGGAGGTGGGGGAACCCAGCACCACGGCGATGAGCTCCATGTCCTCCTTCTCGGCGGTGGCGGAGAGACAGTAGAGAGCGCCGTCGGTGGAACCGGTCTTCAGGCCCGTGGCCCCCTCGTAGAACCGGATGAGCTTGTTGGTGTTGGCCAGCTGGAAGGTCCCGTCCCGCAGGGTGTCCATCCAAATGGTGGTGTAGGTGCGGATGTCCGGGTGGTGGAGGATGAGCTCCCGGGACATGAGGGCGATATCGTGGGCGGAGGTGTGGTGGCCCTCGGCGGGCAGGCCGGTGCAGTTCTGAAACACCGTGTCGGCCATGCCCAGTTGGGCGGCTTTCTCATTCATCCTTTCCACGAACCCGCTCTCGCTGCCCGCCAGATACTCGGCCATAGCCACGGAGGCGTCGTTCCCTGAGGCCACGGCAATGGCCTTGAGCATATCGTGGACGGAGAACTGCTCCCCCTCCTTCATATACACCTGGGACCCGCCCATGCCGGCGGCGGCGGCGGAGACCGGCACCATGGTCTCCTTGGTGATGGTCCCGTTGTCCAGGGCCTCCATAATAAGGAGCATGGTCATGACCTTGGTGACGCTGGCGGGCTCCAGGGGCTGGTGGGAATTCTCTTCAAAGAGGATCTCTCCCGTGGATTTCTCCATGAGGATCACCGCCTTGGCGTTGGTCTCCGGCCCCGCGGCGGAGACCGGGACCAGACAGAGGCTGAACGTAACGAATAGCAAAAGCGCACAGAGTTTCTTCATGGAAGGACCTCCTTTGGTGTCACTAACCTATGGCCCTAACCAGACAAATATGACAAAAGGCCCCAGTCCCGAAAACAGGACTGAGGCCTTGGACAGCTTACATGTACTTTTTCTGCAGCTCGTTGGCCCAGGCGCCGTACCGGTCCATCTTGGCCTGGCAGTCGGCGCTGTTGGGGCCGGCGGCCAGGACGTAGACCTTGATCTTGGGCTCGGTGCCGGAGGGGCGGATCACCAGGTCGGTGCCGTCGGCCAGCAGATACCGCAGGACGTTGGAGCCCACCAGCTCCATGGTGGTCTTCTCGCCGGTGGCGGTGTCCACCTGGGAGCCGTCCTGGTAGTCCCGCCGGACAGTAACCTTCACCCCGGCGATCTCCTCCAGGGGCACGGCCCGCAGATCGGCCATGAGGGCTTTCATGTTTGCCATGCCCTCCAGGCCGGGCATCACCAGGTTCAGGGTCCGCTCTCCGTGATAGCCGTGCTTCCGGTAAAGGACCTCCAGGGCGTCCAGCAGGGTCATGCCCTGGGCGGCGTACCAGGCGGTCATCTCGGTGAGCAGCAGGGCGGCGGTGACGGCGTCCTTGTCCCGGACGTAGTCGCCGATCATGTAGCCGATGGACTCCTCGTAGGAGAAGATCACGTGGCCCTCCCCGGCGGCCTCCAATTGGTTCTTCTTTTCCGCCATGAACTTGAAGCCGGTGAAGGTGTCAAAGCACTTGAGGCCGTTGGCCTCGGCCACCTTTTTGGCCATGTTGGTGGTGACCAGAGACTTCAGGGCCACGGGGGTCTCAGGCATGGTGCCCGCCCGCTTCTTGGCCCCGATGAGGTAGTCCAGCAGCAGCACGCCGGTCTGGTTTCCGGAGATCTGGACGTACTGGCCGTCCCTGTCCTTCACCTGGATGGCCACCCGGTCGGCGTCGGGATCGGAGCCTAAGATGAAGTCGGCGTCCACCTCCCGGGCCAGCTTCACGGCCAGCGCGAAGCTCTCGGGGGTCTCCGGGTTGGGGGACTTCACCGTGGGGAAGGAGCCGTCAATGACCATCTGTTCGGGAACGCAGTGGAGGTGCTTGATCCCCAGCTGGCCCAGCACGTAGGGGATCTGCTGGTAGCCGGTGCCGTGGAAGGGGGTGTACACCATGCGGAAGGTGTCGGCCACCTTGGCCACGGAAGCTTTGTCGTTGATCTGGCCCAGCACGTGGGCCAGGAACTTGTCGTCGGTCTCCTTGCCGATGAGGGTGATGAGGCCCTGGCCCAGAGCGGTCTGGTAGTCCATGGTCTTCACATCGTCGAAGACATCGATCTCCTCCATGACCTTGGCGATGGCAGCGGCGTGGTGAGGGGGAAGCTGGGCGCCGTCGGACCAGTAGACCTTGTAGCCGTTGTACTCGGGGGGGTTGTGGCTGGCGGTGACATTCAGGCCGGCGATGCAGCCGTATTCCCGAACGGCAAAGGACAGCTCGGGGGTGGGGTGCATGGCGTCAAAGAGGCGGACGGGAATGCCGTTGGCTGCCATGACGCAGGCGGCCTCCCGGGCAAAGTCTGCGGAGTTGATGCGGCAGTCGTAGCAGATGGCCACGCCCTTGGCGGCGGCCTCGGGGCCCTCCGCCAGGATGACCTGGGCAAAGGCCTGGGTGGCGTGGCGGATGACGTGGACGTTCATCCGGCGCAGGCCCAGGCCCATCACGCCCCGGAGACCGGCGGTGCCAAACTCCAGCAGACTGAAAAAGCGGTCTTCGATCTCTTTGGGATCGCCGGCCATGGCTTCCAGCTCGGCCTTTTCCTGGGGAGAGAGCGCGGTACTTGCCAGCCAGCGTTCATATCGTTCCTGATAAGTCATGGAGTGATTCTCCTTTCTTGTGATAGCGTTTTGTTACCGGGCAAAATAGTTTATGATTGGTAAGCAGAGGAAGCGAAATTAAAGTTCTTTTTGCCTGCTTTTCACTCATTTTACTCCGCACGGCGGAGTAAATAGATAGTGGGCTACGGCCTCTTTCAAGAAAAAGTAGGTTATTTGTGGTAGCGAGTACCTAAATTGATCTGGAAAGCCCGGTAGACCTGTTCCAGGACCATGACCCGGGCCAGGTGGTGGGGGAAGGTCATGGGGGACATGGACAGGCGGAGCTGGGCCTTTTCCTTTACCGAGGGGTGCAGGCCGAAGGAGCCGCCGATGACCAGGGCCAGGCTGGAGGCCCCCTCCACGGTCCATTTTTCGATTTGGGCGGCCAACGCCTCGCTGGAGAGGAGCTTTCCCTCCACACACAGGGCGATGAGCTTGGCGTTTTTGGGGAGCTTGGAGAAGAGAAGGGCGGCTTCCTTTTCCAGGGCGGCGTCGATCTGGGCCTGAGAGGGGTTGTCGGGGAGCCGCTCCTCGGGCAGCTCGGTGATGGTGAGCTTACAAAAGGCGCTCAGCCGTTTTTCATACTCGGCGCAGGCGGCGGCAAAGTGCTTTTCCTTCAGCTTGCCCACGCAGAAGAGATGGATATTGAGCATAATAACTCCTGACAGCATGTTTTTTTCAAGCGAAAAAACAGACGGCGGGGATTCCGCCGTCCGTTTGTCTTGTGGTAAGAGAACGGGGCGGAGCCTCAGCCTGCGCTGGTGCGCCAGTCCTCTTCCGGAATATTCTTTTCCTGAATGTCCGCGCCGAGCTTGGACAGTTTTTCCACGATGTTCTCGTAGCCCCGCTCCACATAGTGGATCTGGTCGATCTCGGTGATACCGTTGGCAGCCAGGCCGGCTACGATCATGGCGGCCCCGGCACGCAGGTCGCAGGCGCAGACCGGTGCGCCGGTGAGGTGGCCTACCCCTTCGATGACGGCCACCTTGCCGTCTACCTGGATCTTGGCGCCCATCCGCCGGAACTCATCGACGTAACGGTAGCGGTTGTCCCAGATCCCCTCGGTGAGGATGCTGGTGCCCTCTGCCAGACAGAGGACGGCGGCGATCTGGGGCTGCATATCGGTGGGGAAGCCGGGGTAGGGCATGGTTTTTACGTTGGTGCGGGTGAGCTTGCCGTGGCGGCGGACGACGAGGGAGTCTCCATCCTCCTCGATCTCTACTCCCATCTCCACCAGCTTTGCGGTGATGCAGTCCAGGTGCTTGGGGATGATGTTGTTGATGCGGACCTCGCCGCCGGCGGCCGCCACAGCGGTCATGTAGGTGCCGGCCTCGATCTGGTCGGGGATGATGGAGTAGGAGCCGCCGTGGAGCTTCTTCACGCCGCGGATCTTGATGACGTCAGTGCCGGCGCCCATGATGTCGGCCCCCATGGAGTTGAGGAAGTTGGCCAGGTCCACGATATGGGGCTCCTTGGCGGCGTTTTCCAGGATGGTCAGACCGTCGGCCAGGGCGGCGGCCAGCATGATGTTCATGGTGGCGCCCACGGAGACCACATCCAGGTAGACGGGTGCGCCCTGGAGACGGCCCTTGGGGGCCACGGCGTAGATGAAGCCGTTTTCCACCTGGATCTCTGCACCCATGGCGGAAAAGCCCTTCAGATGCTGGTCGATGGGACGCACGCCCAGGTCACAGCCGCCGGGCGGGGGCACTTCGGCCCGACCAAAGCGGCCCAGCAGGGAGCCAATGAGATAGTAGGAAGCACGAATCTGGCGGGCCAGCTCGTAGGGAACATTTTGTTTATGCACGGTGGAGCAGTCCAGCTCCACGGTCGTGCGGTTGATCATGCGCACATGAGCACCCAGATCCTTCATGATACCGAGGATCAGGGTGACGTCGCTGATATTGGGAACGTTTTCGATTCGGCATACGCCGTCTACCAACAGGGCTGCAGGGAGAATGGCGACAGCAGCATTCTTCGCGCCGCTGATCTCCACCTCTCCGTGGAGAGGTTTTCCGCCGCTAATCACATATTTTGTCAAAACGGGCACCTTCTTTTATGGTTCTCACATCTATAAGGCAAAGAAAACAGGCGGAAGGCCTGTCTCTATCATTTCCGGTTTCCGCCCACAAATGTACGCGGAGGACAGGGAAGCATTCTCACCGGGTCCCAAAGGACGCCATACTTCGAATCCATTATAGCATCAAGCAGAGGAAAATAAAAGAAGAATTTTAATAAAATATGTGGTTCTGGTAAAAATATTTCAAAATTTATGAAAAAGTAACAGAAAAATGACAGGGGGTGGTCAGCTCAGGTAGCCGGGAATGGACGAAAACGAGGATTCCCTGTCGAGAAGGGAAGCATTTTACTTCAACATTTTGTGGAATTTTCTGGCCGGAGCGGCGGATGAGGGCGAGGATTTCCTCCTGGGAGGGGGCGTGGGGGGAGGGGACAGCCGCGGCCAGCTCCTCCCGGGAGAAGAACAGCACCGCTTCGCGGGGGTTGGATGAAATGGTCATGGGAGAGGGCCTCCTGGAATCAATAAAGATGGCACCATTATACCGGGCAGACAGGGGTGAGGGCAAGTGCAATGATTGCCAGCTTTGGCCCAGGGGGCGGAGAGGCAAAAGAAGTTGGCAGAACCGGAGAACTGTGATATAATATTACATTAGTGTACCAGCGGAGGCGGATCCCCCGCAGAGCCATAGAACGGAACGAAATTGAGGTGCAGAATATGGAACTGAGAGAAGAAAAGGTCTCCGGGCAGACCGTGTATGAAGGCGTCATCGTAAATGTCCGCATGGACAAGGCCAGACTCCTGGACGGCCGGATCACCAATCGTGAGGTGGTGGAGCACCCCGGCGGTGTGGCGGTCTTTGCTCTGGATGACCAGGACAGGGTCGTCATGGTGCGGCAGTACCGCTATCCCATGGGGGAGGTGGTGCTGGAGCTGCCCGCCGGCAAGCTGGAGCCCGGCGAGGACCCCAGAGACAGCGGCCTGCGTGAACTGGCGGAGGAGACCGGACTGGAACCCCGGACCTTCCTCTCCATGGGCTGCAGCTATTCCTCCCCGGGGATCCTGGCAGAGAAGATCCACCTGTTTTTCGCCGAGGATCTGGTCCAGGGTTCCGTCCATCCCGACGACGGCGAGTTCCTGGAGGTGGTCCGGATCCCCTATGACCAGCTCATGGACATGGCGGCCCGGGGGGAGATCAAGGACGGCAAGACCCTGGCCGGCATCCTGAAGGCATCTCTCTTGCTGAAGGAGCGCAAGGGCTGAGAGAAAGGAAGGGCATCATGGATCGAAAAAAGGTTCTGATCGTGGAGGACGAGAAAAATATCGTGGACATCCTCCGCTTTAACCTGCAAAAGGAAGGCTATGAGACCCTGGAGGCCTATGACGGAACGACCGGCTTGACGCTGGCCCTGGAGGAGAACCCCGACCTGATCCTCCTGGACCTGATGCTCCCCGGTATGAACGGCTTTGAGGTCTGCAAGACCCTTCGGGACAAGGGGAGAAGCACTCCCGTCCTGATCATCACCGCCCGGGAGGCGGAAAAGGACAAGATCCTGGGCCTGGACCTGGGAGCCGACGACTACATCACCAAACCCTTCTCCATTCGGGAGCTGCTGGCCCGGGTGAAGGCCAACATCCGCCGGGTGGCCATGGTCCAGGCAGAGCCGCCGGCGGAAAACCGGCTGGATTTCGGCCGCCTGGTCATCGACAAGGGGGCCGGCTTCGCCGCCAAGGACGGAGAGAACCTGGAGTTGACCCAGCGAGAGCTGGAGCTGCTGACCTACCTGGCCTCCAACGCGGGGAAGGTCTTCTCCCGTCAGGAACTGATGGAGCGGGTGTGGAACTATGAGGGCTATGTGGGGGACGTCCGAGGGGTGGATGTCGCCGTCCGGCGTCTGCGGGAAAAGCTGGAGGACAACCCCGCCCAGCCCAGGTACATCATCACCCGCCGGGGCGCGGGCTACTATTTCCAGAAAGACTGAGGGAGCGTGATCGGCGTGCTGCGAAGCCTGCACATGAAGCTGGTGCTGATCATGGTGCTGCTGGTGGTGAGCCTGATGACCATCATCGGCGCCTTCCTGATCAACTCCGTCAACCGCTTCTACCTGAACGATTTTTATTCCCAGATGGCCGACGTCTTCGGGGAGGACACCGCCCTGGCCCGGGACCTGGTCACCTCCAGGGAGGGGGAGACCGACCCGGTCCAGGCCCTGGACGAGGTGCTGAAAACCTATATGTGGCAGCTCGGCGTAGACGGCAGCAACCGAAACTATTACATTCTGGATGCCTCGGACTGCGCCTGTCTGGCCGGCTCCAGCGAGGAGGAGAGCCGGTCGCCGGAGCTCACCCCCAACCTCTACACGGCCATGAATGAGGGGGCGGTGGGGACCAAGAGCGACCTGACCGCCAGCTATATGGACCTGGCCATCCCCATCCAGCGGGGGGGCCAGTCCTTCATCCTCTATATCCTGGACAACCGGGGGACCGTTCAGGACCTGAACGGCGAGATCTTCCGGCTCATTCTGGAGGCCCTGGTCTTCGGCCTGGTGATCTCGGTGCTCCTGTCCTTCCTGCTGTCCCGGGCTATGGTCACCCCCATCCGGGCGCTGACCCGGGGAGCCACGCGGGTGGCCGAGGGAGACTTTGATCATACCATCCAGGTGTCCTCCCACGACGAGATCGGCGTTCTCACCGGGACCTTTAACGAGATGGCCCATCGGCTCCAGACTACCCTCCGGGAGGTGGAGAACGAGCGGACCAAGCTCAGCACCCTCTTCCTCCACATGACCGACGGCGTGGTGGCCTTCAACGGGGAGGGAGAGGTCATCCACTCCAACCCCGCCGCGGAGGAGATGCTGAACATGGCCATCCCTGTGGGCGGGGAGGTCCGCTACAACGACCTCTTTGGGGAGATCGCCCCCCTGGAGACCATCCTGAACCTGGACAGCGACTGCCTGGACAGCGAGACCTTCCTGGGGGACCGCTTCCTGCTCCTGTTGATGGCTCCCTTTGACCGGGAGAAGCAGGCCGGCGTGCTGGTGGTGGTCCACGACGTCACCCAACAGGTGAAGAACGAGACCATGCGGAAGGAGTTCGTGGCCAACGTGTCCCACGAGCTGCGCACCCCCCTGACCAACATCCGCAGCTACGCGGAGACCCTGTCGGAGAACCCCGACCTGCCCCCTGACATGATGAGCAGCTTTTTGGGGGTCATCCTCAACGAGAGCGACCGGATGACCCATATCGTCCAGGATCTGCTGACCTTGTCCCGGTTCGACTCGGGCTACAGCCAGATAAGTCTGACCAGCTTCCCCTTCGGGGAGGTCCTGCGGGACAGCTATCAGGCCGTCCTGCTGGAGGCCCAGCGCCACGGCCATGAGTTGAAGCTTCTGGGGGATGAGGACCTGCCTGTGATCCGGGCGGACCGGGAGCGCATCCTCCAGGTCATCATGAATATCCTCTCCAACGCCATCAAATACACCCCGGACGGCGGCCGCATCCTCATGCTGGCCGGCCAGACCCGGGACACCGTGTGGCTGGAGGTGGAAGACAACGGCATCGGCATCCCGGCGGAGGACCGGGAGCGCATCTTCGAGCGGTTCTACCGGGTGGACAAGGCCCGCTCCCGGGAGTCCGGGGGTACCGGCCTGGGCCTGTCTATCGCCCAGGAAATCATCCAGCGCCATGACGGCAGCCTGACCCTGGTGGAGCGGGAAGGCCCCGGCACCACGGTCCGGATGGAGCTGAAGGTGGGAGGGCCCCAGGTATGATGGAAAAGCTCAGCCGGCGGAGGCTGGACCGGATCGAAAATATCCTCATCGCCCTCCTGACCTGCACGGCCCTCTTCCTGGTGGGAAAAACAGGGCTGTTCCAGGCGGTCACCGGCCCGGAGAACGGCCAGGGGGGCGCCATCGCCTTCTCCGGTTTCCAGGGGATGGTCCTCTCCCGGGAGACGCCGGTGGGGATGATGGTCCAGACGGCCCAGGGCCGGTACGGGGTCCGGTACGACCAGCAGGCCGCCGACGACCTGTACCACAGTGGTCTGGAGGACGTTTTGATCCAGACGCTGGCGGCCATGGACGACCCCAAATCTGTTTCTCAGGAGGCCTGGCAGCAGGCGGTCACCCAGGCGGAGAGCTGGGTGTGCTATGATTTCCTCTACAATGTATCCTTTGACAGCAGCCGACGGGAGCGGGAGGGCCGCATCTTCCTGGTTACGGCCAAGGACGGTCGGGTGGAGGAGATCTATTACTATAACCAGGAAACCGGGGAATACGCCGCCAGCCGGCTCCGGGACGGGGAGATCCCCCTGCCCGAGGCAATGGACCGGCTGACCCCCAACGGCGGTCAGTTCGCCTTTGAGGTGGAGGAGCTGGAGCTGCCCGCCTACATGATGATTTTGCCCCAGTCCCCCACCTGCCGGGTCTACCAGGTGAGCAACCCCCTGGCAGAGCTGGACAGCGCCGCCCGGGACGGCTTTTTGGAAAAGCTGGACTTCAACACCCGGGCCTCCTCGGTTTACGAATCCGCCGACGGCACTGTGATCCGGGAGGGGGCGGACACCCTCCGGATCCAGAAGGACGGGATGGTGAGCTTCCATGGGTCCGACAACGGCGACGCCCGCTACCGGGCCCTGTCCCCGGGTCACACCGACCTGCGGATCAAGGCCGAGGAGATCCTGGATCAGATTTTGGCGGACATCCCCAGCGATGGCCGGATGTGCTGCCAGAAGGTGGAGGTCCTGGAGGACGGCAGCGTGGAGCTGACCTTCTGCTGCCTGTTGGACGGCGCCGAGGTCCGGCTGTGGAAGGAGGGCTGGGCGGCCCGCTTTGTCTTCCGGGGCATGGACCTCAGTTCCTTTGAGATCTGTCTCCGGCAGTATCAGGTCACCGAGGCGACCTGTGCCATCCTCCCTGAGCGCCAGGCCGCAGCGGCGGCGAAGGCCATGGGACAGATGGGCAAGGAGCTCCGGCTGTGCTACCGGGATGACGGCAGCGGAGACCGGCTCTCCGCCGTCTGGGTGGTCCGGGAACCGGGCTGAGAAGGGAGAGAGGTATGGAGCGAGCCAAACTGAAGCTGACCGTCATCATCCTGCTGGTCCTGCTCAACGTCTTTCTGCTGGGTCTCGTGCTCAGCCAGAACCTGCAGTCCCAGCGCTATGAGCAGGATGGTCGGGCCCAGGCCATGGTCTATCTGAACGACCATGGGATCCAGACGGAGGAAGATGTGATCCCCTGGGAAAGCGTCTTCCAGGACGCCAAGGCGGACCCCAGCAAGCTGCTGCTGGAGGAGAACCTGTATGTCCAGACCCTGTCCTCCTGGGAGATCCTGTCCGCCCGCCGGTCGGAGACCCTGGTGGTGGACTTCGTCCGGGGCCTCTCGGAGCTGGGGGGGACCTGCACCCGCATCGATTCCATTTCCGAGGGATATCGGAACACCGGCGGCGGGAGCAGGGTGGTCCTCACCCCCATGTGGGAGGTCACCACCGACAGCGGCGTCTACCAACTGAACTGCGCCACCGGCGAGGTGACAAAGCCATGAAAAAAACGTGCGTACCAAACTCGGTACGCACGTTCTCTTTTGGATTCAAAGGGGGCCGAAGCGGTCGGAAGAGCGTTAGCCCTCTTCCTGGATGGCCTTGGCGTCCTCAATGGCCTTGTCCCGGGCTGCGGGAGGAGCCTCCTCGTAGCGGACAAAGCTGAAGGTGAAGGAGCCGCGGCTCTGGGTGATGGAGCGCAGGTCGATGGCGTAGGAGGTCATCTCAGCCATGGGGACCTCAGCCTCCAGGATCTGCTCGCCGTCGCCGGTGGGGTTCATGCCCATGACGCGGCCGCGGCGCTTGTTCAGGTCGCCCATGACGTCGCCCAGATAGCTGTCGGGGATGGTGACCTTCAGAGCGCCGATGGGCTCCAGGATGGTGGGGTTGGCGTTGGCGATGCCTTCCTTGTAAGCCAGCTGCGCGGCGGTCTTGAAGGCCATTTCGTTGGAGTCAACGGGGTGATAGGAGCCGTCGTACAGGGTGGCCTTCAGGCCCACCAGGGGATAGCCGGCCAGAACGCCCTTGTTGGCTGCCTCACGCAGGCCCTTTTCCACGGCGGGGAAGAAGTTCTTGGGCACGGAGCCGCCGAAGACTTCCTCGGCGAAGATCATGTCGTCGGTCTCATACTGGGGCTCGAAGCGGACCCAGACGTCGCCGAACTGGCCGGAACCGCCGGTCTGCTTCTTGTGACGGCCGTGGGCCTCCACCTTCTTCTTGATGGTCTCACGGTAGGGGACGCGGGCGGGGCTCAGCTCGGCTTCCACGCCGAAGCGGGTCTTCAGGCGGGAGACCAGAACATCCAGCTGCATGTCACCGGCGCCGGACAGGACCACCTGACGGGTCTCAGCATTGTTGACCACGGAGAAGGAGGGATCTTCCTCGTTCATGCGGGCCAGACCTGCTGCCACCTTGTCGTCCTGGCCGCGGGTCTTGGGAGCGATGGCCTTGGAGTAGCAGGGCTCTGCGAAGGGGATGCCCTTCAGGGCTACGACCTTACGGGGATCGCACAGGGTATCGCCGGTCTTGACCTTGTCCATCTTGCCGATGGCGCCG
>JAUNCL010000033.1 GCA_030535235.1 Bacillota bacterium
TAGACGGGACGGTCAGACTTGGGCTCGAAGGGAACCTTGGCCTCGCCGCCGCAGGAAGCGCAGGTTGCCGTGAAGTACTCACGGGGGCCGCGGGAGGCAGCCTTACGGGCGTCACGGCAAGCCTTGCAGCGCTGGGGCTCGTTCTGGAAGCCTCTCTCTGCATAAAATTCCTGCTCTCCTGCAGAGAACACGAACTCGTTGCCGCACTCTTTGCACACTAAAGTCTTATCTTCGTACATGCTTTTAACCCTCTCTTTGACTTTGTACCCTGTTTCTCTGGGCTGGATAAAAATATGCGATCAGCTGCCGCTGTATTCGCCGTGGGAAAGATGCCGCGCGATCTTGCGCCGGATGCGCTGCACGGCGTTGTCCACTGACTTGGTGGACCGTTGTACCTCTTCAGCAATCTCTGCGTAGGACGCCCCCTCCAGATACCGGGCCAGAACCTGGGACTCCAGGCCGGTCAGCTGCTTCTGAATGGCCTCCTCCAGGTCGGTCAGACTCTCCTGGCGGATCACCACATCCTCGGGGTTTCCCTGCTTTTGATATGCCGTGCCCAGGGAAGCGACGTCCCGGTCAGCCAAAAAGAGGGATGGTTCCAGGGAAACATAGTTGTTCAGCGGGGAATGTTTGCCGCCGGCGGCCAGCCTGACCGCGGAAATGATGCGGCGGCGGATGCACAACTCCGCAAAGGTGCGGAACTGGGTGCCCCGGTCAGGCCGGTACTCCCGGATGGCCGAGAGCAGGCCCAGCATTCCCTCCTGAATGAGATCTTCGCTGTCGCCGCCCGCCAGGAAAAAGGGGCGGGCGCACACCCGGACCAGCCGGGCATACCGCAACACGAGCGTTTCCTCTGCCACGCGGTGGCCGTCAGCGGCCCGCGCACATAAGCCTTCGTCTGTCATACTGCTGTTAGAAAATGGCTGCGTATTCATGATTCGTTCACATTCATTATAGTTGACACAGGCGTAGAAGTCAAGGAGATTCTTATAAATAATGAGAATTTTACAAATAATCCGCGTCTTTTTTGTACACTTTTTCCGTCGAATTTTGCATGGTATCCTGCATTGTCCCTCACAGGCGGAGCTGCTCCTGCCCGTGGAAGTCCAGGCCCAGGTGCTCGTAGGCCAGCCGGGTAACGCACCGCCCCCGGGGGGTCCGGGTGAGGAAGCCCATCTGCATCAGGTAGGGCTCGTAGACGTCCTCCAGGGTGACTGCCTCCTCCCCCACGGTGGCCGCCAGGGTTTCCAGCCCCACGGGGCCGCCGCCGTAGTGGGCGATGATGCTGCGCAGCATCCGCCGGTCCACCTCATCCAGGCCCAGGTGGTCCACCTCCAGGGCGATCAGGGCCTGGTCGGCCACGGACCGGGTGATGACCCCGCCGGCCCGGACCTGGGCGAAATCCCGCACCCGCCGCAGCAGCCGGTTGGCCAGCCGGGGGGTCCCCCGGGACCGCTTGGCGATCTCCGCCGCCCCGTCCGGCTCAATGGGGACCCGCAGGATACCCGCGCTGCGGGTGACGATCCTGGCCAGCTCCTCGGGGGTGTAGAGCTCCAGCCGGAGCATCACCCCGAACCGGTCCCGGAGGGGGGCAGAGAGCTGTCCCGCCCGGGTGGTGGCCCCGATGAGGGTGAATTTGGGCAGATCCAGCCGGATGGAGTTGGCCGATGGCCCCTTGCCGATGATGATGTCGATGGCATAGTCCTCCATGGCGGGATAGAGGATCTCCTCCACCGACCGGTTCAGCCGGTGGATCTCGTCCACGAAGAGGATGTCGTTCTCGTTCAGGTTGGTGAGCAGGGCCGCCAAGTCCCCGGGCTTCTCGATGGCCGGGCCGGATGTGATCCGGATGTTGACCCCCATCTCGTTGGCGATGATGCCGGAGAGGGTGGTCTTGCCCAGGCCGGGCGGGCCGTGGAGGAGAACGTGGTCCAGAGGCTCGTTCCGCATCTTCGCCGCGTCGATAAAGACCGACAGGTTGTCCTTGGCCTTCTGCTGGCCGATGTATTCCGCCAGGGTCTTGGGGCGCAGGGAGCCCTCGCCCTCGTCCTCGGGCCGGAGGGAGGTGGTCATGAGAGGCTCATGGACCTCCTCGGTGGAAAAATCAATGCTCAAGCGGCTCCCCTCCTCACTTTATCATTTTCCGCAGGGCCTGCCGGACGATCTCCTCCAGGGAGAGGGCTTCCAGGTCCAGACCCTTTAAGGCGGCGGCGATCTCCGCCGGGCCGTAGCCCAGCACCGCCAGGGCGGCAGAGGCCTCGGAGGTCTTGTCCTGGGGGATCACCGTGACGCCGGTGCCGCCGTAGCTCTCCTCCGCCGGGAGCTGCCCCTTGGCCAGTTTGTCCTTCAGCTCCAGAATGATGCGCTGGGCGATTTTTTTGCCGATCCCCTGGGCCACCATCAGGGCCTTCTCGTTGCCGGTGATGATGGAGGTGGCCAATCCCTCCGGGGTGGTGGCGGAGAGGATGGACAGGGCCGCCTTGGGCCCCACACCGGAGACGCTGATGAGCATCTGGAAACAGTTGCGCTCGTTCTCCGAGGCAAAGCCGTAGAGCTCCATGGCGTCCTCCCGGACATTCAGATAGGTGTAGAGCTTGGCGCTCTCCCCCATCTGAAGGGTGGAGAGGGTATAGCTGGTGGTGCGGCAGGCGTAGCCCACGCCGCCGCAGTCGATGACCGCCAGGTTGGGGGCCAGATGCCCCACGGTACCCTTGAGATAGTAGAACACAGAGGACGCTCCTTTCGTTATCGCCGGTACAGGCGGGAGGTATGGGACCGGGCGTGGCACAGGGCAATGGCCACCGCGTCGGCGGCGTCGTCGGGCTTGGGCACGGCGGAGAGCTTTAAGATGCGCTTGGTCATGTCCATCACCTGCCGCTTTTCCGCCTTGCCGTATCCCACCACCGCCTGCTTCACCTGGGAGGGGGTGTATTCAAAGATCTCCACCCCCAGCCTGGCCGCCGCCGCCAGGATCACCCCCCGGGCCTGGGCCACACCGATGCCGGTGGTCACATTGGTGTTGAAGAAGAGCTCCTCGATGGCCATGGCATCAGGCTGAAAGGTGTGGATGAGGGTCTCCATATCCTCCTGGATCCGGAGGAGGCGCTGGGGCATGGGGACCCCCGCCTGGGTGTTGATGGCCCCGCACCGCACCAGCCGTGCCTGCCCCCGGTCGGCCTCCAGGATCCCGAAGCCTACAATGGCGTAGCCCGGGTCGATGCCTAAGATCCGCACAGCCCATCCTCCCTTCTAATCAATCGAACTTTTGTGCTATTATAGCACAGACCTGACCCAAACCGCAAGGCTATCCGAATGGATTTTTATAGAGAAAGCCTTGCAGTGTTGGCTGTCGCGCCGTAGGGCGGGGGCTTGCTCCCGCCGTGACCCGAAGGGCAGGAACTACGCACCCCGCGCGCCCAGCCGGTGGGCGCGCTGCGGACGGCGAACCGACAAAGGGCCGCAGGCCAGGGAAAAGCATCCAAAAACCTGACAGGGTACTACCCACCTCAAACAGGTCCAGGACAAAGTCCTGGCGCTCTTTTCCCCCATTTTCTTCGGAGAAAATGGGGCCCCGCCGGAGGCGCGAACTCACGTTGAGGATATCCACAACGCTGCAAGCGGAACGGGCCCGTTCCCTACATGAGGTTGTTCGGAATGTTACACGTCTTTCTCGACAGACTGAAAGCCGCCGCGGTATCCAAACCACGGCGGCTTTGTATGGATCAATCAGTCCTTCAGCCGGGCATCCAGCTCGGCCAGGGCGTCGGTCAGCTCCTTGGGCAGCTTGTCGCCGAACTGCTCATAGTAGCTGTGGATGTTGACGGACTCCTGACGCCACAGGTCCCGGTCCACGCTCAGCAGGCCGGCCAGGGTCTCCCGGCTCAGGTCCAGGCCCTCCAGGTTGATGTCCTCGGGGTTGGGCAGGAAGCCGATCTCGGCGTCTCTGGCCCCCACCTCGTCGAAGCAGCGCTTCAGGATCCACTCGATCACGCGGAGGTTCTCGCCAAAGCCGGGCCAGATGAACTCGCCGTTCTCGTCGGTGCGGAACCAGTTGACGTTGAAGATCTTGGGCGGGTTGGTGATGGACTGCTCCATGTCCAGCCAGTGCTGCCAGTAGTCGGCCATGTGATAGCCGCAGAAGGGCAGCATGGCCATGGGATCCCGGCGGGTCTCGCCCACGGTACCCTCGGCGGCGGCGGTCTTCTCAGAGCCCATGATGGAGCCCACAAAGACGCCGTGCTTCCAGTCCCGGGACTGGTAGACCAGGGGGGCCGTCTTGGCCCGGCGGCCGCCGAAGATGATGGCAGAGATGGGCACGCCGTTGGGGTTGTTGAACTCCGGGGAGATGCAGGGGCAGTTCTCCGCGGGGGCGGTAAAGCGGGAGTTGGGGTGGGCGGCGGGGCCCTGGGCGGTCTCGGGGCTCCAGGGGTTGCCCATCCAGTCCAGGGCGTTGTGGGGCGGGTTCTTATCCAGCTTCTCCCACCACACGGTGTCGTCATCCAGGTTCAGGGCCACGTTGGTGAAGATGGTCCCCTTGTGGGTGGTGGCCAGGGCGTTGGGGTTGGACTTTTCGTTGGTGCCGGGGGCCACGCCGAAGAAGCCCTTCTCGGGGTTCACCGCCCACAGGCGGCCGTCGGGGCCCACCCGGAGCCAGGCGATGTCGTCGCCCACGCACCAGCACTTCCAGCCGTTCTTCTGATAGCCCTCGGGGGGGATCAGCATGGCCAGGTTGGTCTTGCCGCAGGCAGAGGGGAAGGCACCGGTCACATAGCGGATCTCGCCCTGGGGGTTCTGGATGCCCAGGATGAGCATGTGCTCGGCCAGCCAGCCCTCCTGGCGGCCCAGGTTGGAGGCGATGCGCAGGGCGAAGCACTTCTTGCCCTGGAGCACGTTGCCGCCGTAACCGGAGTTAATGGACATAATGGTGTTGTCCTCAGGGAACTGAACGATGTACCGCTCCTCAGGGTCCAGGTTGGCCTTGGCGTGGAGCCCCTTGATGAAGTCCGGGGAGTCCCCCAGCTGGTCGAAAATTGCCTTGCCCACCCGGGTCATGATGGCCATGTTCAGCACCACATAGATGGAGTCGGTCAGCTCGATGCCGTACTTGGCAAAGGGAGAGCCCACCACACCCATGCAGTAGGGGATGACATACATGGTCCGGCCCTTCATGGAGCCGTCATACAGCTTGTTCAGCTTGGCGTACATCTCGTCGGGGGCCATCCAATTGTTGGTGGGGCCGGCGTCCTCCTGCCGCTTGCTGCAGATAAAGGTTCTGCTCTCCACCCGGGCCACGTCGGTGGGGTCGGAGCGGTGCAGGTAGCAGCCGGGCAGCTTTTCCTGATTCAGCTTGTACAGCTCGCCGGTGGCGCAGCCTTCCACGCGCAGCGCCTCCAGCTGTTCCTCGCTGCCGTCGATCCAGATGATCTGGTCCGGCTTGGTCAGGGCAGCCTGCTGGTCGATCCAGGACAACACATATTTATTGTTTGTTAGTTCCATTTGAAAGCCCTCCTTAGAGCAATCTCTCTTTTTCAGGCTTATTATATTCCTCTGCAACTTTTATTGCAAGAAACAAATCGTCAATTCCCTCTGATTTCGAGGAGTTTCCGGGATAATTCAGCGAACTCCGCAAAACTCAGCCGCTCTCCGCGAATATTCTCCGTCAAATTGCAGGCAAGAATTGCCTGTCGGAGGGCCTCCTTCTCCACAGATTTCCCCAGCAGGGTGTGCAGACCGTTCAACAACGTTTTCCGGCGTTGGCCGAAGGCCGCCCGCACCACCTGGAAAAAGAGCTCCGGGTCCGGCACCTCCACCGGGGGCTTTCCCCGGACCGTCATGCGGATAACCGAGGAGACCACCTTGGGGGCGGGATAGAAGCAGGAGGGGGGCACATCGTACAGCAGCTCGCTGTCGGCATAGTACTGGCAGAGGACGGTGAAGGCCCCGTAGTCCGCCGTGCCGGGCCTGGCGCAGATGCGCAGGGCCACCTCCCGCTGGATCATCACCGTCACCGCCTGGAAGCAGCCCGCCTGGAGCAGGGCGGTGATGGCGGGGGTGGTGATGTTGTAGGGCAGGTTGGCGCAGGCCACCACCGGCAGGCCGGGCAGTTTCTCGGCACAGAGCCGGGCAATGTCGGTCTTCATAATGTCCCCGGGGACGATCTCCACGTTGGGGTAGTCAGCCATGGTCTCAGCCAGCACCGGCAGCAGGCTCTTGTCCAGCTCCACGGAAACCACCTTCTCCGCCAGTCTGGCCAGCTGTTCGGTCAGGGGGCCGATCCCCGGCCCCACCTCCAGGACCCCGATCCCGGCGGCTGCCCCGGAGGCCTCCGCCGTCTGCCGGGGGACCCAGGGCTCAATGAGGAAATTCTGACCCATGCTCTTGGAAAAGCGAAAGCCGTGGCGGCCCAGAAGTTCCTTGATCTCTCGTTGGTTGCATAAATTCATGGTGAACTCCTCACCTTCGTTTTTGATGTACCGTGATTTTATCACAGGTGGGTTTTGATTGCAACGGAAAGGACGGAGTCCATGGTCCGAAGACCGGCACGCCGCATAGAATGCACCAAAGGAGGGAGTATCTTTGCCTATCATATACCTGTCCCCATCCACCCAGGAATTCAACCCCTATGTCACCGGCGGCACGGAAGAGAGCTGGATGAACCTGCTGGCCGACGCCATGGAGCCCATTCTCACCGCCTCGGGCATTCAATACAGCCGCAACACCCCGGACATGACCGCCGCCTCTTCCATCCGGGCCTCCAACGCGGGGAACTACGACCTGCACCTGGCCCTCCACTCCAACGCCTCAGGGGGTGGTCAGGCCGGGCAGAACCGGGGGATCATCGCCTTCTACTACCCCGGCAGCGTCCAGGGTATGCGGGCGGCTCAGCTTCTGGTGAACGGCCTGAAAAATATCTATCCCCTGCCCAATCTGGTGCGGGCCGAGGCCACCACCACCCTGGGGGAGGTCCGCCGGGTCCGGGCTCCCGCCGTCCTGCTGGAGCTGGGCTTCCACGACAACTACGAGGACGCCGTCTGGATCACCACCCACATCCAGGCCATGGCGGAGAACATCGTCCTGTCCCTGACAGAGTTCTTCGGCATCCCCTTCTTCCCCAGCAGCGTCCCCCTCCCCGGGGTGGTCCAGGCCAGCGCCGGGGTCATTTCGGTCTACGCCCGGCCGGACTATGACTCCCCCGTGAAGGCCCGTCTCTACAACGGCGCCCAGGTCACCGTCCTCAACGAATACTATGGCTGGTACCTGATCCGCTTCGGCGAGGAGATGGGCTACACCCCCGCCGCCGTCATCCAGCTGGAGTAAGGGATTCGTTCACATTTTGTTCACTCAATGTTTGTAAATTATCCACTTCTCTTGACTTTTGATGTGGTATTCTATGACCGTAATAAAAAGTCAATCACTTCTCTCTTTTCTCTCTCTTCCTACAATATACACAGAAGGCCGGATGCGCAGGCATCCGGCCTTTTGTCCGTCCTTCGAGTGAGGGATACAAGGAACCTATGGCACGGGCGATTCTTGAATCGCCCCTACGAAATGGGTGTAGGGGCCGATGACCACATCATGGGTGTAGGGGCCGATGACCACATCGGCCCGGAAACGCAGAGAATGTCTTTTTCGGCAAACGAAACGCCGGGACGAATCGTCCCGGCGTTCTGATGTTTTGTAAGTATCTCAGAAGCGGTATTATCTGCGTCTGCGAATCTCAGACCGCACTCTTCTGAACACCTTTACCATGTAGTATACCACGGCCATGAAATAGGGAAGCCCAAAGTAAGTCAGGGTGCCACGGCTGACAGACAGATCCATGAACAGACACAGGATCGCAATCACTGCCGTGACTACGGCAACAATGAAAAAGGCGATGGATTTATGAATCCGCAGGGCTTTATAAGCCGGTCTGCGTCGATCTCCGATCTTTTTCGCTGCGTAGAAGTCCAACAGGAGCAAGATGAAGAAACTGGCGATCGCATAGATCAGCGTTTCCATCATGATCACGTCGCTGTTGGCGATATCCGTAATAATTGACTGTTGCATAGGGTTCTCCTTTGATCATAGCGGGGGTTCATAGGGAAAGGAATCTTACTTGCTGCGCATGGCCTCCAGGTCGACCTTGCCGAACATGGCCTGCTCACGCTCCTTGGGGCTGAGCTGGTTTCTGTTCTTGCCGGAAGCAGCGAACAGGATGAAGCCGACAACAATGTAGATCACGAAGACGATAACGGCCTTGGTGCCTGCATAGAAGGGAGTGAAGGGCAGCAGCATGCCGACGAAGAAGATGACGCCCACGATGGCAGCCCAGTAAGCGATGGGGGTAGCCAGCTTGTAGGGACGCTCAGCATTGGGCATATCCTTCCGCAGCTTCAGCAGGGACAGGGAAGAAATCATCCAGGACATGACGAATGCGGTTGCGGAGAAGCAGGTGACGGTGTCGATCATGTTGTAGCCCAGGAAGGGACCCACGAAGGACAGCAGGGCAACGACATACAGGCCGTTGATGGCAACGCCGTCCTTGTTCTGCTTTGCGAACCAGGAGGGGAGCATACGGGAGCGGCCCATAGCCATCAGCACGTTTGCGGATGCGGTGAAGAAGCCGTTCCAGGTGGTGAACAGACCGGCCAGAGCGCCGACGGTGATCAGCCAGTACAGGCCAACGCCTGCGCCGCCTTCGAAGACGAACTTGAACATGTTGGAGGCTGCGGGACGGTCCAGGGTCAGGAAGTCCTGCCAGGGATAAGCATAACCGAAGCAGAACAGCAGCAGTGCGTAGAACACGCAGGCCAGGCCCACGGACAGAACGACGGTGGAGCCGACCTTCTTGACGTCGCCGCCGGCTTCCTCGATGCCCTGAGGAATGGTCTCAAAGCCGGCCAGGAAGAAGGCTGCGGTACACAGGATACCGAATGCGCCGCCGAAGAAGCTGCTGTGGGATGCGCCTTCTGCGGGGGAGTAGATGGGCTGGACGTTCTGGATGTTGCCGCCCACCAGACCGGCGATGGCGCCGATGACAGCGGAGGCCACCAGGAAGATGCACAGGAACTTCTGCAGGGTTGCTGCAGAGGACAGGCCCTTTCTGTTCAGCAGGAACAGCAGGATGGTGAAGATGGTGCCGATGATGATGGTGGTCAGATAGATATCGGAACCCATCACGGTATACATGGGCTTACCGGCCTTCAGCTGGGGGAACAGGTAACCCAGAACGTCGGTAACCTGGATTGCTTCCCAGGGGATGATGGCCACGAATGCGCCGAATGCGCCCCAGCCGGAGAGGAAGGAGATCTTCTCACCGAAGGCTGCATAAGCGAAAGCGGAACCGCCGCCGGCCACGGGCAGCATGGGGACCAGCTCAGCATAGACCAGACCGAAAGGAACCATGATCAGCAGGCACAGAAGGTAGCCCACTGCTGCGGGGATAGGACCGCCGGAGTTGTTCATCCAGCCGTTGATGGCAACGGCCCAGCCAACGCCGACGATGGCGCCGAAACCGATGCAGAAAAAGTCAAGGGCGCCTACGCCTTTTTTCTCTCCCTGATTACTCATAAATATTTACCTCGTTTCTCGTTGAAATATAACTTGAATTTTTCGACTCAACTATATTCACACTGGGATCCGACCAACGGCGGGCTCATGGAACCGCTGATCCAATCGCTTGTTTTGCGGCATGTACTCCCCTGGAATGTCTTCCTTCATTCAGGAAAATTCACGCCGATATTCCTTCTTTCCTGTTCATTCCGTACCTTCCCGGGTCACCGCATCCCTCCTTGTTTTTTAGGGGTTGAGCCACACTCCTTGTCCTCTTTTCGTCCATTTGACGAAGCTTTGGACGTTTTGAGTGGAGTTATTATATCACACTGTATAGAAAAAATAAAGAGAAAAATTGATTTTTTAGCAAAATTATCAGGGGAAAGAAGATTTCCCTCGAATCTCTCCGACCTTCCCGATAGGTCTATCGGTTTAAATCAAAGAATTTTTTGCAAGATATTCATGCAGGCGCTGCATGAGCGCCTCCTTTTTGTTGGGAACCGTCCCCTCCAGCACCTGATCCAGGAGGAAATGGAGGGCCGCGCCGATCGCTCTCCCCTGCAGTCCCAGGGCCATGAGATCATGTCCGTTCACCGCCAGATCCCGCAGCTGCAGGCAGGGGGTCTCGGCCAGGATCTCCCGGGCCAGAGCTTCCAGTCGGCGGAAGTGATCCTGCCTTGTGCAATATGCCGGGGCCAACGCCACCGTGTCCCCCCGCTGGAGGGCGAGCAGGTCGAAAAAGGTCTCCTCCCCCAGCCGGTTCAGCCACCGGCGGACCAGACGGGGGTCCTCCTCTATGACAGAATCGTGATAACGTATTAACGTTTCCGTCTTTTCCCGCACCGAATTGGAAAACCGCAGCCGCCGGAGGATCTCTCCGGCCATGGCGGTGCTCTCCCGGGCGTGGCCGTAGAAATGGCCCTCGCCGTCCTCTCCCAGGGAAAAACACCGGGGTTTTCCCACGTCGTGGAGGAGAGCGGCCAGCCGCAGGGGGAGGACCGGCGGCACATGGTCCACCGCCACCGCCGTGTGGGTGAGCAGGTCATGGCAGTGGTGATGGTTCCGCTGGTCGAAGCCCGCCATGGGCAGCAGCTCCGGGATGACCTGCCCCAGAAGATCGGGATAGGTCTGCAAGACCCGGCCGGCATCCTTGCCCCGCAGGAGCTTGTCCAGCTCCGCGGCCACCCGCTCAGCGGAGAGACCGGAAAGCAGGGCCGCCTCCTGCCGGGCGGCGGTTTCCGTGGCGGTTTCCAGGGAAAATCCCAGAACCGAGGCGAACCGGACCCCCCGCAGAATCCGCAAAGCGTCCTCCCGGAAGCGGATCACCGGGTCTCCCACCGCCCGGATTTGGGCATTTTGTATATCCTCCCGTCCCCCGAAGAAATCCCGGAGCCCCAGGCCGGGGGCGTAGGCCATGGCGTTCATGGTGAAATCCCGCCGGGCGGCGTCCTCCCGCAGGGAGCGGGTAAAGGTCACCCCGTCGGGGTGGCGGGCGTCGGAGTACCCCCCGTCCACCCGGTAGGTGGTGATCTCCAGGGGCTCGTCCCCCAGAACCACGGTGACGGTGCCGTGGCGGATGCCCGTCTCAATGATATGGCAGTCGGGAAAGACCCCTTTCGTCTCCTCCGGCAGGGCCGAGGTGGTGATGTCATAGTCCTTGGGGGTCTGGCCCAGGAGCACATCCCGGACGCAGCCCCCCACCACCCAGGCCTCGTGGCCGGCGGCATGGAGGCGGGCCAGGGCTTCGGCCGCCGGGGGGGAGAGGGGAAAGGATGGATACAGGTCGTGGGACATAGCGCCGCCTCCTCGGTGGATCTCTGATACTACCCAGTATACTATATTCCCCCCGAAAAAGAAATCCCTTCCCCGCAGCGCAATGTCTGCAAGGAAGGGCTGTGGTTCACTCGGCTTCGATGATCTTGATCTGGTCGGCCTTCAGACCGGTCTGCTCCATGACGATCTCCCCGATGCGGGCGGCGTCGGTGTCGGTCAGGCCGGTTTCCACGGCGGAGACCACCACGCTGATGCTGTTCTCCCCCAGGAAGGCCACGCAGTCGGCGTACCCCTTGGCCGTGACCAGGTTTTCGATCTGGGCCTCGGCCATGGTGTAGTCCGCCATGGTCTGGATGGCCGCGTTGGCCTCGTCCACGGACTTCTGGTCGGCCTTCTCATCCTTGGCCGCCTCCTGAAGGAGGGAGAGGGCGTTGTCCCGGGCCTGCTGGCGGTTCAGCCGGGCGGTGGAGAAATAAGTACCGGACTGGGAGTCGTCGGACGTCCCGGCGGGTTCCTTCCCCTCCTGGTTGGCGTCCTTGTCCTCCTGGGTCACGAGGGGATCCTTCTGGTTGCCCACCAGGGCGGCCTCCCCCAGGTTTTTGCCGGCGGCGGTGTCCTGGGAGTAGCTCCAGTTCAGATAGACCGCCCCGCAGACAAAGAGGACGATGGCCGCAGCGATAACGTTGCGTTTCCAGAGTTTCATAGCTTCTTCCTCACTTTCCTTTACTGATGGAGATTTTATCGGCTCCCAGGCCGGTCAGCGCCGACGTGGCCTCGGTGAGCTTCAAGCGTACGTTGGGGTCATCGCCCCCTTCACAGATCAGCAGGGCCCCCTGGTAGCTGGGGTAGAGCTCCTGGACGGTCACCGTCTCCTGGGCGCTGCCCCCCCGGGAGAGGACCACAGTTTCCGTGTTCTCCCCCTCCCCGGTCCGCCGGTCCACATCCTGGGCCAGGACCTGCCGGGGGCCGTTCTGGACGGTGAGGACCACCGTGACCTCCCCCGCCCCGTCGATCCGGGACAGGGCCTCGGCCAGCCGGGTCTCCATGGCCGCCAGGTCAAAGCTGACGGCCGTCTCTCCGGCGGTCTTCACCGGCTCCTCCTCCCGTTCCCCTAAGGGGAGCATCAGCAGGAGCAGTCCCGCCAGGATCACCAGCAAAACCAACCGGTATTTCTCCAAAGGTCCCTTGATTTTCCCGGCCAGCCGGGTCAGGGCTTCTCTCCCGTTCATGGCGTCGCCTCGTTTCGGTAGAATTGAGATTCCCTGGGGATCCCCAGGTCCTGGGTGATGTACTCCATGAGCCGTTCCTTCTGGCTCTGGGTAAAGGGGCCGGAGACCGTCACCTGCCGGGGCGTGGGGATCCCCTCCTCCCCGGCGGCGCACTCCACCTGAGCCGTGCATACCAAACCCAGCTCCGCCCCTTTGTCCACAATGTATGCGCTGAGTTCCGCCTCTATGATTCCTTTCATGGGATCGGCGGCGGCTTCGGTCAGGCTCTCCTGGCTGAGAGTCCCCGCCGGCAGGGTGGCCACCTGGTCGTACAGGGCCTGATAGTCCATGGATACCAGGGGCTGGAGGATGCCCAGGACCAGGATCAGACCGCCGGTGAGTTTTCCCACTTTTTTCACCGATCCCTCGGGCATGAGGGCCTCCGCCGCGGCCACCACCAGGGCGGAGACCGTCACCGTCAGAATCCAGGCACGAATGAGTTCCATGATATCCTCCCTCCTATCCCGCCACCGCCGACACCGCCGAGGTCATGGCCACGATGAGCAGTACCCCGCAGGAGCCGGTCATGGCCAGGATGAGGCCGAAGGCACTGCCCAGGGTCTCGATGAGTCCGGTGATCCGTCCATCCCCGGAGACCGTAGCCGCCAGGGCGGCGGTGAGCTTGTACATCAGATAGTGGACCCCCAGGTTCAGGAAGGGGATCAGGCAGATGCCCAGCACCGCCAGCATTCCAAAGACCCCGGCGGTGTTCCGCAGCACCGAGGCCCCGGCCAGCAGGGTCTCCGCCGTGTCGGAGATCACCCCGCCCACCACAGGGACCAGGTTGGAGATGGTAAACTTTGCCGCCTTCACTGTGGCCGCGTCGGCGCTGCCGGAGATCACCCCTGAGAGGTTCAGGTAGGCGATAAAGACCAGCAGGACCACCGACAGGATGGTAGTGATCATCCACTTGAGCAGTCCTCCCATCCGCTTGAGGCCGTCGTTGCCCAGGGCCGCCCAGGCCACGTTCACCGCCACGAAGGTGTAGCACAGGGGGATGAGCAGGTAGCGGATCAGACGGATGAGAAAGTCGGAGAAGAGGATGGCGGCGCTGTACTTCACCGCGGCGGCGGCGGGGGCCCCGCTGGCCGCCGTGGCCATGGAGACCGCCGGAAGGAGCACATCCCCCAGACCCAGCATGTTCTGGATGGCCTCCTCCCCCATGGACAGCAGGGAGTTCACATCCCCCACCGCCACGGCGGTGACGGCCAGAGCCCCCGCCAGGGTGGAGATCTTCATGGGGTCGCCGCCGGCCCCCGCCCCCATGGCCTCCGCCAGGCCGCACAGCAGGGTGACAGCCAGCAGGAGGACACAGCTTCGCGCCGCCTCCTTCACCAGCCCGGCCAGGGCCTCCCCGGCCCGTTGACCCAGGGAGGCCAGGACTGAGGGGACATCCATGCCGTCGGTCAGGTCAGTTTCCCCCAGGTATTCCTCCCCGGCCCGCTCCAGCTCCTCCATCCCATAGGAACGGGCCTGTTCTCCCAGGATCTCCTGCTGGTCCAGCGCCATGGCCCCGGGGAGCAACAGGAGGGAAAGGAGAAAGGCGAGAACCAGTCCCCGGGCTACAGCAGCTCCCGGATGAGCTGGAGGACCATTTTCAGCAGCGGCAGGGCCACCAGCACCGCCGCCGCGCCGCCGGCCAGCTCCAGGAAGGCGGCGATGCCCCCCTCCCCCGCGTCCCGGCACAGGGAGGCCGACAACCTGGTGACCACCGCCAGGCCCACCGTCTGGACCATGGGCCGGAGGACCGTAGGCGACAGCTCGGTCAGAGCGGCCAGCTCCTCCAGCACATCCCGGATGGTCTCCAGCATGGGCAGGGTGTTCCACAGCAGGAGGGCGCAGGCCGCCAGCACCAGCAGTGCGGCCAGCTCCGGGGTCTTCTGCCGCACCACCACCGCGCAGAGAGCCGCCGTCACCCCAAGGGCGGCCAGGGCCATCATATCCATAACCCATCACAACCCGAACAGGACCTTGACCAGGTCGAAGAGCTCGCTGATCTTCTGGACCACCATCATGAGGACCACGATCAGCCCCGCCAGGGTGGTCATGGTGGCCTGCTCCTCCCGCCCGGACCGGGTGAGCACCTGGTTCAGCACGGACACCAGGATCCCGATGGCCGCGATCTTGAAAATCAGTTCCACATCCATTTCCGCCGCGCCTCCTTCCGGAGGACTGCTCGTCCTCCTGTCTTTTGTTCCTCACACTCTATGCGGGGACAAGCCGATGTATGCTTCCTCACAGAAGGATACAGGCAAACAGCCCCGCCGCGATCCCCAGGGTCCCATAGACCCGGACCATTCGCTTTGCCTCCGCCCTTGCCTCCGCCAGGTTCTCCTCCAGGCGGTCCAGCAGTCCCTCCATGGCCTTGCGCTGGCTGTCGCCGTCGTAGCGGCCCAGCACCTCCCCGGCTTCCCGGAGGATCTGGAGGTCCTCCTCCTTCAGGGGCAAGGGGGACTCCTTCAAAGCCTTCTGCCAGCTCTCCGTCCAGCTCTCGCCGCCGGAGGTCTGAAATTCCCGCCGGCAGAGACCGAAAAACACCCCCGCCGGGCCATCCCCCTGGACCCCCGCCGCCAGCTCCGGCAGCGGACGCAGAGAGAAGGTCAGTTCCCGGGACAGGACCCCAAGGGCTCTGCGGAAATCCGCCAGACAGGCGGCCCGGTTTTTCAGCTCCTGTCCCCGGAGAAATCCTAAGGCCGACGAGCCGGTGAGCAGCAGCAGCTTTCCCAACCAGATGCTGGTCATGGTCTCCCCTCCCCTTCCGTCACCCGATAGACCCGTTTCCCCCGGTCCAGGGAGATGAACACAAACCGCCGGAAGATCCCCTGGGACAGCAGCTCCCGGTAGAGGGGCCGGAGGGTCAGTTCCTGAAAGCTCCCCCCGTGGGCGGTGGCCAGGAGGACCACCCCGCAGCCGGCAGCCTCCTCCACGGCCCGGATATCCTCCGGGGCGGTGATCTCGTCGGCCGCCAGGACCTGGGGGCTCATCCCCCGCAGGAGCATGGTGAGGGCCACGGACTTGGGGCAGTTTTCCAGCACATCGGTGCGGGGGCCCAGGTCATAGCGCAGGTCGCCGGCCCCCAGCTCCCCCCGCTCGTCGGCCACCCCCACCCGCATCGGTGGGATCCCACCCTCCCCCTGGGAGATGCAGCGGATCAGGTCCCGCAGGAGGGTGGTCTTTCCCAGGCCGGGAGGCGACAGGATGAGGGTGTTTCCCAGCCGCCCCTCCTCCAGAAGCCGGGGCAGCAGCGGCTGCGCCACCCCCCGGATCCCATGGGGAAAGCGGATGGCCAGGGACGTCACCCGTCGGAAGGACAGCAGCTGTCCCTCCTGCACCGCCCCCTCCCCGCAGATCCCGATGCGCACCCCACCGGCCGCCGTGACATACCCGCCCCGGAGCTGGTCCAGGATGGTGTGGACCGACCCCTGGCCCGCCGTCTCCAGCACCCGGCGCAGGTCCTCCTGGGTGATGGGCCTGGCCCGCCAGCCGGGAGGGGTCCACTCCTCCCCGGCCCGGACCGCCGCGAGGGGGAAGCCCTCCCGCAGGCGGAGTTCCTCCAGGGTCCTTTGGGTCTCGTCGTCCAGCCGCTCCACGGCCTCCCGCAGGAACCGGGGCATGACATGTTGGTGATTCACAGGAACACCCCCTTCTTACCTCCCCATTCTATGAGGGGCTGTCCCCAAAGTATGCCAGGGGCCTTGCGAAAGCCCGCATCGTTATTTATAATGGTATCTGAAATTTTTACCCTTGGGAGGCATACCATGATCGTCAGGATCCTCATTGATAACCGTTCCACTGACCCCGACCTTGCCGCCGAGTGGGGGCTGTCCATCCACATTGAATACCAGGGCCGCACCTACCTGCTGGATACCGGCGCCGGGGAGGCCTTTGCCCAAAACGCCGATGCCATGGGGGTGGATCTCACCCAGGTGAGCTGCGGCGTCCTGTCCCACGCCCACTACGACCACGCCGACGGCATGGAGACCTTTTTCACCCGGAACCCCGACGCCCCCTTCTGGCTGCGGATGGGCAGCCGGGAGAACTGCTATGACTGCAAGGACGAGTTCCTGTCCTACATCGGCATCCGGCCAGGGACCCTGGACACCTGGAAAGACCGCATCCGCTACGCCGAGGGCAAAACGGAGCTGGCCCCCGGTGTGTACCTGCTGGGCCACACCACCCCCGACCTGGACGCCTGCGGCCAGCAGCACCAGATGTTCCAAAAAATCGCCGACCAGTTCATGTACGACGACTTCCGCCACGAGCAGAGCCTGATCTTTGACACCGACAAGGGGCTGATTCTCTTCAACAGCTGCTGTCACGCCGGGGCGGACCTCGTCATCCAGGAGGCGTTGGAGGCCTTCCCCGGCAAAAAGGTCTGCGCCATCGTGGGGGGCTTCCACCTCTTCCAGACCCCCGCCGACCAGGTGCGGGCCTTCGCCAAACGGCTGGAGGCCACCGGCGTGGAGCATATTGTCACCGGCCACTGCACCGGCCAGGATGCCTTTGAGATCCTCCGGGAGACCCTGGGGGACAAGGTCCGGCAGATGGAGACCGGCCTGACCCTCACCTTCTGAATCCCAACGCAAAAACGCCCCATCGGGAATTCCCGATGGGGCGTCACGGTTTCTATGCTGTTTTCTCAGCCCAGGCACTTGGCCAGGAGCTTATCCCAGTTCTCGTCCACGCTCTGCTGGACGGCATCGATCATCCACTCGTTGCCGGGCTTAAACATGTGACGGAAGCGGCCCTGCATCCGCAGGTACTCCTCCACGGGGAGCTTCTTTTTCGGCTCGTAGCTCAGCCGCCACACGCCGTTCTCCACCTCGAAGAGGGGCCAGACGCAGGTCTCCACTGCCAGACGGCAGATCTCCGGCAGCTTTTCTGCGGGGTACTCCCAGCCCCGAGGGCAGGGAGCCATCACATTCAGGAAAGTAGCGCCGGGGGTATAGATGGCCTTGCGTGCCTTGGTGTACAGGTCCCGGAAGTTGCCAATGAAGGTGGTCTGGGCCACGTAAGGCACGTTGTGGGCGGCGATGATGTCGGTGAGGTTCTTCTTGTTCTGGCTCTTGCCGGGAACCGCCGTGCCCACCGGGGAGGTGGTGGCGTTGGCAAAGCGGGGGGTGGAGGAGGAGCGCTGGATGCCGGTGTTCATGTAGGCCTCGTTGTCGTAGCAGACGTAGGTCAGGTCATGGCCCCGCTCCATGGCTCCGGACAGGGACTGGAAGCCGATGTCATAGGTGCCGCCGTCGCCGCCGAAGGTGATGAACTTCACGGTGTCCTGAATCTTGCCCTTGCGCTTGAGGGCGTTGTAAGCGGCCTCCACGCCGGACAGGCTGGCCCCCGCACTCTCGAAGGCCGTGTGGATGTAGCTGTCCTCGTAGGCGGTGTAGGGATAGAGGAAGGAGCTGACCTCCAGGCAGCCGGTGGCGTTGCCGATGACCGCCCGGTCCTCCTCCTTCAAGGCCCGCAGAACGCCCCGGACAGCGATGCCCGCACCGCAGCCGGCGCAGAGACGGTGGCCGGGGGCGAAACGTTCCTTCTTCTCTAAGGTTTTTTTGAAGTTATAGGTTCTTTCCATGGTGGTTTACCCCCTCTGCCCCAGGTGTGTGTAGGTGGGGCCCAGCTCGCCGCCGGCGGCAATGTCCAGCAGGCGCTGATAGACCCCTTCAAAGTGTTCCGGCGTAATATCCCGGCCGCCCAGGCCGTAGACATAGCCCACCGTCCGGGGACGGGACTCCAGATCGTACAGGGCGCTGCGCACCTCGGCGAAGAGGGGGCCGCCCTGGGAGGAGAAGCTCTCGGCCTTGTCCATGATGGCCACGGCCTTCACCTTGGACAGGGCCTGGGCGATCTCCTCGGCGGGGAAGGGACGGAACACGCGGATCTTGAGGAGCCCGGCCTTGACCCCCTGGGACCGCAGCTCGTCCACAGCGGCCTTGGCGGTGCCGGCACTGGAGCCGATGAGGACCAGGGCCACCTCGGCGTCCTCCATCTGATACTCCTCAAAAAGGCCGTACTTGCGGCCGGTGAGCTGTTCAAACGCGGCGGCTACCTCCAGAATGCGTTTCTTGGCCCCCTTCATGGCCTCGGCCTGCTGGACCTTGTGCTCCATGTAGTGGCAGCCCAGGTCGTAGGGCCCGATGGCCAGAGGATTCTCCTTTTTCAGAAGATAGTTCTCGGGGTCATACTCCCCCACGAAAGCCTTGACGGACTCGGTGTCCAGCAGGGTGATGTTCTCCAGGGCGTGGCTGGTGATGAAGCCGTCCTGGCAGATCATCACCGGCAGGCGCACGTCAGGGTGCTCGCCGATGGGCATGGCCTGGAGGAAGTTGTCATAGGCCTCCTGGTTGTTCTCGGCATAGATCTGGATCCAGCCGGCGTCCCGGATGCCCATGGAGTCGGAGTGGTCGTTGTTGATGTTGATGGGGCCGGTGAGGGCCCGGTTCACGCAGGCCAGGGTGATGGGCAGACGGCTGGAGGAGGCCACATACATCATCTCATACATGAGGGCCAGGCCGCAGGAGGAGGTGGCGGTGACCGCCCGGGCTCCGGCGGCCTCGGCGCCGATGCAGGCGGACATGGAGCTGTGCTCGGACTCCACGGGGACGAACTCGGTGTTCACCTCGCCGTTGGCCACGTACTGGGCAAAGTACTGGGGGATCTCGGTGGAGGGGGTGATGGGGAAGGCAGCCATCACGTCGGGGTCGATCTGCTTCATGGCGAAGGCGATGGCCTCGTTGCCGGAGAGTCTTTCGTTGTAATTCATACCTCGCCACCTTCTTTCACAGAGATCGCACCAAAGGGACAGACCTCGGCGCAGATGCCGCAGCCCTTGCAGTGGTAGTAGTCGATGCCCACCAGCCGGCCGTACATGACGGGCAGGGAGCTGTCGGGACAGTAGGGCACACACAGGAGACAGTTGCGGCACTTGGCCACATCCAGCACCGGGGTGTTGGTGCGCCAGGCGCCGGTGTTGGTGAGCTTGGAGGTGCCGGGCTCATAGATCTCGCCACCCAGGGTCATCTCCTGCCAGGTGCTGGTTTCGTTGATCTCTTTGGCGGACAGCTTTCTCATTCTGCCTGCACCTCCTCCCAAGATTTCCGCAGGGCGGCCATGTTGCCGGCCACCACCTGGGGCTTTGTGGCGAACTTATGGTGGAAGCTCTCCTCCATGTCGCCCATGAACTGCTCCTTCTCCAGCACACCGCTGACCTTCACGGCGGCGCTGAGCATGGGGGAGTTGGGGAAATTGCGGCCCAGGGTCTCCTCGGAGATTTTTCGGGCGTCCAGGGTGCACACCCTCCCCTTCCAGTTCCGGAGCTTCCGCCGGATCTCGGCGGGGGCTTTGGGTGTGTTGACGATGACCGCCCCATCGGCCTGGAGGCCGCGGGTCACGTCCACCGTGTCCAGCAGGGTCTCGTCCACCACCACCACATAGTCCGGGTCCTCAATGTTGCAGTGAACGGTGCAGCGGGTGTCGCTGATGCGGTTATAGGCCGTGATGGGCGCGCCCATGCGCTCCGGGCCGTACTCAGGGAAGCCCTGGACGAACTTTCCCGCGGCAAAGGCGGCGTCCGCCAGCAGCAGGCAGGCAGTCTTTGCCCCCTGTCCCCCCCGGCCGTGCCACCGGAATTCTACCAGTCCGTTCTTTTTCATGGTATGTACCTCCAACATCGCAGCGTCTCGCCGTCCGGGACGGCGCATTCGTGAAAAAAGCCTTCGTCCCCGTAAAAGGACGAAGGCTGTAAAAAATCTTCGTTGTACCACCTGTTACCTGCGTACCAACATACGCGCTCCCTGTAACGGGGGAATCCGGCAAGCTCTACTTAGCCCCGGGGCCGTTCGGCATGCAGCTCAGGAGGGATATTCAGACCTCTGCGCTACTACCTCCGGGCTCTCACCGTCCCCGGATCGCTGAGGGGTTCCGCAGTGCTTACTGTCTCCATCATCGCCATTTGATTGGTTGTTAAGTTAGACATTATTATATCACAGGAAAAGGGAGTGTCAACCAGCAAATGTTCCTTTTTTTCCCGAAAATAGCAATGTTTTTTGTTCGGTTTACTCCTCGTCCAGACCTGCCTGGCCGGAGAAGATCCAGGGGGCGGGCTGGACCTCGATCTCATCCCGGCGGCCCACCTTGGAGACCTCCAGCTGCATGATTTCGGTGGGCTTGATGCCGTTGTCCCACAGCATGCCGGGGATCCGGCTCATGTAGTTGAACTCCAGTGTGTAGATGACCACCCGGATCTTAGGGTTGACCTGCACCAGAGTCTGGAGCTCCATGTCCAGCTTGGGGGAGGCCACCAGGAAGGCCAGGTCGGGCACCGGCCAGCGGTGGGACCAGCCCTCCATGTCGGAGACAATGGTCACGTTCCGCAGACCGAACCGGAGGACGTTCTCCTCCATGGTCTGGTAGTCCCCGTCCTTGTACTCCACGGCCACCACCTTGCCCTTCCGGGCGGCAATGGCGGCCTCCACGGCGATGCTCTCGCCGGAGACCACGCAGATGTTGTCGGCCTCGTCCAGGTTCAGCTTGTTCATGATGACCGCCCGGATCTCGGGGGCCACATAGCGGATGGAGCCGGGGGAGAACATGCTGTTGTCCAGACCGATGCGGTAACCGGTGTGGGCGTCAGGGTTGTTGATGAGCATGGCGGCGGAGACATTCACCCCCCGGTCGATCATCTCGGAGAGGAGGTTGTGCTTCATGGGCCCCTCGGGCTCGGAGCCCTCGTTGTACCAGATCTCACAGTCCCCCATGCCGTTGTCCCACATATTGTAAAAGACCTCGGGGTGATTGCCGTCGGTAAAGACCAGCACAGACCGGGTGGCCTGGACGGTGGGCATCAGGTTCTTGTTGTCCCCGGTGATATCCAGGATTCGGATCGAGGACAGGTCGATATCGGTGTTATCGGAAAAGTATTTCAGCCAGGCCAAAATACTCTCATTATTAAAAATACTCATGGAGCTGCTCCTTTCTGTGCGCCTGGGGCGTTATGCGATGGGGTCCACCATGACCGCCGACTGGACGTGGATAAATTCTCCGAAATCCTTTGGGTCTCCCTGGAGGAAGGCATCCTTCCGCAGCATGTGGGCAGCGTTGGAGGCGGTGAAGAGGAAGAAATGGTTCTCGTCCTCGTTGACGCTGGTGATGGAGAGGTATTGGAACCTGTTCTCCCCAGAGGCCTCGTCGGTCTCCTCAAAGTGGTCCTGATAAAAGGTGTAGGTGAGGGTCATGCCCTTGTTGGGGTACCTCTTCCAGGACCGTTTTGCCATGGCCCTGGTGTCCGACCGGCGGAGCAGGGCCACGCCCCCCAGCAGGCTGGCCACGGTGATGAGAAGGGTGGCCAGAGAGACCAGTCCCCCGGTGACCATGGCGGCCAGGATGGACACGCCCGTGCCGATGAGCAGAACGCCAAAGATGGGATAGCCGATCTTGGTGGCCCGGCGGAGATTCTTGTCCGGCTGCCGCCGGTAGTCCAGGGCTTTCACCAGCGCGGCGATATCCTCCGGCTCGTAGACCATTTGTACCTGAAATTCCATGGCATCCGCCTCCTGATTCCCCCGGGATGTTTCTTCTTCTATAATGAAAATATTGTAAAGCCACCAGCCCTGTCTGTCAAGAGGGTGGATAAGACGGAAAAATTTCACATTTTCCCAAAGCTTCACCTTGACAAAGGGAAACCTTAGGCGTATAATGCCAACAAGTGAGGCAAAAAAACAGTTTCCTTGGTAAATTCGCCCATCTTCGTGGAGGTGTTCCGTCATGTCTCAAATTTATACCTCCGTTGAGCAGCTCATCGGTCATACCCCCCTGCTGGAGCTGAAGCACATTGAAGCTTCCGAGGGGCTGGAGGCCCGCCTGCTGGCCAAGCTGGAATATCTGAACCCCGCCGGCTCCGCCAAGGACCGGGTGGCCAAAGCCATGATCGACGACGCGGAGGCCAAAGGGATCTTGAAGGAGGGCTCTGTTATCATTGAGCCCACCTCCGGCAACACCGGCATTGGTCTGGCCGTTATGGCCGCCGCCCGGGGCTACCGTGCCATCATCGTCATGCCCGACACCATGAGCATGGAGCGCCGTCTGCTGATGTCCGCCTACGGCGCGGAGTTGGTCCTCACTCCCGGCGCCAAGGGCATGGCCGGCGCCATCGAAAAGGCCGAGGAGCTGGCCCGGGAGATTCCCGGCGCTTTCATTCCCGACCAGTTTTCCAACCCCGCCAACGCCGACGCCCACCGGCTGACCACCGGCCCCGAGATCTGGGCCGACACTGACGGTCGGGTGGACCTCTTTGTGGCCGGCATCGGCACCGGCGGCACCATCACCGGCACCGGCGAGTACCTCAAGAGCCGAAATCCCAATATTAAGGTAGTGGCTGTGGAGCCCGCCTCCTCTCCCCTGCTGAGCCAGGGTGTGGCCGGTCCCCACGGACTCCAGGGCATTGGCGCGAACTTCGTCCCCAAGGTCCTGAACACCGATGTATATGATGAAATCATCCCCGTCACCGACGAGGACGCCTATCAAACCGGCCGGCTCATCGGTCGGACCGAAGGAGTGCTGGTGGGCATCTCCTCCGGCGCCGCTCTTTGGGCGGCCATCCAGGCAGCCAAGCGCCCCGAAAACAAGGGCAAGACCATTGTGGTCCTCCTGCCCGACACCGGCGACCGCTACCTCTCCACCCCCATGTTTTCCGAATAAAAAGTTTTTCCTTTCTTTTAGAAGCACCGCTCCTTTGCCCAACACAAAGGAGCGGTGCTTCTATCCTCATTCGGATGTCTTGATAACGCTCACCGGGCAGTCTTCCGCCGCCTGGGTGGCCTCGTCCTCCTTGCCCGGCGGCACCTGACCCACCGCCTCAGCAGTCCCCTCGTCATTCATGTGGAAGAGGTCGGGGAATTCCTCGGTACACAGGCCGCAGCTGATGCAGCCGTCCACAACCGTAACCTTCATGGCTGTTCTCCTTCCTGTCGGTAGACTTCCGGGTTAGTTTGCCGCCCAGGCGGAAAAGTATGTGGGTCTCCCCCGATTTTCGGAAAATGGCCGCATTTGGTTGCACCTGCAACAGCCCTTTTCACCCCCATCGGGTATACTGGAACAAGATAAAAACGATAAGGAGGGCCACACCAATGAAAAAGCCAACCATTACCCTGACCCTGGTGGACCAGCTGGGCAGTCACGGCTGTCACCGGGGGCACCAGATCGGGGATACCTTTGACTTCGACACCCAGCGGGGGAACCTGTGTCCCATGGCCATGCATGTGGCCTTCCCCTATGTGGACATCCTGCGCTACGGCGGCACTCTGCCCACCGGCAGCGCAGGGGATTTCCGTTTCTGCTGCCCGGACGCCGATGTGATCAACGTCTTTCAGATTAAAGTAACGGAGTGACCCTGCGCTCTCAGGGCCCAATCACCGAAAAAAGGAAGTGCCGCAGGCTGTAGGGCACTTCCTTTTTTACTTCTTGTTTTCCAACTGGTCCAGCAGAGCCTGACAGCCCTCCACGATATCGGCGTAGGTGACGTCAAAGTTGCCGGTGTACCAGGGGTCGGCAATGTCCCTGGGTCGGCTGGTGTAATCCAGCAGACGCCGGATCTTCCCCTGGGGGTCTCCCCCGGCGATGCGCTCCATGTTGCGGACGTTGGCGCTGTCCGCCGCCAGGAGGAGGTCGTACTTGTCATAGTCCTCCCTGGTCATCTGGACGGCCCGGTGGCCGGACAGAGGGATCCCCTCCGCCTTCAGCTTCCGCACCGCCGGCGGGTAGATGGGGTTGCCGATCTCCTCCCGGCTGGTGGCGGCGGAGTTGATGTAGAATTCTCCACCCCGTCCCGCCCTGGCCGCCATCTCCCTCATCACACACTCCGCCATCGGACTGCGGCAAATATTGCCGTGGCACACGAAAAGTATTTTTATCATCTATCTAAACCTCTTGAATTTACTGATTTTCCTTGATTTTCAGGCATTTTCTCAAATGGCCCGATGCTCGTTCACTTGGCATATCGTAGCATAAATTCGCACATCTTTGCCAGCAAAAGTAGTACAATGAGTAGTAAATTGGGCCTAAAATCATGTTTTACTACTGGCCCTTTTCTGCGATATATGGCGAAATCCTATGGCAGAGCTTTGCCGCAAATCCTTGCCCTGCAACAAGAGTACGGATTGTACCGGAAATTTTCTGCCGTTTTCATATTTTGCCGTATCGCATACCCGCTGAAATCCCTCTACCGTGAAAAGTAGTAACTACTCAGCATTGGCTACTCGCTGCAATTCTTCCTGCGCATCCTCAAATCCGATGTGTGTATAAGTATTGAGCGTCACGCCAATGTCAGAATGACCCATGATATATTGAAGCGTTTTGGGGTTCATTCCGCTTTTTGCCATGTTCGAGCAGAACGTATGTCTGCAAACGTGCGGCGTGATCT
>JAUNCL010000001.1:0-101357 GCA_030535235.1 Bacillota bacterium
TTCCAAGTCTGCTATTTTTCTTTAATTTCCTATTGACTTTTTATTTGCAGACTTTGGGATTGCGTTCGGGTTGTATTTCATCACAAATAATTCCAGGGTTTCTTTCAGCACAGCTATCTGGGACTTCAGATAAAACTCGTCCTCAAACAGGGCGTAGTGGACGCAGGCCCGGATCAGGATGAAGATCAGCGGCGTCAGCTTTTCGTGGGGGATGCCCAGCTTTGGTTCCAGGCTCTTGGCGTATTCGGTATAGCGCTGATCCACGCCCGCAAAGAATTTCTGACCGTATTCCCGGTACTTCGGGTGGGTGTAGACCTGATACATCAGGCGGTATTGCTTCCCGTGGGTTTGGGCCGTCCAGTAGGGGATCTCGTCTATGAATCGCCACAGGTCCTCCACATCGGTGGGGGCTTTGGCCATAAAGTCCTCTTCGACTTTGCTCATGCAGTATTCGGTTGATTGAATGATCAGGTCATCCAAGTCCTTGAAATAGGTATAAATCATCGTGGTGTGATAGCCGCAATGCTTCGCCAGGGTTCGGATGCCGGTGCCGTGCAAGCCTAACTCGGCAAAGCCGTTGTAGCACGTTTCCATCAGCGCAACCTTTTTCGCGTTCCATTGTGCTTCTGTGTAGTTCGCCATCCAATCGCCTCTTTCATTCAAAGCGTTTGTTTTGATCCAAGTATAGTATATCCACCAGCAAAAATCAACAGGTCTGCATGGTATTTGCCGAAACTCTTTCCACAGTCCGCCAATCGTTCCGGCAACATTGCCGCACACATGAAAACGTTCTTCTTTTTGTTTTACGTCAGCTCCCCATTACAGCCTTATTCTTTGGCCGTCCAATTTCACAGCCTCATTTTATCAAATACAAGCTATAGATTGAATCAAATAGAAGAAAAAAATGAAATTTTTAATAAAACATGGGGGCACCACTCCAATCTTTCTTGAAAACCCGGTTGCTGTATCATGTGCAACCGGGTTTCTCCACAGACTGAAAGCAGAGCGGCCAAATACGCCGCTCTGCTTCCGTAGGGTTGATTTACTGATTCAAGCTCTGGATAAAGGTCATAAGCATTTGTGCAACCTGCGCGCGGGTGGCGTTGTCTTTGGCACCCAACGTGCCATCGCCGTAGCCGTTGATAATGCCGTTCTCGTTGGCCCAGCGCATGGCCTCCTGGGCGTAGTCGCTGATCTGCGCCGCGTCGGTGTAGCCGTCCAGGCTGTGGCTGCTTGTCGGGCTTCCGGCATAGCGCCACAACATGGTTGCCAACTGCTCACGGGTGATGTTTCCGTTGGGGTTGGAGCCGTCGGACACGCCGTTGGCCTTTGCCCACTCCATGCCCTTTTCATACCATACGCTGCCGCCGGAGGTGTCCACACCATCAAGTCGGGCAAGGACAGTCATCAGCATGGCGCGGGTCATATAGGAATTGGGGCTGAATGTGGTTTCACTTGTGCCGGCAAACATACCGCGGGCCACAACGAAGTCAACGGCGTTCTTAGCCCAGTGATTGACGGGATGAATGTCCACGAAAGTCTTGGCGTTGTCCACGATCTTCACGGTGGCGCTGCCGTCCAGGGTCAGCACCACGCCGGTTTCCGTGGGAATGGAATTTGTGATGATCTCCTCGGTGCTGTCGGCTTTCACAATGACAGCCACGGTGCCGGGGGTGACCTTCTCCACAGGGATCTCCACCTTGACGGAGTCGACACCCTTGGGTACTGTGACCTCCACGGCGGGGGCGTCCTCGGCGCTCTTGGCAGCGGGGACTTCCACGGGCAGGGTCACGGCCTCGCCGGTCTTGACGGCTTCCGCAGCAGCCTTGTCAGACACGGAGGCGGAAATATCGGTGATATCGCCGTTCTTGTCCGTAACCACGGTGCCGGTGGTGCCGTCAGCGGACTTGTCAGTTTCGGTGACAGTGCCGTCCTTCTTGGTCTCCACAACGGTGGTGCTGCCGTCGGGGTTCTTGGTGGTCTCGGTCACGGTGCCGGTGGTCTTGTCGGTCACGGTGGTGGTGGTGGAGCCGTCCTCGTTCTTCACCGTGGTGGTCGTGGTGGAGGAAGAACTGGGATTGTTGATGGTCAGGGTGCCGGTGGCAGCCACGACCTGATAGTTGTTGTTTGTCTCGCCGTTGAAGATATTGGTGTTGGTCCAGGTGATGGTGTAGGTACCCGCCGCCGTGCGGTTGCTGACGGCGGTGGTGCCGTCCTTCTCATAGCAGGTAAAGATCGGGGCAGGATTGGGCGTCAGCGTGTCCTCGCCCACCAGACCGGTGTAGGTCAGCTCAAAGGCGGGGATGGCATTGCCCCTGGTGATGGTGACATTCTTCGGGGTCGCGGTGACTTCCTTTTTGCCGATGGTCACGGTAAGGCTCTCCGCATCCACATCCGCATAGGTGGCGTTACCCTCGACCTTGTAGTACACGGTATAGGTGCCCGCGTTGGTGGCTGTGGGCAGCCCGGTGCTGTAGTCAATGTCGTTCAGGCTGTACAGGAGGGTGGTACCCTCGGTGGTGGAGCCGGCAGTGATGAGGGTCTGAGCCTCGCCGTTGTAGATCAGGTCCGCCACCGCCGTGGGCGCGGTGACGTCGGGTTCCGTCTTGGCCTCGACGGTGACCGTCACGGTGATGGAGTAATCGTTGTAGTTGGTCGCACCCGTCACGGGAACGGTGATCTCCGCGGTTTTACCGACATTGTCGCGGTTATCCGCAAAGGCGAACTTCAGCGTATTGCCCTCCATGGCAGGATCGCCGCTGAGTACGTTGTCCGTGTCAGACTTGGTGACAGTCCCAAAGCTGCCGCCGGGAGCCAGATAGCTGCTCAGATCCACCGTGCCGGGGTTGCCGTACATGGCGGAGCCGGTGGCGGTCTTGCTGGTCCAGTCGATCTTGCTGATCTTCGCTGCGGAGGTGGCGACATAGTCGGCGCCGTTGGTCAGGTTATAGTTGCCTGCCGCGGTGCCTATCAGCGCCACATTGATGGTGACATCCACATTGCCGGCGTCCGCGTCCGCGTCGGGGAACGCGGCGGAGGTGACTTCAAAGTCTGTGCCCATCGTCAGAGCGCCGTTCACACCGTTTATGGTCACGGCGGTGACAGTGGCGTTGGCGTCGCCGTCATAAGACTTGTCAGCAACCGTGGCAGCAGAGATGGAGACATCCTTTTTGGTGATGCTGGCGCCCCGGATGGTCAGTGTTTCGGTGGAAGCCAGCGTGTAGTTGCCGGTGGTGATCGCATCGGGCGTGAATACGATCTGGCTGGCCTCGGAGACATTGGCGCTGTTATAAGCAGCGGTGCCGGTGACCGTAACCACATCAGACTCTCTCATAAGAGATTCGCTCTTCACGCCCACAGTAATGCCGGTGGCGGTGGTATTGCCGTCATAGGTCTTGGTGATGCTGCCGCCGGTCTTCTCCAGATCGGCCGCCTTCAGCACCTTGGGGCTGATGGTGAAGTTCTTCGTTGTCCCACTGGTGGGCAGCTGATAGTTGCTGTTGCTGACGCTTGCCGCCGTGGCGGTGTGGTTGCCCGCATTGGTCTGTTCGCCGCTGACGGTGATGGCGCAGGCGTCGCCGGCCTTCAGCCCGGTGGCCGTGGCGGTGGGACACTGTTCGCTGCCATTGTAGGTGAAGGTGGCGCTGCCCCAATCAATGCCGATGGTCTTTTTCCCGATGGTCAGATCCTTCGTTTCGGTCAGACCGGCGTAGTTTGCGGTGTCCGCCACGGTGAAGCGAACGGTGTAGCTGCCCGCAGCAGTGGGAACGGTTGTGGAATACTGCTCATCCGTGCCGGAAGCCAAGCGGTACTCCACCGTCACCGTGCCGAATTTCGCCGCGGCACTGGGAAGGGTCGGGTTTTCATCGCCGTAGGTCCAGCCCGTGGCGGAAGGCGCGCTGTCCCAGCTGTTGGTTTCCGCCTTTTTGATTTGGAAGCCGGTCTCTGCCGAACCGGTGAAGTTGGAGCTTTCCTTTGCCGTCACGACCACTGTGTAGCTACCCACATTCGTCAGGTCGGTCACAACTTCGCCGTTGCTGTTCTTGTAGGAAACGGTATAATCGCCCGTGGCAAGCGTCAGCGTGCCGGCCTTGACCGCACGGATAACGGGGCTTTGGCTGCTGCCGGTGTACGCCTCGGAAGCGGAGGTCAGGGTCACGCCGGTGATCTCGGCGGGGCTGATGGAAAAGCCCATTCGCTTTGCGGAATCCTCGGCGGGAAGCTGATAGTTGGAGTTTCCAACCCCTGTCGCCGTGGCGGTGTAGGTGCCCTTGTTGGTCTGGCCGCCGGTGACGGTGATGGTGCAGGTGTCGTTCGGGATCAGCCCGGTGGCGGTGGCGGTGGGAGCCTGCTGGCTGCCGTTGTAGGTCAGAGCGTTGTTGCCCCATTGGATGCCGATGGTCTTGGGGACGATGGTCCAGTTCAAGGTGCAGGTGGTCTGAGCGTTCGGCCAGGTATAGTTGCTGTCTTTAAGCTGGAGCGTTACGCTGTGGGTGCCGGCATTGGTCTGCACCTGCCCGGCGGTGAACTCCACCTTGTCGCGGTGCGCATAGCTTTCTTTCAGGGCTGCCGTCTGCTCGCTTCCGTCGTAAGTGGCTGCCACAAGATCAGCGTCCGTGGGCAGCGCAATTTCACAGGGGTTGATGGTCACCCGGACAGGGGTTTCGCAGACCGTTTCCGCATAGTTGGTCGTTTCATTTGCCCGGTAATATACGTCATAGGTACCGGCGGCAGTTGCGGTGGGGAAGCTCGAACTCCACGTGCCGTTCTCTCCCAGTTTGTACGAATAGGTGATGCCGGTCACGCCGCTGTCCGCCTCCTGACAGGAGGCGGGCGTGGCCAGCAGCTCCTGTTCGGTGCCGTCATAGGTCAGGCCTGTTGCCGCCGTGGGTGCGATCAGCTTGTATTCCGGCTTCGTGATATTCACAGTAGCCTTGATCTGTTGGTTAGCCGTGTGTCCGGAGGAACTCAGCGTAAGGCCATTGAGGAATTCCTGATCACCCGACAGAGATGCGTTTACCCACACAGTCTTATTCGTACCAACTGTATCATTCTCCATCACGCCGGTGGAGGCAACATTTATGGTGAACTTCTTGGCATTCAGCGCCTCATTCAGCGCATTCCGCGCATCATCATCGATATTGAGCAGATCATATGATCCATCCCATGTGACGTTTACATTGAGATTCCCTGCTTCATAGGAGCGATCCTGGGCGGTGATGTGGCCCGTTAACTTAATAGTCCTGGGACTGATTGTCCACGTCAGATTGGCCGAGTCAGTGCTCCCGTCCTTCCAGGTGTAGTTGAAAGATGGCTGAACGGTGGCGGTATAGGACCCGACAGCGGATTTCAAATAGTCCCCGCCATAGGTAATTGCATCAGCAGGGATAATATTGCTTGTAGTACCATACTCGTTTGTTTTCATGCAGGGCGGAGAGAGCTTCCTTCCTGTGAAGTATTTAACAATATCCTGCTTCACCTCATCCGAATTCACCTTCAGCGCCTGTTTCGCGATGGTGACGGAAACGCTTTTCATTTCGCTGTCGCTGATCGAAACGTCTGAGGTTCCGTCGTTGAACGTTTTGCCGAAGACCTTATAGTAGACCGTATAGGTTCCGGATTCTCTCGCCGTCGGGATGTCCGTACTCCAGTTAGCATTGTCCATGCTGTACTTCACGGTGCCGCCGGTGCCGCTCGCGGGGGACACCAGTTCCTGCATCTCGCCGTTATAGGTCAGTCCCGCAATGGCGGCAGCATCTCTGGTGATCTGGGCCTGCGCCACGATATTGACAGTGATCGGGCCGAACACAAAGGTGTCTTGACCGCTGACGCCGGAGTTTGTGACCTTTTGGCGTTTGACTCGAATATACGCCTGATACGAACCGACATCCTTGCGGAAGCCGGCGTCTTCCGTTGCCTTGTACTTGGTGTACCATGTATCTACGCCATCCAGACCATAATTGACCTCTGATGTCCGCTGGGGATCATTGTTCGTGCCGGTAATGACCGGCAGCTTCACGGTGCCGTCATAGGTAAAGGTCTGCACCTTTTTGACGGACAGGGTCTCCTGCATCTTTCTGAACTTGGGATAGCCAATGCTAAACAGGCGCCTGCCGGTGCTGACGCACTTCAGATCGTTATCTTTGAGCTCGATCAGCACCGGCTCATCCGAAAGAAAGACATCGGACACGCTGTTCCAGCCGAGATACTTGCCGTCAATGGGCTGATCGTATTGTGGGAGAATGTATAGCGTCTGATTATAATAGGGCGCGGCATTGCCGATGCACTGGATGGTAATGTGCGTCTCGTCGACCACATGAAAACGGAACCGGACGGCCTCGGTGTTGGTCGTGTTCGTGGTCGTCACTTCGTGAAATGCGAAATGAACGACAGACATATCACTTGTTTCTTTGTATGCCTGGAGCTGGAGGACATTACCGCCCGCCCAGATCTCGTAGATACCGTTGTCCGCCACATAGGCCGCAGACGTTAAGGTTCCTCTGCTGTCGAGAACATCACCGTCCAGCGACTGATTCCACGGGATCAGCACATCGGTCCAATAATCGCCTGCGTCCGCTACCGCCAACGCCGCCGTGGGCAGCAGGCTCAGGCACAGGGCCAGCGCCGTGATAATACTGAACAATCGTTTTTTCATAGAGGTTCCTCCTGTTTTGCGCAAACTTTAGTAAGTCAGTATAAAGCTTTCTGCCGTTCCTTTCAACCAATCCGGCGCGAAACGACATTAAAACGGCGTAAAGCGACATAAACCGCTGCGCACGGCTGCTGCCGAAGCAAGCAGCCATGCGCGGCGGTTCGGATCTGGGGTTGTCACGCTTCGCTGTCTCTCTCCCGCGTCTTGCCAAAGTAGCGCATCAGCGCTTTGTCGGCGTCGGGGCTGATTTTGGCGTATTCGATCTCCGTAAGATCGAACAGGATGCACCCGCAGTGGCCCTTGAAGGTGGGGAAACAGGTCACCTTCAAATAGGCGTCGATCTCCGGGCTGTAGTCCATGACCTCCAGGGTTTCGCCGTACAGGGTGGCCCGCTCGTACAGGCGCAGCCACTTGGCGTCCATGTTGGAAAACAGGCTGCCGAAGGAGCTGCCGACCAGCTTTTCCAGGGGCAGCTTTTCCAGCTTCGCCAGGGCGGGGTTGCCGTAGCGGAAGATCCAGTCCACCGCCCGGCGCGCCTCGTCGAACACCATCTCAATGTCCGCAAAGGCGAAGGGCACGGCGTCAAAGCTGCGGTAATGGGCCCGGTATTCCTCCTCCGTGGCCGGGATGCCGTCCCGGGTGAAGCCGCTGACCAGGCGCTTCTGCGCCTCCTGAAACTGGGCGATGATCTGATTTTTCTTCCGGAGGGTGTAGATCAGGGACTCGCCGTTGTTGAGGTTGATGCGGTCGGTGATGTCGTGGATCGCCATGGCGGACACCAGGCAGCCCCGGTGGACCTTGATAAATCCGTCTCCCAGCCCTTCCTCCAACTCGCTGATCCTCATCCGCGTCTCGTATACTTTGCCGCCGGAGACATGGATCTCGACGGTCTTTTCAATCATCAGGACGTAGAGGATGGTGTCAGCGTTCAGCACCAGCTTTGTCCCGTTGGATAAAATCGTGATGTATCTTGTTTCCTGCAATGCAAGGCCCTCTTTTTTCTGTTTGCTGTCGGAATTATCGCATATTTCTCCTCAAATATCAACCGTGTTTGGCACACGGATATGGCCGCAAGCAAACAGAAAACACACGCCATATCCAGACCTTGAATCCAAATATGGCATGTGTTTTCGTGGCGCAACCTCATCTGACAGAAGCTCGTTTCGTGTTATGGGGCGAACACTGCTTTACGATCCCCTGCCATTCCGGCCTACCCGTCCGCTTGATTGGCATTCGTTCATTATCCGACTTCATCCAAAAGCGCTGCATAGCCCTTCTCGCCGGTGCGGACCTTCACAGCCTCGCCCACGGGAGAGATGAAGATCTTGCCGTCGCCCAGGTGACCGGTGCGCAGAGCCTTTTCCGCCGTTTTTACCACCAGGTCGGGAGAAACCTTGGAGACCACCACGGATACCTGAACCACCGGCCGCAGGGACATGGACACAGGAACGCCGCGGTACATACCGTTGCCGCCTCGCTGCGCGCCGCAGCCCATGGCGCTGGTTACGGTCATGCCGGTGATGCCAATCTCCTCCAGGGACTGCTTGAGCCGCTCAAAGCGATGGGCCGGGCAGTAGATATCCACGCGGGACAGGGTAGCTTCCTCTTCCTCGCCTTGCTGCTCGGCCACAGGCATCACAGGCACTGCCGGGCGGATGTTCTGGCCCAGTTCGCCGGCCACGCCGAAGGCCATGGAGAAGTCGGAATACGCAGAGGGCAGGCCGTGCTCGGTGATATCCAGGCCTTCCAGCTCTTCCTCTTCAGAGACCCGCATGGTGCCGCCAACCAGCAGGGAGATCACCTTAAACACAGCGGTCATAGTCACGCCCATCCAAACAATCACAGCCACAACGCCCAGAGCCTGGATGCCCAGTTGGTGGACGCCGCCGCCGTAAAACAGGCCGCTCTCGGTGTCAAACAGGCCGACAGCCAGGGTGCCCCAGGCACCGTTTGCGCCGTGAACAGCCACAGCGCCCACAGGGTCGTCGATGTGGAGCTTCAGATCCAGGCCTTCCACCACGACCACCACCAGGACACCGGCCACAGCACCAATCACGATGGCGCCCACAGCGGAGACGTTGGCACAGCCGGCGGTGATGGCCACCAGGCCCGCCAGGGAGGCGTTCAGACACATGGAGACGTCAGGCTTTTTGTTCTTGAGCCAGGTGACGATCATGCAGACCACGGTGGCAGCAGCGGGCGCCAGCGTGGTGGTGCCAAAGATCACGGCCAGTTCCGTGACAGACCCGGCGGCAGCGCCGTTGAAACCGTACCAACCGAACCAGAGAATGAACACACCCAGGGCGCCCAGGGGCAGGTTGTGGGCGGGAATGGCGTTGGACACTTTCTGATCCCCCCTCTGGGTGTACTTTCCAAGGCGGGGACCCAGGAACACAGCGCCGATGAGGGCGGTGATGCCGCCTGCCATGTGGATGACGCAGGAACCGGCGAAATCAATGAAGCCCAGCTCTGCCAGCCATCCGCCGTCGCCCCAGGCCCATCCGGCCTCCACCGGATAGATCACCAGGCTGATGACCGCCGAGTAGAGACAGTAGGCGGAGAACTTGGTGCGCTCTGCCATCGCGCCGGAGACAATGGTGGCGCAGGTGGCACAGAACACCAGCTGGAAGACGAAGGAGCTCCAATCAAAGCCACTGAAACCGCTGCCAAACATATCCCAGTTGATGGTGCCGATGAAGCCGCCCGCCACATGGGGGTTCATCATGATACCGTAGCCCAGGACGATGAACATCACCGTACCGATGCAGAAGTCCATCAGGTTTTTCATGATGATGTTGCCCGCGTTCTTTGCCCGGGTAAACCCACATTCTACCATAGCAAAGCCGCACTGCATGAAAAAGACCAGGCCGGCACCGATCAAAAACCAGATGCTCAGAGAGATACTTTCCATTTCCATAACGTTACAACTCCTTTCTGTTTCGGATCGGCACTTTGCCGATTTGTTGAACATAAGTATAGACTGATCCACCCACGAGTTCAATGACAGAACAAAAGAAAGTTCTTGCAGTTTTCTTCCGAAGATTCGTTATTTGATACAAATTATATCATTTATTTTTATATTTATTTGCCAAGAAAATATCTTATCTACAGACTTTTTTGAATCAATTATTTCTATTTTGATAAAAAAGCGGCGTCCCCGAATCCTCTTCGGAGACGCCGCAGCATGTGTCCGGTTCATTGGATATTTGTGTAACCCATGAGCCATTTGTCAATCTCAGCGGCTGCCCGCCGGCCGTCGGCAATGGCCAGGACCACCAGGCTGGCCCCCAGGACCATATCCCCGGCGGAAAAGACCTTCTCCGGGCACGGCATCGCCTCACGGGCTGCCAGTGAGGTCTCCTCGCAGCCGGAAAAGCCGGAGGCCACCAGAAGCAGGTCGGTCTCCAAAACCTCTTCTCCCTGCGGGGTCGCAAGGACAACAGCCGTGAGCTCGCCTTCCTCACCGCAGACAATCGCCTTGACTGTCGTCTCAAACCGGCGCACATCCCGGCCAAAGCGGGCTTCCGCCTCCTCCCGGGCATAGTCGGCCTTGGGCGGATAGAAGGAGGCGCTCTTTCGGATAATTTGCGTCAGTTCCAGGCATCCCTGGCGCATCGCCACCGCCGCACAGTCGCTGGCGGTGTCCCCTGCCCCAATGATGGCTACCCGCTTGCCCCGGGCAGAGCAGCGGGGGGCTGTTTGGGTCTCTGCGCTCTTGGCTGCGTCAACAAGGTAGTCCAGACCAAAACAGACCCCGCTGCTGGCCGTCCCCGAGTACTCCACAACCCGTGGCTTTCGGGCCCCACAGGCAAAGAGCACGGCATCAAAGTTCTCATCCAACTCCGCCGGGGTGATATCGGTTCCTGCCTCTACCCCGGTATGAAAGACAATCCCCTCCTGCTCCAGCAAATCCAGCCGACGGCGGACCACCGCCTTATCCAGCTTCATGGATGGGATTCCATAGGTAAGCAGGCCTCCAGGCTGCGGGTCACGCTCCAGCACTGTGACAGCGTGGCCCCGGCGGTTGAGAAAGTAGGCTGCTGCCAGACCGGCCGGACCAGAGCCCACGATGCCCACCCGCAGCCCGGACCGCCGCTGGGGAGGACGGGCCTGGATCAGTCCATTTTGAAACGCATACTCGATAATGGCTAACTCGTTGTCCCGCACGGTTACCGGCTCTCCGATCTGACCACAGAGGCAGGCACGCTCACAAAAGGCAGGGCAGACCCGCCCGGTAAACTCCGGGAAGGGATTGGTTTTCAGCAATCGGGACAGCGCGTGGGCAAGGTTTCCCATCCAAAGCATCTCATTCCACTCAGGGATGAGGTTGTGAAGGGGACAGCCCAGCCGTTCTCCCTGCCATAGGATCCCCGCCTGGCAGAAGGGCACGCCGCAGTCCATGCACCGGCCGCTCTGTTCCCGGCGCTGTCTCTGGGAGAGAGTTCCGTAGAATTCCTTTTCATCCTCCAACCGGCTCAGAGGCGGCCGCTCCGGCCGCTCCACCCGGTCAAATTCCATAAATCCGGTGATTTTTCCCATGCTCACACACCTCGTTTCAGAAAGGCTTCCAGCTCCGCCTGTTCCCTGGTCAATCCCCTTGCTTCATACTCCGCAATGCGCTCAGTCATGCTGCTGTAATCCCGAGGGATAATCTTTTTGAAGTCCTGCAGGTACGCGTCGAAATTCTCCAGGATATCGGCAGCCCGGGGAGAACCGGTGGCCGCCAGATGTTCCGAGAGCATTTCCTTGAGCTGCGCAATGTCATATTTCTCCGTCAGCGGCTCTACTGTGACCATATCCTTGTTCACCCGGCGGTAAAGGTCATGGGCAATATCCAGCACATAGACCACGCCGCCGCTCATTCCGGCAGCAAAGTTCCGGCCGGTTCTGCCGATGACAGCCACCCGGCCGCCAGTCATGTACTCGCATCCATGGTCGCCCACACCTTCCACCACCGCAATGGCGCCGGAATTACGCACGCAGAACCGTTCCCCGGCAACGCCCCCCAAAAACGCCTTTCCCCCGGTGGCTCCGTAGAGGGCAACATTGCCCACGATGACGTTTTCCCCCGGGTCAAAGGTGCTCTTGGGGCTGGGATAGACAACCAGCTTTCCTCCGGACAGGCCCTTTCCGAAATAGTCGTTACTGTCCCCTTCCAGCTCCAGGGTCAGGCCAGCCGGAAGGAACGCACCAAAGGACTGTCCGGCGCCCCCCCGGCATTTCACCCGGTAGGTATCCTCTGCAAGGCTCGTGCCAAAACGGCGGGTGATCTCAGCACCCAGCATGGTGCCAAAGGCCCGGTCAGTGCTGGAGACCTCCACGACACCGCAGGAGCTTCCCTCCAGAATAGGCAGGAGGATCCTCTGGTCGGCGGTCTCCTCCAGGTGGAAATCGTAAACGTCTTCCGGGCGGAATCCGGCAGCCCCATCCTCCGGCGGGGGAACCAAAACAGAGGAAATATCGATGGGACTGGAAGCCTGCGGCGCGACCTGCAGCAGATCCGTCCGCCCCACCAGTTCCTCCACGGAGTGCAGACCCAGGCTTGCCATGATTTCCCGCAGTTCCTGGGCGATGTAGGTCATAAAGTTGATAACATATTCCGGCTTGCCCCGGAAATTTTTTCGCAGCTCCGGGTCCTGGGTCGCGATTCCCATTGCGCAGGTGTCCAGGCTGCACACCCGCAGCATCATGCAGCCCATGGCAACCAGGGGGGCCGTGGCAAAGCCAAACTCCTCTGCTCCCAGGGCGCAGGCAACTGCCACGTCCCGGCCAGTCATCAGCTTGCCGTCTACCTCCAGCTTGACCCGGGTGCGCAGGCCATTGCTCAGCAGGGTCTGGTGGGCCTCCGCAAGGCCAATTTCCCAGGGCAGGCCGGCGTTGTAGATGGAGTTCTTAGGGGCCGCACCGGTGCCACCGTCGCACCCGGAGATCAGCACCGTCTGAGCCCCGGCCTTGGCCACGCCTGCCGCAATGGTGCCGACCCCGGCCTCGCTCACCAGCTTTACGGTGATGGATGCGTCCTTGTTGGCGTTTTTCAGGTCATAGATCAGCTCCGCCAGGTCCTCGATGGAGTAAATATCGTGGTGAGGCGGCGGAGAAATCAAGGAAACACCAGGCGTAGAACACCGGGTCCGGGCAATCCAGGGCCATGCCTTTCTCCCCGGCAAGTGTCCGCCCTCACCGGGCTTGGCCCCCTGGGCCATTTTGATCTGAATCTCCGTGGCGCTTACCAGATACTGACTGGTAACGCCAAACCGGCCGGATGCCACCTGCTTAATGGCGGAATTTTTGATGGTGCCCAGGCGCTCCACCGCCTCTCCGCCTTCGCCAGCGTTGGACTTTCCCCCCAGGGTGTTCATGGCAACCGCCAGACATTCATGGGCCTCCTGAGAAATGGACCCATAGGACATGGCCCCTGTTTTGAACCGGCGGACGATGCTTTCCACCGGCTCCACCTCATCCAACGGAAGGGGCGTCAAGCCCTCCTTCCGAAATGCCAACTGCCCCCGTAGGGTGTCGGTACCGGCCTGACGATCCGCTAAGTCGCTGTAAGTCCGAAAGTCCTCGTAGCTCCCCTCCTGCACCGCCTTTTGCAGGGCCAGGATCGTTTGGGGATGATAGCGGTGGCGCTCCGACCGGATGCCGCTGCGGAGCTTGTGCATGCCGCCAGAGTCAATCGTGGGGTCGGTGGTGAGCTTCATGGGGTCAAAGGCTCGGTCATGGGCGCAGGTCACCCCCTCCTCAATTTCGCTGAGGCCGATGCCGCCCACCCGGCTGACGGTGCCGGTGAAGTAGCGGTCAATGACCTCTTGGCTGATCCCCACCGCCTCAAAGATCTGGGCGCTTTGATAGGATTGGATGGTGGAGATCCCCATTTTTGCGGCGATACTCACCACCCCGTCCAGAATGGCCTTGTTAAAGTCTTCCACGGCAGAGTAGTAGTCCTTGTCCAGCAGCTCCTTTTCGATGAGCTCCCCAATGCACTCGTGGGCCAGATAGGGGTTCACAGCCCGGGCGCCGAACCCCAGCAAGGTGGCAAAGTGGTGCACATCTCTCGGCTCCGCGCTCTCCAACACCACGGAAATGGCCGTACGCTTTTTGGTGCGAATCAGGTGCTGTTCCAAGGCGGATACCGCCAGAAGGGAGGGAATCGCCACATGGTTTTCATCCACCCCCCGGTCGGAGAGAATAATCACATTGGAACCGTTGCGATATGCCTTGTCACAGCTGACGAACAGGTGGTCCAACGCCCTCTCCAGGGAGGAATTTTTGAAGTACAGCAGGGATACGGTCTCTGCCTGGATCCCCGGCATCTTCATATTTTTGATTTTCAGCAGTTCCATGCTGGTGAGGATGGGGCTGTTCAGCTGCAGGACCCGGCAGTTTTCCGGCGTATCACAGAGTAGGTTGCCGTCAGACCCCACATAGACCGAGGTATCCGTGACAACCTCCTCCCGCAGGGCGTCGATGGGCGGGTTAGTCACCTGCGCAAAGAGCTGCTTGAAGTAGTTAAACAGAGGCTGCTGCTGGTCCGACAGCACCGCCAAGGGGATATCCGCCCCCATGGACATGGTGGGCTCGCGCCCTGCCTTGGCCATAGGCAGGATGGACTGCCGCACATCCTCATAGGTATAGCCAAACACGGTGTACAGCTTGTCCCGCAGGGCCTGGTCGTGAATAAGCACCCGTCGGTTGGGCGCGGTCAGATCGTCCAGGGTGACCAGCTCCCGGTCCAGCCACTCCCCATAAGGGCTGGCGGAAGCGTAGCGACCCTTGATCTCTCCGTCTCTCTGGATCTTTCCGGCAACGGTATCCACCAGGATCATCTTCCCTGGGCCAAGGCGGCCCTTTCGCACAATGTGCTCCGGCGAAATATCCAGCACGCCGACCTCCGACGAGAGGATCAGAAAACCGTCATCGGTCTCATAGTACCGGGCCGGGCGCAGGCCGTTTCGGTCCAGGCAGGCCCCAACCACATCTCCGTCGGAGAAGAGAATGGCCGCCGGACCATCCCAGGGTTCCATCATGGTGGCGTAGTAGTGATACATGTCCCGTATGCCACGGGGCATGTCCCGGTTGCGTCTCCAGGGCTCCGGGATGGTGACCATCACCGCTTTGGGCAGCTCCATGCCGCTGAACATGAGAAATTCCAGGGTATTATCCAGCATAGCCGAGTCCGAGCCGCTCGGGTCCACCACCGGCAGAATCTTTTCCATCTCGCTGTCCAGCACGTCCGTGTGCATGGTCTCTTCCCGGGCCAGCATTCGGTAGACGTTGCCCCGGATGGTGTTGATTTCCCCGTTGTGCAGGAGAAGCCGGTTGGGATGTGCCCGCTCCCAACTGGGATTGGTATTGGTGGAAAACCGGGAGTGGACCAGCGCAATGGCGGTTTCATAGCGGGTGTCCTGAAGGTCCCCGTAGAACTGGCGCAGCTGGTGCACCAGAAACATCCCTTTATAAACGATCGTCCGGCAGCTGAGGGAGGCCACATAGGTGTCCCGCACCGACTGCTCATACTCCCGGCGGACAATGTATAGCCGACGGTCAAAATCCAGGTCCCGCGCCGTCTCCACCGGCCGGCGGACAAATCCCTGCCAGATAGACGGCATGCAGTCCCGGGCTCTCTGCCCCAGGACCTGGGGATTCACCGGCACCGGCCGCCAGCCCAGAAACTCCATGCCGTCCTTTTCCACCAGGATCTCAAAGAGCTTTTTCCGCTGGCTGCGATGGAAGCGATCCTGAGGAAAGAAAAACATGCCGACGGCATAGCTCCGCGCCCCCTCCAGATGGATCCCCTGCTCTGCTGCCGCCGCAGAAAAGAAGGCATGGGAGATCTGAAGGAGAACCCCCACGCCGTCGCCGGTCTGCCCGGAGGCGTCCTTGCCGGCTCGGTGTTCCAGCTTCTCCACGATCTTCAGCGCGTTATCTACCGTACGGTAAGATTGTGTCCCGGCGATGTTTACCACCGCACCGATTCCACAGGAATCATGCTCGAATCGTTCGTCGTATAATTTACAAGAAGAACGTTCCATAGATTCACTTCCTTTCCTGGTATATCTGGGATATTACCCGCTGCTTCCGGGAAAGTCAACAAAAAAGGCGCAGGGCTGAACAATTTCAGCGCTCCGCCTTTTCTTGTTATTTTTAACAAATTATAAGTGTGCATTTTGACAAAATAATCAAATCAGACTATTTCTTCCAGAAATTTTTCAGATTTGATCCATCCCATGGAAAAGTTTTTTCAGGTACCTGCTCTCACATTTTTTGCAGTTATCAAAAGTATTTCCTGCAAATTCGATTCCATTGGACTTCCTATCATGGTTCCCCTGTCAAGACGAACCCGTGAACACTCCGTCTCACAGATACCGAGCGTAAGGTTTTTGTCTCAGGTGTCCAACTTGCGATTGCAGTTTGCGTTTTGAATGCGTGTTTTCCCTGTGCTGCACAGGTAGACGTCACTCACCTTCACATAGCAAAGGTGCCGTCAACAGGTCCCTTATTGTACATTATCAGGGGACAATGCCATATTTCAGGCATTCCTTGAAGAGGAAAAGATATCCATTCGTCTGCTTATCCAATTCCCCTTTCTCCAAACCAGAGGGGTTCATGGCGCAAGAGAGGCCGTCACATGGAAAATCGCCATGTGACGGCCTCTCGTTTCTCATTTCAGTTTAAACTGCGTCAGCCAAAAGGGCCTGACTGGAATCATTGTGCTGCGTAGCTTACCAGGGTACGGAAGAAGTTGAGACAGGTATCCAGGTCGCACAGAGCAGCCTCAGCATCGCCCTCATACAGAGCCAGGGCGCAGTCATTTTCAGGGTGGAACTGAACACCCAGGCAGAAGGTCTTATCCTGACGCTCAATACCCTCCACCAGGGTCACATCATTGAGGGTAGCAGTGGCCACCACGGTCAGGTTGGTGCCTTCCACGCTATCCACGTTCTGGTGATGCCAGGAGGACACGTTTTCCAGGGTGTCTGCGCCGACGATGTCGCCCAGCCACTTGGAGTTATCCAGAATATCGACGGTGTGGCGTGCATAGGTGCGGTTCTCCATGCCGGGAGCCATTCTGTGGCCGCCGTCATAGACCTCTTCGTAGCCCTCCACGCCCTGGGCGGCATAATAGTTGGGAATGTCCTGGATGAAGGTACAGCCGGAGACGATGCCCATCATCTGCTCGCCGCGGCAGGCGGCCAGGGTGGGGACGTCGTTGTCAATGCAGTAAGCCATCAGGGTATAGTCAGAGATATCGCGGGTGGCATTGATCTCCTCGCCGTTGTTGTCCAGGGCGGTGGGCTCGGCATAGAGGGAGGGGCTGATATCCTCGCCGCCAATGAAGAAGACGCCGTCAATGCCGTCCATGACCTCTTCCACGTTGGTAGAGGCATAGTCGCAGGCCTTCACCTGGTCTGCATACTCCTGCAGGAGCATACCGTTCTCGTCCACATACTCGGGCAGGATCACGCCGTTTTCATCGTAGCCGACGGAGGTGGTGGTGACCTGTGCCAGGTTGACGGGCACGCCGCCTGCTTCCTCGATGACGGCGGCATAGCCTTCGTACTCGGCGATCACGTCGGGATCTTCGGTGTCGGTATAGGCCCAGGTGATGCCGATGACGGGAGCGGTGGCCTCCGGGGAGGTTTCGGGTTCCTCAGCGGGGGCTTCTTCCGGGGTGGAACCGCAGCTTGCCAGCATCAGGCTGCAGACCAAAGCCAAAACCAGCGCCAGTGTTTTCTTGGTGTTGAACATGGGACTTCTCTCCTTTTTGAGATTAATTTAATGACAGTTTGACAGAAAAAATATACATTTTGAACGCATATTTTTTACAAACATTGAGAACCGAACAATCCAATGTTTGGACACAAGAACCGTTTTATTGGGCGCAGGGATGCGGATGAAAGTTGGGCCTCCATAAGAAAAAATGTGCTCGTACAAATATGAATGTCAGTGAATTTCTTTACCATTGACACTGAAATTGTTTACCACCTTTTCACTTTCCATCCGAACTGTTAGCCTGAACTGCGAATTCCGCCCGGTAGGCCTTGCCGGAATTCATGTTCGAAACAAAACTGCGGTAAGTCAGCCGGTCAATCATGTTTCGACTTTACTGCACATCTTTGTCCTGTGCGGTATTACCTTAGATATGGCAGGACTTAAAAAGGATGATATTACTCCGATCATCGGCGCCGTCTTCTGGCAGAGGGATCTTGTAGGGTACTTCTGCCGCTTAATATATGACAGCATGACAGCCATCACTGACTGGCTCAACCGCCATTCGCTTTCTTTGAAACCGCTCAAGACATTGTCTTTTAGAACCCCTGGTCAGAGAGACAGTTGAGGATGCCGGCGCACGACGCGGCCCCGCTGAAAGACGCCGCCTACGGCGTCCGCCTCCAGGAAAACCTCGCTGTGGAGCGGGTCCCGATCCAGGAGGAGGGCGTCAAATTGGAACCCAGGTGCCAGGGCACCCAAAGTATCAGCACAGCCGCAGAGCTCCGCCCCCCGCTTTGTGGCGGACAACAGGGCCTGCTCGGGGGTGAGTCCGGCCTGCCGGAGCCAGTAGATCTCCTCCAGGCTGTGGCCGTGGGTGCCGCGGCTGGCAGAGTCGATGCCCAAGGCAATGGGGACCCCAGCCTCATGGGCCATGCGCACCGACTGGCCCAGCTGCGCTGCCAGCTTCTTGCCGCTGCGGACCAGAGGGGGCGGCAGCGGTGAGTCCGGGGCCGCAGCCAGGGCCGCCAGATGCTGATAGACCGTCAGGGTGGGTACCAGATAGGTCCCTTTCCGGGCCATCAGGGCCACCTGTTCCTCCGTCATGAAGACGCCGTGCTCCAGAGAGCGGACCCCCGCCTCCAGCGCCCAGGTCACGCCCTCGCCGCCTACGGCGTGGACCATCACGGGTTTTCCCGCCTTGCGGGCCTCCCACACGGCCACAGACAGTTCCTCGGGAGAGAGCTGAGGCGCCAGGGCGCCGTCAGTTCCGCTGAAAATGCCGCCGGTGGTGCACAGCTTCACCCAGTCCGCACCGGCACGGATGACCTGCCGCACCGCCCGGCGCATCTCCTCCGGCCCGTCCACCAGAAAAGGGGGGCGGCCGGGGGCGGGCGGCATGAACCCCTCAGTGGAAGCAGACACATCCGCCCCCTGGAGGTAACCGTCCATGTGGCCGCCGGTCTGACAGAGCAGGTTGACCGACACCTGCAGCTCCGGCCCCTCGATCTCGCCCTGGGCCAGGGCTGCCCGCACGCCGGCATCTGCGCCGCCAGCGTCCCGGACAAAGGTCACCCCGGAATGGAGCATGGTCCGCAGGTTCCCCGCGGTCTGCAAGACCCGCAGGGAGTAGGAGGTGTTGTGGTTTTCCCAGGCGTCATCGGTGCTCATGCCCACGTGGGCGTGGCAGTCAAACACGCCAGGCATCAGCCAGAGGCCCCGGCAGTCGTAGCGGACCGCGTCACGGGGCAGACTGCCGCCGGCGGTGATGGCACGGATGATCCCATCCTCCACCAGCACGTCCCGGGGATCGGAAAAGCCGCCGTCCTCCTCCATAACGTAAGCCCCGCACAGCACAAAGGAACCCTCCATCTCTGTTCCCGCCTTTCGTCAGTCTCCCACAAACTTCTGCGCCGTGCCGCCCAGGAAGAGGGCCAGCTCCTCCGGCGTGAAGTAGGGGGCGTGGAGCTTAAAGCAGTCGATGTTCTGCTTGTACTTCATCTCATCCTCAAACCAGGGCCAGTCGGTGGCATACATCAGCCGGTCGGCCCCCACGGCCTCCTTCAGCCGCTTCACCCGGGCCTGGAGGTTCTTGAAGGGATACTCGCAGCCGTCATCCCAGACAGCCCCGGGCATGGCGTTGGACAGGTAGAGGTTTTTGTGCTTCTTCACCAGGTCCACCACCAGCTGTCCCTTGGGCAGCAGGGGGTCGATGCAGCCTGCATGGAGCAGGGCCACCGGCAGGTCAGGCACTTCCGTCAGCATCTTGTCCAGCTGGGCCAGGTAGCCCTCGATGGTCAGGGTCTTGGGGGGCAGCAGGAACTCGTAGGAAATCAGCAGGGTGGATTTCTGCTCCTGGAGATAGCGGCAGATATCCAGCCAGAAGTCGCTGGACAGATCGCAGGCGATGAAGGCAGGGAAAAGCTTGAAGCCCCGGGCTCCCCGCTCAATATCCTGGCGGATGAGATCCTTGGTGTCGTACAGGCGTGCGTCCTTGATGACAGAATACCAGTAGAAGCGGTCAGGATACTTGGCGATCTCCCGCAGGCAGTATTTCTTTCCCCCCGCGAAGTCCTCCATGTCAAAGCCCGCCACCTGGGCGGCAAAGCGGGTGTCCTCACCGTCGTAGCTGATCAAAAAGGTCTTGTCCACCCCGGCGTGGTCCATTTCGGCCACCAGCAGGTCGGCATTGTGCTCGTGCCAGGTGTAGTGGCGGCGCATGGTCTCCTGGGGGTTGGTCCGGCAATTTCTTGCCCAGTAGAACAGATGGGTCTCAGTATCGATTACCATAGGGATGCTCCTTTTCGCTTATTGTTCGGCTGTTGCCGCGCTCCCATCGCAGAGATGGCAGCGCACGATGTGTCCCGGCTCCACCTCCCGTTCCACCGGGTCGATTTGGGTGCAAATCTCCTGTTTGAAGGGACAGCGCAGGTGGAAACTGCAGCCGGTGGGGATGTGGACCGGCGAGGGGATCTCCCCCACCGATTCCACCCGCTGGGGCCGCAGGGCCTCCTCCTCTTCGGAGACCACCGGGATGGCCGAGAGCAGCATCTGCGTGTAGGGATGCAGGGGATTGGTGAAGAAGGTGAGGGTGTCCGCCACCTCGCACACCTTGCCCAGATAGAGAATGACGATCCGGTCGGCAATGTTTCGCATCAGACTCAGATCATGGGTGATGAACAGATAGGTCATTTCCCGCTCCCGACGGAACCGCATCAGCATGTTGATGACCTTGGCCTGGATGGATACATCCAGAGCCGAGGTGGGCTCGTCCAGGATCAGGAAGGCGGGGGCGCAGGCCATGGCCCGGGCGATGCACACCATCTGCCGCTCGCCGCCGCCGATGGAACCGGGGGCCTTGTACATGAAGCTGGGCGGCAGCTGCACCATCTCCAGCAGACGGACCACCTCCCGGGTCAGCTGGTCGCCCCGCAGGTCTTTGCGGAAGAGCTTTAAGGGCAGGGAGAGGATCTGGTGAATGGTCTGGTTTGGGTTGAGGGCCGAGGCCGGGTCCTGAAAGACGATCTGCAGCTGCCGCTTCAGGGCCTGGGGACGCCGCTGATAGGGCTGGTCCAGAGAGACGCCATCCAGGCGGATAGACCCCGCCGTCAGCCTGTTGATGCCCATGACCGTGTAGGCCAGGGTGGATTTGCCGGAGCCGGATTCTCCCACCAGGCCCAGCACCTCGCCCCGCCGCACATCCAGGGAAACCCCGTCCAGGGCGCGGACGTAGAGCTTTTCCCGAGAACTCTCCACGGGGAAATAGGTCTTCACATCCCGCAGGCTTAAAATGATATCATCACGCATTGGATTCCTCCCCATATAGGAAGCAGGCCACGAAGTGGCCGGGAGACAGCTCTTTCATGGCGGGGCGGGCCCTTTGGCAGCGTTCCGTGGCCTGGGGACAGCGGGCGCAGAAGCGGCAGCCCTCCGGCACGTTGTGGTAATCCGGGATATAGCCGTAAATACCCTCGGAGAACCGCTGGCCGGTCAGCTTGGGCACCGCCTCCAGCAGCCCCCGGGTATAGGGGTGCAGGGTGTTGGCAAAGAGTTCCCCGGTGGGGGCCGTCTCCACGATGGTGCCCGCGTACATAACATAGATGCGGTCGGTCAGCTCCCGGGCCACCCCCAGGGAGTGGGACACCAGGATCAGGGACATCCCCTGCTCCTCGTGGAGGCGGTTGATAAGGCGATACACCTGGGCCTGAATGGTCACATCCAGGGCCGTGCCCGGTTCGTCCGCGATGAGCAGATCCCGCCGGGCCATAACCGCCATGGCAATGCACACCCGCTGCTTCATCCCGCCGCTGAGCTGATTGGGATAGCAGGTCAGGATGCGGGCCGGGTCGGGGATCAGCACCTGGGCCAGGGCCTCGACGGCCCGGTCCCGGCATTCCTTTTTGGACAGGCGCACCCCCTTGGCCGCCTCGGCGCTGCGGACCACGTCCACCATGTGGGCGCCGATGGTGAACACCGGATCGAGGGCGCTGGCCGGTTCCTGGAACACCATGGAGATACGCCGGCGCAGCAGGGCCGCCCGCTCCTTTTCCGGCAGAGGGCCCAGGGCCTGTCCCTCCAGGAACAGCTCCCCGGTGGGGATCCTGGCGATACGCTCCGGCAGAAGGTGCATCAGGGCTTTCATCGTGGTGGTTTTGCCGCAGCCGGCCTCCCCCACCAGGCCGATCTTCTCGCCCCGGTGGATGTGAAGGTCAACGCCGTCCAGCACCTTGGCGTAGCCCTGATAGCTGTTGTACCATACACGGAGGTTTTTTACCTCCATCAGAGGTGATTGACTCATGTTTCCTGATCTCCCTTTGAAAGCGCGTCCCGCAGGCCATCCCCAAAGAGGTTGAAGCCCAGAATGATGATGGCGATGGCCAGCGAGGGGAAGATGGTCATCCACCAGTACTCCGGCATGTAGCTCACGCCGTCGGAGAGCATCTGCCCCAGGGAGGGTGCGCCGTCCTGGACACCCAGACCCACATAGTTCAGCGTTGCGCCGATCAGAATGACCCAGCCCACGTCCAGGGCCATTTTGGTGAACACCGGAGACAGGCAGCCCGGCAGGATCTCCCGGAATAGGATGTGCCCCCGGCTGGCCCCCATCAGTTCGGCGCTGATGACGTAGTTCTCGCTACGCAGAGAGGAGGCCATGCTGTAGACCACCCGGCAGTACCAGGGCCACCACATGATGGTCACCGCCAGCATGGTGTTGGTCATGTTGGCCTCCATCACCGCTGCGATGGCCAGGGCCAGAAGGATGGGCGGAACGGAGAGAAACACATCGGTGACCCGCATGATGATGGTGTCCACGATGGTCCCCCGCAGATAGCCGGCCAAGAGGCCCAGCATGACCCCCACCGGCACGGCAATGGACAGCACCAGCAGGGCCATGGACAACGCGCTGCGCAGGGAAAAGAGGATACGGGTGAGGATATCCCGGCCAAACACATCGGTGCCGCAAAGGTGCTGAAGGGACGGGGCCTGGCTGGCGTTGGCATAGTCGATAAAGATATCCGCATGGTCGGCATAAGGAGTAAGGAAAGGGGCAAAGACCGCCAGCAGAAGGATCAGGATGACGATGGCAAAGCCCACCAGGGTCAGCTTATTCCGGGAAAAGAGGAACCATTTCCGGTGCAGCTCATCCTTCCAACGGATGCTGCGGGTATATTTCTGTTCCATGCCGTCACACCGCCTTTAATCGGATGCGGGGATCCAGATAAGCGGAAATCACATCCACCACCAGGTTGACGAGGACAAACACAATGCCGTACACGATGATGACCCCGGCAATGGCGTTCAGGTCCTTGTTGAGCATAGCCGTCATGCCGTACTTGGACAGGCCGGGCCAGTTGAAGATGGTCTCGATCATAAATGCGTTGCCCATGAGGGTGGCAAGGTCCATGCCGAGGGTGGAGACCGCCGGGATCACCGAGGGCTTGAGCAGATACTTGCCTATAATCTTCCACCGGGGAAGCCCGTAGGACTTCATCAGCAGCAGATAATCCCGCCCCTTGTTGTCGGTCATGGCGGAGCGGATGATCCGGGCCTCCTGGAACATGGGTCCGGCAGCCAGCGCCAGGGCGGGCAGGAAAGCATGGCCCAGCACATTCCAGAAGGCGGGAAGATCCCCCGCCAGCAGGCAGTCAATGGACATGAAGCCGGTGACGGCTGCCGGCGTGACGTACTCGCTGCCCAGCCGCCCGATCACCGGAATGATGGGGTTGATGTAGCCAAAATACAGCACAAAGAGCACCGCCAGCACAAAGGAGGGCACCGCCACGCCCACATAGGAGAGCACACGGATGAGGTTGTCCAGGAAGGAATCCTGAAAGGCGGCGGCCAGGGTCCCCAGCAGGATGGACCCAATGACCAGCATCAGGCCGGCTATCACCACCAACTCCAGGGTCCGGGGCAGGTAGGTGAGGATATCGGCCTTGACTGCGTTTTGGGTGATCAGGGACTGGCCCAGGTCGCCGTGGAGGGCGCTTTTCAGCCAGTAGAAATACTGCTGGGGGAAGCTGTCGTTCAGGTGCATCTGCTCCGTCAGGGCCGCCACCGCCTCCGGCGTGGCCCGGGCTCCCAGGGCGAGACGGGCCGGGTCGCCGGGGACCACTCGGGAGATGACAAAGATCACGATGGAGAGCCCGAAAATGACGAATACAGAGATCAGCAGTCGTTTTCCGATGTATTTCAGCACGATCAGCACCCTCCCGGGAATCGAAGTTTAAGAGACATATTGGAAGTCGCGGATATACAGGTCATAGCCTGCCGTGGCGGTGAAGGGCTCCCCATTCTTGTGGGCCTCTGCCGCAGGCCAGACAAGGTAGTCCTGATAGGCCCGCTTGGCCGCCGCGTCGTACAGGAAGATGGAGGGAGCCAGGTCCACCAGCTCCTTCTGGATCTCCCCGTACTTCTCCATACGGGCGGCGTAGTCGGTGGTGGCGATGGCATCCTCAATCGCCGCGTCGATCTCGTCGCTGCACAGCCACTCGGCCTGCTCCCAGGTACCGGTGGAGCTGGAGTGATACTTGGACTCCAGCACGGAGCCGGCCTCGTCATAGTAGGGGTCCACGTGGACGATGGTGATGTTGGGGGTGTCCTCCACGGTGGCCACCAGGTCCACGAAGCTGGCCCAGGGCACGGACTTCACCTCTACGGTGATGCCGATCTCAGCGGCGTTCTGCTTCAGCAGAAGCGCCAGCTTTTCCTCGTCGGGCACGTCGGTGACCCAATAGAGGGTGACGGGATGGCTGTCCAAATCGTCTGCATACTTGGACTGGGCCAGCTCCTCCCGGGCCTTGTCCAGGTCCTGCTTTACCTCGGGCAGATCGGCGTTCCAGCCGGCCAGCACCGAGGAGATGGGGCCGTTGGGCACCTGGGAGCCGGGGAAGATGGTCTGGATGGTCTCGTAGTCCAGGCAGTAGGACAGGGCCTTTCGGAAGTGGATATCATCGGTGGGGGCGCTCTGGGTGTTGAGCATCATGTACATCAGATGGCCGGTCATGTAGGTGTTGACGTCGATCCCGTCGATGGCGTCCAGGGCGGTGATAGAGGCCTCCGTCTGCCAGGAGTCGGAAATGTCGATCTGCCGGTTGGACATCATGGAGCGGATGGTGGCGGCCTCGGCCTGGTTGATGATCTCAAAGCCCTCGGGGGCGTTTTCACCAAACCCGTTCCAGTAGTCATCGAAGCGGGTGGCCTTGTAGCTCTCCTGGATGGCCACTTCCTGGGTCATGTAGGGGCCGCTGCCGGCGTCGTGGGTCAGCAGGTAGTTCTTGCCGTAGTCGCCGTGCTCGCCATAGGGGCCTTCCGCCAGGTTGGCCTCCACCACAGCCTCCTCCAGGATATACACCCGGCAGAGGGTGGACAGGAACGGACCGTAGGTGTTGTTCAGGGTGATCACCAGGGTCTGGTCATCGATGGCCTCCGCAGAGGCGATGCGGTTGGAGAACAGGTAGGCGTAACCCTCGCCAATGTCAATCAGTCGGTGGAGGGAGTAGGCCACGTCGCTGGCCTTCAGGGGGTTGCCGCTGTGGAACTTCACGCCCTCCCGGATGTGGAAGGTCCAGGTCAGACCGTCGGGAGAGGTCTCCCAGCTCTCCGCAACGGAGGGGGCGGGTTCGCCGCTGCTGGTGGGGAAAACCAGGGTGTCGTAAATGTTGACAAAAACCTCCACGCTGGCGGAGTCGGAGCCCACAGCGGGGTCGATGACCGGCGCGCCGGACTCCGCGATGCGAACGATCCGGTCGGCGGAGGGGGTGTTGCCGACAGTCTCCTGCTGGGCCGGCTTGGCACCGCAGCCGGACAGAATCAGCAACAGGGCCAGAGACAGTGTGATTAGGCGGTGTTTCATGATACGCTCCTCTTTTCTTTACCTTTTGTTTCTTCCTTTTCAATACGGTGTCACAGGGCTTTCCGAGGGCGGCCGGACAGAAAAAAGCCCGGGAATGTGGCTCCCGGACTGCATATGTCGGCTCTCTCAGGATGAACGGCAGACGGTGGACGCGGCAAATGGGGAAATGGCTCTGCATCCTGGCCCACGCTTCTCTTTCCTAAACCCTATTTTACCGATTGGTTGTAAAAATCATTATAGGACTCCGCCACTGTCTTGTCAATCCCGTTTTGGTGAAAACGAGAGCCGGCTTACATTGTGTGAATATTCCGTCCCGCGGAGCACTGCGAATCCGTTAAAACGGAAACCGCTCCTCAACTCCCCTATCATGCAGCTATGCGTTCTGCGCAAATACGTTATAGGTGCATTCCTCTAACTCGTAAAACGCGCCAATCGAAAACAGAACGTCGCCAAAATCCATCAAAATCTGTGCTTTTCTATCCTTTTTTCATGGGAGGAATGCGATATTGCGGCACATGCCACCCCAAGAAGCATGGTCATTCAGCACCACGGTAGGCGAACCGCAAGTGCTCAAGTACTTGCGCCACAGTCGTTTCCAAGGCGGCAAATTGTTGACGCTGTATGATTTGAGGACTTTTACAGCAATTGTGAACCCGACACAAGCTGTCACCAATCAACATTTTTAAAGCCGCACAGAGAAGATCATCACCCGGTTCGGAAACATCAGTCAAAAACCACATGCTGCTTTCAAACCTATGCCTTTGCTTACCACGTCAGGTTGCAGCACAGTACAAGACTGAAAATGGCGTACAGCCCAGTCAGTCCAACCACGCCTTTCCTGAACAGGCACTTCCTGTTTTGCGGTATTTCCTCCCACCATTTCGCCAGAAATACCGCACCGATCAGGGCAGTTGGCACAACATACCGAAAATCCATGGTACAGCCAAAGGGATATTGGATGTTGAAATTAATATAGGACCCCATCAACACCAGCCAGAAGCAGATCAAGACTGTCCATTGAGCCGTGCGATGCCGGATCAACACAAGAGCCATTGCCGCAAGGCTGAGCAGGATCAGCAGCAGATTGATAAGAATCAGCAGACCCGGGATAACTTTCCCCATGTTAAACGAAAATTCGCCAAATAATGATCCCTTTAACAAGTAGGACCATACATTGTAATCTTCAAATGGATGGTCGTAAATCTCAAAGTTTTTGATCAGCCCGAATCGTTCCCAAAGGCTATAGCCTCCACAATAAACCTCCGATTCCTCTGATATCCGCAGCACGTAATTGAACGGCTGTTGGAACAGGATTAGGTTCCGAATGGGATACCACAGCCCCAGCGGGAAGGCGATCAGGCCAAAGACGACGAATTGCCGGATAATCGGCAGCCCATTCTTTTCCCGGAGGCGGCGGTACAGGACCAGAATCATCACGCAGCCGGTGACCAGGGCAAACACGCCGACAGAGATCTTCGTCATCATACCCAGGCCAAAGCAGAGAGCCAGCTTCACCAGCGCTCCCCATTCCTGCCGCTTATACCACCGGAGCGTGTAGTACAGAATGGCCGTCATGAACATGACCGCCAACGAATCGTTGTTCACACGACCGGCCAGGAGATAGTGGTTGGGCAGGAAGGCCGCCAGGCTAACAGCGATCAATGTCGCCTCGTCGCTCAGGCGCAACTGCCGGCACAGATTGCGGGCATAGAACAACGTCACAATAGACGCAGCACAGGATACGGTCTTAGCTGCTTCCAGCAACTGTCCGGGATCGGAAAAGCCGCTCAGCGCCCGGTAGCAAGCCATCGCAATGGCAGAAAGCGCATGGAAAAGCGGGGGGTGATAGAACTGGTAACTGTTGTTGGGCGGCAGCTCTCCCTGCAGCAGATGCAGAATATAGGCCACGTGGCCGTTGCTGTCCAAAGAGCACTTCCCCAAATCATGACCCCGCACGTATGCCGGGGTATAAAGCATGTATCCCACACGCATCAGAATCCCCAGCACGAGAATCAGCCACAGGAAGATCTCGCTTCGGTCCAGTTCCGGATGCGTCAGCATGATCCAGACCGCGGCGCCAACCATGATCAATACCCCAACCTGCATGAGCAGTTGGATCGTCAGTGTGTGGGTTGCCAAAACAGTGGTGAATACTGCGTAAAAAGCGATCAGCATCAGCAGGCAGGAGCCTGCCGCTGCAATTCTTTCAACGTTTTCTTGCTTCTTCATGCTGTACCTCTTCGTGATACTCCGATCCGGTATTCACGTTCCACACGCTCTGCTTGTCATAAGAACCGGAGACGATGGACTGCACCGCCGCGAAGGCCGTCTCCATGGAGTGGTCCATGTTGTTGTAGCGGTGCTGGCCGTTGCGGCCCACACAGAACAGGTTTTGGATGCCGTCCAGATACTCCCGCAGCTCACCCAGCCGTTCGTAAGTATCAAAGTAGGCCGGATAGGCCTTCCTGACCCGCTCCCTGTGCCAGTCCAGCACCTTGCTGTTTTCGTCCAGCACGCCGATCTGCTTTAGTTCTCTGACGCTCAGTTCTCCGCATTCCTGTTCGGAGAGGTTCCAGAAATCGTCACCCTCCTCACAGAAGAATTCCACGCCCAGCCAGACGGTGTCTTCCGGCTTTTCCACCAGATAGGGGGACCAGTTATTGAACACCTGGATGCGGCCCATCTTCACGCCGGTGTCCTGCACGTAGATCCAGCAATCCGGAATGATGTTGTTCATCGTCAGCAGCTTCGTCTCGTTCTGCAGAGCCAGCCGGTCCACCAGAATACCCATGGTGACGAAATCCCGGTAGGGCAGACCCTCGGCGACATCCCGAATCTCCTGGGGCACATCGTCCATTCCCGACACCAGGTCTTTCAGCGGCATGGAAGAGATCACGATCTCGCCGTCGTAGAGCCGGCCGCCGGCTTCCACGCCCACCGCTTTTCCATTTTCCACCCGAATCTTGTCCACGCAGGCGTGGCGCACCAGCTTTCCGCCCATGCGCTCTACCTCTGCCGCAGTGGTCTCCCACAGCTGACCGGGGCCGAACTTGGGATAGCGGAAGGATTCGATCAGCGATGTCTCCACATGGCCGGTGTCCTTGCTGCCGAAGGTCTTCCGAAACACATCCGCAATCAAAGCGCGGATAGACAGGCCCTTGACCCGCTGGGCGCCCCAGTCCGGAGCAATAGCGCTGGGATGCCGGCCCCACAGCTTCTCCGTGTAGCCCTCAAAGAACATGGAGTAGAGCACTTTTCCGAACCGGTTGATGTAAAAGTCCTCCAGAGAGCGTTCTTCCCGCTTGAATATAGTCCCCCACAGGTAACTGCAACCTGCCCGTACGGTGGTGACAAGTCCCATATTGATGAAGGTCTGGGGCTTCATGGACAGCGGATAATCAAAAAAATGCCGCTGATAGTAGATGCGGGATACGCGGTTTCGCATCAGCATCACCCGGTCCTCTTTGTCCGGATCCGGGCCGTTTTCTGCCACTGCGCAGGGACGGCCCAAGACCTTGTCATCGTAAGACGGTGAACCCTGATCGGGCATCATGTCTTCCCACCACTTGCAGACCTGGGGATCCTTTGAGAAGAATCGGTGGCCGCCGATATCCATGCGGTTGCCGCCGTGGCAGACCGTGCGGGAGATACCACCCACTGTTCCACTCTCCTCCAGGACCGTCACATCATAGTCCTCGCCGCTGCGCAGCAGTTCATAAGCTGCGGTCAGACCAGCCGGACCTGCGCCGATAATCACAACTTTTTTCATAGTTCTCTCTCCCGAATTCTATATTGGCCCGCTTATCTCCGATAGATCCAGAGTTTCCGGACAAAATAATTCCATGCAAACACCAGAATAGTTGCGAAGATCTTTCCTGCTATCTTCGCCAGCCCCACCATCTGGACAAACAGGTACATCAGCAGCAGATTGAGCAGCAGACCGATTACGCTGACCGCGTAGATCTTCGCAAGCTCCTGCAAAACGTGCTGCTTTTCCGCGCCCCGAAACGTCAGGAGCCGTCCCGCCAGCCAGTTGGCGGCGGTGGAGATGGAAAAGGCCAGCACGGTGGACATCAAATAGTGGATATGTGCCTGATAGGAAAACATGTAAAAGCAGACCCACTCCACAATCGTTGCAATCCCGCCAACGACTAAATAGGAGAACATCTGGCGAAACCCCTGGCTGTTCAACAGTATCTTCAAGTTCATCATGTACCCATCTCTCTGTTACAATTTCCTGCTGGTTTATAAAATGCGGTTAAAGCCAGCGGATAATCAAGTCCCAGCACAATTCCATAAGGCAGGCCGCCGTGCAGTTCGATAACCGGAACCATGAAAGCAGGGGGCTTAGCCAGTTTTCCAACTGTGGTTGCTGTTAGATTTTCAAGTATTTCTTTTTCCTGTGCAGGGGATTCCTTCTTGTGTTTTTTCTATCATACCGGGTTGATACTCTTTTTTCAAAAAATAGATATATGCACAGTATAAAAACAGGTTTGCACATGTTAAGAAAGACCAGTTTCCGGAAATCCCAAATAAATATATTCCGTATGTATTCATGCTGATGGCAAGCAAACCCGTACACAGAGGGATCGTCTTCGGGATCAAGATTGCTAAAATAATTGCCAATACTTCGTACAGATATCCGTATCGTTCGTGCATGGACGGCAAGAATAGTACGCACGTATACACCAGCAGGAACGCCATCATCCACAGATTCTTCCCTGTTGGCGCGTAAGCTTTCCTGATCCACCAAACCATCAGCATTGCCAAAACAAATACTGCCACAATAATGGCAGCATTTTTCAGGTATGCATATTGTGTCTGTTCCTGCGCCTGACACAAAAGCAGCCACGGAGACGGGTAATTCATTGACATCGCCTGATACGTACCGGTTTGATTGAAATAAATTTTAACTACCTCAGTCAGACTTCTCCCCCACAGGACGATGGGCGATGACAAAATCGCCATGGTACAAGGAACAAGCAAAAACCGGGCGGCAGAAAACTTCCGCTCCGTGAAATACACAAACAGGAAGAGCGGCAGTACAAATACAGCCTGCAGCTTAAATGCAAAACTGACCCCCAAAAAACACATCGCCTTGTTATACTGTTTTCTTTCCAAATGCAGGATAGCCAACAGTGCAAAAGCACTGTAAATCGCATCGCATTGTGCCCATGCCGCCGAGTTCAGAAAAACGATAGGAGACAGCAGCACCGCGCAATATGCAAGGCACCCGGCCCATTCTCTCTCTTGCGTTGAGATGCGGCGAACGATCACGCCGGCAGTAATTGCAAGGACCCAGTCAAAAACGCACGAACAGATCTTATACGCATATAGAGAGGGGATCTGTATTTTAGTCAATATCCAGATGATGAATTGATAGAGGAAATTGTAGTCGCCAACCTGTTGGGACAATCCGTTGGCGGAGATCAAGTTATACCACGGCAGCAGAAAGATATTGTAATCGTCGCTGACGATCTCCCGCAGCGAAACCCGGACGGCAATTCCCAAAAGCGTACACAAAGCCGCCAGCAAAAGCGGAAGGTGCCGGTCCGCGAAATCAAGAATTCTCTTTTCAAATTTGGTCATAGACGCTCCTTATTGCTCATACAGATCGCTTTCCCCGAAACGCAAAGAACCGCTGCCCCAGGTAATTCAGGCCGGTATACAGGCACATGCCCACCAGCATCGCTATATTCTCCTGAACGCGCACAGCCTGTCCTTCCAAAAGCCGCATCACAAGGGGCTTTGCCAGACCGTATCCCAGCAGGTAGCATACTGCGACATTGAGCGCGAATTTCCACACCTGTGCCCATTCCCACTTTTTGTTCTCAAACGTAAAATATTTGTTCAGGAAAAAGCTCACGATCCCGCCGACAATATAGTTGGCGGCAGAAGAAACCCAGTAGGAGCAGTGGGCCAGATTATACAGCAGGAACATTGTCCCGCAACCAACCAACGTGTTAAACACGCCTACGATCAAAAACTTGAAAAGTGTGTTATCCTTCCAGTTTATCCTCATACGCGGCCCTCAGAGTTCTTATCATCGAGAATTTCACGGATAATGAAGCGGGGACGGTCCTTCGTCTCCAGATAGATCTTTCCGATATATTCTCCGATCACGCCGAGAGACAGCAGGATCAGGCTGCCGATGGCCCACACGGAGCAGATCACACTGGCCCAGCCCGCCACGGTATTGCCCGCAAACCATTGTACGATAAAATGAATCAGCATCAGGATGCTGATGGCGAAAATCAGAAAGCCCAGCGCCGTGATACACTGCAGCGGCTTTGTGGACAGGGACGTAATACCCTCCGCCGCAAAAGCCAGCATTTTCTTCAGCGGATACTTGCTCTCGCCCGCGAAGCGCTCTCCCCGCTCATACTCCACCACGCCGGTCTGATAGCCGATCATAGGCACGATGCCCCGCAGGAAAAGATTCACTTCCTTGAACTGGGCAAGGCCCTCCAGGGTCCGTTTGGACATCAGGCGGTAGTCCGCGTGGTTGAACACCGTATCAGCACCCAAAAAGCTCATGGCGCGGTAAAAGCTCTCTGCGGTGAATTTTTTGAAGAACGTGTCCTGCTCCCGCGAAGATCGCACGCCGTACACAATGTCGCAGCCGGCATAGAACTTGTCTATCATCTCGTCCACCGCGCCGATGTCATCCTGCAGGTCCGCGTCCATGGAGATGACCATGTCGGCTCTCTCTTTCGCCGTCATCAACCCAGCCAGCAGAGCATTCTGATGGCCCCGGTTCCGGGAGAGATCCACGCCAGAGAATAACGAGTCCTCTTTATGTAATTTGCGGATGATGGGCCAGGTCTGGTCCGTCGAACCATCGTTGACAAACAGGACGCGGCTCTCCGGACTGATTTTACCGGACTCTATCAAGCAGTTCATCTTGTCTTTCAGCCGCCGTGCCGTTTCCGGTAAGACCTCCTGCTCTTTGTAGCAGGGGACCACGATATAAAGAATCGAATTCATTTTCCTTTCGAGGCGCGTGGGAATTCCCCCTTCTCTGTTTTATGGAAACAGGCATTGCGCCTGCTAATCTTTTGGAAAAGGACCGGGGGTTTCCCCGGTCCTTTTTCTGCAATCGTGCGTTGAATCGGCAGCTTAGTCGGCGGTGTTGTCGGGTTAGAAGCTGGGGGCGACGCTGGAGGTGTCGCTGGGGTCGCTGGGGTCGCTGGATTCGGCGCTGGCGGGTTCGCTGGGGGCGTAGCTGGGGGCGACGCTGGAGGTGGAGTAGGAGTTGGTGATTACATCCTGTGCCTCAAACTTCACCACATCCACAGACAGGGCTTCGTACAACTTTCTCATATGCCATTTCTCCTTTCTGAAAGATGGTACAGCTTAAGTAACAAGCTGCGTAATATCGTAAACTGCCACAGCTCCCGGTACAGACGGTACCCGAAGCCGTCACAGAATACTTCCTTGTCATCCCGGAAAATCCGGGTCACCCGGCCGATAACCCAGTCCGGGGATACGCCGTGTTCCGGTCTGGTCTGGTTGTCTCCCCACAGGGTCAACCCATTTGGCGTAACCGAGCGTACCCGGTGCAGCACGAATCTGCCGTCGGGGCGCTGATAGAAGAGAATGTCGTTTTTTCGGATGGGGGAGTCCAGCCGCCGCAGGGAAACCGAGTCCCGTCCCTGCCGCAGCAGGGGCCGCATACTGATTCCCCGGGGATAAAGCCGGAATTCACCGCCGGAGGCCAGCACCTCCCGAATCAGGCCGTCGTAGTCTGACAGATGTATCGGCTCATTCAAGGGCATCCGCCTCTTTCAGCGCCCCAAGGAAGCGATTCACATCCCCGCGGGCCGTTTCCTCGCTGACGTCGTACTCTGCAACGATGCGCCGTACCAGCTCGTCCATCGCGATACCCTCCTGCAAAAGCCGAAAGGCAAAAGCGCCGCTCTCATTCAGGCGCATCATGCCGTTAAAATTCTCGCTGGCCTTCCCAGTGGCTGCCACCACATACTGGATACCCACCTTGCGAAGAATAAAGCCATCCTTAATTTTCATTTTCATGTTCCTCTTCCTTTCGTTTCTCCTGTTCGGCTTTTTGCCGGTTTTTCTGACGGGTGGCCTTTGCCTTGTCCGCCGTACGCTTCTTTTTATACTGGAGCTGCTTATCCTTCAAGGCTTCATACTGCCCGGCGTATTCGGGAAGCTGCTGGGCGTACTCCCAGAACAGCCACGCCATCCGCCCCCAATACATTTCTGTCCAGGGCTTGCCGTTGCCGTTGAAGTGGAAGATTTTACAGCTTCGCCGAACGCGGTCTTCCTGCCGCTGACGGGAAATGTCGTGGTCAAAGCAATTATAGACCCGATAATCCGCGAATTTTGTCAGCCCGTAGAACACCGCGTTCAGCACATCTTGATCGCCGTACTTCAGTTGCTTGTAGAAAAGCACCGGATACTCGTACAGGATGTTGGGGTCAATCTCCCGCCGCTGCCCAGACAGGTCATACAGCAACGTGCCTGCGTTGAAATAGATGGTGTCCCTGGGCAGGGTCAACTGCTCTAAGCGCTTGGGGCCAACCCCTCCAGGACCGTGGCGGTTGCAGGCAACCAGCAGCTTGCCCTCAAAATCTTGATGATAGAATTCCTCCAGCGAGCCCATGACTACCATGTCCACATCCAGGTACAGCACCCGCTCCACGCTTTCCGGCAACATCTCCTGGGCCAGAAGCCGGTAGTAAGTCTCCCGGGAAATCCATTTCAGATGCAGGGGTGCGTCCTTGAATTTGTCGGGACCCACCGGCAGGAAAATCGCCTTCGCGATGCCGCTTTCCTCCGCTACTTGAGAAAACCGCTGGATTTCCTCGGTTTTTAGGTCTGCATAGAGCACATACACCCGGATTTCTCTGCACCATTGGTTGTTCACCAGCAGCGACTTCAGCAGCACCAGCGCGGGCATGTAGTAGTTGGAATTAAAGGATAACAGTATGTTCATTCCGGGGTTCCCTCCTTTACCGCCTGGTAGGCGCACAATACGGACGCTTCCGATATATCGCAGTTCAGAATATAAAACGGGATTGCGCCAACCAGCTTGTCCGCCATATCCAGAAGCCGCAGCATCCGGTCCGGCTCTTTCGGCATCAGCAGCTGACGGAACAGCAAATCCACCTTCTGGGCGTTGGTAGCCGGAACAACCTCCGGTTCCCGACTTTGATTCAGGAAAAAGATTGCCTTCAGGGGAGCCGAATCGTTGCAGCCCAAGCCTTCCTTACCCCGCCAGGGGGTTCCGTAGGCATCAAACCGAACCGTTTCTCCGTCACACACCATACGGATCAGGGGCTTGTCCCCGTTGATAACCCGAAGCCGGTGACCGAAATGCTGCTGCCACAGCCGGGTCTGGGTGGTTTTTCCCACGCCGCTGGGGGCGAGAAAGGCGTATCCTTCGCCATCCAGCTCCACCACAGAGCCATGCATCAGGAAAACATCCCGGTCCAGCAGGGCTGTGGCAGCTTTGCGGTGGCAGCAGACAGTCTCCAGGTAACCGTCGGGGAATACATCCGTCTGTTTGCTTCGTTCTTCCTCCAGTTCTTCACCGGAAACCTGAATACGTAACTGCGCAGGCAGGTCGGTTTCATAGCCCCGGCACAGCTCGGTCAGATGAGGGAACTGGTTGTCAAATTGCACGGGAATCCCGGCGAGCAAAACATTAACCATGTCTTCCTCCTTCTCCAAAAACCGATCTAAGGTGCTGCCAGAAGGATTTCCCGTGCAGCATCATTGAAATCATACGTACGACCCAGAACACAGGCAGCAGAACGGGCGCTTTCTCCAGAATCAGGTAGTTCCGCCTCATCTCGGACAGGGGACAGAAAAACCGGGGGAGGCAGTAGGCAAAAACCCGAATTACGGGATTGCGGTACGTTTTACTCAGCCGCTCCATACGATGATGGGTTCTCATCTCCAGGTAACCGTAAGTTCCGGCAGCGCATACCTCCTGAGCCAGCGGTTCAAGCTCATCAGGAATTGCCTGCCCGGTTTCAAACCAGCACCGGGACAATGCCTGCACTTGCCGCGACAGTTCCAGAAGCCCCAGCGTTTTCAGCTCCCCTTCCAGATAAACCGCGTCCATATTGGGAAAGCACCGGGCGTAGATGCAGTTATCCAGAATGGAGCGAATACCGCTGCCGCTCTCGGACAGGTGACTGCTCAGATGGACAAGATAAAATAGGTACTCATCCTCCGGTTTCAGCATGTACAGCCTGGGTGTCCCCTCCACGGGTATCGCCTTTTCCCAAATGTTTTGATAATAACCAGCGTGTTCATCGGTCTCGGGCAGGAGAAAGACATGCAGCTCCACCTCAGTATAGGGAGGCTTGAGGTAGGCGGTGTGATGGAAACAGACCTCTTCCTTCCGATAACCCATAGACAGCAGGACACGTTCCGCCAGAGCTGCGTCCCGGAGATGGATGAGCATATCCAGGTCCGACATCTGCCGGTCGTTGATATCCGGATACCGTTCCTTCAGCCAGCAGCCCTTTACCGGCATCACATCAATTCCGGCGGCTGTCAGATTCCGAATAATGTCGTCCCGCGCCTGAAGCTGGACAATGCTCTGCGCCAGCAGCAGATTGACCCGGTTTTCCCATTGCTTCCAGACCGGATCATCCGGATCGGCGATCAACGGGCAAAGTTCCCGAAATATCAGTGCTTCAATAGAGTGGCTTCTGGAAAAGTCAAACAGTTCCTGTAGCGATAATCCTTCCGGAACCGGTGGAACCGGTTGTTCCTGCACCAGCGCCCGGATCAGGGATATGGTATAATCAGCAGTTTTCGTCATGGCGTTCCTGTATCCTTCCATTGTTTCAGCTGCGGTATGCGTTCTCATACATACGATACACTTCTTCCGTATCCCCAAATGCCATCATTTGACCGTGATCCAGCCAGATTGCTTTGGGGCAAAGCGCCTTAACCTGCTCCGCGCTGTGGCTGACGAACAGCAGTGTTGTGCCGCCGTCCAGCAGTTCCGCAATTTTCCTATGGCATTTTTCCCGGAAACGGAAGTCTCCCACAGCCAGCACCTCATCCACAATCAGGATGTCCGCCTTGATAATCGTCGCGATGGAAAAGCCCAGACGGGCTATCATACCGGAAGAATAGTTTTTCAGCGGCACGTTGATGAATTCCCGCAGTTCGGAGAACTCCACAATTTCCTCAAAGTGCTGATCCATGAATGCCCGGTTATATCCCAGAATGGCGCCGTTCATGTAGATATTTTCCTTCGCAGTCAGTTCCATGTCAAACCCGGCTCCCAGTTCGATCAAGGGCGCGATGCTCCCGTTTACTGTCACAGTGCCTTCCGTGGGATACATGACCCCTGCCAGAATTTTCAGCATCGTACTCTTGCCGCTGCCGTTTTTTCCAATCAACGCTACGGCTTCTCCCCGTTTGACTTCAAAGGACACATTCCTCAGCGCATAGAATTCATTAAAATGCAGTTTCCCGGTGACCAGCTTCACAAAATATTCCTTAATGGTATCTGTTTTCTGCTCTGCAAGATTGAACCGCATGGCAACGCCGTTCACTTCTATAATCGTATCTTTCTTATCCATGAGGTTTTTTCCTTACACGAAGAGGATGAAATTGCGCTGGAGCTTTCGGAAAACCAACACTCCCACCGTCAGCGACAGCGCGCTGAACCCGAAGCATCCGACCCAGTGTATTGCCGTGGGGAATATGCCATACAGCACAACCTCCCGGAAGAATGTCACGTAATGATACATCGGGTTGAAGCGGATGAGAAAAGCAACCCATTCGGGCAGTGCGCTGACGGGGTAGAAAATAGGTGTCAAATACATCCATGCCATTACCAGAACGCTGTACAAATGCAACATATCCCGGAAGTAGACTGCCAGCGCCGACAGCACCATTCCCACGCCCATACAGAATAGCAGCAGCAGAGCCAGAGGAATCGGGAACAGCAGCAGATTCCAGGTCAGCGGCACTCTGGTCAACAGCATTACAATCAGGATCGCAACGAGACTGAAACTCATGGTGACAAAGCTGGACAAGACCCGCGATACAGGAAAAATGTATTTGGGAATATAAACCTTTCGAATCAAAGCTCCGTTATAGATGACAGAGGTCATGGCCATATTTGTGCTTTCATTAAAAAAGGACCATAGCGTCTGTCCGCAGATCAGGTACAGCGGATAATTCTGAATTTTGAAGCGGAACATATAGGAGAATACCAGAGACATAATGGTCATCATCAGCAGCGGGTTCAAAAGGCTCCAGATATATCCCAGAAAGCTTCTGCGGTATTTAATTTTCAGGTCCCGCACCACAAGCTCACTCAGCAGGGGCTTATATCGGTTAAAGTGCTGAATTGTTACGGCGGCTTCAAGGGATTTCATAACGCAATCTCCTTCAGGATATGTCTCGGATTTAGACAATACCTAACCTATTTTAATCTCATTATATCTATTTTTTTATGTAAAATCAACCCCGATAGAAAAAACTGCCTCCCTTCGGGTAGCTACTCATAAAACAGGTTTTGCGGAACAAGAATTATGGCAGTTGCCATGCAAGGGTTGCTGACAAAAAGGGTATGCACATCAAAATGCATACCCTTTTGCCGTTTATGGGAGAGTTGCGGGTTTCTTCTTGCGTGTAGACTAATTAAGGGCAAAATCGAAAGAAATAGGGGTTGCGTATTACCTATACTCTGATTCTTGCTTAGAACGCAGAAAAGCTACCGTTTTCGACCTTGATCGCGACATAAACTTAAGGCATAGCCGCGCAATCTTCTACGACATACATCTCACAGCGTCCATCAGCACAACAGAAGAAATGCTTATGGTCGCTGCACCATCCGATGCGACTGTGATTTGCTTCGATAACAGTCTTACCATCATAAGTGATAAGACCTTCTTTGTAGCTGTCCTTTTCACCAACTCTGACAGTGAGATATGGATCCTTGCGCCCATGGATTTCATGGTAGATAGCAGGAATGATGATGTTGCCATCGTAGTCTTTCATGCCTTGTTTGCCGTTTTCTACGAAGCAAATTCTCTGCCGTTCATGGTAGAAGCCATTCCAAGGGACATCATAGATGCAGGGGAGGATCTCGTTACCCTCCTTATCGATCAAACCATGTCTGGTACCGTCCTTATCGCGGATAACCACTTCATATGGATCATGCCAGGTATAGATCGAGGAATATATGGATTTGAAACGCTCCTTGCCGGATGGGGCAATGATCTTTTCAATCGTCCGGCCGAGTTCTTTATCGAAGACCTCAACTTCCATATCGCCGTTATCGTGGAAGGTGACATCAAGGAATTGGGGCTCGAAGAGGACTCTCTTTTGTGATAGATCATAGATGCCCATGGGGAGATCATCGCCCGTTGCATCCGGATCTTCAGCGTAAAACAGGATTCTGTCCTTCCAGGTTTCATAAGAGAAACCTTCAAAGGTTGGTTCTGCGAGCCAGTTACCCTTGCAATCAACGACACCCCACTTACCATCTTTCCAACCACCATAATGGACCATGAACATATCAGAACGATCGGAGAAATGCTTGATCTCATCGAAGATAAAAGGAATAACCTCATTATCGTTTTTATCGATGGCTCCCCAGAGTTCTTCTTCTGTCCAATAACGGCCCTGATTGTATTCATTATCCCATTTGGGGTCAATTGTCCACTTGCCCTTTGCAACGATGGCGATACCATTTTCAAAGTCAGTAGCATAGATATACTGGGGAGGAATAACCTCCTCGCCGGACTCATTTACAAAGCCCCAAGTACCTGCAATTTGATCATAATCCGAATGATACGCCAAATCCATGAAGCGAAGCTTGAGCGTAGATACGCGACACATTCCTTCGGAATAATCGCCGATTTCTTGATAATTATCCTGTCGAATTCTGCCACCAATCTCAAGCTCACAGCCATTTGGATCAACACAAAGCCACTTATCTCCGAGCTGCACTTTTGCTTTGCCGTCTCTGAAATCGTCAGCCTGATCATACTTCATCGGAACAACGAACTTCATGTCCTTATCAACAAAGCCATATGACTTTCCGCCTCAAACCCGGTAACCTCATCAGCGTGAAGGTCCTCCCAGTTGAACAAAGCGTCTTTTAGTTCAGAAAAGCTGATTTTGACCCACTCGTTGCTTACATCAACACACGCAACCTCGCAGTAATCAATGTCCGGGCTGATCTGCAGACCCAATCCATTTCTCAAACGAAGTGTTACATTTGAAACAAGCTCCCTCTGATACGGAGGCTCGTCAAAAGCACAGAAAAACATGGGATCCTTGTCTGTTATGCGTGTATTGACTTCAACCGATACAATCTCCTGACCGACACAAGGAGAGAAGAGGACATCAGCTTCAGCATTTGGCTGATTTGTTCCAGCCTTGATCCACCACGGGATACAGTTCATGCTCATCCGGAATTCCGGATCCTGCGGAGTATCGACTTCAAAGATATCTCCATCCTCGAACTCAATCAGAAAGGGTTCGTCAATTTGAGCATATCGGCTAAACTGCATGGTGGGATCAATCGTTGGATAATTGGATTTGCGCTGGCGCTCCTCTTCTGGCAGGTGCTCGACCTGTCGATAAGCTGCTTCTTCAACCCAGTCACGGGTATGGAAATAGCTCAAGCTAATCAAACGCATGCGCTTAATTTTACGGCCGCACAGAGCAAAGCTGTCGATCCGTTCACGGATTTCTTTTGGTGACACCATGGTAGGAGCAGACCACTCTCTTGCAGAAAAGGTGTAATCCTTAAAGCTGTCTCTGCCTTTGCTGTAAATCGTGTTTGAGATCATACGAGCACCTCCTCATGATAGAATTATATCGCCGTTATTGTACCATAAAACGGACTGCAGATTATATATTACCCCTCTGAGGACATTCGCCTTCAGAGGGGTAATGATTAGAACATTTTTATCTGCTCAGGATCATCTTTGCTTTTGGACTTACCAGATGATTTCTTTGTGGCGACTGTCTTCTTAGGTGCTGTAGCTTTCTTTTTGGCCTCAAGTTCTTTCTTTTTTGCAAAGAAATACTTATTTACTTGGCTACGAGCGGCCTTTGTAGGAATTAGAGCAGCCATCTTTTCCAGTTTAAGATCGCTCTCGCGCATCTTCTGATAATGCCGTGAATCCTCGGAACACACCCAACGAGGCTCGTTTTTCATTGCGAACACATATGTTTGTGCTCCCGACAAAAGCAGTGGACATAGGGTGCAGGATGTACGGATCAGCCTCGCCTGTATCGGTTTCCTACCCGAAAGCATTATCACAGAAATGGTCAATCACGCAGCAGAAAGAAGAACAGCGTGACTTTACGCCACGCTGTTCTCACTAAACACTATAAACCTGTCTTATTACGAGTTGCCCTCTGTTGGTTGATTGTTTGCAAACCGGTTTTGCTCATTGCGTATCACTCCCATGCAGTACTTCGCAGTTCAATGTACTGCAATGACGCTTACCGAAGAATTACCTCTGCCTTGACACACCTACCAATATATGATATCGTGTAAAATAAGATGCCAAAGGCGCAGGCGAAGCAAGTCGCCTGCGCCTTTTTGTTGGAGGCTGTACATATTGGCTAAAAGACCGAAAGTCCTGTATACCGCATCGACATTTTCCCATCTGGCAACCTTTCACCAGCCCTATCTGCAGTGGTTTGCACAGCATGGCTGCGAGGTGCATGCGGCAGCGGGACAGGAGCCGCGAGAGCTGACAGGCGTTACACATGCGGTATCTCTCCCGTTTGAAAAGAGAATGTTTTCTCCGAAAAACCTGACGGCTGTGCGGCAGCTTGCCCGGCTGCTGTGCGCCGAGCGATACGATCTCATCAGCACACATACCTCGCTCGCTGCGTTTTTCACCAGACTGGCTGTACTACTTGCGGACAAGGGAGACACGGTTGTTATGAACACGGCACACGGATACCTATTTGACACGCAGACACCGTTGCCAAAACGGATGCTGCTGCTCGGCGCGGAAAAGCTGACGGCGGGTGTGACCGATTATGTACTGACCATGAACCGGCAGGATTATGCAACCGCACAACGGCATCATCTCGGTACACAGCTGATCCAGACCGACGGCATGGGCATTGATTTTTCCCGTTTTCAGCCGGTCTGCTCCGAAGAAAAGGCGCAGGTACGCACGGCGCTCGGCGTGCCGCAGGATGCGTTGCTGCTGGTCTACGCGGCGGAATTTTCGGCGCGGAAAAATCATCGGATGCTGATCGAGGCAATGAAGCGGCTTCCGGAAAACATCTGGCTGCTGCTGCCCGGGCGCGGCGCTTTGCTGGAGGATTGCCGGTCGCTGGCAAAGAACTGCGGCGTGGCTGAACGGGTGCTTTTTCCTGGCTTTGTGCGCGGAATCGAAAACTGCTACCACGCGTCGGATATCTGCGTATCCTCGAGCCGTATCGAGGGATTGCCCTTCAACATTGCAGAAGCGATGGGCTGCGGCCTGCCAGTCGCCGCGACGGCGATCAAAGGTCACGAGGATCTGGTCGAGGATCAAATATCAGGCAGATTGTTTCCGTATAACGATATCGAAGGGTTTGTACAGGCAATAGGGCAGATGCGCAACCCGCAGATTAGAATGCGGATGGGAGCGGCCGCGCAGCGGTCTGTTCAGCGGTTCGGAAGAAAAAACGTCTTTCCGCAGCTGACGGCGGTCTATGAGCGTGCGCTGGAAAGCCGCTTTTCGGCAAAGGAATAACGGGAGGATATCAAGATGAAGAAAAAACGAATGAAACGGAGCGCTGCTGCGGGAAAGGCTGAGCCGATCACTCCGGAGCGGGCCGAAGCAGAAAAGGAAGCCGCTGCAAGAGAGGCTGCTGCGAAAGAGGAAGCCGTCAGACAGGCGGTCGCTGCCCGGCAGGCCGCCGCGCTGGCAGAGCCGATCGCGCCCGGCAAATGGCTACAGTATATCGCGCTGGCGGCACTGGTGTTCGCCGCGGCGGTTACGGCGCAGATTGGTAGCTATATGTCGCAGAAAACCGGCGGCCTGATTGCCGCAGTTGTGATCATCGCTGTGTTGTTTCTCGCGGGCGGCGAGCGGGCGCGCCGTTTACTGACGCCAGTCTCGTTTGCAGTGATGGGTTATATGCTGCTTGCGGGTCTGTCAACACTCTATGCCCGCTCAGGCAAGTTTGCGATCGCAGAGTTCTCTGAGATGCTGATCGCCTTCGCGGTGTTTGTGTGCATCGTGCTGTATGCCAAGGAAAGCGCAGTTTCATTCCGGCGCGTGGCGGGCGTGCTTGCGGCCGCGGCCGCGCCGGTGGGCATCTTGTCCATCGACGCCGCGTCCTGCAATATCCTGGTGCGCCCTTTCCGTGCCATCGCAAATCTGCTCAACAGCGGCTACGGCGACACGACCGGCGGCTTTTTCTATTCCCGCCTACATACGATTTTCGGCAACCCAAACTTATATGCCGGTTTTCTGTCGATCGCGTGTCTGCTGTCGCTCTGGCTGTTGCTGACCGCGCAGACGCGCAGGCAGCGAATCCTGTGCGGCGTGCTGCTCACAGTCAATACTGTCTCCTACCTGTTGGCCTTTTCAATGGGCTCGCTGGGCGTTTTTTTCGCCGCGGTGCTGTTGATGCTGGCGCTCTGCCCGAAGGGAAGCCGGATCGGTTTCTTTCTGCTGCTGTTCCAAACCGCTGTCGTCGCGCTGGGCACAGCGGCGGTATCGGTGCGCGGCTTTGGTGATACCGTGACCGGTTCGCCCGTGCCGATGCTGGCGCTCATAGCCGGCTGTGGCGTATTCTACCTGCTCGAGGTGTTCGTGCGGCAACGGATCACGCAGGCGCTGGTTGGCAAGGACAAGGTACTGATCGGCATCGTTGCTGCCCTTGTGATTGCTGTCGTTGTTTTTCTGGTGCTCAGTCTGCAGCTTACTGGCCCCTTTACCTTCGGACAGGAATCGGATATGCGCCGTACTGCCGATCTGCCTGCCGGCGAATACACGCTGACTGTGCAGTCCTCCGCACCAGTCAATATCCGTGTCTCCTATAAAAATACCGCCAACCTCATTCAGAACAACGACACTGAGCTTGCAACCGGTAATTCGGATGCTCCGATTCGCTTTACCGTACCCGAAGACAGCCGGTTGGTATTCGTAACCTTCTGGGGCGAGAGCGGCGTCGTGCTGACCGATGCGAGCTATACCGGCGCGTCGGAGGGCAGCCTCAATCTGGGCTACAAGATGTTGCCGGAGTTTGTCGCCGATCGTATTCAGGACCTTTCGGCCAACGGCAACGTGGTGCAGCGCGGCGTTTACCGGCAGGATGCGCTACGTCTGTTCAAGACTGCGCCCATCTTCGGCCGTGGACTGGGCGGCTTTGAAAACGGCGTTGTTTCCGTACAGGATTACTACTACGAAACGTCGCACGCCCACAACCACTATGTTGAGGTGCTCTGTGATCTGGGTGTTCTGGGACTGCTGGCCTATTTGTCGATCCTTGGCACGGCGGTTTGGTGTCTACTGAAGAGCCGCAAGGCCAAGCCTATGATGGTCGCAATATTGGCGGCCTGCGTTTTTCAGATGTTCGGTCAAGCGGTGTCCGACCTGACGTGGTCGGTCGGCGGTTGTATGGTGCTGTTCTTTGCGGTGCTTGCGATGATTGCGTTGTACTGCGGCGATGTGCTGCGACTGTCGGTGCCGCACAAGAGCAAGGGCTATGCGGTGCGTGTGCCGGTCGCAGTATTCGCGGCAGCGTTTGTCGTGATGATCGGTTTGAACCTGTATGCCTATTTCATCAGCCACCGTTCGGATGCGACACTGGATACTCTAAAGAAATGTGCATCGATCGATCTGTTTGAAGAGAACGACTACAAGCTGTCCTATCTGATAAACGCCCTGGTAAACGGCGGCAACGATCCGACAACTGCTTCAAAGTTTGCTTCTGAGCTGCAGAAGGAGGAGTCCAACTCGATCACCATTCCGCTGGCGCAGTATTACTGTTCGGCCGGCGCGTATGATGACGCGATGGATACAATCGAGCAAGGCTCGAATTATATGCGTGCGGACGAGAAAGTCTGGCGGCAAGTATTCGATGTGTACGAGACCATGATCGACCCGGTTGCTCAGGTGTTCGCGATCCCGCTGCTCGAGGAAAAGGATCGCTATATTGGCCGTATGAAGGAAACCTATGACAAGCTGTGCGAAGTCAATGCGCATCAGCTGGATAATGTCGAGTTGACAACGGCAAACAACGCCTTCCTCGGCAAGCTATTGGCGATTGACGCACTGCCGGAATATGATATGACAGCGGTGCTGGATCTGTTCTCTACCATGGTGCTTGACACTAAGTATGCCCCTGACATCAATGTCGACGGTGTGCCCGACTATGCTACGGTACCCCAGGGCACTGTGACGTGGCATGGGGATGGCTCTTTTACCGCTGAGCAGGACAGCGTGATCGAGCTGCGCACTGCGATCAGAAAGGAAGGCAATTATGCGGTGGTAGCAGAAGCTGCCGACCTGTCCGGTATTACCGGGGCAGAGATCAACGGCGTGCCGACGGTGTATGACAGTGCTTCCGGCTGCACCGAGCCGCTGGAACACTGGAGCGAAACCGAGCCGGTCATCAAGCTGTATGTTCGCGCTGGTACAACGATTGACCGCATCCAGTATCTATGCTGAAAATAAGCCATACAAAATCAATATTTGAACGTTTTTCGGCCTGCTGGGACAACTGCAATCATGCAACTGTCCCAGCAGGCCGTTCTTTTCCATACTATCTGTCTGAGCGCTTTGAGGTATTCAATCCTCGTCGTAAAATTGCAGAACTCACGGCGAAGTCATTAGCCTGGTGGTAATCAATTCGTGTATACCAGAGTGGCTATATGTCGGGAATCTGTCCCCTGACTCTTCTCAGACACCCCCAGCAGAACCGACAGTTTGTAAGTCCGCAACTGATGAGATAGTACCTCTTGACAAAGGTCATTTCATAACTGTGCTCAAAACAGCTAACCTGTTTTGATAAGAAAACGTGATAACTATTTCAGCTTTTCGCTGTTCACAAACCCGCAGGTGAGCGTCATAAATAGGATCTTGATGTCAAACAGCAGCGTCCAGTTTTCAATGTAGTAGATATCGTGCTCGACGCGGCCCTTGATCGAGGTATCGCCACGGAAGCCGTTGACCTGCGCCCAGCCAGTGATGCCCGGGCGCACCTGATGCTTGACCATGTAAAGCGGAATACTCTCCTTGAACTGCTCGACAAAGTAAGGTAACTCGGGTCGCGGCCCGACCAAACTCATATCGCCCTTTAACACGTTGAAAAACTGCGGCAATTCGTCGATTGAGAATTTGCGGATGAATGCACCGAATCTGGTCTTGCGTGGGTCAGAATTTGTGCTCCAACCGGTATTCTGTGCAGCATTGACGCGCATGGAACGGAATTTATACATATTGAAATACTTTTTGTTCAGACCGACACGCTCCTGCTTGAACAGGATCGGCCCGGGAGAGGACAACTTGACACCAATGGCGGCTAACAGCATAATTGGGGAGGTCAGCACAATCAGGCAGAGCGAGCCGACGATATCCACAAAGCGCTTGCAGAAGGCGTTGACGATATTGTCGAGCGGGATGCGGCGGAGATTGACCATCGATACACCTCCGATCTCGTCGATCTGCGGATGCGCAGGCAGGTATTGGTTGTAAAACGGGATCAGCGAAACCTTGGTGCCGTCCTTTTCACAGGCTGCAATGACACCCGGCAGAAGCTCGTATTCAGCGGCCTCGAGTGCGATAACGACCTCGTCGGGCTCGAGACGTTTCAGCACGTGCGCGAGCGCATCATAGCTGCCGTAGTAGGTTAGCCCAGGGAGAGTATCCTTGGGGGCAAGATAGCCGCTGATGCAGAAACCCAGCGTGCGGTCGTTCTGCAGAGCGTTATAATAAGCCCGCGCCTGTTCTCCCTGCCCCAGCAGCAGCACGTGCTTTTGGTTATAGCCCCTCTCGCGTATTGTGCGTAGGATGCGGCGCAGCACCCAGCGCTTGAGCGCGACGCCACAGGTTGAGATCAGAAAGAAATACAGCAGTGTCCAACGAGAAAGGTGAAATTCCTTGAAAATATAGAAGAACGCCAATGTCAGTCCGAAAATGATCGTGTTGCAACGCAGGATCAGGTGAAATTCGGACAGAAAATTTTTGGAGCGGAAGGAGTCGTACAAACCGGACAGGCCAAACAGAAACCAGCACAACGGGGCGGTCAGCGCGACGGCCTGCAGATAATACGGTAGCGCGATATGCCCTAGCTCGCCCTGAAACAGATAAAAGCGAATGAAATAAGCCAGAGCCATAGCGGGGAAGAGCACGAGTACATCGGTCAGTCCATTCAGCAAATTGAGCATGCGCTGATTTTCCTTGATCAAAAAACGACCCCCTACAAAAAATTATTTGCTATAGTATAGCATAGTTCGCCCTTCTGTGCAAAATGATTGTATCCAGTGCGCCGGTATAGGGCGCTGAATATTCCGTCCCGCGGGTATCGCGAATCCAGTAAAACAGAAACTGCTGTTACGGAGAGATAGAAACCAGCTTTCAGCTCCCCTATCATGCAGCTGTGCGCTCTGCGCAAATACGTTATAGGAGCATTCCTGCAACTCCAAAAGCGCCCCGATTGAAAAAAGAACGCCGCCAAAACTTTTAAAATTTCTGCCTTTTCGCTCCATTTTGCGTGGGGGGAATGCTATATTGCGGCACATATACAAGCGTTTTTTGTTTTACGTCAGTTCCCATTACAGACTTATTCTTTGGCCGTCCGATATTTCTGTTTCCTGCTCTTCGGCCTCTCCGGAATCGTCATTTCCAACTCACCGCGCTCCAGCATAGGGCGGACATACCGATCCATGGCATAGACGGTAGTCTTTAACCCCAGGTATTCTGCAATTTCCTTTCTGCTGCGCGGGGTCTTGCAGTACTCCAACAGGTTCGGCGGCTCCCCAGTCTTTTGGGCCAGTTGTTCCTCCTGTACGCTGTTGTAGAGGGTCACCACAAACTCATTCCTGCGGTTCTCAAACACAGGTTCCGGCAGACCATGGGCGGCCATCTCCCGTCGAATCGTAGGAATGCCGGAGTAACGATTCTCCGCCCCCACCAGCACCTCGGTCATCACCGCTATGGCTGGATTGCGCAAATCCGGTCGGCTGATCCCCAACTGTTCCACCGTCATGCGCCCATAGAGGTTGCCGGGGCTGTGAATCTCCAGCCGGTCACGAAAAAAGTTGAGCTGCACAGGGGTTCCTTCTGTCATATGGCTGTAATCCCGGTGAATGAGGGCATTCAGCACCGCTTCACGGATGGCCTCAACAGGGTACTCCGTGCGATCCCTTCTGCTCCCCGTTTCCTGGTCCACAATGGTCTGGACCCGCATATTTCTTCTGCAAAAGGTAATAGCCTCTTCCACCATGTTCTTTATGGTGCCTTCTATGCGCTTATTGTCCAGAAACCGGGGATCCCCTTCTAAGTGATCGCCGATCTGTGTGCCGGGAACCACCACCGCCGTAATGGCCAGTTGCGGCAAATATCCCTGAGGGTACACACAGAAATTCATCACAGCGGCCAGTGTTGGCTGCCCTCCCCGGGTAATGTTCAGCATTTCCATGGCCTGCTCCTCGGTTAACTGACTGAACCCCGGGCGCTCCAACCGCTTTTTCAGCAAATATTCCTGAATCCTATCCTGATCAAGGGTATCCATGGTAGCCCGCTCGATCACGCGCTCGTCATCATGCAGGTGCTTTCGGAATGCCTCATAGCTGTAGAGCTCATAATCTGTCATGTTCAGGTCTGCATCCCCCACACGAAGATAGGAACCACGAGAGCGTCCCGCGCCTTTGTAATAACAGGGCCGCTCGGCCATATCAATGCCTGGGATCTCCGCAGAACAGATGCTGACACCATTGAACTCCGCTATCGTAAAGACCGCACGGACCGGAGGCTCCATTTGATTGCACTGCTCGGTGACCATCTTTTGCAGGTTCTGCAGGTCATAGACTCCTACTGGCGCATAGTCCTGGTCCTCATCAATCCCGAACAGAATGATGCCGCCGCTGTCCTGGTTGGAAAAGCTGGACAGCGTGTCGTATAACTTGGGACAGCCCTTGTGCGCTGCCTTCAACTCCACGGTCTGTCCCTCGGCTTTTTGCTGACAGATACCAACTGCTAATGTGAGAAGTTCCTCATGCAGCATCTACATCACCTCTTTTGCAGCCTCATTTTATCAAATACAAGCTATAGATTCAATCAAATTTTGCTTTATCTTTCCACTTTTTAATCAAACGGAAGAGAAATAAATAAAATTTTTAACAAAATCATCCATCGATTTTCAGAAATCCATTTAAAAGTGGTACCATCAAGAGTTGAAGCTGTTGACGGTACCCGGTGTTTCGTTCAGAAAAAGATGGCAGAAAAAAGATCATCGCTTTACTTTTCGATATGTCGGCAATCATCCCTATTCCAAACCATCTCAAACACAGTCAGTGCTCGCTCCAGCGCCTGATCCATGTTGTAATACTTAAAATCTGCCAAGCGACCACACAGAATGAGGTTTTTGACTTTCTGCGCCTCTTTCAGATATTTCGAATACTGTACCTGGCTTTCTGCGGTCAGGACCGGGTAGTAAGGTTCTGCATTGGACTCTGGCGTATAGGGAAGCGGATATTCTACCGCATAGGTGCTGCCTGCTCCTTTCTGCACAGGCAGCTTCTTATACTCGGTGATACGGGTATATCCGATTTCCTGCGGATAAGCTACTATGGGAGCATCTTGTATAGAATCATCTTCCGTGTATTTCCATTCAAAACGCAGGGATCGGTAGGGAAGTCGACCATATATCCCGCCGAATAACTCATCCAGAGCGCCAGTGTAAATCACAGGAAGCTCTGCGCACTTGCCGTCAATAAAGAGTACGTTTTCAATAATGCTCAACCGTTTCAAAGCGTCGGTGCCAAGTTCAACATGAATGTTAGGATGATTTAACAGATTCTCGAAGAAATGCGTAAAGGAGTGCTCCGGCATTGCCTGATATTCGTCATCAAAATAGCCTTCTCCATACGAAAATCGCAGGGGAACACGCTTCAAAACGCTTGGGTCAATTTCGGCGGCAGAGATGCCCCACTGCTTTGCCGTATAGGGAGCATAATCCTTTTCAAACAGATACTCCGCATAACCACGGATATCTGGATCCGGATTCTCCAACACCTCGACCACAGTGGCGGTCTCACGCCCTGGAAAAGCGTTTCGAATTTTTTCTTTTAGACGTTCCGCCTGTTCCGGAGGATAAAAGGTGTCGATCGTCTTAAAGTTAAAGGGTGTCGGGGTATACCTTCCATCCCAATCTGCGCCGCAGGTAAGACGATAGGGCTTCCAGTCCTCAAAATGGCAAACATAGTCATAGATCCGTTTGTTCACAGTGTGGAAAGCATGAGGACCGTATTTCTGAACCAGGAAGCCATGCTCATCGGTATAATCATACATATTCCCACCGATATGTTCCCGACGTTCCCAGATGGTAACTTTCTTGCCCTGTTCTGCCAGCTGACGTGCGATGACACTACCGGTCAACCCGCATCCTACGATGATTGCGTCCACAGTTATACTCCTTCCGTTTCTTTTAGCCATTTCATTGTACGGCAGATGCCGGCATCAAACGGTATTATAGGTACAAAGCCCGTATCTCGCGTCAATGTGTCAATGGAGAATACACTGTCCTCCAACTGAACACCGGTATATGGAACACTGCCAAAGTGAAGTTCTCTATCCGGTGCGACCTCCCGGCCAATCGCCTCAATAAACGAGCGAAGCGGCGCCGCCTTTCCACTGCCGATTATATAACTGTGAGAGGGCTTTCCGTGTTCAGCCACAGCAATCATTGCCTTGACCGCATCCTCAATATGAATAAAATCATACCGCTGCGTACCGGAGGAAAACTCCAACGGCTCATTATACAGAATACGTTTGAGCGTTGCGTTGACAAAACGGGTTGAATCATCGTGCTCTCCGTAAGGGTTGGTAAGAACGGGCCAGAGATGCAAGACGCCAAGCTGAGAAGCTACAGCTTTCGTCACAAGATGCGCCATGTGCTTTGCCTCACCGTATACGTAGGGCATACCGGGCGATGTGCCGTCTGCCTCAGCTACTGCAATAGATTCTTTTTCCATAATGCTACCGAGACCCACGAATTTAATGCAGCCCAGTGCAGCAGCGGCTTCCGTCGCCGCTTTGCTCGCGGACACGCACTTCAACTGTGTGTCGAGATCCACGCGCTTCGGACCATATACGCCTTCCCACGCCAGATGAAAGAATACACTGTTCTCCTGGGCACACATGTGCTCCGGGAGTTTTTCATACTCCTCCATCGCGCATGGTATGATTTCCAGGTATTTGCTTTCGGGCAGCACCGAGCTTCTTTTGCTGCCAGGGCGGATTACTGCAGCAACGTGGACCTCCTGCTTCAGCAATTCCCGCACCAGCCACCGGCCCACAAAGCCGGAATGACGTTGAACCGATTTCTCTTGAAAGGAAAAAGGACTTATGGTAGAGTACGTTCAGAAGATTTTTTAGAAAGAGAGCCTTATCATGACTATGCTCAGCACCAATGCCACCCGAATAACGGGCCCTCGTCCCTGCGCAGAGAAGGCGTGACCCATGGATTTACAGGGTTTATTGAGCCAGTCCTTAGGGGGCGAACTGCTGTTTACCATGCTGGTTTCCATGCTGCCGGTGGTGGAGCTTCGGGGCGGGATCCCTTTGGGTATGGGGGCCGGTCTGCCTTTGCCGCTGGCAGTGATCGCCTCTGTTATAGGTAACATGCTGCCCATTCCCTTTCTCATTCTGTTTACCCGGCGGGTCTTTGCCTGGCTGCGCCGTCACCTCCCCGTGCTGGAGCGTTTCATTTCCAAGCTGGAGCGCAAGGCAGACGCCAAAAAGGAGCTTGTGCTCCAATACCAGTTTTGGGGCCTGTTAATTTTGGTCGCCATCCCCCTGCCGGGAACCGGCGCCTGGACAGGCGCCCTGGTAGCGGCCCTGATGGACCTGAGACTGAAAAGCGCCCTCCCCGCCATCTTTACCGGCGTCCTGGTGGCCGCCGGCATCGTGTCCTGCATTACGATGGGGCTGATTTCCATCTGACGCAGCACGACAGCATCGGAAGCCGCAAGGAATATGGCTTTCGGATCATGGGGAGCGGCTGCACATCACGAATGAATATGCCAGCCCGCAGTTCTATCGCAAGAGCTGCGGGCTGGCCTTTTTTGAAGACCCTTCGGGAGCCCAGGGCGGACCTTTTTGCACAGAAACCAGCCCACAAAATTGTTCACTTTTTTATGTCCTTCTTCTTGCAACCATATGTCGAAAGTGATATAATACCAAAAACAGAACTTCAATATGAGAGGAGCGTCTTTCTTTTTTGCACCATCGGTTACAAATTACAATAATTACACAACATTGATGTAATTGTCGCAATCTTTAATCGCAGCCATTGATTCAACCACATCCCGGCAGCGTAACGGAGCCGGAACGATCAGCATTTGAACAGCGGCCCGGCATACCGGAACCACAGGAACACTTGAAACATAGCATCTCAAAGCCAAATAACAGATAAAAGAAAAACAGGAGGAGGAAATAAACATGAAGAAACGATTATTGGCAACCTTGTTGTCACTGTGCCTGGTGGTGGGATTGTTGCCCGTCACGGCCATGGCAGCGGATGGCGATACCGAAGGCGGTAACGCCACGCAGATTGAAAAAATTACGATAAAGGGTGCCGGCACACAGGCGTCTCCCTATCAGCTCACTTCAGCAGAACAGCTCAAGGCTTTTGCAGAAGGTACTTTGGTCAACAGTGAATCTGCACCCGTTGGCACAGACTACAATGATATGTATTTCCATATTGCGAAGCAGATTGATGCCACTGACATCACCATTGAAAACCCAATTTATACAGCAGAGCATCCTTTTTCTGGAACAATCCATTTTACTTCTTATACCTATAGCCTCAGCAGAGATGATGTGACCACAGAGTATCAGCGTAGTTTCCCCGTCAAGTCTACCTCTGCTCTCATGGTAGTCAGCAGCGACGGAACAGCAAAGGGTATGCCTGCAAACCTTTTCCAGACCTTTGTTTCCGGCAGCGGCACACAAAATGACCCTTATCTCATCAAAAGTGCGGAGCAGCTCTCGGCAATGAGCGGCTATCTCTCCGCCGGAAGTGCTGATAAAACCTTGGATAGCTACTGCAACCTTTTGGACGCAAGCGGCACACGCATTAGTACCAATTCCTATTTCCGCATTGATTCCGATATTGACATGGACGGCTATAATTTCTGCGGCCTCGGAGCAAACCACTTTCAAACAGGCACCACCTACGGCCCCGGTTGGACAACCTACCACCTCAATTTCAGCGGAAAGATTGACGGCGGAAATCACACAATTTCTAATTTGACCCATGTTCGGCCTGATAGTCAAATGGCAGGTTTCCTGACCAGAGCTTCCGGAGCTGAAATCAAAGATTTGACGCTTGACCATTTTACCGCTGTCTACCTGGGCGGAACGGCACCGATGGGGAAAGTAGTCGGAGACTCTCGTTTTTCCAATGTCCATTTAACAAATTATAAGGGAATTACCCCTCATTCGGGTTATACATCCAATGCACATGCAGACGCTGCATTTATTGGCCAGGCAATGGATACGGTCATAGAAAACTGTTCCAGCGAGGGTTCTATCCAGCTGAGAAGTGTTGGCTCCGGTGCCGGAGGTTTTATGGGCGTTGTAGAGAATTGCACTTTGAAAAATTGCTCATTGACCGTGGATGTGACAGACACGAAGCTGGTTGGCGGGCACTATACCGGCCTGATGTTTGGTTATATTCTCGACACTTCCGATATTCAGGATTGCACGCTGAAAATCGGCACTACCGGGACGGATACCTTTATCATGCCGGGCGGAAATAACGAATCTATTTTAGCCTGTTCGATCGCTCCCAATTCTTCAATTAGAAATTTCAGCATACAGGGTAATTTCGTTGTCCCCAATAGTACCTATATGGTCAGTAAATTGGCCGGGGTTGTCGATGGCCTGACTTTGACGGGGGATTTAAAGGTACAGCCAGGCCGCACAGCTTCTGTTATCATTGGTGACGCCCTTTATTATGGAACGAGTGCGTGGGGCGGTATTGCCGTTTCACATAATGGACAGCTGCGCAACTTTTCTTGGACTGGAAACCTCCTCAGCAGTCAGGATGACACAGAGATTAAGAAAAGCCTCTGGGCCCCCTATGTGCACTTCATTGATACTCGTGTCGGCTGTACGGAAGTGAATGCGTCTTCCGGGACAGCAGAAATTCCGCTTCCACCTGTCGGTTATCATTATGGCAGCGACCAATGGCTCATAGATGATGAAACAAACTGGGATGGCTCTGTATCCGTTTCCAACACAAACACGCTAAAACTCACCAATTGCTCTGTCCCCAACACCTACACCATCAACTTTGTTGGCGGCGAGGGAGCAACCGGCACCACAGCCAGTGTAAATGCCACCTATGACACCCCGACCACGCTGACCGACAACGGTTTCACCAAGAGCGGATACAAGTTTGCTGGTTGGGATACAGATGCCATCGCGGACGAAGTTGTGTACTCCAACGGCTCTCAGGTGCTGAATCTGACCAGTGAGCAGGAGGGCACCGTCCCCCTCTATGCCGTCTGGACAGCGAAAGAAAATGTTCCCGCACCCAATGTGACCGCTGAGACCAAGACCTATAACGGACAGGATCAGAGCCTGGAACTGAGTGGCTTCACCGTCAAATACACGCAGGACGGTCAGGAGGCTACCCCCGTGGACGTGGGTACTTATGACCTGGAGATTATAAAAGACGAAACAAACGACACCGCGGCTTACCACAGCTATCTCTATGCGGCCCTCACCATTGAGCCTGCCGAGCTGATTGTTGCCGCTGAGGACAAGTCCATGTATGTGAACGACCCGCTGCCTGTCTTTACCTGCACCATATCCGGCTGGCAGGGGGATGACGGAAAGAATGTGGCGATGCCTGACCCGCAGGCCACCTGTTCCGCCAACGGCAAGACTGCCGGAACCTATGACATTATTCCCGGCCATATCAATGCCGGAGACAACTACAAAGTCATCTATGAGAAAGGCAAGCTGACTGTCAGCAAACACAGTTCCTCCAACACCACTACTTCCACCACCACCAATAACCCCGACGGATCCACCACGACCACCACGACCGACAAGACCACCGGCACAGTCACCGAGACCACCAAGGCTGCCGACGGCACCACCGTGGTGGCCACCACCGACAAGCAGGGCAACACCACCGTGACCGCCAATGTCCCCGCCGCGGCCGTCGACGCCGCCAAGGGCGAGGCCGTCGCCCTGCCCACCACCGTTTCCGCCGGCGAAAGCGTGAAGATCACCGCCGCCAAGGAAACCAAGGTGGAGATCCCCGTGGAGAACGTGACCCCCGGCACCGTGGCCGTTATCGTCAAGGCCGACGGCACCGAGGAGATCCTCAAGACCTCCCTGCCCACGGAGGACGGCGTGGTTCTGACCGTGGAAGGCGATGCCACCGTGAAGATCGTGGACAACGCCAAGGAATTCGTGGATGTGAACCCCGTGAACCACTGGGCCGAGGACGCCATCGACTTCGTGACGGCCCGTGAAATGTTCACCGGAACCAGTGAAACAACGTTCTCTCCCGACGTTCCCATGACCCGCGCCCAGCTGATGACCGTTCTGGCCCGCTTCGACGGCCAGGACACCAACGGCGGCGCCACATGGTATGAGAAGGGTATGGAATGGGCCAAGGCCAACGGCGTGTCCGACGGCTCCAACCCCAGCGGCAGCATCACCCGGGAGCAGCTGGCCACCATGCTGTGGCGCTACTCCGGCAGCCCCGTTGTTGAGGGCAGCATGGACCACTTCACCGACGCAGAGGCGGTCAGCGACTATGCCGCCGACGCCATGCGCTGGGCTGTGGAGACCGGCCTGATCAGCGGCGTGGACAACAACACCCTGGATCCCCAGGGCAACGCCACCAGAGCCCAGCTGGCCACCATCCTCATGCGCTTCTGCCAGAATCTGGCCGAGTAAAACAGAAATGTCTTGTAAAAAGGCGCACCGCAAGATAGCACCCGAAAAGACAAAACCACCGGTTTAACCGGTGGCCTGACCAAGCCCTACAAGGGCCTATTCCCTGTGGTTGCCCCTAAATGGGCAACGAATATCTGACAATCAAACGCGCATTACCGGCAGCCCCCAACAGGGGGCTGTCCTTTTTGCCGCTCTTTCCCGGATCTTCTTACCCGTAAGCGGGTCTGTAAATTCCTTCTAAGACCACGATGTGTCATCACGCCCGAAAGGCATTCATTTTGTCTGCCCAGGCTCGAAGCCATTGGGGTTCTGTTTCTGCCAGTTCCAGCTGTCCCGGCACATGTCAACCACATCGTACTCCGCCTTCCAGCCGAGTTCCTTCCACGCTGTCCCCGGGTCGCTGTAGCAGCTTGCGATATCCCCGGCTCTCCGCTCGCCAATGACATAGGGAACCTTGACCCCGTTGGCCTCCTCAAAGGCATGAACCAGGTCCAGAACAGAGTACCCACGTCCGGTTCCCAGGTTGTACACCTCCACGCCACAGTTCCGCGCAATGGCTTGCAGAGCCTTCACATGGCCCCTGGCCAGGTCAACCACATGGATATAGTCCCGCACCCCGGTGCCGTCCGGCGTGTCGTAGTCGTTGCCGAACACCGTCAGGTGATCCAGCTTCCCCACCGCCACCTGGGTGATGTAGGGCATGAGATTATTCGGGATGCCGTTGGGATTTTCCCCGATCAGGCCGGATTTATGGGCGCCAATGGGATTGAAATACCGCAGCAGCACCACATTCCACGGGGCATCCGCCCCGTTCTTTTTATCTGCCGTGTGGAGGTCAGTCAGAATCTCCTCCAGCATGGACTTGGTCTGTCCATAGGGGTTCGTACACTTCCCCTTCGGGCAGTCCTCCGTGATGGGAATCACCGCCGGGTCGCCGTACACCGTAGCAGAGGAAGAAAAGATGATGTTCTTGCACCCGTGCTTCCGCATCACATCCAAAAGCACAAGGGTTCCCCCCACGTTGTTGTCATAGTATTCCCAGGGCTTGGAGACAGACTCGCCCACCGCCTTGAGACCCGCAAAGTGGATCACACAGTCAAAGGAACAGAGAGCGAACACCCTTTCCAGTCCCTCCCGGTCCCGGATATCCACCTCGTAGAAGGGAACCTCCGTGGAAGCGATCTCCTCCACCCGCCGGAGGGCTTCCCTGCTGCTGTTGCACAGGTTGTCCACCACCACCACGGAATGGCCGCTGTTCAGCAACTCCACTACCGTATGGGAACCGATGAAACCGGCTCCCCCAGTCACCAAGATATTCATTTCGCGTGCTCCTTTTCTCACCATTCAATGGTCTCTGGGTAGTCAAAGGTTGTCGGCCGCAGCTGGTAGATGCTGCAATCGTACTCCTTCGCGGCATCCATCAGCTCAGCGGCCATTTTTTGATAGGCCACCGGCCTCTTCATCAGGCGGTTTGCAATCAGTTTGATCTTGTTGGCCCGTTTCTCCAGCGGGGCAGACAGAAGCTCCACATTACACTTGTCCACATACTGAATCGCATAGCCTCTAAAATACGGGAATCCTTCCTCGGCTTCCCGCACAATGCGCTCCGCCGCATCATCCCCGATGACCTCTGCCATCGCCGCAAAGATCCCCAGCCGCAGGTTTTCCAGGATTCCCTTGTCCCGCAGGTACTCCCAATAGGGGGGCAGCGGAAGGTCGGGCTCTGCGCTTTTCTTGCTTGGATAGTAACGTCTCCCATACTTGCAAATGGTAGGGATGGCCTCCGCCACAAAGATGGCCAAGGGGAACAGCACATTCACGCTATAATACACATTTTGCTTGGGGGCGATTACCCCGTGGTACTTCATCAGATCCTCCGTTATGCCGTTGTCCAGCATCCTGACCTCCCGGTCGCCCATGAAAGCATGACGAATATCATAGCAGATGGCAAGAAGTTGATTTTGAATCCCGTAATAGGGATGACTGTAATTCTCCTCCATCTCTGTCATGTTGTGCATAGCCTCCACAAGCTGATACAGGGTCTTATAGTCTCCGCTGATGGTCACACCGGTCAGGTGTTCTGTCGGTTTAATTTCCAGCACGGGTATCCCCCTCTTCTGTCTTACGTTTCAGATTCTCTACACAGTACGCAGGAACAACTTTGGCCAGTCCCTGAGCGCGCCTCTATTTTTTTATCCTACCAGTTTTTCAATATGAAGTCAAACCGCAAAAACCCTCCTTCGTATGTCATCCCCCAGCTCTTGAACCGAGCTGGGGGATGTAATTTTTCAGCGCATCTCTTTGTGAGACCGCCTCATCTCTTTTTCCAAGTGATCACCTGATTCGATCCCTGATACAAGCAATGTCGCTCCCCAACAGCGTTTCCCTGTCCAACAATGCCTGCTGCACTGCGATCATAAAATCATAGTTGTCTCGAAGAAGACGCTGTGCCCCTCGGTAAAGCTCCTCCAGCTTGGCCGCGGCAAGTGTTTCGTTCTTGGCAAGCATCGCCTCGGATGCGGACGTCTGCTCACATACGATCCCCACAAAGCCACTTCCGCCAAACGATTCGATCCACTGTCTGACATAATAGGCTGCTGTCTGGAGATCCTCCCTTGCGCCCATATCAAACTGGCCATAAACCATTTCCACCCCCGCCTTGCCTGCAAGGCTTTTGGTTGCTAAGTTCAGAAACTCTGATTCCGTCGAGATCTCTTTGTCCAAATAGTATTGGGTCATTCCCTGACCACAGCCATTCTTTCGCAGTGTCACCAGGGATACGCTGTCAGGCTTCAGCACATCAGCTGCAACCACATGGGCCGCTTCATGAAGCGCAATCTGCGCGATATCAGGGTTTCTCTCCGTGTCGTCCTTCTTGATGTTATAGACGACCTGTAACACAGCATCGACCAGATCAGCTTTTTCAATTTTCCCGGCACCGCGATAACAGCTGTTGATGGCAGCCACATTCATCACCGTCTCCAAAACCGCACAGCTTGTTCTGCCGCCCATAGCCTTTACAATATCAGAGACTATTCCCTCGTCATCCAAGGGCCTGTCCCTGAGGTAATGCTCCGCGATGCGCACAGCCGTATCCCCTCGGGGTGGTTCCAGGTTTATCGTATAGTCGAAGCGGCCCGGGCGGAGCAGCGATTGCGGGATACAGGACGTGGTATTGGCTGTGGCAATGACAAATACATCGTCGCCCTTTACACCATCCATGGCGCTCTGCAAGGCTGCCCATTGGGTCCCGTAGGGAGACGGCGAATCTGCATAAAGGTTGATGTCTTCCAGGAGAAGCACAGAAGGGGCAGTCTCTTTTGCGTGAAAAAAAGCCTCCTTGAGCGAGACAAGGAAGCTTTCGTCGCTGGAATCCTTACGCAATACAGCACAGCACCGGTTGGATTCCTCCATAAAAGTGGCAGCCAACAGGCTCTTACCAAGCCCCGGCTCTGAAACCATCAGCAGCCCATGCGGAAGCGCAGCCCCTCGCTGTTCATAGTCGCTTCTCCGCTTCAAGATATCCAATATCTGCCGCAGAACTTCTTTCGTGGCGTCATAGCCAATCACTCTTTGATCGAACAGATCCATTGTATTTATACCTCTTTCCATCAGTCTATGGCATCACTTAAAACAGCGGTGTTGGGTTTCCGCTAATATAGTTCTGATACCAGCAATTGATTGCTTTCTTAAGCAGACCCAGTTCATCATAAATAAAAAATTTTCTACCGTTCCACCAATTGATCGCTGAGACAGCGATATGAATATGTACGTTATCGGTATCCGTATGCACCCCAAAGAAAGAGATATACCCTCGATTGAAATAGAAGGCCGCTACTTCTTTTGCCAGCATGAATGCCATGACAGGATCTTGACCTTCTTCGGCTTCGAAGGATATGACTCGGTGCATCACGAGACTTGACGGATGCTTGGGGAACAACATAATCTGGTTATAAAACAGCTTGTCCGCACGCTCCCATGCTCCCGGCTGATCTGCTGAAATAATATCGGGCGCCATCCCAATCAAATACTGACCTGTCCCTTGAGGATACCTTGTTGCTTCCGGTTTACTAATGTATTTCAGAAGATTTTCTACATCTTTGGGAAAGGCATACCGGCATTTGTTCTGTTCGTTCACTAATTTGATTATAAGCATGATTGATAGATACTCCTCTCTAAATCCTCCAGGTCAATTTGATAACCTTGTTTCCGGATTGTCTGCCTAACATTCTGGAATGCCATTGCAACCATCATTTGTCCTCTAAAGTATTCCTGTCGTTTTTTATTACTGATAAAGTCGGTATCCACCAAGGATAGTTCCCGAATCAGTTCACTGACAGGTACCCCTTCTCTTTTTGCCTTTTCCCGAATAGCCGCAGCTTCATCCTCTGTTACGCGGATCGACAGGTTTACCGATCTTTGATTCTTGTTTTTTCTCATAAATAGTTCTCCTAATATAATATTTCAAAAAATGTAAATGTATTAGCTTCCAATGAATGTTAGTGACTATTCATTAGGCTATTATTCATTCTGAAGTTTCTATTCTGCATATTATTAATAATAACAGGATATATAGGGATGTATTACATTTTCGATTGTCGAGGTGTTTTCAGATCGCAAAAAGCCCTACAGAAAACACCGATCTCCCATACCAATCCACTTCACTTTACCACCCAATAAACAGCAGCCAGAACACAACAACGCGCATTACATTTTTTGATTATACTAATGTTACGAAGCGTGATAAAACTTTACCGGACACGCTGTTCTGTTAGCCCTACGTTGCTTCCGACGGGTCAGGATAGCATTACAACAATTGATGCCCAGCATTTCCAGGTCTCTGACAGGAACCTGTCTCAGAAAATATCAGCGCAATAAAAAGCTACACAGCATACTACTATACAGTAAAAAATGTCAGCTGCGGGGCAGGATTGCTATTACCGAGGTATCTGTGCGATTCGTAAGAACTGTGTTGGTAATGGTTCTATGGCAAAGGTCACCGCTTACTGATCTGTTCTGAACGCTATATATTTTTATCATATCCATCTCATTTCCTCTGTTATCCTTGATTTTCAAGGAAATATAATTTATAATTTTCCAAAACACAGCATTTCAAAAATTAATATTTTCAAAACAATCTACTATTTAAATGCAAAATTTTTAAAACAGAGGAGCCCCTTTCTTATGACGACCCCACACAAAAACTTCTCTATTTCTAAAACCGAGCCCGACACGAATTCCCCTTCCCTTTTAGATCGTGTAAGATATGTGGCTGATGTCATATCGACAAAGAAAGCTTACAAAAAACAGGCTCTCCAACTATTACAATACATACAGGCGCAATACAAAGCGATCGAGGAAAACTACTGCGCTGCGGCAGGTTACCCGGGCACGATATTTCCTCTGAGCGCATTTTCCCTGCACATCGACAAAATTTATGTAACCTATCAAAAGTCAGGAAAACCTCCCAAGACCGTTCCCCTGACTCTGGAGTCCCTTAAAAATAGTCTGACACAACGGAGAATTCCCTACCATGAACAGGCGGCCAAACAATATCTGTACGATCTGTATAATTTATATAATATGCAAATTCCCTACGATCCGTACGATTCTACGCGGTTATTAAGGTTAACACCCTGGGTGATGCAGATACTCCAGCTTGCACAAACAGGAAGCGGTCTCGCTTTCGAATACGTTATATCTATTCTTCCTTACACGTGCCTTCTCAATGGTCATTTCATTCTCCTCACTTCCCCTGAGTCTTCGTCGCCTGTACCAATAACAGATGCTATATTTCCCACTCTCCACCAAAAATACAGCTTGACCAAAGGACAGCTCCGGAATCTGCTTACTGCGTTTAAGCAGGAAATCGAAGGAAACCAAGACATTATGGCTCACTATAACAACGCCTTAAACGCCATGAACACAGCCGATGTAGTCTATTACAATAGCCAAGAAGCGTATCTCATTGGTTACAATAAAACATCCCACCTGCTCTCACTGATTGATAAAACCTGTGCTGTCTACCCCTACACCCAGAAAGCGCTTCCTATTTCAGTCCCTGTTTGCCTTCGCACTCAACCCAATGAATTCCTCGCCTCTTTGTTTGCCTTCACCGGAGGGAATACAGCATCTATCGACAGTCTCGCCAACCTTATTGCCTCCATTGCAGCCCCCACTCCGAAGAAACAACAGCTGTCCGTTCTGTTCACCAGGTACAACCAATCTCCCATACGAGCGTTTCTCCATCAGCTCTTTTCTCGACAGCCTGTCTATGAACTTCCTCTGAAAAAAAATGAGCATTTCCCCTCCATCTCTGAGCTATTGAAAAAGAAAAATCTCAAGTATCTGCTGCATGCTCAGGTCCACGGTAACTTCTTGATTCTTCTTAATGATGACCTTCCAACCCCATCTCATGATTCTGCTTTTCGCGCCATAATCCAGGGAGGAAGTATATCTGTGCCGGATACACTTCTTTCCGACATATCCTTCCGCAATCAGATGCACCTCGTCTATGTCACATCCAATGAAACGTTGGCAACTACCTTGGTACAAGAGTATCGGGCAAACCTGGTGGACCTGAGTCCTTGGGAACAGCCTTGGACCGGACCAACGATTTCCTCCAGCGAAATTATCTGGCTTCAGCGAAATCTGCTGCTTCACGGCTGTCTTTGCAAACACCGCCTCAATTCTAAAATAGCGTCAAAAAAAGCGGACGCTTCTCCGCCCGCTTTCGTTGATCAGGAACTCCTGTATTTTCTGTCTCATCAATGCTGCACTGCTCCTGAACTCCGCTGCTCTCAGGAGGAACTATATGCCGCCTATGTTGAATTCTGCACCCGTCTTCATGGAGTCCCTCCCACTGAAACTCCCATCCGCTTTGGCAAACGAGTGCGCCGTCATCTGCCGGGCGGCGTGGAATATAAGACCGTCCGTCACGGGCCGGAGAAAAAGACTCGCTCCTGCTATGTTGGCCTTGGAATCCGGAAGCAGCCATATACCCCGATGCCGCAAGCAGGCACAGATAGCTTGGCAACTTTTCGCGCCTATTTGGAAACGATGGAGTTTTCTTCTAACCAGATTTTTCCCATATATTGATCGTTAAATAAAGATATTGACAACGCCGATCACGGCACCGATGACCGCGCCCAGGTTTACGATGGCCTGGAGTTCGTTCTTCATGACGGAAAGGACCAGGTCCTCCAGTTCCCGGGCATCCATATCGTTGATCTTGTCCTCCACCACAGCTTTCACATCCAGGGAACCCAGAACCGACTGGATGTTGTTCTCCAGCACATGGCCCACCACGGTCTCTAGCATGTTCCGCAGGACCTCCTCGGGGATGCCCAGGTCGTCCAGGTTCTCCCGGATGGGCTTGTCCAGCATCCCGTCCAGCTCCTCCTTCACCATGGGGGCCACGAGCTCAGGGCCTTTCTCCTCCAGGTAGCTGCTGACCCCTGCGCTGAGTTTCTGGCAGAGGTTGTCCAGCATGCCGCCGCCCAGGAACATGGCAATCATGGGGTTGCCCAGGAGATCCCCAAAGGAGGTCTGGGCAACCTCAGCCACCAGGGCGTTCATGTCCACCTTCTTCAGTCCCTCCAGGATCTTTCCGCCAATAACCTGACTGATCTCCTGGGTGAGTTCTCCCTCCTCCTGGCAGGGAAGCAGGGCAGACAGAGGGGCAGACTGCTCAGTCAGTGCATCCTGGATGCTGTCAGTCAGTTTCTCCCGGAAGCCGGCCTGGGTGAGCCGGGCGGTCATATCCTCCCGGGTCAGGAGGGTTTCACTCACAGCCTTCCCCACAGCGGCGGCGATTCGGGGCTTGTTCCTGGGAATGACGCCGGGGGTGAAGGGCACCCGGAAGGAGCCGATGCGCATCTCCTTCCGGGGCCGGAAGAGCATCTTGATGGCGATGTAGTTGGTCCCATAGCCGATGGCCGCACAGAGGGCAATGGGCAAAATAATGTGCAGTAAATCCATTTTTTCTTCCTCGATTCCAGTCGAACTGTGTTTCCTTTTATTTTACACCTCTTTCCTCTGGTTGCAAGAGAAAAATCCTCTATTTGATAAAACGGCTTAATGCGGAAATCAGATACAAGGGAATATTAAGAACCTCTTCGCCAGTAGTCTCACTCTTCATAGATGTTATCACAGAGTATTTGGGGCCGTATTTCTTGCGATACTCAGCAAGGGAACGGGCCTTTACATTGCGCTCAGATTTCACTTCTATCGGAACGATCTCCACTCCAGACTGAAGGATAAAGTCAACTTCTGCCTTGTTTCCACTGGTCCAATAGTAGAGAGACTCATCGATCGATTTGACCAACTCACAAAGGACAAAGTTCTCGGTCAATGAGCCTTTGAATTCTCTGTAATTCGGCGTAGCATCCAGAATGACTTCATACGGCAGCTTGGAGATTTTTCTCAAAATACCGATATCAGACAAGTACAGTTTGAAAGCCGTATCATCTGCATAAGAAGAAAGGGGCATAAAGGGCTTCTCAATTTTACATACTTTATGAACCAATCCAGCCGCAACCAGCCATTCCAGAGCGTCCTCCAAATTCTTAGCTCTCCAGCCTTTCTTCACATGACTGAAAATGAACTTGGTGTTCTCTTTGGCAAGTTGTTCAGGAATAGAGCGCCAAATCGCAGTCAGCTTTGGAAAATCCTTTGTCGGCGCATGCTTGGCAAAGTCCAACTCATAGCTATTGATGATTGCCTGCTGTACTCGTTCCACTTCCTCTATGCTGTGTGTTTTACACCATACATCCACTACCTCCGGCATACCACCGGTAATGTAATACTGTCTCAGGAAAGTAGAGAGTTTATCTGCAATCAGCTCAGGCAGAGTGTCCCCCTTTTTGAAGTTCTCCAAGTAGTCAGCCAATGACTCAGGCCCACAGGCACGAAGAAACTCTGTAAAACTCATCGGATACAGCGTGAGAAAATCAACCTTTCCAACAGGGAAAGACAATTGCTTCCGCAATGCAATGCCTAACAGAGAGCCTGCGCAAACAATATGATATTCCGGCGCATTCTCACAAAAATACTTCATTGCAGTCAGCGCTTTCCCGCACTCCTGGATCTCGTCGAGAATGATGAGTGTAGTGCCCGGAGTAATCGTCTTCCCGCCGAATAAACTGAGTTCAAATATAATGCGCTTCACATCATAGTCTTTCTCGAACACGGTATTTAACGCATCTGTTTCCTCAAAGTTGAAATAAGCGACATTATCGTAGCAGCGTTTTCCAAACTCTTTCAGCAAATATGTTTTTCCACACTGTCTAACGCCTTTGAGCACCAGGGGTTTTCTATTCGGCTTTTCTTTCCATTGCAACAGTTCAGTTAACAAAGTTCGTTCCATAACGCGAGCACCTCCGCATTTTAAGTGGAAAATTTGCTGTTATCCTCTGCAAAATCCGCACTTATTATACCTTTCGTTATTCAAAAGGTCAACTCATTTCTTTTGACACCCCTCAACAAAAAGCAGTTGAGCACTATAAAAGCGCTCAACTGCAATTGTTTTGTATGGCTCGAGTATTCCGACAGTATTCCGTCACGCATTCCATCATGAATCCGGTCGCAGGAAAACAGCATTCCGATAATGTAGAAATCAAGATTCCAGGCACTTGGAAATCAAGGTGTATTCAATGACTCCTTGCTTGGGGGATTCGCCACACGCGACCATTACGGAAAGCCTTCAGTTCTTCACTGTTTAGCAGGCGGTAGACTGCATATTGTAGACAATCTTCAAGAGATCGCACAGTTCATCCACAGTTAAAAAGTCATCCTGGTGGTCCAGCATGCTCATCCCTCATCTCTCTGTTCCGGAGAGACAGAGCAGACTCTCTGAAACTCACACTTGTAGCATAAGCATTTTGGCTGCTTGCAATAAACTTTCCTCTCCTTGGGCGCTCTCATTACCCCCAAGGAAGTCAGTTGCTGGATAATTCCCAGTTCTGATCTCTGAAAACACAAAGCAAGTTCAGAGATTCCAACACCATCACTGTACAAATTAACCAGCTGCTGTCGTTCATCATCTCTCCAGTATTCACCATTTCTGGCAGGCACAACGGCGTTTTCTCGAATTGCTTTTATCAATTCTTTTTGGTTATATTCAATCTTCATAGGGAAAAGGCCCTCCTTTAAAGTATTTTATCATTATGTTACATTGTAAAACATTACATTGTTCAAAAGCACCCGTTTTGAGTTTGCTTTTTACAATCAAACAACAAAAAAGAAAACAGGTGACAGGAGGCTCCGAACGAGTCAGAACCCCTTTCCGCTGGTTGCAAGAGAAAAATCCTCTGTCCACTGCCTCTGGTTTTTTCTTGCTTTTAATTTCTTCCAGTTTCACACAGATAATATAATAGTGAAGACAATGCCTCCGAAGTCAGCCAACTTCGGAGGCAAATTTTTTTACTGGAGGTAATACGCATGCTCAGGAACTTGATAGCGGCAGTCATCATTGCCATTGCGGACGTGCTCCGCAGAGGAGGCTTTGGCCACAAATAAAAATAGAAAGGAGCCATTCCCATGAAAGTCATTATTGTCAGACCTCTGGAAGAACCCGTCGCTGCGGAAATCGAATATGGGCTGAAGCCCATGCAGGAGATTGTCGGCGGGTACATTCAGGCCGTCTATCCCTTTGAGGAGCCTGTCGCTCTCATCTGCAATGAAGAGGCCAAGCTCCTCGGTCTTCCCCTGAATCGTGCTCTGCGCACGGAAACCGGTGAGATCTATGATATCATCGCCGGCACCTTCCTTCTCTGCGGCGCACCCCCGGACAGCGACCACTTTACCGACCTGACCCAGGAGCAGGTGGAGACCCTTTTGCACCTCTTCCGCCGACCAGAATTGTATCTATAACCCTATAATTTAGTAAGGAGAACGCTCACCATGATTGAAACCTTTCTCTGTTCCCACTGCGGACGCCTCCATCCCATTTCCGCTCGTCATGAAATGGATGACAAATCTCTCTGTCCGGATTGCCTAGAAGAGCAAACCGTTATCTGCTCCCACTGCGGCCAACGGATCTGGGCCTCTGACAATGCCGGTGATAGCAGCCGGTTCTTGTGTCAGGACTGCTGCGACGCATACTACCTCTACTGTGCGCAGTGCGGCTGCCTGCTGAGTATTGACGAGGCCTACATCGATGACGACAACGATTATGTCTGCGCTGATTGCTACCATCGAGCCCAGAACAGTCAGGCGATCCACAACTATAACTACAAGCCTACCCCGATCTTCTATGGAGTTGGCGATCGGTACTTCGGTGTGGAGTTGGAAATTGACCGCGGCGGAGAAGATAGCGATGCCGCCCGTGCTTTGCTCTCTATTGCCAATGCGGAAGAGGAGCTCCTGTACTGCAAGCACGACGGTTCTCTGGACGATGGCATAGAACTGGTCACCCATCCGTTGACTTTTCAGTATCATTTGGAATCCATGCCCTGGAAAGATCTTCTTCAAAAGGCAATTTCTCTGGGGTATTACAGCCATAAGGGAGGCACCTGTGGCCTGCATGTCCACATCAACCGATCGGCCTTTGGGGAAACGGAGTATGAGCAGGAACCTGTCATCGCCCGGATCCTCTACTTCGTGGAGAAGCATTGGGATGAACTTTTGAAATTCAGCCGGCGTACCCCCAGGCAGTTGGAGCGTTGGGCTTCCCGCTATGGATACAAGGACCGCCCCAAGGATATTCTGGACCATGCCAAGAAGGGATACGGCGGTCGCTACTCCTCTGTCAATCTGGAGAACCGGGCCACCATTGAGTTCCGCATCTTTCGGGGAACCTTAAAATTCAATACGCTCATCGCCACATTGCAGCTGGTCAACCGGATCTGTGATGTGGCTCTTTCTTTGTCCGACGATGAACTCCAGGCCATGTCCTGGACCACCTTTGTGTCTGGTTGTCAGGAGAAGGAACTGATCCAGTATCTGAAGGAGCGTCGTCTCTATGTCAACGAACCGATCACCACCGAGGAGGAGATTTGAACCATGTGTTGTCTGTTTGGACTGATCGACTACGGCCACACTCTGTCTGGCCGACAGAAAACCAAGATAATCCAGGCTCTGGCCCTGGAAAGCGAAGCCCGCGGCACCGATGCTGCGGGCATTGCTTATTATTCCAAAGGGATGCTTCGAGTGAACAAGCAGCCCGGACCCGCCCACCTGTCCAGGTTTCGTGTGCCTCGGGATGCCTGGACCATCATGGGTCACACCCGTCTGACCACCCAGGGGAATGCCAGACGCAATCGCAACAACCACCCCTTCGTAGGGCACCTGGGGAAGAGGGAGTTTGCCCTGGCCCACAACGGCGTTCTTTATAATGACAAAACCTTAAGGCAAACCCTACACCTTCCCAAGACCAGGATTGAAACCGACAGTTATGTCGCGGTACAGCTGCTGGAGCGGGAAAATGCCCTGGACTTCTCCAGCCTTCAGAAGATGGCGGAGCAGTTCCGGGGCACGTTTGTCTTTACTGTGTTAGAACACACCAACAGTCTCTATTTTGTCAGGGGAGAAAATCCCCTTTGTCTGATCCACTTCCCCAAGGAGCGGCTCTATCTCTATGCCTCTACCTCCAAGATCCTGATGGCCGCTGTCAGGAAGATCCCCCAGCTTACCAGAGCTATGCGGACGGAGGTTCCCTCCACCTGCGGTGACATCCTGAGGATTGACAAAAACGGGGTCATTACCTCTGGGGCCTTTGATACCAAGAACCTGTGGGAACGCTGGTTCCTTCACTCCTTTCCCCCGGTGGCTTCCCCTGTAAGGGTATCTGCCACTGTCGATGACACCCTCTACTGGGAAGACCTGAAATCTGTTGCGGCGTCCTACGGATATACCCCCGATGTCATCGACGAGTGCCGTGAGCTTGGATTTACCACCGATGAAATCGAAGAGATGATCTACTTCGGCGAAATCTAATCGTCCCATTGGGTGTACCCCAGTAGGACAGTAAAAAACAGTGCCAATAGAGTCGTTTTCAGCCTTATGGAACGTCCCACGCGGTTGAACGACCCTATTGGCACGCATGATAGTGCAAAGGAGCTCTTGCTATGAAAATAGGATATGTGCGAGTCAGCACAGAGGACCAGAATACCGCCCGCCAAGAGGCTCTGATGGAGAGTCTCGCGGTGGATGAACTCTTCCTTGACAGAATGAGCGGAAAGAGCTGTCATAGGCCTGAGCTACAGCGGATGATGACCTTCGTCCGCAAGGGAGATACGGTTATCGTGGAATCCATCAGCCGGTTTGCCAGAAACACCCGTGACCTGCTGGATCTTGTGGAACAGCTGACCGAAAAGGGGGTGGAGTTTGTCAGCAAAAAGGAGGCCATCGACACTACCACACCCACCGGCAAATTCATGCTGACTGTGTTCGGAGCCGTAGCAGAACTGGAACGGGAATACATTTTACAGCGCCAGCGGGAGGGCATCGCCATTGCTAAAGCCAAGGGGAAATATACCGGCAGAAAACCCATCCAGCACCCTGAGTTTGAACAGGTGCTGCAGCAGTGGCGGCGAGGTGAGATCACCGCTGCTGAGGCTATGAGAAAGTTGGGAATGGCAAAATCCACTTTTTACCGAAAAGCCCGGAAAACCACCTAACGCATGAGGGCAGCAACCTTTATTTTTTGATTTTTACCAATGAACCAACAATCACTATATAGACCTTGTTGCTCCCCTGGAATGACCAATTCATACCGGAGTAACGCTACGAATATCCTATACCAGAAAAGGAGGTTCTTTCCATGTCCTATTATGCACAGCCTTCCCCGAAGCCCGTCCCCCGTCAGCACCGCATCCAGCGCCGCTTTGACGGCACCCGCCCGACCTGCGATGTCGTTCGCAGGTTAGTTACCGCACACATCTCATGAACCTACATAAGGGGGAGCAGAGCCTCTGCTCCCCCTGACCACAGAAAAGGAGGTGGCTTTTATGGGCCGCAGAAAGACAACTCCGGTTTCCTCCGGCCGTATTTGGAGGGCCGCCCTCTACGCCCGTCTCTCCCGGGAGGACGGCGACAGGGGGGAGAGCAACAGCATCGCCACCCAGAAGGCCATCCTGGAGGAGTACATCGCCGGGGACCCCACCCTGTCCTGCGCCGGGGTCTACGTGGACGACGGCTGCACCGGCACGAACTTTGACCGGCCCGGCTTCCGGCGGATGATCCGGGATATTGAGGCCGGCCGCATCGACTGCGTCCTGGTGAAGGATCTGTCCCGCTTCGGCCGGGACTACATCGACACCGGCCACTATCTGGAGCGCTGGCTCCCCGACCACGGGGTCCGGTTCATCGCCATCAGCGACAACATCGACAGCGCCAAAAACGCCTACGACCTGCTGCTCCCCTTCAAGAACGTGTTCAACGAGCAGTACGCCCGGGACATCTCCCAAAAAGTCCGGGGCTCTGTCCGGGCCAAGCAGGAGAAGGGCCAGTTTATCGGGGCCTTCCCCTCCTATGGCTACCGCAAATCCCCCCACGACCACAACAAGCTGGAAATCGACCCCGTGGCCGCCCAGGTGGTCCGCCGGGTTTTTGACCTCTTCGAGTCCGGCATGGGAAAGGTCCGCATCGCCAAGACCCTCAACGCCGAGGGCATCCCCTGCCCCAGCGAGTACAAACGGCTCAATGGCGACAACTACAACAACGGGCATCGGATCAGCAGCACCACCTACTGGACCTACTCCACCATCCACCGGATGCTCCAGAACGCCATGTATGTAGGGACCATGGAGCAGGGCCGCGCCCCCCGGGCGGGGATGCACGGCCAGCCCAAAATGCTGGACCCAAGCCAGTGGGTGCTGGTGCCCAACACCCACGAGCCCATCATCTCCCGGGAGCAATGGGACCGGGTGCAAGCCCTGCTCCAAAAGAACACCCGGCAGCTGACCTTTGACCAGAATCTCAGCCCCTTCGCCGGGTATTTGAAGTGCGGCGACTGCGGACGGGCCATGTGCAAAACCCGCAGCAACCAAATCATCCGATACGGCTGCGGGTCCTATAAGCGCTACGGCCCCACGGTCTGCTCCTCCCACTCCATCACCCACGAGGAGCTGTCTGCCATCGTTCTGGAGGATCTGAACCGGATCATCGGCAGCATCCAGGACCTAAAAAAGCTGGCCGAGGAGGCCACACCCTCCGTTCCCAAGCGGGACCTGTCCCTGGAGCGGGACCGTCTTCAGGCCAGCCTGGACCGAATCTACCGTCTGAAGAAAACCGCCTATGAGGACTACCGGGAGGGCCTTCTCTCCAAGGAAGATTTTCTCCGCTACAAGGCCGACTACGAGACCCAGGAGAAACACCTGACCAAGCAGCTGGAACAGCTCAGCGAAGAAAAGGAATCGAATGTGCTGGACAACCCATGGGTCGCCAGCCTTCTGCAGCACGGCAAACTCACCGAGCTGGACCGGGCCACCATTGCCGAGACCATCCAGGAAATCCGGGTCTACTCGGACGGCCGCATCGCGATCACCTACCGCTTCGCCGATGACCTGGGCCTGTTCCCCGACACCGAACCCCCAGAACCATAACCAGGGCAGACATTCCAATCGAATGCCTGCCCTGGTTTCTTTTTTATCAAAAGAAAGGGCAAAAAAACACGCAAGCCCGGCCCTTCAACAGGGTGGCTTGCGTGTTTTTCCGTGTCTTTGTTACAGGTTTTTCATGTCCTCCACGGGGTCGTAGTCCGGGTCCTGGATGACCTTCTCCGTCATGGTGGCAAGCAGGGCTACGGCCTTGTCCTCCTCCATGTCCAGGAAGTTTTCCAGGCCCATGGCGTGGAGGGGTTTTCGTATGGCCCGGGTGATCTTGGAGTCCGCCCGGGTCCGCAGGGAGCCCCGGTGGATGCCTCTGGCCAGCGCCGTCAGGAGGCCCCCCAGGCCGTCCTGACGGTAGGCCCGGCTCAGGGGCATGACCTCCCACTTGGCGTAGCACAGGGGCCGGCGGTCGCTGGCGGCGCTGATAAAATAGACCTTGTCATCCTCGATGATGATCTTCTTGACGATCTCGTGGCTGGTCTCCTTCCGCCGCTTGGGCTTCGTGGTCCCGGCGGCGTAGCTGGGCAGGTTGGCCTTGCCGTACTTGCCCACCAGGTAGGTGCGGACCTCCTGGTGGAGCTGGGTGTCGTCGGGCATCATCACAGGGAGCCGCTGGAGGAGCAGGGAGAGGGGCCGGTCGTCCCCCTGTTCCCGGCACCGGTGAATGGTCTCCCGGGCCAGTTTTTGGAACTCGTTCCGGTACTTCTCCCGGTAGGGCTCCACCCAGGGGTCTTCGGACTTGGCCAGGAAGGGGCCGGAAAAGAGGGTCATCGCCGCCATGGCCAGCCGAAGCCCCGCCGGGTCCTTCTCCCCGCAGGCCCAGAACTTGGCCAGCAGGTCATTGAGCCGGTCCTCGTCCACATCCAGGTTGTACCGGGGATTGATGCGGTAGGCCCCGCGGCTGTACTGGACCAGGCCGTTCTTCCCGCCCAGGCCCAGCGTGTCCAGGGCGTCCCGGAGGCGGGTCAGCCGCACCCGGGCGGCATTGTCCGTGCCCAGGTCCGGCCAGAGGGCGTGCAGCTCCGTCAGGGTGACCTCCCGGTCCCGGTGGGCCAGGATGTACTTGAACAGCCGCCAGGGCTTGGCCTGCCGGGAGGGGTTCTCCTCCAGTTCGCCCATGTGGTTTTTCAGGGTCACCGTGCCGAAGAGGGTGACACGGAGGTAGTAGGTATCGGTTGTGGGCATGGCAGGCCCTCCTTTTGGGGAATTAGGAATCAGGCGTTAGGAATTGGGGGTGAGCCGCCTCCCTCTGATGAGGGAGGTGCCCCGAAGGGGCGGGGGGAGAGATACCCCGGCGTATAGGTACGCAATACCCTTTCACATATTCTATCTCTCCCTCAGTCAGCGCTTCGCGCTGCCAGCTCCCTCATCAGAGGGAGCCAAGGGGTGGGTGGCAGACCACCGCCCATCGTAGGGGCGATTCATGAATCGCCCGTGCCTCGTAGAGGGTATCTGACACGTTTCGGGCGCTTCGTGAAGCGCCCCTACGAAATGGGTGCGTGACGAACCACCGCCCGTAGGGGCCGATGACCACATCGGCCCACCCACGTTGGGTGGCCGCACACACGGCGGAATGTACCACAAACACCCCCCGGGCAAAGCCCGAGGGGTGAGTTTGTGTGTGAGTTGTAAGAGACTTACAATGTGGACTGAATCAGGGATTCAGGATTAGTTGAAGACCTTCTTCTCAATGTCGTTCTGGACATCGGCAAAGATGTAGGTCAACTCGTAGTCGCCATCAGAGTTTTTGCTGCCATATGCAGCGTAAACATTCTTTTCCTTGCCGTCCTTGCCATCCAAGTCGGATGCAACCTTCAGTGCACCTTCAGCGCCCTTGGTATCCTGTGCGTTGATGTAGATGATCTGAGTGTCATCGGTAATCACATAGCTGTTGTCGTTGTCGTTGTCGAAGTAGAGGATATCGTCGACAGCACCAGCGCCAGTGAGGCCAGTGATAGCATAGTTGGTGCCAGTCAGCTCGGTCAGCTTGCTGTTTTCATACTTGACAAAGTCACCCTTAGCCACATCACTATAGGCGTTGGCAGACTTGACCTTGATGGTCTGTTCGCCAGTAGCAGTCCAAATCTTGAAGGAGCTGTACTTGGTGTCGCCTTCCTTGGTTTCGCCCAGCAGTTCAATCACATATGCATAAACTGCATCGGAGGAAGCATCGGGGGTATCCTGGCCAGCGGCCATCTTAACGACAGCCAGTTCAGTGTAAGCAACGCCGTTGGTCTTGTTTGCGTATGCGGTAGCACCGTTAGTAGCAACAGTGGTCTCGCCCCAAGCAGCAACGGATGCGCCGGTCTTGACAGAGACGTCGCCGTCCTTGTCAACGACAAAGACAACAGCATCAGCGTTCACGCGCAGACCTGCAATCTTGTCCTTGCCAACCTTGTTCCCGGTTGCAGATGTATCGAAGTCACCCTTATCGGTGCCAGCGCCATCATCAGTGGTGATGGTCTTCAGAGTGTACTCGCCGTCATCCAGGTCGAAGGAATACAGGCCATCAATAGCATGATTGCCATTTGCCCCAATAGCAGCAATGATCTTCTGTTCACCAGTCTTTGCATTTTCAGTGCCTGCAGCATCATCCTGGTACTTGGAAGTCTCAACAACGTTAATTTCAGCGGTAGTACCGTCAGCGAAGGTTGCCTTGGCAATGACGGTCTCGGTGCCGTAATCGTTGTCGACCTTAGCGCCGGAGATGTAGACGATCTCATCCATAGATGCAATACCGGAAACCTTCTCTGCGTGGAAGATATAGCCGTTCACAACAACTGCCTCAACAGTATCGCCCAGCTTCAGAGCATCACCATTGATGTTGTTACCGATAACATAAACGGTACCGTCGATAGTGACCTTCTCTCCATTAACGACGCTCACTTCGCCAGAGATAACTTCTGCCTTAGCAAAAGTGTCCTTGCAGTCCACAGCGTTTGCCTTAGCGGTGATGATGGTGTAATCATCCTCAGCAATGCCCTCATAGACGTTTACCTTCTCGGTGGTGTAGGTATCACCAGCCTGGAAGGACTTTGCGCCAACGAAGGTAACCTCTTTAACAGTGAAGGGATACACAACGATGGTGTCGATCTTGCCGTTGTCGTTGTTGTCAATAACCTTGAAGGGGAATGCTTCGTAGCCGTCCATACCATTCGCATCGGCTCTCGCCTCAACCCCGTAGCCAATGACGTCGCGGACATCGGCAATCTTATCAGCGCCGAAATAGTAGCCAGTGGTTTTTTCCAGCTTGTAGTCAACACCGTCGATGGTGACCTCTTCGGTTTTACTGCCGATCTCGTCCAGATCGTCAATGTCACCCAGAACACCTTCTGCAATGACAGCACTGTCGTTGGGAACGATACCATAGACATCCTTGTTCTTGTAGATGACCTTCACGTTCATGCCGAACAGATCAGTGTAGTCCTGGTCGGTGGTATAGAAACCGTTGCCAACTGCGTAGGTCCACTCACTCTTGTCGGAGTCATAAGTCCAGTCAAGCAACTGGCCTTTATCCTCAGAAGTGCCGTACTTGTCAACCATCAGGGTGACAGCATACTTTTCGTTGTCGCCATAGTAAGCGACCTTGTCCTTAACAGCAACCTGGGAAGTCAGGTTGCCGTTTGCATCAGTAACCAGAGTGTAGGTGTACTCAACCTCAGCAGCCTGGAGAGCGTTCCAAACCATCTGGGCAGCGTTGTCGCGGGTCAGAGCCACGGAGGGATCCATGGTCTCCAGGTCTTCGTACAGGCCCTTCTGAGTAGCCTTCACGTTAACATTGACTTCCCAAGCGGAGCCCACGAACTTCTCGTGGTCAGCGCTGAAGCCCAGAGCGGTCAGCAGCATCTTGGCGAACTGGGAGCCGGTGACGTTGCCAGCGGGGTCAAACTTGCCGCCGCCGACACCAGCAACGATGCCTTCGGAGTAGCAATACTCAATGTAACCCTCGGCCCAGTGGCCCTTGATGTCGGTGAAGGAAGCGGTAGCGTTGGTGCCCAGGACGGGCTCCTTGCCGCCGTTCAGGGCGATGCAGATCATCTTGCATGCCTCAGCACGGGTGATGTTACCTTCGGGCTTGAAGGAACCATCTTCGTAACCGTTGATGATGTTCAGTGCAGAGCACATGTCAACGGCCTCAGTGTTCACGATCTTTTCCTGATCCTTGAACGCTGCGCCTGCGCCCACGACCATGACGGACAGCATCACGGCCATGCAGAGCACCAGGCTGAGAAGCTTCTTAAAGTTTCTCATAGGAATTACCTCCTGTTAGAATATTTACATAAAGCCCGATGTGTCACCGGACATTATGCCATGTTGAGAGGCTCATTGTGTTTCGCGCTGTCGCGCGAAACACAAATAGGGACGTCCCTATTTGTGTACTTTCTAAACGAAAGCTTATTTCCTTGAGCCCTTGTCGGATACACTCCAACAATTTACAAGCGCATTGTACACGGCGGAAACGCCCCTGTCAATGCCCTCCGGCCCATTGTAAAATAACTGTAACATTCCACCCCACGTCATGGTGGAGTCCGCTGCGTATCCGGTTTCCTTATCCGATTGGTTCAAAATCCGCGGCCCCGTGCTTGCACAGGGGGCAGACGATATCGTCAGGCAGGGTATCTCCCTCGTAGACCCAGCCGCAGACCTTGCAGACAAAGCCCTTTTTCCCCTCGGTCTGAGGCTTGGGCTTGACATGGTTCTGGTAGTAGGTGTACGTCATGGTGTCCCGGTCCGAGATCACCCGTGCTTCCGTGACCGAGCAGATAAACAGCCCGTGGCTGTCCAGATCGATATAGTTTTCCACCTTCAGGCTCATGAAGGCGTTGATATACCGGGGCAGGAAGCGCAGGCCGTTGTCACTGCGCAGCTCGTCGATCCCGGCGAACTTATCCGCCGTCCGGCCGCTCTGGAAGCCGAAGGTCTGGAACACAGAGAAGGGCGCGGAAACATCCAGGCAGTTGACATTCATGACGCCGGTCTTCTTAATGACGTCGTGGGAGTAATTTCGCTTGTTGATGTTCACCGCCACCCGCTGGGGATTGTCGGTCAACTGGGAAACCGTGTTGACGATCAGGCCGTTGTCCTTGGTCCCGTCGTGGGAGGTCACCACATACAGGCCGTACCCGATCTTGAACAGAGCGGTCATATCCTGCTTGTTGGCGGTGGCGTCCTGCTGGGCCAGATACTCCCGGCACAGCTCGTTGGCCATGGCTTCGATCTGCCCTCTGCTCCCCTCGTTCAGCGCAGACAGGATCCTCACCGTGGTTTTGGTGAAGGTCAGGTTTTTGCTCCCCGACAGCATCTCCCGCATCACTCTGGCTGCCATGGGCGCCCAGGAGCCGTTTTCGATGAGGCCCACGGTGCGGTTCTGGAAATCCCGCTCGGTCAGGTGGTGGATAAACTCCTTCATGAAGGGGAAGATGTCCGCGTTGTAGGTGGTGGTGGCCAGCACCAGCTTGCCGTAGCGGAAGGCGTCCTCCACAGCTTCCCCCATGTCGCACCGGGCCAGATCGGTGACCACCACCTTGGGGCAGCCCTTCTCCCGGAGCTTCTGGGCCAGCAGCTCCACCGCCGCCTTGGTGTTGCCATATACGGAGGTATAGGCGATCATGATGCCCTCGCTCTCCACCTGGTAGGAGGACCAAATATCATACAGCTTGAGATAATACCCCAGGTTTTCTGTCAGCACAGGGCCGTGAAGGGGGCAGATGATGTCGATCTCCAGATTCTGGGCCTTTTTCAGCAGCGCCTGCACCTGGGAGCCATACTTGCCCACGATGCCAATGTAGTACCGGCGGGCCTCGCAGGCCCAGTCCTCCTCCACATCCAGGGCGCCGAACTTGCCAAAGCCGTCGGCGGAGAACAGGACCTTATCATAGGAATCATAGGTCACGATGACTTCGGGCCAGTGGACCATGGGAGCGGTGACGAAGGTGAGGGTATGCTTGCCCAGCTCCAGGGTGTCCCCTTCTCCCACCACGATCCGGCGGCCGGCGTAATCCTCGCCGAAGAAATTCTGCATCATATCAAAGGCCTTGGCGGAAGAGACCACCACAGCCTCGGGATAGGCTGCCAGGAAGTTGGCAATGTTGGCGGAGTGGTCTGGCTCCATGTGCTGCACCACCAGATAGTCGGGCTTTCGCCCGGCCAGGACGCCCTGGACATTGCCCAGCCATTCCTGGGTAAAGTTCTTGTCCACAGTGTCCATGATGGCGATCTTTTCATCCAGAATGGCGTAGGAGTTGTACGCCATGCCGTTGGGAACTGCATATTGACCCTCAAACAGGTCGATCTGATGGTCGTTGACGCCGATGTATCGGATGTCCTTGGTAATGGTCATAGGTCACACTCCTTGTCTATGTTTTTCACAACAAAGGTCACTCAGAAAGCTGTTTATATGCCTGTTTTCCACAAGCACTTTCCCTATTATAATAGTAGATATTTCGTCACAAGTCAATCCCGCGCCATCCCTTTTTTGCAGCGGCAGGATGGCCTGCATTAGAAATACTACCCATCTGTTCCTTTCTTATACGATGTTCCTGTCATTGGTTCAGAAATCCGAACAACTGCCGAAACGCATACGGTCCCTGCGCCCGGAAACCCTTGGGGCGCAAGGACCGCAATATTGCATTCCCTTGGGGGAACGAGGACACCCAGAACCTCATTGACATCTTTGACCAGTACAACGTCAAGGCCACCTTTTTCGTGGTGGGCGAGTGGGTGGACAAATACCCCGAGTCGGTGAAGGCCCTGGCCGACGCCGGCCACGAGGTCATGGGACACTCCAACGACCACGCCCACTTCAACAGCCTCTCCGCCGACGCCATCATCGAGGACATCAACACCTGCAACGACAAGATCGAGGCCGTCACCGGCGTGCGGCCCACCCTCTTCCGGCCGCCTTTTGGGGAGTACGACGACCACGTGGTCTCCACCGTCCGGGGCATGGGCCTGGAGATCATACAATGGGACGTGGAGCCGATGGAAACAAAGGAAAGGGGCCCGTGGCAGAGCTGCATTTCTGCCACGGGCCCCTTCTGTTCTCTGGTTGGGGGAAGTCTCACTCCCCCCGCAGCGCCTCCAGGGTCAGGTCGGCCAGCATTTGGGCGGCGGGGTCCTCCTCCATGTCCAGAAAGGTCTCCAGGCCCAGGGTGTGGAGGGCTTTTCGCACCGCCCGGGTGAGCTTGGAGTCCGCCCGGGTCCGCAGGGTCCCCCGGTGGATCTCCCGGCCCACCGCCAGCAGCAGACCGGGCAGGCCGTCGCTCTGGTAAACCCGGGTCAGGGGCAGGACCTCCCAGCGGGCGTAGCACAGGGGGCGGCGGTCGCTGGCGGCGCTGATGAAAAAGACCTTGTCGTCCTCGATGATGATTTTTTTCACGATCTCGTGGTGCTTGTCCGCCCGCCGCTTGGGCCGGGCGGGGGCAGGGCAGCGGAGCAGGTCGGCGGACCGGTTGTTTTCCTCCAAAAAGGCCCGAATGTCCCGGTTCAGTTCCCCGTCCTCCGGGGCCATCACCGCCGCCCGCTGGAGCAGCAGGGAGGCCGCCCGGTCGTCCTCCAAAACCCGGGAGCGGGCCAGGGTCTCCCGGGCCAGGGCGCAGAATTCCTTGCGGTAGTGAGCCCGATAGGGGGTCACCCAGGGGGCGGCAGTCTGGTCCAGGAAAGGCCCGACCAGGAGGGTCAGGGCCCCCATGCAGAGCTGCAAGCCCGCCGGGTCCCGGAAGCCGCAGTTCCGCAGCCGCTCCAGCAGGCCGGTGAGCCGGTCCTCGTCCACGTCCAGGGCGCAGCGGGGGTTCAGACGGTAGACCCCGGCGGAATACTGGACCAGGCCGCTCTTTCCGTCCAGGCCCAGGGGCGCTAACGCCTCCCGGAGCCGGTTCAGACGCACCCGGGCGGCGCTGTCCCCGGCCCCCTGGGGCCACAGGGCGTCCAGCTCCTCCCGGGTCACGGGCCGGTGGCGGTTCACCAGGAGGTATTTTAACAGGAGCCAGGGTTTTGACTGCCGGGAGGGGTTCTCCACCACCCGGGCGTTTTGGTTTTCCAGCGCCACCGGGCCGAATAGCGTCACCCGGAGCTGGTAGGTTTCCGTTGTGGGCATGAAGAACCTCCTTGGGGGAATTAGGAATTGGGGGGTGAGGAGCCGCCTCCCTCTGATGAGGGAGGTGCCCCGGAGGGGCGGAGGGAGAGATACCCCGGCGTATCGGGTTGTAATACCCTTTCACGGAGTCTATCTCTCCCTCAGTCAGCGCTTCGCGCTGCCAGCTCCCTCATCAGAGGGAGCCAGGGGGTGGGTGGTGGACCAACGCCCATGCCTCCCCCGCTGGGGGAGGTGGCGCCGCCGCAGGCGGTGACGGAGAGGGCCGCTCTGGATCGGCAGTGATTTACCCTCTCAGTCACGGCTTCGCCGTGCCAGCTCCCCCAAAGGGGGAGCCAAGGGGTGGGTGGCGGACCAACGCCCATCGTAGGGGCGATTCATGAATCGCCCGTGCCTCGTAGAGGGTATCTGACACGTTTCGGGCGCTTCGTGAAGCGCCCCTACGAAATGGGTGCGTGACGAACCACCGCCCGTAGGGGCCGATGACCACATCGGCCCACCCACGTTGGGTGGCCGCACACACGGCGGAATGTACCACAAACACCCCCCGGGCAAAGCCCGAGGGGTGGATTTGTGTGTGGATTGTAAGAGACTTACAATTTGGACTGAATCAGGGATTCAGAGTGAGTTACTTAGTGATATCGTACTCATCATCCACATAGATCGCAATGACCTTGCCATCCTTTGTGATGATACGAGCATTGGGAACAATCACGCCGTCATCATCAACCTTGGTGGTATCAGCCTGAACAACGCCAATATCCTCGCCGCCCTTGTCGCCATCGGTATTCACGTAGACGATGACTACATCATCATCCAGGGCAAGGGTCTGAGAATCACCCCAAGTAACCACACCGTCATTATTAATAGCTGCGGTAGTGTAGGTCAGAATCTTGCCAGACTCGTCATACTCCTTAATCTGGACATTCAAACCAGTTGCAAGTGCGTTGTTGGTAGCAACCTTAACATCGCTCACAGAGTAGACATTGTCGGAAGTCTTGTCGAAGTAGACCAGATCGCCCTTGTCGATGCTGATATTGCTGTCCTGATCGCCTTCAAACTTAATAGTCATATCCTGGCCATTTGCATAAACAGAGAAGGAGACATAGCTGGTATCATCATCCTTGGTGACAGAACCCTCAGAGGTAACGATGCCATACATGGTATCGGAAGTGGAGCCAGCGGGCTTAGCCATCAGTTCAATGTAAGCTGCAACGACCTTACCATCAGTGTTGGTCTTGTAGAGGCCAGGCATGGAGTCCTTGTCGCTGTTGATGTTGCCAAGGCCACGAACGTCAGTGTAAACACTGTACTTGTCAGCAGCAGTCTTGACAAACATCACACAGTCGGTTGCGACAACACCCACATTAGTAGTGTTATCCTTCAGCTGCTTGGTGTTCTTATCGTAGTTGGCCTTAATCATAGCAGTACCAACATCGGTCAGCTTGACTTCGCCGTCCTTATTGGTGGTGTACTTGACCAGAACCTCGGTATCGGGAGAGAACGTGTAAGGATCATAAGAGGAATCGGAAGCGACCGTATAAGTGCCCTTGGTCCCATCAGCAAGAACCATGTAAACCTTATAAGGATCAACCTTGGTTCCAGAACCACCAACGGAGTCAACCAGAGCATAGTTCACAACAGAATCAGAGGTCTTCTTCAGAGCCATGACAAAGCCATTCACAACATATGCTTCGTAGTCTTCGTTCAGATCGCTGGAATCCAGATTACCAATGGTGGTAAAGTCAGAGTCGGACAGAGTAGTAAAGTCAGCGTCGGCGGCATACTTGGTGCCATCAATAGAGACACTATTCTGGCCCACGTTGTATGCAGTCAGCTTGCCGGAAATGGAATCTGCCTTTTCAACGAAGTAGGTTTCATTATCTCCAGCAAACAGGTGGCTGACAACAACAACGTCATCCTTCTTCAGACCATCTGCGATTTCATGGTCAGCAAACTTCTTAGAGCCAATGCCAGAGAGAGAAATCTTCTCAGAGGAAACGCCAGTAACCTTAGCCAGGGTGTAGTTGGTGATGTAGGCAGTGGTAATCTTGCCATCCTCCACAATGAATTTGATAGTGTCAGCGCAGTCACCATAATAGGTGCCATTCTTATCAAATGCAGAAACAGCAGCCAAAGTGGCAGTGTCGCTGCTCAGGTTGGTATAAACGGCAATCTCAGCAGCGGCCTTGTAGTTCTTACCACCGAACTTGATCTTACCGCTATCGGCATCCTGCAGGTCACCCTTTACGATGTTGTAAACGGTGGTTGCGCCAGTGACATAGACACCATAGATGGTATCCTTATCGTCGGGCTGATCCTTAATGCCGCCAACACCATCCTTGAAGATGACTTTTACTTCCTCACCGATGTACTGAATATCAAGGTCGTTCTTGAACTCAGCAGGAATGGCAGCATTGTCAGGATTGTTTTTCAGGTTGCCGTCAATCGCACCACTGATTTCAATATAGCCTTCCTTGGAAGCATCACCAGTCTTATAGTTACCAGTAAAGTCGCCAATCCAGCTCTTTGCCTGATATGCCTTAGCCAGCATATCGACACCGCTCTTCTCATAGGTGTCAACCACAGAACCGTCGGTGCGGTCGATGGAGCTGGTCACCTTAATGGTATCAGCGTTCAGAGTATTGTAGATCATCTGAGCAGCATTGTCACGGGACAGGGCTGCAGAGGGATCCATAGACTCCAGATCAGTGTACAGGCCATCCTGATTTGCCTTCACGTTAACGTACAGTTCCCAGCTTGCGCCCACGAACTTCTCAACGTCAGCGTTGTAGCCCAGAGCCACCAGCAGCATCTTGGCTGCCTGAGAACCGGTCACGTTGCCGTTGGGGTTGAACTTGCCGTCGCCAACGCCAGCAACAATACCCTTGGTGGAGCAGTACTCAATGTAGCCCTCAGCCCAGTGACCCTTAATGTCAGTGTAGGTGGGGGTTACCTTGGTAGCGGTTGCGGGTTCCTTGCCGCCGTTCAGTGCGATGCAAATCATCTTGCACATCTCGGCACGGGTAACGTTACCATCGGGCTTGAAGGAACCATCTTCGTAACCGTTGATGATGTTCAGTGCAACGCACATATCAACGGCCTCAGTGTTCTTGATCTTGGACTGATCAGAGAACGCTGCGCCTGCGCCCACGACCATGACGGACAGCATCACGGCCATGCAGAGCACCAGGCTGAGAAGCTTCTTAAAGTTTCTCATAGGAATTACCTCCTGTTAGAATATTTACATAAAGCCCGATGTGCCATCGGACGTTATGCCGCAGTCATGAAAAGCCATTGTGTTCCCCACAGGGAACACAAAAAGAAGCGCGCGCTTCTTTTGCTTTTCTACACTGGCATTTTACACAGGAAGATTTCTCTTGTCAAGGATTCCTGAGATTTGAAATATAACTGTAATATTTCTGCCGCAACGCAGGGGGTTGTCGGCGGAACGGGCATGGGCAGCACCATCCTCTTACACATTCCAATGAATCTCCGCCCCGTCCTGGGAGAGGTCGATGCGGCGGACGAACCGGGCGGCCACCCGCTTCTTCTCCTGGAAATTCAGGTCCCCGAAGACCAGACGGCCCGGCAGCTCCAGGCGGCTCTCCGCCCGGTGCTTTTCCGCCAAAAGGGCCTGCCGCTGGGCCTCCAACCGCCCCAAGGCCCGCCGCAGATAGGCGGCGGGGAGGTCGCTGCTCTCGGCAAAGGCCGCTATGAGCCGGTCGGCCTTCCGGTCCAGCTCCTCCAGCCGGGCCTTAAATGTCTCATCCAGGGCGGGCGGGGGTTGGCTCTCCCGGCACTCCGCCAGCAGGGCCTCGATCTCCCGGGCCACGGCGGTCTCCAGCTCTTCCAGCTTCCCCCCGATGGCAGCGTCGCATTGGGCCAGATTGTACCGGCCGCTGCACACCAGTCGGCGGTTGTTTGGCTCCTTCAGCACCTTGACGCTGTACCCGCAGCGGGCGCACTTCAAAAGGCCCGTGAGCCAGGTGTGGGTCCCCTTGCCGCTGTTGCCCAGCTGCCGGTTCCGGGCCAGCTTGTTCTGGCACCGCAGCCACAGGTCCGCCGGGACAAAGCCGGGGCTGTTCAGGATGGAAACCGCGTGGTCCTTCACGTCGGTGTACTTCTTCTGGGACTTGTCCCGTTTTCCCACCAGGAGGACCCCGTGGCGGCCGTCAAAGTCCTCCGGGGGCGAGGTGACCACCGCCCCCAGGGCCTTGAAGTGGAGAAAAACCTCCTCGTCGGCCATCACATAGGCGGGGCAGTGGAGGACCCGGGAGAGGGCCACGTTGTCCCAGGTCCCCCGGCGGGAGGAGGGGATGCCCTCGGCGTTCAGCAGCTTGGCCACCGAGCCAAGGGAGGCCTCCTCCGCCCCGTAGGCCTCGAAAATCCGCAGAACGATCTCCGCCTTCTCGTTGGGGATCAGGGTGGGGACGCTGCGCCCGTCCTCCGCCGTGAGCCGCCCGTTGGAGAAGCCAAACGGGGCCGGGCCGCCGGGCCAGGACCCCAGGGCAGCCCGGCGGTAGTAGTTGTCCTTCACCCGCTCGGCGGTGGTCTCCCGCTCCAGCTGGGCAAAGACCATGATAATGTGGAGCATGGCCCGGCCCATGGGGGTGGCCGTGTCGAAATTCTCGCTGACCGACACGAACTCCACCCGGTGGGCCTGCAGAATTTCCCACAGCCGACCAAAATCGGCTACGGAGCGGGAAAAACGGTCCAGTCGATAGACGTAGAGCTTGTCTATTTTCCCCGCCTGGATGTCCCGGAGAAGATCCTGAAAGGCGGGGCGGTCGGCGTTCTTGCCGGAATACCCCCGGTCGCTGTAGACCCGCAGGTCTCCCCCGGCGGCGCGCCGGCAGAGGTCGATCTGCCCCTCAATGGAAAGGCTGTTCTTCTTCTCCACGGACTGCCGTGCATAGACTGCGCTGACCATGGCTTACCCGGGCTTTCCGCCGGACCGCCCGGACCGCAGCTCCACGGAACACAGCTTCCGCAGTTCTTCCAGGCGTTCCCGGCGCTCCGTTTCGGATGTGTAAACAGGATGCGTGTGCTTGATCTCCATGGTGTCTCCCTCCCGAGACACTCTATGCCCCGGCGAGAAGAAAGATGCGGACAGAGGGGCTCTGACCCCAACCCGCAGCGCTGCAAATCAGGCTTTTCCCCCCGTGGCCGGCTCATGGCAGAAAACAAAGGTCTGCTCATCGGAATGTTTGGGGGAGTATCGGAAGCCCAGGCTTGCAAAGCCCTTCAGCGCCTCCGGGTCCTGGATGCGGTGCTCCGCCAAGTACCGCACCATCTCCCCCCGGGCCATCTTGCACTGGGTCCCCTTTTCCACGATCTTCCCCGCCTTCTCCTCGCCAAAGACGCAGGTGAGCAGGCGGACCGACGGGGGCAGGTGCGGGGAAACGCTGCGGCTGTACTCCTTGGAGGCCAGGTTGACGATGCAGTCGGTCTCCGCCGCCAGGGTCCGGGCCAGGTCGTCCCCCCAGAATCCGTAGAGGTCCCTGGCCCCCTCCAGGGCCAGCTTTGCCTGCATCTCCAGCCGGTAGGGAGTCACCCCGTCAAAGGGGCGCAGAAGCCCATAGAACCCGGATAAAATGCGCAGGTGCTCCTGGATGTAGGCAAACGCCCCCGCCGAAAAGACCCCGGGGGCCATGTGCTGGTACTGGATGCCCTCATAGGCCAGCACCGCCGGGGTCAGGCCCCGCCGCAGGTCCATGGAGGCCAGCCGCTCCACGTTCAGCGCCGCGATGGAGTCACTGCACTTCCAGAGGGCTTTCAGCTCCTCCCCGGACATCCCCCGCAGGCGTTCCAGGATCAGCTCGGTTTTCTCCAAAAAGGCCGGCAGGTCCTGCCAGGGCAGGCTGTCCGTGTCGGTCCTCATCTTCTTGGCCGGTGAAATGATGATCCGCATGGTTCCCTCTCACTGGTCCAGGGCGGCCAAAATCTCCCCGGCGTTGGTGTCCGGCTTGACCTTGGGCATGGCCCGCTGAATGATCCCCGCCTCGTCGATGAGGTAGGTGGAGCGCACCACCCCCATGCTCACCTTGCCATAGAGCTTCTTCTCCTTCCAGACGTCATAGGCCTGGATGGCCTGCAGCTCCGGGTCGGACAGCAGGACAAAAGGCAGCTGGTGCTTCTGGGCGAATTTCAGGTGAGAGGCCACGGAGTCCTTGCTGACCCCGATGACCTGTACGTTCCGGCTCCGGAACTGGTCATAGGCGGCGGCAAAGGCGCAGGCCTGCCGGGTACAGCCGGGGGTGTTGTCCCGGGGGTAGAAATACAGGACCACCTTCTTCCCCAGAAAATCGGAAAGGCGAACCGGGTTTCCATTCTGGTCCGACAGGGTAAAATCCGGGGCTTTTTGTCCAACTTCTAACATACTACCATTCTCCTTATCAAAGTAATCATTGTAATTTTACCGGATGATAGAACATGATACAATATTTTTTCAAAAAAAGAGAGGTTTTCTCCCGATTCCCATACAAAAACCGGCCCGGGCAGTCCGGGCCGGTTTTGTTATCATTCCTCGTTTTCCAGGCGGTGCTTCAGGTCCAGAATCTTTTCCTCGATCCGGGCCATGGTCTGGAGAAAGACCTCATCCGGCTGACCGCTGGGGTCCTCCAGGCCCCAGTCCTCCCGATGGGTGCAGGGCAGGGCGGGACACTGGACGTTGCACCCCATGGTCACCACCACATCCACCGGCGGCAGGTCGCTCAGGAGCTTGCTGCGCTGGTGGGCCTCCATGTCGATGCCGTGGACCTGCTTCATCAGCCGCACGGCGTCGGGGTTGATCCGGGGCTTGGTCTCCGTGCCGGCGGAATAGCTCTCAAAGACCTCCGGGGCCAGCTTTTTCCCCAGCGCCTCCGCCATCTGGCTGCGGCAGGAATTGTGAACACAGACAAAGGCTACTTTTTTCATGGGTATCTCCTCGCGGTTTCGGTGTGGTTTCTGCGTGGTTTGATTCTACCACAAAAACTACGCGTTTGAAACCGTTCTGTTTGGTTTGCTTTCCCCCTGCAGCTCCTCTAAGACCAGGGCGGTCAGTGTTTGGGCGGCGGGCTCCTCCTCCAGGTCCAGGAAGGTCTCCAGGCCCAGGGTGTGGAGGGCTTTTCGGATGGCACGGGTGAGCTTGGAGTCCGCCCGGGTGCGGATACGGCCCCGGTGGATCTCCCGGGCCACCGCCAACAGGAGACCGGAGAGCCCCTCCTCCCGAAAGACCCGGGTCAGCTCGGGCTCGTCCCGGCGGGTGTACTGCAGGGGCCGCTGTCCGCTGGGGGCGGCCACGGTGTAGACCTGACCCTTCTGAATGACGATCTTGCTGACGATCTCATGGCCCTGGGAGGCCGGCCTGGGCTTCGGTTCCCGGGGGACGGGCCGGGCGGTCAGGCGCAGCAGATCCAGCTCCCGCCCGGTCTTTTTCAAATAATCGCAGAGTTCATCGTGTATGGCGGCGTCCCCGGGCAGAAGGTCCGGCACCCGGCGGCAGAGGAGGTCCACCGCCCGGGGGTCCTCCAGGGTCCGGGTCCGGGCCAGGGTATCCCGAGCCAGGCCGGCGAAGGCCCGGCGGAAGCAGGCCCGATAGGGGGCCGCCCAGGGGGCATCCCCGGTTTTGCCTAAGTAGGGACCGGCGGCCAGGGTCAGGGCCTCCAGGCAGAGGGTCAGCCCCGCCGGGTCCTCGGCGGGACAGCCCCGGAGCCGGGCCAGGAGGTCCAGAAAGCGGTCCTCGTCGGTGTCCAGGATGTACCGGGGGTTCAGGCGATAGCGGCCCCCGGCGTACTGGACCAGCCCGCTCTTCCCCTCCAGGCCCAGGGGGGTCAGCGCCTCCCGGAGCCGGTTCAGCCGCACCCGGGCGGCGTTCTCCCCGGCGGCTTTGGGGTTGTCCGGCCACAGGGCGGCGGCCAGCTCTTCCGGGTCCACCTCCCGGGTCCGGTGGACCAGGAGGTATTTCAGCAGGAGCCAGGGCTGGGACTGCCGGGAGGGATTCTCCACCGCCCGGCCCCGGTGGTTTTCCAGGGTCACGGTGCCGAAGAGGGTCACCCGCACACGGTATTTTTCGGTTGTTGTCATGGGCAAACCCTCCTTGGAATGAGGAATTAGGAGTTAGGAATTTGGGGGTGGCGGCAACCAGCGCCCATGCCTCCCCCCGCTGGGGGAGGTGGATTCGCCCGAAGGGCGAAGACGGAGAGGGCCGCTCTGTGTCGGCAGTGATTTGCCCTCTCAGTCACGGCTGCGCCGTGCCAGCTCCCCCAAAGGGGGAGCCAAGGGGTGGGCGGCAACCAACGCCCATCGTAGGGGCGATTCATGAATCGCCCGTGATGCGCAGAGGATATCTGCCACGTTTCGGGCGCTTCGTGAAGCGCCCCTACGAAATGGGTGGGTGACGAACCAACGCCATCGTAGGGCGGGGGCTTGCTCCCGCCGTTCAACGTAGGGACAACCCTCCACGTACCGGCGGGACCAAGGCCCCGCCCTACCATGCGTTTTTCATACAATCCACCCCGCCCGTAGGGGCCGATGACCACATCGGCCCAACCCACGTTGGGCGGCCGCACACACGGCGGAATGTACCACAAATACCCCCCGGGCAATGCCCGAGGGGTGAGTTTGTGTGTACTAAGGATTTATTCCTCCAGCAATAGTCACCTTCAGATAAACCCGTCTTTTTTAGTCCTCTGCGGCGATGGCATTAACAATGTTGGATGCGCCATCCCACTTGTTCAGGTTGGTATCGATAGCGATCAGAACGATCTTGCCGTTCTCCTCAACGTACTTGCAGTTTGCATAGTAGGTATTGGTAGCACCAGTCCCGTCGGCCTTAGCCAGCTCACCGCCGTTAATACCCTTCACATCCTTGGTGTTCAGGTACAGGAACTTGACATCATCATCGAAGTCATAATCATTAGTACCGGTATCGCCGTTCTTGTAGAAGATAGCGTACTTTGCACCAAAGTCCTTGATAGCTGCAGTCGTTGCTACAGGCTCAGATACGCCTTCGATGAAGTTGTCTGCGCCCATCTCGAAGGAGATGATATCGTCCTTTGCAATGCTTGCAGTGGTAGACTTCATCTTGACATCAACAGACTCGTTGTTGGAGGTCCAAACGGTGAAGGACTTGTACGCAGTACCGTCGTTGTTGTTATCGGTCACTTCAGAGGTAACGTAGCCGTACAGCTTACCAGCGGAAGCGCCAGGCAGGTAGCCGTCACCGGTAATCAGAGCAGCACAGATGGTAGAACCATCAACAACATAGTAAGCATGAGTACCGAAGTTAGAGCCCATAGCGTTGAGTTCCTTACCGGTCATGACCTCGGTCTTGAAATCGTCGCCGTCCTTGTACTGGACATAGATCACAGCGGAGTCTGCAATACGGGTACCGTTGATCTTCTTGTCGGCCTTGACAAAGCCCGCATCAACATCAAAATAGGAATCCTTGCCCAGCTTGTTGGTATCGCTGACCTGAGTCAGTTCGTAAACGCCGTCCTTGATTTCATAGGTCACAAATGCCTTCTTAGCGTTTACAGCATTGTCCCCAATAGCAGCGTAGACATCCTTAGCGGGGACAACCTTGACGGTACCATCAGCAAACAGCAGCTTGACCTGACGGTTGCCGTCAACATCCATTGCACCGGAAGCCCCCAGGACCAGAGCGGTGTCGGTGGAGTCAGCAGATTCCAGCTTAGCGTTGTAAACAACACCGTTGACGATCTGCAGGGTGTAGGTATTCTTCAGGGCCAGAGTAGCACCAGTGCTAGCATACTTAACCATACCAGAGAAAGCCTCATTGCTCTTTTCAGCAACCTGATACCAGGTGCCGTCAACGCAGATATCGGTCAGGGAACCAGCAGCACCCTTAGAAGCAGTGATCTTACCCTTCACAGTATCAGCCTTGACATACATGTCATCGCCAGTGAAGAGATCAGTAGTCTTAACAACGTAGTCGTCCTTCTTCAGGTCGGTGGGAGCGATCACGTCCTCATACTTCACTTCGCCGCCAGCGGTAAAGGAGTCCTTAGACACATAGGTAACCTTGGTGATGGACTGGATGGGATTCACATAAGCAACGTCGAACTTGTTGTCGCCGTTGTTGGAGATAAAGGTAATGGTGTCAGCGGAGTTGTAGGCAGTCTCCTTCAGTGCAGAAATAGTGCTATCTTCTTTGCCAACAATCTTCAGAACAGCACCGTTATCATACTTGTACTCAGTGCCGTCGATCTTGACCTTATCGCTGCTCACTTTCTTCACATCGGAGAAGGTTGCGGTAACAACGGTGTTCTCAGAGGGAACGGAGAAAACACCGTAAACCTCGCCCTTGGCATTTACCAGGACCTTGACATACTGGCCCAGCAGACCGGTGACATCCTCGGAATACTTGAGGAGTTCATCATTCCAAGTACCCTGAACAGGTCTACCACTGTCATCATAATATTCACTTACAGAATAGCCATTAATGGCCTTAACGTCCATTTTGAGCTTGTTCTTAGCAGCATTGTAGTTGCCGGAACCAGTCAGAACACCTTCATAGATGTCCGCATTGTACTTGTCCTTCAGCAGAGTGACCTTCTGGCCATTGTTGCCGGTCTTGTCAGCCAGCACCTGAGTTGCTACCAACTGACCATTGACGGTGGAGAACTCGTTCTTATAGGAAACCATATATGCTTCCAGAGCATTCCAAACCATCTGAGCAGCGTTGTCACGGGACAGAGCTGCGGAAACATCCATGCTCTCCAGGCCATCGTACAGGCCCTTCTGGGTAGCCCGGACGTTGGTGTTGACTTCCCAAGCATTGCCGGTGAAATTCTCCACGTCAGACTTGAAGCCCAGAGCGATCAGCAGCATCTTGGCAAACTGGGAACCGGTGACGTTGCCGTTGGGGTTGAACTTGCCGCCGCCGACGCCGGCTACGATGCCCTGAGACACGCAGGACTCAATGTAGCCCTCGGCCCAGTGACCCTTGGTGTCGGTGAAAGAAGCGGTGGCGTTGGTGCCCAGGACGGGCTCCTTGCCGCCGTTCAGTGCCACGCAGATCATCTTGCATGCTTCTGCGCGGGTGATGGTCCCTTCGGGTCTGTAAGAACCATCGGTGTAGCCGTTGATGATGTTCAGTGCGACACAAGCATCAACTGCCTCAGCGTTGTTGATCTTTTCCTGATCCTTGAACGCTGCGCCTGCGCCCACGACCATGACAGAGAGCATCACAGCCATGCAGAGCACCAGGCTAAGAACCTTTTTAAGGTTTCTCATAGGAATTACCTCCTGTTAGAATATTTACATAAAGCCCGGTGTGCCCCGGACGTTATGCCGCAGTCATGAAAAGCCTTTGTGTTTCCCCTTGGGGGAAACACAAAAAGGAGCGCGCTCCTTTTGCTTTTCTACACTGGCATTTTACACAGGAAGTTTCTCCATGTCAAGAAATCCGCGGATTTGAAACATAACTGTAACATTCTATTTCTGTGCCCTGTTCGCGGTCTGCTCTCGCCACAGGCAGCAGGCGCCCTTGTTCTCCCGCTTTGCCTGGTACATGGCCTGGTCCGCCCGCTGGATCAGCTTGCCGGAGGGTCTCTCCCAGACCTCGCACAGGGCGATGCCGCCGGAGCAGGCCCCGTGGATATTCTCCGCCTCCAGGCGCTCCCGGAACAGGCGGCAGATCTCCGACCCCTTTTTCAGCGCGGTCTCCTCGTCCTTCAGGCCCTTCAGGAGGACCACAAATTCATCCCCGCCGTAGCGGCATTTGATGTCCTCCTCCCGGGTCTGGCGGCGGAGCAGGTCGGCGAACGCCTGGATCACCCGGTCCCCCGTGTCGTGGCCGAAGGTATCGTTGATCTGCTTCAGGTTGTCCAGGTCGAACATGCAGACCGCCATAGGCAGGTCCTCCTTCCGCAAGGAGGCCATGGCGGCCTGGAGCCCCCGCCGGTTGAGCAGACCCGTCAGGTAATCCCGGTTGGCCTCGTCCTGCAGGACGTACTCCCGTTCCCGGGCCGCCACCATGTCCATCAAGCGGTCCAGCCGCCGCTGCAGATCGAAGATGGGGTGACACTTGCAGAGGAAGTCGTCGGCCTCCAGCGACAGGGGCAGGTCCTCCAGCGCGTCGCCGCAGGGGATCTCGGCCAGCACCGGGATCTTCCAAAAGGCCGCGTCCTTCTGCAGGCCCTGGAGCAGAACGGCGGCGCCGTCGTCGGGCAGCGTCATGCTCAGGATCACGGCGTCCGCCCCGCCGCAGGCGGCAAGACGGTCCAGGGCGCGGTAGGGGTCGGCCTCCTCCAGGACCTGGTACACCCCGTCGAAGGCCTGGCAGACCTTTTCCCGGTAGGCGGCGTCCTCGTCTGCCAGCAGAATGGTGGGCAGGCTCCTCTTCTCCTGCTCTGCCTCCAGGGCGAAGGCAATGGCCTGGGCGGTCTGGGCGGTCAGCTGCTGCTCAAACTCCTGGACGGGCATGGGCTTTGCAAAGTAATAGCCCTGCACATAGTCGCAGCCAACAGCCCGCAGCCGCTTCACCTGCTCCCAGGTCTCCACGCCCTCGGCCACCACGCTCAGGCGCATCCGGTGGGCCATGCGGATGACGTCATTCAGAATGCTATGCTCCTCAGGCTTGGCCAGCTCGTTCTGGATGAATTTCATATCCAGCTTCAGAATGTCCAGCTTCATCTGGCTGAGCATGTTCAGAGAGGAGTAGCCGCTGCCAAAGTCGTCCATTTCAATGGGGAAGCCCAGCTCCCGCAGGGCCTCCACGGTGCTGATGATCTGGCCGGGATTCTCCGCATAGGCGCTCTCGGTGATCTCCAGGTGGAGATAGATCGGGTCCACACCGTACTGCTGGGTCAGCTCCCAAAGGGTATCCACCAGCCTCGCCTGGTACACATCCGACCGGGACACGTTGACAGACACCGGCACAAGGAGGTATCCCTTCTCCTTCCAGTCCCGGAGTTGGGCGCACACCCGCTCCCAGACGTACTGGTCCAACCGGGGAATGAACCCGTTCTTTTCAAACAGCGGGATAAACTCGCCGGGGGACAGGAAGCCCCACTCCGGGTGGATCCAGCGCACCAGGGCCTCGGCCCCGATCATGCGGTTGTCGTGCAGCCGGTATTTGGGCTGGAAGTAAACGATAAACTGCCCCTCCTCCAGGGCGGTCTCCATGGCAGCTGTGATGGTCTGCTCCCGGACCAGCCTGTCCCGGATCTCCTCATCATAGAGGGCATAGTACCGGTTATACTGCCCCTTGATGCTGTCCACCGCCAGCAGCGCCCGGTCGCACATACCCTCCACCGGGATCGTGGGGTCGTTGATCTCATAGATCCCCCACTTCATCACCACATTTTTCTCCGGAACGATACAGGCATACCGCCCGTCTTCCCCGTGGGCAATGCGGTGGGCATATTTCTCGTTTTGCTCCTGGAGGCAGACAAACCGATCCGCCCGGTAATGGCCGCAGATGCTCTCTTCTCCCATCTGCGCGCGGAAGACATCGGCGGTTTCCCGCAGGAGCTGGTCGCCGGCCTGGACTCCGAAGGCGTCGTTATACAGCTTGAAGTTCTCCACGTTGGAACAGATAATGCTGTACTTCTTCTCCGGATGCTCAGCCAGCTGCTCCCGGACCCGCTGATAGAAGAAAGCCTTGCTGTAGAGCCCGGTGAGCCGGTCATACTGGAACTCGTTGACCATGGCGGCGGTCTCCCGCAGCTTGATGAGACTGGCCACCCGGTGGAGGATCACCTGGGGACGGTAGGGCTTGGGCACAAAGTCCGTGGCTCCGTGGGCCAGGGCGGACACCTCATCGGCCTCGCTGTCGCTCTGAGTCATCACGATGACCGGGATCAGCGCCAGCTCGGGGTCCTCCTTCACCTTGCCCAGAAAGGTATACCCATCCATCACGGGCATCATGACATCCAGGAGGATGAGGGCGATGCTGTTCCTGTGCTGCCGCAGGAGATCCAGGGCTTCCTGGCCATTCTCCGCCTCCAGCACCTGATAGTCATCGGACAGGATCTCACACAGAATGGCCCGGTTCAGTTCGTTGTCCTCTACAATTAATATCTGTTTCTTACGCTTCATTCTCTATTTCCACCGCTACTTTCTTCCGGGATTGCAAAATAAAACGATGTATATTTCTATAAACTTCGTCGGAATATAGATGAATTCATTGTATATTGTATCATCTCTCTGCAAAAAGCAAGGGAATCTCTCTGCCCGTTCCTTGGTTTCCAGCCGTGACAGTCTGGACTGGAAGGACTACGACGCCGCCACCATCACGGAGCGGGTGACCTCCAAGGTGTGCCCCGGCTCCATCATCCTCTTCCACAACGCCGCCCTCCACACCCCCGAGGCCCTGCCCTCCATCCTGGAATACCTGATCCGGGAGGGATATGAGATCGTCCCCGTGAGCCAGCTCATCCTGGACGGGGAATACGGCGAGGACTACATTCTGGACCACACCGGCCGCCAGTGCCCCACAGAGTGAGCCGCCGGAGGCCCGTACCCACGGCGAGCGTATCCTCAGTGTTCCAGACGGAACGGGCATGCCCGTTCCCTACATGGGGTCGTTCGGACTCTTACGCAACTTTCTCGCCAGACTGCGGCGGGCTGAGGACAGCCCGCCCTGCTTTTTTGTCCTCCCTCCGGTTTGTGGATTCTGTACAGACTGCCCCCTGCTCTTTTCTACGAAAAAACAGGCAAAAACCCCTTTACATCCCCATTTTCCGGTGATACAATGTCCCCGTCTGCCGGGAGACCCCTCAGAGAGCGGCTGCCGGCCACAAGCGGATGGTATTCCAAGGTTGGAAACTGTACCGGCATATTCCCTGGGTTCCGTCTCTGCGGAACAAAAAAGCACCGCGTCACCTGTCAGATACGGAAAGCAGGTGATACGATGAACATCGGATTCATTGGAGCAGGAAAAGTTGGCTTCTCTTTGGGCAAGTTCTTTGTCCAGGGCGGCGTTCCGGTGACCGGCTACTATAGCCGGCAGCGAGAATCGGCCCGGGAGGCGGCGTTGTTTACCCACACGAAACCCTATGACACCATGTTGGCATTGGTTCAGGAGAGTGACGCGCTCTTTTTGACTGTTCCGGACGGAATGCTCCCCTCAGTCTATACCCAGCTGAGGCAGTATGACCTCTCAGGGAAACAAATCTGTCATTGCAGCGGCGCCATGACCGCCCGGGACGCCTTTCCCGGCGCGGAGCATTCCGGCGCCTACCACTATTCGATCCACCCGCTGTTCCCCATCAGCAGTAAGTACACTGCCTATCGGGAATTGCCGGGTGCTTTTTTCTGCCTGGAGGGCGACGGCCCCCACCTGACACAGTGGCGGGACACCCTCGCCGCCCTGGGTCCCACGGTTCGGATCATCCCCCCGGAGGGGAAAGTCCGCTACCACGCCGCCTGCGCCATGGCCAGCAATCTGGTCTGCGCCCTGGCGGCGGAGAGCCTGGAGCTGCTGGAGAGCTGCGGCTTCCCCCAGGACCTGGCCCGTCAGGCTCTGGCCCCCCTCATGGAGGCCAACCTGGCCCACATCCTTCGGGATGGTCCGGAGGCCGCCCTCACCGGTCCGGTGGAGCGGTGCGACGTGGAAACGGTGGCCAAGCATCTGGCCTGCCTGCCCGATGACGACGCCCGCCGGCTCTACGCCGCCGCCTCCCGGAAGCTGGTGGACCTGGCCCAGAAAAAGCACCCGGACAAAGACTATCAGAGCATGAACCAAATCTTAAAGGAAGGATCGAGGACATGAAACAGAACACGGTTGCCACCCTGGCCGCCATGAAGGCCAGGGGCGAGAAGATCTCCCAGCTCACCTGCTACGACTACTCCACCGCCCGGATCATGGACGAGGCCGGCATCAACACCATCCTGGTGGGGGACAGCCTGGGCATGACCATGCAGGGCTACCCCGACACCCTGCCCGTCACCGTGGATGAGATGATCATCTACGGCCGCAGCGTGGCCCGGGCCTGCAAGAACGCCTTCGTGGTGCTGGATATGCCCTTTATGAGCTATCAGGTCTCCCCGGAGCAGGCCCTCACCAACGCCGGCCGGATGATGAAGGAGGCCATGGTGGACTGCGTGAAGCTGGAGGGCGGCAAGGCCGTCTGTTCCCAGATCCGTGCCATCACTTCCGCCGGCATCCCCGTCTGCGCCCATGTGGGCATGACCCCCCAGTCCCACCACACCTACGGGGGCTTCAAGGTCCAGGGCAAGGGCGAGGAGAGCGCCCGCCGGGTGCTGGAGGACGCCCTGGCCGTCCAGGAGGCCGGCGCCTTCGCCGTGGTGCTGGAGTGCGTTCCCCCCAAGCTGGCCGCCCTCATCACCCGGAAGCTGGACATCATCACCATCGGCATCGGGGCCGGCAGCGGCTGCGACGGCCAGGTCCTGGTCTGCCAGGATATGCTGGGCATCGGTGAGAGCGGCTATCTGCCCAAATTCGTAAAAACCTTCGCCCGGGTGGGCGAGGTAATGAAAGAGGCCTTCCAGACCTACGACCGGGAGGTCAAGGCCAACACCTTCCCCACCGCCAGGGAGTCCTATGTGAAGAGCGACTGCTCCGACGACGTCCTGGCCCGGCTGGACCGGGAGTACCGGCCCGAGGAACCCCTGAAATTCTGTTCTGTACTGTGAGGAATTGACGATGATTATTGCAAAGACGATTGAAGAAGTCCGGACCCAGGTCCGGGCCTGGAAGCGGGAGGGCCTCACCGTGGGCCTGGTCCCCACCATGGGCTACCTCCACGAGGGCCACGCCAGCCTGGTGGACAAGGCCGTCAGCCAGTGCGACCGGGTGGTGGCCTCCGACTTCGTGAACCCCACCCAGTTCGGCCCCAACGAGGACTTAGAGGCCTATCCCCGGGATTTTGACCGGGACTGTGCCCTCCTGGAAGAGCACGGCTGCCACATGGTCTTCTACCCCGAGGTCTCCGAGATGTACGCCCCCGACGCCGCCACCTATGTGGAGATCCTCTCCGACATGCCCAAGCAGCTTTGCGGCCAGACCCGTCCCATCCACTTCCGGGGGGTGTGCACCGTGGTCTCCAAGCTCTTTAACATCGTCACCCCCGACAAGGCCTTCTTTGGTCAGAAGGACGCCCAGCAGCTGGCCATCATCCGCCGCATGGTCCGGGATATGTCCTACGGCATCGAGATCGTGGGCTGCCCCATCGTCCGGGAGCCTGACGGCTTAGCCAAGTCCTCCCGGAACACCTACCTGAACCCCCAGGAGCGCCAGGCCGCCCTGGTCCTCTCCCAGGCCGTCCGCCTGGGCCAGACCATGGTGGAGGAGGGCGAGACCGCCGCCCGCCGGATCGTGGACGCCATGACCGCCCACATCCAGGCCGAGCCTCTGGCCCGCATCGACTATGTCTCCGCCGTGGACGGGGTGACCATGCTGCCCGTGGAGACCATCCAGGGCTCCGTCCTGGTGGCCATGGCCGTCTACATCGGCAAGACCCGTTTGATTGACAATTTCATCGTGGAGAAGGGAGAATAAGACCATGACCATCGAAATGCTGAAGGGCAAGATCCACCGGGCCACCGTGGTCCAGGCCGAGCTGAACTACGTCGGCTCCATCACCGTGGACCAGGACCTGCTGGACGCCTCCGGGATTCTGGAGTATGAAAAGGTCCAGATCGTGGACATCGACAACGGCAGCCGTTTTGAGACCTACACCATCGCCGGGGAGGCCGGCTCCGGCATGATCTGCCTGAACGGGGCCGCCGCCCGGTGCGTCAGCGTGGGGGACAAGATCATCATCATGTCCTACGCCCAGATGACCCCCGAGGAGGTCAAGAACGACTACCACCCCAACGTGGTCTTCGTGGACGAGAACAACAAGATCGCCCGGGTGACCACCTACGAAAAGCACGGCCTGCTGAAGGACATGACCTGACCGCCAGATAACACGGAGGAGCGACCATGGAACAGTTACAAGGAAAATGCGTCCTGCTGGGGATCACCGGCGGTATCGCCGCCTACAAGATGGCCAACGTGGCCAGCGCCCTGGTGAAGGCCGGGGCCGAGGTCCACGTGGTGATGACCGAGAACGCCACCCAGTTCATCACCCCCCTGACCTTTGAGACCCTCACCAACAACCGCTGCGTGGTGGACACCTTCGCCCGGGACTTCCAGTACGACGTGACCCATATCTCCCTGGCCAAGAAGGCCGACCTGATTCTGGTGGCCCCGGCCACCGCCAATGTCATCGCCAAGCTGGCCCACGGCATTGCCGACGACATGCTCACCACGGTGGTGCTGGCCGCCCGGTGCCGGAAGCTGGTGGCCCCGGCCATGAACACCGCCATGCTGGAAAACCCCGTCACCCAGGACAACCTGCGCACCCTGGCCAATTACGGCTTCGGCATCATCCAGCCCGCCAGCGGCCTGCTGGCCTGCCGGGATGTGGGCAGCGGCAAGCTCCCCGAGCCGGAGGTCCTGCTGGACCACGTGGCCCGGGAGATCGCCCGGGAGAAGGACCTGGCCGGCGTCCGGGTGACGGTGACCGCCGGGCCCACCCAGGAATCCCTGGACCCGGTGCGCTACCTCACCAACCACAGCTCCGGCCGCATGGGCTACGCCATCGCCCGGGAGGCCATGCTCCGGGGGGCCGAGGTCACCCTGATCTCCGGCCCGGTGGACCTGGACCCAGTGCCCTTTGTGGAAGTGAAACCCGTGACCACCGCCGCTGACATGCTGGCCGCCGTCCAGGAGGCCCTGCCCACCACCGACATCCTCATCAAGGCCGCCGCCGTGGCCGACTACCGTCCCGCCACCGTGGCCGACGACAAGATGAAGAAGAAGGACGGCGACCTGTCCATCCCCCTGGCCCGCACCAGCGATATCCTGGGCTGGGTGGCCGAGCACCGGCACCCCGGCCTCTTCGTCTGCGGCTTCTCCATGGAGACCCAGAACATGCTGGAGAACTCCCAGGCCAAGCTGGCAAAGAAGAAGCTGGACATGATCGTGGCCAACAATCTGAAGGTGGAGGGGGCCGGTTTCGGCGTGGAAACCAATGTGGTCACCCTCATCACCAAAGACGACGTCACCCAACTGCCCCTCATGGGCAAGGACCAGGTGGCCGCCCGGCTGCTGGAGGAGATCCAGCGGCTGCGCCAGGCCTCCAGCGAGGAATCCCTATGATCCTGACCATTGACATCGGCAACACCACCGTGAGTCTGGGGGGCCTGGAGCGGGACCCCGACCACGGATACACCGTCCGCTTCTGCGGAAAGGTGGACACCGTCCCCGCCTGGGGAGTCACCGATTACCTCCAGGCCATCCGCCGACTGCTGAAAAAGCTGGGGGCCGCCACAGAGGAGTTTGAAGGGGCCGTGCTGTCCAGCGTGGTCCCCTGCCTCATCGTCCCCCTGAGCAACTGCGTCCGCATCCTCACCGGGAAGGACCCGGTGCTCATCACCAAGGACAGCGAGACCGGCCTCACCATGCAGGTCCCCGAGCCGGGCCGGGTGGGGCTGGACCGGCTGGTGGACGCCGCCTGGGTGGCCGAGCGTTTCCCCCTGCCCGCCGTCACCGTGGACATGGGGACGGCCACTACCTTTAATGTATTGGACGAGAACCGACAGTTCCTGGGTGGAATCATCGCCCCGGGGCTGGACACCAGCCTGTCCGCCCTCAGCGACCGGGCGGCCCAGCTGCCCAACGTGACCCTGGACACCCCGGACTATGTGATCGGACGGAACACCGAGGAGTGCATGCTCTCCGGCGCCGTGGTGGGAGCCGCCGCCATGGTGGACGGCATGGTCTCCCGAATCGAGGGGGAGCTGGGGCGGCCAGTCACCCTGGTCATCACCGGGGGCCTGGCCCGCTACGCCGAGTCCCTCTGCACCCACCCCCACGTCTACGACCCCCACCTGCTCACCAAGGGTCTGGGGCTGCTCTATGACAAGAACTGCGCCCCCGCCACCCCGTGAACAACAGCGCAGAAGCCGGCGGCTTCTGCGCTGTTGTTTCATCAATTATTCCTTCTCCAAAATGGCCTTCAAATCCTCCTCCGGGGTGGTGATGGGGGCGATGCCGTAGTTCTCCACCAAGTAGTTCAGCACGTTGGGAGACAGGAAGGCCGGCAGGGTAGGCCCCAGGCGGATATTTTTGATCCCCAGATGGAGCAGGGTCAGCAGGATGCACACCGCCTTCTGCTCGAACCAGGACAGCACCAGGGACAGGGGCAGGTCGTTGACCCCGCACCCGAAGGCATCCGCCAGGGCCAGGGCCACCCGGATGGCCCCGTAGGCGTCGTTGCACTGGCCCATGTCCAGGAGCCGGGGCAGCCCGGCCACGGTCCCCAGGTCCAGGTCGTTGAACCGGAACTTGCCGCAGGCCAGGGTCAGCACCACGGTGTCCGCCGGGGTCTTCTTCACGAACTCCGTGTAGTAGTTCCGGCCGGGCCGTGCGCCGTCGCAGCCCCCCACCAGGAAGAAGTGGCGGATGGCCCCGCTCTTGACCCCCTCCACGATCTGGTCAGCCGCCGCCAGAATGGCCCCGTGGCCGAAGCCGGTGGTGAGGGTGCTGCCGCCGTTGATGCCCGTGAAGGTCCTGTCCTCGGGATAACCCCCCAGCTCCAGGGCCTTCTGGATGACGGGCGTAAAGTCCTTGTCCTCCCCAATGTGGACCATCTCCGGGTAGGCCACCACCTCGGTGGTGAAGACCCGGTCGGCATAGGATTCCTTGGGGGGCATCAGGCAGTTGGTGGTGAAGAGGATGGGGGCGGGCAGGTGGGCGAACTCCCGCTGCTGGTTCTGCCAGGCGGTGCCGAAGTGGCCCTTCAGATGGGGGTACTTCTTCAGCTCCGGGTATCCGTGGGCGGGCAGCATCTCCCCGTGGGTGTAGACGTTGATCCCCTTGCCGGCGGTCTGGTCCAGGAGCTGCTTCAGGTCATATAAGTCATGGCCGGTGACCACGATAAAGGGGCCTTTCTCCACGGTCATGGTGACCTCCGTGGGCTGGGGGGTGCCGTAGGTCTCGGTGTTGGCCCGGTCCAGCAGGGCCATGCAGGTCAGGTTGACCTCCCCCACCTCCATCACCAGGGGGAGCAGCTCCTTCATGCCGTAGTGGTCGGTCCCCACGGCGGCCAGGGCCTTGTAGAAAAACCGGTTCACGGTCTTGTCCTCGTACCCCAGCACCCAGGCGTGGTAGGCGTAGGCCGCCATGCCCCGGACGCCGAAGAGCAGGAGGGATTTCAGGGAGCGGATATCCTCGTCGGCCTGCCAGAGTTCCTCCATGTCGTAGTCCTCCGCCGTGCAGGCCGGGCAGGCCATGCAGGAGGGATAGAGAAACCCAGCCTCCTCATGGACCCGGTCAATGAGGTCCTCAATGGCCTCGTCGTCAAAGCTCACGTTGGTCACCGTGGCGAAGAGGCCCTCCAGCATCACCCGGTCGGTCTCCCGGGTCAGCAAGCCCTCCTTCCCCTGGGCCGCCCGGGCCAGGCCGATGAGGGCGCCGGTGAGCTGGTCCTGGAGCTTGGCGTTGCCCGCCGATTTCCCGCAGACCCCGGCTGCGCCGGTGCAGCCCTGGCACCGGGCGGTCTGCTCACATTGAAAACAAAACATCTTCTGATCCATAGAGATCCCTCCTGTCAAACTGTCTTAGCCCCGCGGTTTTCTTTAGTATGCCCCGAACCTGCCGGATGGTATGTTGATTTTTCAAAAAAAAACAAGAAAGCAAGAAACTGTAAGAACTGTGATAACATCACGGAAGAACCTCCGCCCCGGCGGGTATAATACAGGCAACAAAACACAAAACACCACACAAAGGAGGACCCGACGATGTTGGTTAAGGATATGAACAAAGAGAATTTTCAGGAAGAAGTCGTCCAGAGCGACAAGCCCGTCCTGGTGGACTTCTGGGCAAGCTGGTGCGGCCCCTGCC
>JAUNCL010000001.1:101457-104852 GCA_030535235.1 Bacillota bacterium
CAGAGCGACAAGCCCGTCCTGGTGGACTTCTGGGCAAGCTGGTGCGGCCCCTGCCGGATGGTCAGCCCCATCGTGGACGAGATCGCCCAGGAACGCCCCGACGTAAAGGTCGTTAAGGTCAACGTGGACCAGGAGCAGGAGCTGGCCCTCCAGTTCGGCGTCATGAGCATCCCCACCCTGGTGGTGATGAAGGACGGCAAGGTGGTCAACCAGGCCGTGGGCGTCCGCCCCAAGGAGCAGATCCTGGACCTGCTGAAGTAATCTGCGATCCTCTGCCGGGCAGAGGATTCCATGATAGGAATTGTTTCTCCCAAAACACAGCGCCGCGGAAGATTTTTCTTCTGCGGCGCTGTGTTGTTTGTCTGGCTGCTTCATATGCACCGCTTCACACATTTGTACAAAACCAATAAATTTCCATTCAAAAACCGTATTGCTTTGTTCGCATTTCTTGTTATAATGAATGTAGAACGATCGAACACACACGAAAGGAGCATCTGTATGGATACCATCATCACCAACTTAACCGGTATGGCCACAGCGGCAGGCGGCAAGATCGTCCTTGCGCTGCTTGTCCTCATCGTCGGCACCATTCTCATCAAGAGCATCATGAAATTCTTGAGGAGAAGCAAATTTCTTAACAACGTGGAGGGAACGGTCCGCACCTTCATCCTCAGCTTCTGCAACGCAGTGCTGTATGTGATCCTCGTGATCTCCATCATCGGTATCATGGGCGTCCCCATGGCTTCGGTGGTGGCAGTGCTCGCCTCCGCCGGTGTGGCGGTTGGCCTGGCCCTGCAGGGGGCTTTGGCAAATCTGGCCGGCGGCATCATGCTCATGATTTTTAAGCCCTTCCGTCAAGGTGACTTCATCTCCGCCGCCGGTGTCGATGGGGTTGTGAAAGAGGTCACTCTGTTCTATACCGTCATTCTGACCCCGGACAATAAGCGGATCACCGTGCCCAACGGCAGCCTGATGAACGCAAACATCACGGATTTTTCCTCCGAGGAGCTTCGTCGCGTCGATCTCGTTTTTGCCTGCAGCAAAAACGAGGTGCCCGCCAAGGTCCAGGATCTCATGCTCTCGGTGATAAACGCCACCCCCAATGTTTTGTCCTCGCCTGAGCCTTTCGCACGAATCAGCGGCGGGAGCAACGAGGCCATGGAATTCACCGTGCGTGCTTGGTGTAAGAACCAAGATTACTGGGACGTATACTTTGCGCTCACCCAGAAAATCACCGAAGCCATGGCAGAAAACAATATTAAGGCCCCTGCGATCCGCATTACAGCAGAGACACAAACGTGATAGGGTTTGTCGATGAAAAAGAGGACCTTTGGATCATTTCCAAAGGTCCTCTTGCATGGATAAAAGAACAGAAGTCTTCCCCCTCTTTTTCTCCTGTCCGCCCCCGCTTGATCCCCCCTGTTCCACAAAAAATCCGGAGGCAAAAGATTGCTATTGCAATTGAACGCAATTTCCCGTAGAATGAAGAAGTTGTGTCTATCTTACGGTTAAAAAGACAAAAGATAAGAAAGAAAAGAAAGAGGGATAACAAATGAACGAAATCCTTGCCAGCATTGACAGCGTTGTCAATGCCATCAGCGGGGTCCTGTACAATCCGTGGGTCCCCATCTTCCTCCTGGCGGCCGGTCTGATCTTCTCCCTGCGGAGCAAGTTCGTCCAGTTCCGTCTGCTGGGCGAGTCCTTCCGGGTCATCTCCGAAAAGCCCAAGTCCGAGGGCGGCGTGTCCTCCTTCGGCGCTCTGATGATCTCCACCGCCTCCCGGGTGGGCACCGGCAACATCGTGGGCGTGTCCACCGCCATCTGCCTGGGCGGCATGGGCTCCGTCTTCTGGATGTGGGTGGTGGCCCTGCTGGGCGGCGCCTCCGCCTTTGTGGAGTCCACCCTGGCCCAGATCTACAAGCGGAAAAACCCCGACGGCTCCAGCTACGGCGGCCCCTCCTACTACATTGAGACCGCCCTCCGCCAGCGCTGGCTGGGCATCATCTTCGCCATCATCGTCATCCTGACCTACGCCGTGGGCTACAATGCCCTGGCCTCCTACAACCTGCAGTCCGCCTTCTCCGGCTTCTCCTTCTACACCGAGGGCGTCACCCCCCTGGTCATCGGCATCATCCTGGCCGTCCTCTTCATGATCTGCGTCATGGGCGGCGGCAAGCGGCTGACCAAGGTCACCGGCACCCTCGTCCCCATCATGGGCGTCATCTATGTTCTGGTGGCCCTGGTGATCGTCGTCCTGAACCTGGGCCGGCTCCCCGCCGTTTTCAGCGGCATCTTCGCCAGCGCCTTCGACTTCTCCGCCATCTTCGGCGGCTTCGCCGGCTCCTGCATGATGCAGGGCATCAAGCGGGGCCTGTACTCCAACGAGGCCGGTATGGGCTCCGCCCCCAACGCCGCCGCCTCCGCCGACGTCTCCCACCCCGTCAAGCAGGGCCTGGTCCAGATGCTCTCTGTCTTCATCGACACCCTGCTCATCTGCTCCGCCACCGCCTTCATGTGCCTGTGCTCCGGCGTGGCCCCCACTGAGGAGCTGGCCGGCGCACCCTACGTCCAGGCCTCCCTCCAGGCGGTCATGGGCAGCTTCGGCCCCATCTTCATCGCCGTGTCCATGGCCCTCTTCGCCTTCACCACCCTCATCGGCAACTACTACTACTGCGAGGGCTGCCTGCGCTTCATCTTCAAGCGGGCCCCCAGCAAGACCTTTATGACCGGCTTCCGGGCCGTGGCCGCCGTCATCGTCCTCCTGGGCGCCATGCTGAGCATGAGCCTGGCCTGGGACACCGCCGACCTCTTCCAGGCCCTGATGGTCATCATCAACGTCCCCGTCATCCTCATCCTGGCCAAGCCCGCCATGGACGCCCTGAAGGACTACATGGCTCAACGCAAGGCCGGCAAGAACCCCATCTTCAAGGCCGCCTCCATCGGTCTACAGCAGGAAACCGACTTCTGGAACTGAAGCCCACCCCGAAACCCAACGAGGCCCCCGGCTGCGCAGCCGGGGGCCTTGTGTATTCTTACTATATTTTAATGTAGGGCATCTCTTATTTCCGCTTCCAGTTTTCCGCCCGGTCCATGTTGGTCTCCCGCCACTCCTCCACGGTCTTCTGGATCACCTGGAGGAAGGCCGTGGCCAGGGGGGCGCGCTCGGGCCCCCGGGGGCACAGGAGGCAGACCGTCCGGGTGAACTTCTCCTTCAGGGGGATGGCCCGAAGGCTGCTGGGCGGGGTGCGGCCCAGCAGGTCCAGCTCCGGCAGGATGGTGATGCCCAGGTTCATGGCCACCATGGCCAGGGTCATCTGGTTTTCCTGGGGACGCACATCCACCAGATTGTCCTTCTCAAAGGCCTGATAGACGCTGGCGATGGCGCTCTCGGTGTC
>JAUNCL010000001.1:104952-211062 GCA_030535235.1 Bacillota bacterium
TCATAAAAGCTCTGGAGGGCGGCGGGCATCCACTGGCAGGCTACGCTGGGCACGATGCCCACCCGCAGCAGGGCCCCCTGGCTGGCCAGGGCGGACTCCCGCAGCTTGTCCTCGGTAGCCTCGATCTGACGCATGATCTCCAGCAGGGTGGTCCCCGCCTCCGTCAGCGTCACGCCCCGCTGGTCCCGGTAAAAGAGCTTTACCCCCAGCTCGTCCTCGATGTTATTGATGATATAACCCAGACTGGGCTGGGTGTAGCCCAGCACCTGGGCGGCTCTGGTCATGCTGCCGCATTCCGCCGTCTTGATCACCGGCAGGTATTTCCCCATACGCGTTCTTCCTCTCTTGAGAAGGGCAATCCTCCATTTTTACAGTTTTTTACATTATATTTGTTTATTCTGCAAGATGCAAGAGGCAAACCTGATACAAAAATTTTCAATGTCAACATAAAAGCTATCAATTTTACACAGAACCCTTCCTGGGGTATACTTACAAATACAAAGTAAAAAGGTAAGAGCAATCCTACGGGTAGCGGCGCCTGTGCCGTTTTACCTCTCGGCACAGGAGTCACCTGTCCGCCCTTCTTCTTCCAGGCAGGGGAGTTGTTCTCTGGGCGGGGAACACCCTCCGTATGTGGTTTTTTCTCTTGCTGATTGCTCATAAGCCGGACAGCAGCCGCTTCTCTCGCGGCTGCTGTCTGCGTCTCCGGCCACCATCCATGTTACCCGATGGCGGCCCTCTTTTTTCCCCGAATCCTGTCGAATCAAGAAAAAATTGCACGCAAAAAATTTTCTATGACGATATAAATTTTATCAATTTTACAGAACCATAGATGTTTTTTATAATTATACCAGTCACAAACTTCCTGCTTCCATCTGTTTTCAACAAATTCAACCAAACAAACAGAGAAGCCGAAGGAAAGGGGGAATGAATTCCGGCACATCAGTTTTTGAAATAAATTACGAGAGAGAACCACATGGTCGCCGCTCCAACCGGGGGCGGCAGAAAGAAAAGAGGTAAGTTATGAGTAATAGTCCCGAAAAGAAGGGCGTCAGCGCGATTGACTTTTTCTGCATCGGCTTCGGCGCTATCGTCGGTGTTGGCTGGGCCGTTTCCATTAACGGCTGGATGAACAACTCCGGCGGCCCTGTCCCCGCAGCAGTGGGCTACCTTCTGTGCCTGCTGATCATGGTCCCCTTCGGTCTGGTTTATGCTGAGCTGGTCCCCATGCTCCCCGTTGCAGGCGGCGGCTCCGCTTTCGCTTATGCAGCCTTTGGTGAGAAGATCTCCTTCCTCTCCGGCTGGGGCGCCTTCGGCGCATTCGTGGCCATCATTCCGTGGGAAGCTATCCAGGTCACCGACGTTCTGGGTTACCTGTTCCCCGCTCTGAAGGCCGGCAAGCCCATGTACACTGTTATGGGTTCTGATATTTATCTGACCACCATCATCATTGGTACCATCTTCACCATCCTGCTGTTCCTGCTGAACAGAAAGGGCCTGTCCTCTGCAGCAACCCTGCAGAAGTTCCTGTGCATCTTCCTGGTGGCCTCCGCTGTCATCGGCGCCATCGCCGGTCTGGTGGGCGGCAACATCCAGAACGTCCAGCCCATCTACTCCCCCGCAGAAGGCGCATCCCACAGCAGCTTCTTCGGCGGCGCATTCGGTATCCTGTGTACCGCAGCCTTCTTCCTGGCCGGCTTTGAGACCATTCCTCAGGGCATCGAGGAAGCCGGCGGCGACGTCAAGAAGGTCGGCTCCACCGTCGTTATGTCCGTCGGCCTGGCCTGCGTGTTCTACGCACTGCTGCTGTTCTGCTTCGGCTACGCTTATCCCTGGCAGGACTTCCTGACCCTGGACCGTCCCGCTGCAGCCAACATGTTCAAGTTCGTCTTTGAGGGTGGCGCAGGCGTCGCTCTGTACTGGCTGATCACCGTCGGCGCTGTCGCCGGTCTGTTCACCACCTGGAACGGCTTCTTCACCGCTTCCGCAAACCTGCTGATGGCCATGGGCCGTGCAAAGATGCTGCCCTCCTGGTTCGCAGTTCAGAAGAACGGCGTTGCCATCAACGGTCTGTACATCGTCACCCTGCTGTCCTTCATCGGCCCCTTCCTGGGCTACAACATGATCGACACCGTGACCTGCTTCTCCGCAACCGCGTTCATCATGTCCTGGATGATCTCCGCCCTGGCCCTGCTGAAGCTGCGTAAGACCATGCCCAACGCAGAGCGCCCCTACAAGCTGGCTACCCCCATCGCTTACTGGGCTGCCATCGCAGGCGTTGTCTACTTCATCGGTGCTCTGATCCCTGTCTGCCCCTGGTTCGCAGGCTCCAAGGCTGTCATCGTCTTCGTCATCTACATCATCATCGGCTTCATCCTCTTCGGCGCTACCAGCGGCTCCAGAAAGGCCCTGACTCCCGAAGAGCGCGAGAAGGCCATGTTTGGCGATCTGGACCTGACCGCAATGCGCAGCAAGTAAAATCTGCTTCGGTTTGTGTATTCCTTAATACGATCCTTCATAATGAAAAGGACTCGGCTTCGGCCGGGTCCTTTTTTGTTTCATTCGCTGCAAAAAAATTCCACCGCCCTTATGAATCGACAAATTACGCATGGCCTGACGCATAAAATGAGGATGGTAAAACGATGGAAAGGAGGATTTTGCACTGTTACTGATTGGAGAGAGGAGACAACCATCCTTCCCGCCCTTCCGGGCGGAACCAAGAAAAGAGGTAAGATCATGAGTCAACAACCAACTACCCAAAAAAAAGGCGTCAGTGCCATTGACTTCTTCTGCATTGGCTTCGGCGCCATCGTCGGGGTGGGCTGGGCCGTTTCCATCAACGGCTGGATGAACAACTCCGGCGGACCTGTTCCCGCATCCGTAGGCTACCTGCTGTGCCTGCTGATCATGGTTCCCTTCGGCCTGGTTTACGCCGAACTGGTCCCCATGCTCCCTGTGGCCGGCGGCGGCTCCGCCTTCGCCTATGCGGCCTTCGGTGAGAAAATTTCCTTCCTCTCCGGCTGGGGGGCTTTCGGGGCCTTCGTGGCCATCATCCCCTGGGAGGCCATTCAGGTCACCGACGTTCTGGGTTACCTGTTCCCCGCGCTGAAGGCCGGCGATCCCATGTACACCATTATGGGGTCTGATATTTATCTGACCACCATCATCATCGGCACCATCTTCACTATCCTGCTGTTCCTGCTGAACAGAAGAGGCCTGTCCTCCGCGGCCACCCTGCAGAAGTTCCTGTGTATCTTCCTGGTGGCCTCTGCTATCATCGGCGCCATCGCCGGTCTGGTGGGCGGCAACATTGAGAATGTCCAGCCCATCTACTCCCCCGCAGAAGGCGCCAGCCACAGCAGCTTCTTCGGCGGCGCATTCGGTATCCTCTGCACCGCAGCCTTCTTCCTGGCCGGCTTCGAGACCATTCCTCAGGGCGTGGAGGACGCCGGCGGCGACGTCAAGAAGGTGGGCTCCACCGTGGTGATGTCCGTGGGCCTGGCCTGCGTGTTCTATGCCCTGCTGCTGTTCTGCTTCGGCTACGCCTATCCCTGGAAGGACTTCCTGTCCCTGGACCGTCCCGCCGCAGCCAATATGTTCAAGTTCGTCTTTGAAGGCGGCGCGGGCGTTGGCCTGTACTGGCTGATCATTATCGGCGCTCTGGCCGGCCTGTTCACCACCTGGAACGGCTTCTTCACCGCCTCGGCAAACCTGCTGATGGCCATGGGCCGCGCAAAGATGCTGCCCGGCTGGTTCGCCGTTCAGAAGGGCGGCGTTGCCGTTAACGGTCTGTACATCGTCACCCTGCTGTCCTTCATCGGTCCCTTCCTGGGCTACAACATGATCGACACCGTGACCTGCTTCTCTGCGACTGCGTTCATCATGTCCTGGATGATCTCCGCCCTGGCCCTGCTGAAGCTGCGGAAGACCATGCCCAACGCAAACCGACCTTACAAGCTGGCCACCCCCATCGCTTACTGGGCCGCTGTCGCAGGCATTGTCTACTTCATCGGCGCCCTGGTGCCCTTCTGCCCCTGGTTTGCAGGCTCCAAGGCCGTGCTGGTCTTCGTGATCTACCTCATCATCGGCTTCCTTCTGTTCGCGGCCACCAGCGGCTCCAGAAAGGCGCTCTCCCCCGAAGAGCGTGAGAAGTCCATGTTCGGCGATCTGGACCTGAAGGCCATGCGCGGCAAGTAAGTCCCCACCCTACGACTCGGGCGAACCCAGTTCGCCCCTCCATAAGCAAAGGAGCGCCCTTGCGGGCGCTCCTTTGCTTATGGTCTGGTTTATTGTTCGTCAGGGGTACATATTCCGGTTGGATTCGGTCCGCCGGGGGCCGTACTGGTTGTCGGGGGCGCTGTCCATGCAGTAGAAGACCAGCACGATGATGCCGCCCACCAGGGGGATAAGGTTCAGGAACCAGAACCCGCCGCTGCGGCCGCTGTCGTGGAGACGCCGCCAGGCAATGGCCAGGCTGGGGATCAGGATGGCCAGGCCGTAGATCCCGCCCAGACCGGTGAGCACCGCGCTCAGAATACCGTCTCCCAGGAGATTGGCCAGGCAGGACACCACCAGGGTAATAATGCAGTTGAAGAGCCAGGCGAACCAGAACTCGCTCCGGGTGGCCCGGCCGCTGAAGGTGGCATAGTTGGCAAAAAAGGCCCGGACGGCCTGACCGAAGGTCACCGTGCGCACCGGTTCCATCATACCGCCGTTGTAAGATGTGCCGTTATAGGCCGTGCCGCCGGTGGGGGGCGGATAGCTTCCGGTGGTCTGCTCCTGCCGGTTGCCACCGGGCTGGAAGGGGTCACCGCCGCTCAGCCGCTGGCCGCAGTTGGGGCAGAAGGGCTTGCCGTCGGGCGCGGGCGCGCCGCAGTTAGGACAATACATCACATTCACCTCTTTCTTTGTTCTCTGTGGCTATCATAGCATACCCGATTCCCAGGTGCAAGAGAGAACAATACTTTGGTCACCGGCTTTTTTTCTTTCCATTCCCGACATAACTTGACACAGCATCCTTATGGGAATATAATTTTATATCTATCGAAATTGGAAAAGAGAGGTGTTTCGGTGGGAAAGTATATTCTCAAGCGGCTGGGACAGATGGTCCTGGTCCTCATCGCCGTCTCCGTGCTGATCTTCGCCATGGTCCGCATCACCCCGTCGGACCCTGTGGCCTCCATGACCAAAGGCAAGAACGTCAGCGAGGAGACCCGGCAGGAGCTACGGGAGCACTACCATCTGGACAAGAGCCAGCCCGAACAGTACGTCATCTGGATCACCGGCGTCCTCCACGGGGACTTCGGCGAGAGTTACCAGTATAAACAGAGCGTAGACTACCTCATCAGCCAGCGCATCGGCACCACCCTGGGGCTGGTCCTCATGGCCGGACTCATCGCCATGGTCATCGCCATCCCCGTGGGCGTCCTCAGCGCGGTGAAGAGGAACACCTGGCTGGACAAGCTCCTATCGGTCATCACCCTGATCCTGGTGGCCTCCCCGGTCTTTCTGACCGCCCTGGTGCTCATGATGGTCTTTGCCCTAAAGCTCCACTGGTTCCCGTCCATCTACCAGGGCAACGGCATCCGGGAGATGATCCTCCCCGCCATCGCCCTGGCCATGAACATGGTCGCCCTCACCAGCCGCATCACCCGCACCACCATGATCGAGCAGCTCAACTCGGACTACATCCGCACTGCCACCGCCAAGGGCCTGCCCCAGCGGCAGGTCATTCTGAAGTACGCCCTGAAAAACGCCCTCATCCCCATCATCACCGTCACCTCCATCCAGGTGGGCTCCATGCTGGTGGGGGCCGTGCTGGTGGAGAGCGTCTTCGCCATGGGCGGCCTGGGCGACCTGCTGATCTCCGGCATCAAGTCCGCCGACTACCCCGTGGTCCAGGGGGTCACCCTGCTGATGGTCTTTGTCTTCCTGTGCATCAACCTGCTGGTGGACATCCTCTACGCAGTCCTGGACCCCCGCATCCGCATGAAGTAAGGAGGGAGAAGGTATGTTCAGTGCATTCATCGGCCATAGCCCTCTCTACCGTTCCAAAAAGAAAAAGAACGTGGGCAGGCTCTTTACCCCCGCCGTCACCGTGGCCACCGTCCTGCTGGCGGCCATCCTGCTCTGCTGTATCTTCGCCCCGGTGATCGCCCCCTATCCCCCCAACGCCCAGGACCTGACCCAGGTTCTGGCCAAGCCCTCTGCCGAGCACCTCTTCGGCTGCGACCAGACCGGCCGTGACATCTTCTCCCGGGTGCTCTACGGCGGCCGGTCCGCCCTCCTCAGCGCCCTGGGGGTGGTGGCCATCTCCATGATCCTGGGCATCCCCCTGGGCCTCATCTCCGGCTACAAGGGGGGCTTTGCCGACACCATCATCATGCGCTGCTGCGACGTGCTGCTGTCCTTCCCCTCTCTGCTGCTGGCCTTCATCCTGGTGGCCGGCCTGGGCCGCAACACCTTCAACGCCGTGCTGGCCCTGGGCATCGTCTATGTGCCCATGCTCACCCGTCTCACCCGCTCCCTGACCCTGGTGGAGAAGAACAAGGTCTATGTCTCCGCCTGCGTGTCCCTGGGCTACTCCGATACCCGCATCATCTACCGCCACATCCTGCCCAACTGCATCTCCACCATCCTGGTGCAGATCACCCTGGACATCGCCTACGCCATCCTGGATCTGGCTTCCCTGTCCTTCCTGGGTCTGGGCACCCAGCCCCCCCAGGCCGACTGGGGCGCCATGCTGGATGAGGGCCGCTCCGTTCTGCTGATGAACCCCCTGCTGTCCCTGATCCCCGGTCTGGTCATCGTGGTGGTGGTGGTCGCCCTGAACATCTTCAGCGACGGCCTCCATCAGTATCTGGACCAGTCCCAGACCGCCCTGCCCAGCTTTAAAAAGTACGAAAAGAAATTTTTGAAAAAGAAGGCCAAGGAAGGAGGCGCCCTGGATGGATAATCTGTTGGAGATCCAAAACCTGACGGTGGAGCTCATGTCCACCCGGGGCATCGTCTACGCCCTGTCCGGCGTGGATCTGGCCGTCCGCTCCGGGGAGATCCACGGGGTGGTGGGCGAGTCCGGCTGCGGCAAGTCCATGACCGCCAAGTCCATCCTGCGGCTCCACAACCCCCAGCGCAGCCGCATGAACGGCTCTATCCGCTTTGAGGACAAGGAGATCCTCTCCCTGTCCAACCGGGAGATGGAGAAACTCCGGGGTTCCGAGATCTCCATGATCTTCCAGGACCCCATGACCTCCCTGAACCCCCTGATGACCATCGGCGACCAGATCTCTGATATGTACCGCTTCCACACCGGGGCAAGCAAGGCCGAGGGCCGGGAAAAGGCCCAGGAGCTTCTGGCCAAGGTGGGCATTGAGCCCGCCGCCAAGCGCTGTAAGCAGTATCCCTTCGAGCTCTCCGGCGGCATGCAGCAGCGGGTGATGATCGCCATGTCCATCGCCTGCTCCCCCAAGCTCCTCATCGCCGACGAGCCCACCACCGCCCTGGATGTGACCATCCAGGCCCAGATCCTGGAGCTGCTCCAGCAGCTCTCCGCCGACCTGGGCATGAGCATCCTGCTCATCACCCACAACTTCGGCGTGGTGGCCGAGACCTGCGACCGGATCTCCGTCATGTACGCCGGCAAGGTGGTGGAGACCGGCGAGACCCGTGCCCTCCTCCGGGGGGCCTGCCACCCCTACAGCCGGGCCCTCATCGCCTCCATCCCCGGCGGCGGCGCCAGGGGCAGCCGGCTGGAGACCATCCCCGGCTCTCCCCCGGCCCTCTTCGAGCCGCCCCTGTCCTGCATGTTCGCCCCCCGGTGTCCCTACGCCGACGACCGGTGCCGCCAGAGCTACCCCGCCATGGCAGACTGCGGCGGCGGGCATCTGGCCGCCTGCTTCCGACCCCTGAGAGAGGAGGTGTCCCCCCGATGAGTGAACCTGTGATCCAGGTGGAAAACCTGGTGAAGGAGTTCCCCGTGGCGGGGAAAAAGACCCTCCACGCCGTCAACGGGGTCTCCCTGGCCGTCCCCAAGGGGGCAATCTTCGGCATCGTGGGGGAGTCCGGCTGCGGCAAGTCCACCCTGGGCCGGTGTATGCTCCGGCTGGAGACCATCACCGGCGGCAAGGTCACCTTCCAGGGGCGGGATATCACCGGCCTCTCCGGCCGGGATCTGCTGCCCCTCCGCCGGAACATGCAGATGATCTTCCAGAACCCCTACGGCTCCTTTAACCCCAAGCAGAAGATCGGCGCCGCCCTGCGGGAGGTGGCCCAGGTCCACAAAATGCCCGCCAACGAGGCGGAGGAGAAGATCAAGTACCTTCTCCACGAGATCAACCTCCCCGAGGACGCCCTGCTGCGCATCCCCAGCGAGATGTCCGGCGGCCAGCTCCAGCGGCTGGCCATCGCCCGGGCCCTGCTGCTGGACCCCGCCTTCATCGTGGCCGACGAGCCGGTCTCCGCCCTGGACGTGTCCGTCCAGGCCCAGATCCTGAACCTGATGATGGACTTGCGGGAAAAATTCTCCCTGACCATGCTCTTCATCTCCCACGAGATGACCGTGGTCCGCCACCTGTGCGACCAGGTGGCTGTCATGTACCTGGGCAACGTGGTGGAGACCGCCGAGTCCGAGGAGCTCTTCCGCAACCTTCTCCACCCCTACACCCAGTCCCTCATGTCCGCCATCCCCACCATGGACCCCGACCACAAGAAACAGCGCATTGTCCTTCAGGGCGATATCCCCAGCGCCATCGACCTGCCCGCCGGCTGTCCCTTCGCCGACCGCTGCCCCAAATGCCGGGACATCTGCCGCCAGTCCAAGCCGGAGCTGAGAGACGTGGGCGGCGGCCACATGGTGGCCTGCCATCTGGTGTAACCCCCGTTCGTTCCGGTCTCCCCGAGACCGATCGAAGATAAATCAAACTAGGAGGAAAAGACCAATGAAAAGATTCTCTCGACTCCTTGCTCTGCTCCTGTGCGCAGCCATGCTGTTCACCCTGCTCACCGCCTGCGGCGGCGGCGGTGACACCGCAGGCGGCGCATCCGACAGCGCAGACAAGGACACCTTCACCATCGCTCTGGACAGCGATATCGTGAAGCTGGACCCCGCATTCGCCTATGACTTCACCACCAACCCCGTGGTCAACCAGATCACCCAGGGCCTGCTGACCTTTGACGAGAACAACGAGCTGCAGCCCATGCTGGCCTCCAGCTGGGAGCAGGTGGACGACGTCACCTATGTCTACCAGATCCGGGACGACGTCACCTTCTCCGACGGCTCCGCCATGACCATGGACGACGTGCTGTACTCCCTGGAGCGCACCCGCAACCCCGACACCGCCTCCTACCTGGGCTGGATGTTCGACAACGTGGCCTCCATTGAGCAGACCGGCGACTGGGAGCTGACCATCACCCTGTCTCAGCCCGACGCCACCTGGCAGTATGTCCCCGGCACCACCGCCTGCCACATCATCAGCAAGGCCCACGCCGAGGAAGCGGGCGACAAGCTGGGCACCCCCGAGGGCGGCCTGGTGGGTACCGGCCCCTATAAGTACGTCTCCTGGCAGAACGGCACCAGCGTGGAGCTGACCCGCAACGAGAACTACTGGGGCGACGACGCCGGTTACTTCGACAACCTGACCTTCAAGATCATCACCGAGGACACCACCCGTGTCACCGCCCTCCAGACCGGCGACGTGGACTGCACCGTGGCTCCCCCCGAGTCCATGCTGGACGTGCTGAAGGCCGATGAGAGCCTGACCCTGACCTCCTCCCCCGGCTTCGGCGTCACCTTCCTGGCCTTCAACACCCAGAAGGCCCCCTTCGACGACGCCAACGTCCGCAACGCCATCTACAGCGCCATCGACCTGGACACCATCTATGAGACCCTCATCAAGGACGCCGGCGAGCCCTCCACCGCGCTGCCCAACTCCTCCGCCCTCTTCGGCAGCGACACCGCAGCCTGGACCGACTACCTGAACAACGCCCCCAAGCACACCTATGACGTGGAGAACGCCAAGGCCCTGCTGGCCGAGGCCGGCTACGCCGACGGCTTCGAGTGCGCCATCACCATCAGCGACAACAGCCTGCGCAACACCATCGCTCTGGCCATCCAGGAGCAGCTGGCTGAGATCGGCATCACCGTGACCATCAACAAGGTCTCCACCGACGAGCACACCGCTTACCAGTTCGGCGAGATCCTGGACGCAGACGGCCTGCGGGACTATGACATGATCATGGCCGGCTGGGAGGCTGACTATCCCGATCCCTCCGGCAACCTGCAGCCCCTGTGCCAGGGCGGCAACAGCTCCAACGCTGCCGACTACAACAACGAGGAAGTCACCAGCCTGATCAACCAGCAGGCACAGCTCAGCGATCCCGCCGCGCGGAACGACCTGATGTTCCAGGCTCTGGACATCGTCACCGCTGAGACTCCCTACATCTACCTGTACTACCCCGTGAAGAACATCGCCATGAACAGCGCCTACGAGGGCGTCACCATGAACGCCTCCTGGATCTGGAACATCCACTTCCAGGACGTCCACCCCACGGCACAGTAAAAGTCAAACCCGCTTCGCTGGGCTTTGCGAAGTGCATGAATTACTTTTTCCATCTGCGGATGGAAAACTCTGCGAGGCTTCGGCGCTCTGTCGAAGCCTCGCATATTTCCAGGAGGAATTTCCGATGGATACGATTTTTTACAACGGTAAGGTCCACACCATGGCCGGGCGGACGGTGTCCGCCCTGGCGATCCAGGGGGCCCGCATCGCCATGGTGGGCAGCGACGAGGCCGTGCTGGCCCTGGCCGATGAGAACACCCGCCGGATTGATCTGAAGGGCCGCTGCGTCCTGCCCGGCTTTGTGGACACCCACATGCACCTCCTCCTCACCGGGGAGGGCTTCCAGCGGCTGGACCTGCGGGGCGTCCGCTCCCAGGAGGAGATCGTGGCCCGGGGCCGGGACTACGTGGCCAGCCACGATCTAGCCCCGGAGGAGTGGATCATCGGCTACGGCTTTGACCACAACCTCTTCGATCCCCCCGTCCTGCCCGACGGCGCCATTGCCGAGGCCATCTCCTCGGACCACCCGGTGGTCCTGGACCGGGTCTGCGGCCATGTGGGGGCAGGCAACGCCAAGGCCCTGGCCCTGGCGGGATATGACGAGACCACTGTGATCCCCGGCGGCCAGCTGGACAAGGACGCAAACGGCAAGCTCACCGGCGTGATCCGGGAGGCCGCCCTGGACCGGCTGAAAAAGACCACGCCCCGCCTCACCCAGGCCCGGGTGGAGTTCCTGCTGGAGGACACCGGCGCCCGGATGGCCGCCGTGGGGCTTACCGGTGTCCACAGCGACGACCTGGCCGCTGAGGGCACCGACTGGCCCACACTAAAAGCCGCCTTTGACGCCCTGGAGGCCCGGAAGGCCGTCCCCCTGCGGCTGTGGGAGGAGTGGGAGACCCCCCGCCCCGACAGCTTCCGGGCGGAAATTCTCAGCCAGCCCCTACGCTCCTTCCAGGGCAGCGACTGGCTGAAGGTGGGCAACGTCAAGCTCATCGCCGACGGCAGCCTGGGGGCCCGGACCGCTCTTCTCCGGGAGGACTACAGCGACGACCCCGGCAACCGGGGCATCGCCGTCTACACCCAGGCAGAGATGGACGAGATGGTGGCCCTCTGCCACCACAACGACCTCCAGGTGGCCTGCCACGCCATCGGCGACGGGGCTGCCGCCTCCTTCCTGACTGCCGTGGAGAAGGCCCAGGCCAGAGATCCGAAACCCCTGTGCCACCGGGTGGTCCACTGTCAGTTCGGCGACAAGGCCCTGTACGAGAAGATGGCCGCCCTGGGCATGGGGGCCGACGTGCAGCCCGCCTTCGTCCCCTCCGACGCCCCCCTGACCCCCTCCCGCATGGGGGACCGCACCGGGGAATCCTACGCCTGGAAGACCCTGCTGGACCTGGGCGTGGTGGTGGGCGGCGGCTCCGACTGCCCCGTGGAGGACTTCGCCCCCCTGTGGGGCATCCACTGCGCCGTGAACCGCCCCCGGTCCCAGGAGGATGACACCCCCTTCCTGCCGGACCAGGCCCTTTCTGTTCAGGAGGCCGTGGCCCTCTACACCGTGAACGCCGCCAAGCTGGTCCACGCCGAGGCCGACCTGGGCACCCTGGAGGCCGGCAAGCTGGCCGACCTGGTGGTGCTGGCGGAGGATCTCTTCACCGCCGACCCCAAGACCATCAAGGACATCCCCGTGGACCTCACCATGGCCGGCGGCCGGGTGACCTACCAACGGTAACAGAGGAAGCCCCCGCCAGAGGTTTCCGCCTTTTTCCAACAGGATATTGCAATTTTCGTTGCAATCATGTATAATTATGTGGAAATCTCCTATCTGTGAGGGATGCGTATGTATCAGGTAATCATCGTAGAGGACGACCCCATGGTCGCAGAGATCGACAAGCAGTATGTCGAGCACAACAACAAGATGTCCATCGCCGGCGTCTTCCAGAACGGACAGGACGCCCTGGACTTCGTGCGTGCCCATCCGGTGGACCTCATCATGCTGGACTACTATATGCCCGTGATGGACGGCCGCACCTTCCTCATGAAGATGCGGGCGGAGGGCATCCTGGCCGACGTCATCATGGTCACCGCCGCCAGCGAAGCCCGCCATGTCAGCGAGCTGTACTCCTACGGCGTGTCAGACTATCTCATCAAGCCCTTTGACTACAACCGCTTCCAGACCGCGCTCCAGAAGTTCGTGGCCCGGCGGGATGCCTTCTCCGGCGACAAGGCCTTCAACCAGGAGGAACTGGACAAGGTCATCTCCCCCGAGAACCAGCGCAGCGGCCACTTCGTGGACAAGGGCATCCACCCCGTCACCCTGGAAATCATCTGCGCCTTCCTCCGGGAGCACAAGAGCGAAAAGCTCTCCATCGAGGACATTGCCAAGAATGTCTCCCTCTCCCGGGTGACCCTGCGGCGGTATATGAACTACCTCATCGACAAGAACAGCGTCATCGGCGGCGTAGACTACTCCACCGGCGGCCGCCCCTCCGCTGTATACACCTACATTGGAAAATAACCTGCTCATAATTGATAATCCCGTGCGCGGAATCGCGCACGGGATTTTTTGTCTGCAGAAAAACCATGTAGGGAACGGGCCCGTTCCGTTTGAAACGCTGCGGATATTCTCTACGTAAGTTCGCGCCTCCAGCGGGGCCCCTTTTTCTCCGGAGAAAAAGGGGGAAAAGAGCGCCAGGACTCCTGTCCTGGACCTGGTTGAGGTAGGCCGTAGTCCGCCGGGTTTGTAGGACTGTTTTTGCCCGGCCTGCGGCCCTTTTTCGGTACACCGTCCACGGCGCGCCCACCGGCTGGGCGCGCGGGAACGGGATGCCTGCCCTTTGGGTATCAGCGGAACGGACATGCCCGTTCCCTACATAAGGTTGGTAGTATAAGCCACATGGATCGAAAATCCCGTGCGCGGAATCGCGCACGGGATTTTTGTTTTATCCGAAGATGTCGCCGTATTTGCTGCCGTAGCCGTCGATATAGTAGGGCAGGGAAAAGAGCTCCTTCACCTGGGTGCCGTCGGCCAGGGTGCCGGTGCAGTGGAACCGGAAGGACAGGACCGGGTAGCTCTGGTCTCCCACCTCTGCCGACTCCTTGGCCGCCGCCTTGGCTGCGCTCTCGTCGTAGGTCAGGCAGACCAGGGCGAAGGCGTCGGGCTGGGAGACCTTGATCCCCTCAGACTTGGTCAGATCCTTGCAGAGCTGCTTCACATCCTCAGGGGCGGAATACTGCTTCACCTGACAGGCCACACCGTTGACGGTGACGCTGTCCACCACGAACTTCTGATAGGTCTCAGGGCTCTCCTTCGTCACGTTGAAGGCGAAGATGATCTTGTTGGGCTGGCACAGGAGTCTCTCCTCCTCCCACAGGCACCGCTGGGTGTTGTCCCGGATGCCCAGGACCTCCAGCTTTTCCCCCAGTGTCTCGTCGGCCCCCTTGGGCTTGACCTCCAGGGCGTTGGCGGAGATCGCCGCCACATCCCCCCGGTTAAAGTCCTGGTTGGTCTCCCCGTTGTAGCTGCCGTCGGTGAAGCCCAGCTTGTCGGACAGGGTCCAGGCGGTATCCCAGGAGAAATCCTCCCCGGACTGATAGCCCAGGGCCCGGAGGACAAAGGTCAGGTACTCCGCGGCCCGGATGGGGGTGTCGGGGTCAAAGACGGTCTCGCTGCGGCCGGTGGTCAGCCCCTTTTCATAGGCATAGCCCACATAGGGGGCAGCCCAGTCGGGCACATCCTGGAAGGATGTGGTCCACTCCCCTGCCAGGGCGGTCTCCTCCTGGCCCAGCAGGCGGACCAGCATGGTCACACCCTGGGCCCGGGTGGGGGTCTTGTCCAGGTCAAAGACCGGGAAGCCCTGGTCATCGGTGCCGGTGCCCTGGAAGAGGCCCATGTTGTAGAGCGTCCAGGCAGCGGCGGTTTCTGTTTCGGAGTCCGCAGCAAAGGCGGGAACGGCCAGGGCCAGGGTCAAAACCAGGGCCAGGGTCAGGGACAGCAGCTTTTTCATCGCCATTCTCCTTTGATCGCAATGGTTGCACAGATCACTTCAGGTTCTCCCAGGCCTTGTCCAGGAAGGACTCGTCATAGATCTGGTCTTCGGTCAGGTCGCCGGTGATGTCGCCGGCCAGCTTGGTCAGGTTCAGGGCAGCCTGGAAGCCGGACTCGGTGTGGTAGCCGGTGTAGCTGGTGATGCCCCGCTCCTTGTCGTACTGGGCGTCATAGAGCAGCTCTTCCTCGGCGCCCTCAAACAGGGGCAGCAGGTTCTCGGTGATCTCCTCGGGGGTGGCGTTCTCCATCCACTGCATGGCCTTGGCCACGGCGTTCATGACCTTCTGGACGGTCTCGGGGTTGGCGGAGAGGTACTCGTCAGAGGTCATCAGGACGAAGAGCTCATAGCTGGCAGAGCCGATGATGTCCTCAATGACGGCGTCGTCGGTGCCGTCCACGATGACCTGGCCGCCGTTGTCCAGCAGGATCTTGGCCGCCCAGGGGTTGGTGGAGACAGCGGCCTGGAGTTCACCGGCCTCAATGGCGGCGGCATAACCCACGCTGGCCATAGTGATGACGGAGACGTCAGTCTCCGGGGTCAGGCCGGCGTAGTTCATGCAGGCCATGGCAAAGGAGTAGGGGCCGCCGCTGGTGTTCACGCCGCCGGCCACGATGCCGCCCCGCAGGGACTCCAGGGTGGTGTAGTCCTCGGTGGCGCCGATGAGGGAATAGGGGTACTTCTCGCTGGTGGAGGCCAGAACCTTAGCCCCCTGGCCCTTCTCGTTGACTATCATAGCGGACTCAATGCCCACCAGGGTGAACTGGGCGTCGCCGGAGAAAAGCGCAGCGAAGGGCGGGGTGCCGCTGACGGACTGGAACTCAGCCTCCAGACCCTCCTCAGCCAGGTAGCCCAGGGTCTGGGCCAGGTAGACGGGAGCCCAGTGATAGCCCCGGACCGGCTCGGTGATGACGATCTTTTCCAGGTCGCCGGTCTGCTCGGTCTGGTTGGCTTCTTCCTGGGCGGGTTCCTCGGCGGTGCCGCCGCCGCAGGCGCACAGGCCCAGAGCCATGACCAGAGCCAGCAAGAGTGCAAGATACTTCTTCATGGGTGTCTTCTCCTTTTGTTTCAATTTCTTTCTATATATCACAACCGCCGGGGCGGAAATGATCAAAATTTGGGGGCTTATCTCCAGCGAAGCAGCCGGTGCTCCAGCAGCCGGACCACGCCGTCCAGCAGAACCACAATGCAGACGATGACCGCCACACAGCAGAGGACCCGGCCCACGTCATAGCGCTGGCTGGCCGCCGCCAGGACCCAGCCCATGCCCTTGCCGGCCCCCAGGTACTCCCCCACGATGGCCCCGGAGATGGACAGGCCCAGGCCGGTCCGCAGGCTGGTGAGGAGCCAGGGCAGGCTGGCCGGCCAGATCACCTTGGTCATCACCTGCCGCCGGGTCCCCCCCAGCAGCTCCACCGCCGTGATCAGTTCCCGCTCCACGCTGCGGACACCGGAGAACAGGTTGAAGGCAAAGATGAAAAAGACCATCAGAGCCGACATGACCACCTTGGATTTCAGGCCGATGCCGAACCAGATGATGAGCAGGGGGCCCAGAGCCAGCTTGGGCAGACCGTTGAGCCCGGTCATCAGAGGCATGACCGCCCGGCTCAGCCGGGGGTGTACCCCCAGGGCCAGGCCGGTCAACGTGCCCAGCACGCTTCCCAGAAGGAGGCCCAGGCCGGCCTCCTTTGCCGTCACCGACAGGTGAAGGGCCAGGGTGCCGTTGTCCAGCATTTCTAAAAACTCCGCCCAGATCAGGCTGGGGCGGCTGAAAAAGAAGGGGTCCACATGACCGGCAGCGGCAGCCATCTCCCAGGCAATCAGCCCCAGGACCAGGACCACCGCCGTCCACAGACCGGGGTTCACTTTCCTCATTGCATCCCCTCCTCTCGGTGCAGTTCCCCCTGGAGGTCCTGCCAGATGGCCCGTTCCAGCTCCACAAACCGGGGGGAGAACTTCACGTCCATCACTCGCCGGGGCCGGGGCAGGTCGATGGGGTACTCCCTTACCACCCGGCCGGGGCGGGCACTCATGAGGACCACCCGGTCGGCCAGGGTGATGGCCTCGGTCAGGTCGTGGGTCACATAGAGGATGGTGCAGCCGGTGCTCTCCCACAGGGCCAGGATCTCGTCCTGGAGCTTTTCCTTGGTCAGGGCGTCCAGAGGACCGAAGGGCTCGTCCATCATGAGGATGGCCGGGTCCACCGCCAGCACCCGGGCGATGGCCGCCCGCTTCTTCATACCGCCGGAGAGCTCCCGGGGGTAGTTGTCCTCAAAGCCGGACAGGCCCATTCGGGCCATCAGGCCCCGGGCGGCCTCCCGCCGCTCCCGTTTCTCCACGCCCCGCAGCTCCATGGCCAGGGCCACGTTGTCCAGCACCGTCCGCCAGGGCAGCAGGGTGTCCGCCTGGGAGATGTAACCCACTGAGGGGGACACCCCCTTCACCGGCTCCCCCGCCAGACGGACCTGACCGGAGACCGGGCGAACCTGCCCGGCCAGCACGTTGAGGGCAGTGGACTTGCCGCAGCCCGAAGGCCCCACCAGAGCCACCAGCTCCCCCTGCTCCACCGAGAGAGACATGTCCCGGAGGGCAGTCATCCGGCTGCCGTCGGGGGACTGGAAGGATACCGTGACATCATTCAGTTCCAGCAGCTTCACTTCTCCTCCCCCTTTCTCTTGGTTACTTTTCTTTAAACTGTCCCCGGATCACCTTGCCGTTGGCGTTTCTCGCCAGGGTGGGGACAAACCGCAAGTCCCGAATCTTCTTAAATCCCGCGCACTTCCCGTTGTGGAAGGTCAGGAGTTCCTCCTTCATGGCCTCGCCGGGGGCGCAGCCCTCCTCCAGAACCACATAGGCCGTGATCCGCTGGCCCAGGTCCCGGTCGGGGACCCCTGCCACCAGGCACTCCTTCACGGCGGGGTGGAGAACCAGGGTCTGCTCCAGCTCCAGGGGGCTGACCCGGTAGCCCTTGGTCTTGATGACTCCGTCGGACCGGCCCCGGTAGAAGAGGTAGCCCTCCCCGTCCATCACCGCCAGGTCGCCGGTGTGGAAGATGCTGCCATCCCACAGACTGGCCGTGGCCTCGGGGTCGTTCAGGTAGCCCATCATGATCCCCTCGGGCCGTCGGCCGCCGTCGGCCACGATGACGATCTCCCCTTCCTCTCCGGGAAGCGCGAAGGCGCCGTCCTCCTTCAAAATTTCCACATGATACTTTGGCATGACCTTGCCCACGGCCCCCTCCTTCCGGCCCATATTTTTGGACACGGCGGCGATGAGTCCGCACTCGGACTGGGCGTAGCCCTCGTAGAGCACATGGCCGGTCTGGGCCAGCACCCGCTGGGCCAGGTCGGGGGTGAGCTTCTCCCCGCCCACGGCGTAGTTGGTCACCGAGGAGAGGTCGTATTGGTCCATACCCACGTCAGTAAGCATCCGGTAGACCGTGGGCTGGGCCATGATGCCGGTGGCCCGCTCCTCTTCCAGACAGGCCAGCACCTGTTCCGGGGGGAAGCGGTCGTAGTCAAAGACCAGAAGCGCCCCCAAATGGAGCCACTGGCCGTAAAATTTCGTGCCGGATACCACCTCCCAGCCGGTGTCCCCGGTGGCGAAGTGGAGGGAGCCGTCGTGGACATCCTGCATGTACCGGGAGCCGTAGTGGTTGGCCAGGGGGTAGACATGGTTGTGGAGGACTGCCTTGGGCTTCCCCGTGGTGCCGGAGGTGAAATAGACCAAAACAGGCTCATCCCACCGGGTCTCCACCCGCTCCATGGTTTCGGGCTGGTCCTGGATGCACCGGTGGAAGTCCTCGAACCCGGGGGCGGCCCCGCCGATGGAGAACCGCAGGTCCACTCCCATCTTTTGGGCGGCAGTCAGAACGTTTTCCGCCGTCTCCCCCTCCCGGCAGGCAATCACCGCCCTGACCCCGGCCTTTTCCATCCGGTAGGCGAAATCCTCCGCCGTGAGCCGGTAGTACACGGGGCACAGGATAAGCCCCAGCTTGTGGGCGGCCACCGCCACGATCCAGTATTCCCAGTGGGTTCGGAGGGCAGCCAGGACCACCTCCCCCTTTCGGAGGCCCCGGGCGGCGAAGAGATTGGCGGTCTGGGTGCTCAGCCGCTTCACGTCCCCGAAGGTCAGCTCGGTCCGCTCTCCCCGGTCGTTCCGCCAGACCATGGCCCGGCGGTCCGGGTACCGGGTTCCCAGGGGATCGATCACATCGTAGCCGTAGTTGAAATTCTCGTCGTATTCATAGGAACAGTCCGTCAGGCGGCCGTTCTCGTCAAAGGTTTCCTTGATAAATCGGGTGTAAAACTCTGCCATAGGACACTCTCCTCAGGGCTTGAAATGTTCGTCGATCCGGAGCAGCAGGGCGTAGATCTGGTCATCCTCCTCCGGACTGAGGCCCTGGGTCAGGGCCAGGTTGATGCGGGCCAGCTCCCCCTTCACCAGGGGGCCAACCTCCCGGGCCTTGTCGGTGGGGTAGACCCGGTTCTGCCGCTTGTCCCTGGGGTCCTGGACCCGGGTCAGGTAGCCCTTCTCCTCCAGGGACCGCACCGCCCGGGCGGTGGCCGCCTTGTCCACCCCCACGTAGACGGTGAGCTCCTCCTGACTGAACCCCTCGTGGTTGAGGATGGCCATGAGGAAGGGCTCCTCGGCCGCCGTCAGGTTATATTGATGCAGGGCATTCCCCACCGCGATCTGGCATTTTCTCGCCAGGCGGGTGAGGACTCTGCCGACACAATTTGCCATAGTCAACACCTCGGGGCCATGATAGCAAAAAACCGTTGAGGTGTCAACTATCATTTGGATGGAGGCACGGCTCTCTTGCCTCCCCCTCTGGGGGAGGTGGATTCGGGCCCACAGGCCCGAAGACGGAGAGGGCAGTCCTGGTAGGTTTGCTTCTATTCTGTCCGTTCGAGCAGCCCCATACCCCCGCATCACCCTCTCAGTCACGGCTTCGCCGTGCCAGCTCCCCCAGAGGGGGAGCCAAGGGGCATGTCCAACCCCCAACCCCCAATTCCTCATTCCTCACTCCTAATTCCATTGACAGTCCTTTTTCCATGGATTAAAATAATTCCTATACTTCCCAGGAAAGGAAGGGATCCTGTGACACATCAGCGCATCGTGGTAAAAGTGGGCACCTCCACCCTGGCCCACCCCACGGGCTTATTGAACATCCGCCGGGTGGAGGAGCTGTGCAAGGTCCTCAGCGACCTGAAAAACGCCGGCCATGAGATCATCCTGGTCTCCTCCGGCGCCATCGGCATGGGCGTAGGAAAACTCTCCCTGGCCCACCGGCCCGGCGACATCCCCACCAAGCAGGCCGCCGCCGCCGTGGGCCAGTGTGAGCTCATGTACACCTACGACAAGCTCTTCTCCGAGCACAACCACACCGTGGCCCAGATCCTCCTCACCGCCTACGACGTGGACCACCCGGACCGGTTTGAAAACTTCCGGAACACCATGCACCGGCTGCTGGAGCTGAAGGCCCTGCCCATCATCAACGAGAACGACACCGTGGCCACCGAGGAGCTGGGCATCGGGGACAACGACACCCTGGGGGCCATTGTGGCCGTCAGCATGGAGGCCGACCTGCTCATCCTCCTGTCGGACATCGACGGGCTCTACACCGCCGACCCCCACAGCCACCCCGACGCCACCCTCATCGCCGACATTCCCGCTCTCACCCAGGACATCCTGGCCCTGGCCGGGGGCGCCGGGTCCAGCCTGGGCACCGGCGGCATGTCCACCAAGCTCCACGCCGCCGCCATCTGCACCGAGGCCGGCTGCGACATGGTCATCGCCAACGGAGCCTCCCCCTCGGTGCTCTACGACATTGCGGAGGGCAAGCCCGTGGGCAGCCGCTTCCGCGGAAAGAGAGGTTGACCCATGTACCGCAACGATATGCCCCCCTTTGAGCCCTGCTGCTATCCGCCCCCCGCCTTCGCAGGGGACGAGTTCTCCGGCAGACAGTCCCTTGACCTGGACCCCGCCGAGCTGACCATCACCCGGCCTCTCCTGGAGGCCGCCCTGGCCGCCAAGCCCGCCCTGGCGGCTCTGTCCACCGAGGAAAAGAAAGCCGTCCTGACCACCATGGCCGACTGCCTGCTGGCCGACACCACCGCCATCCTGGCCGCCAACGCCCAGGACCTGGAGGCCGCCCGGGAGACCATCAACCCGGTCATGCAGGACCGGCTGCGCCTCACCGAGGGCCGCATCGCCGACATGGCCAAGGGGATCCTGGAGGTGGCCGCCCTCCCCGACCCGGTGGGCCGAACCCTGGCCTCCCACACCCTGCCCAACGGCCTGGAGGTCAACAAGGTCTCCGTCCCCCTGGGGGTCATCGCCATCATCTACGAGTCCCGGCCCAACGTCACCTCCGACGCCGCCAGCCTGACCTTCCAGGCGGGGAGCGTCTGCGTCCTCCGGGGCGGCAAGGAGTCCATCCACTCCAACACCGCCATCGTGGCCGCCCTCCACAAGGCCCTGGACAAGCACGGCCTGCCCCAGGCCCTGGTAAGTCTGGTGTCCGACACCAGCCGGGCCAGCGCCAACGAGCTGATGCAGGCGGTGGGCTACATCGACCTGCTCATCCCCCGTGGGGGCGCGTCCCTCATCCAGACGGTGGTGGACAAGGCCAAGGTCCCCTGCATCCAGACGGGCACGGGCATCTGCCACATCTACGTGGATGACGCCGCCGACCTGGACAAGGCCATCACCATTCTGGAGAACGCCAAGACCAGCCGTCCCTCCGTGTGCAACGCCGCCGAGGTCTGCCTGGTAAACCGCCAGGTGGCCGCCGACTTCCTGCCCATGATCCGGGAGCGCTTAGGAAAACAGCGCCACGAGAAGGGCCTCCAGCCCGTGGAGCTCCGCCTGGACCCCAAGGCCCTGGCTATCCTCCCCGGAATCCCCGCCGGCTACGACGACTTCGACACGGAGTTCCTGGACTACATCCTGGCGGTGAAGGTGGTGGCGGACGTGAAAGAAGCCATCGAGCATATCAATCTCCACTCCACCGGCCACAGCGAGGCCATCATCACCGAGGACAAGGCCCACGCCGCCCTCTTCACCCGGCTCATCGACAGCGCGGCGGTGTATGTGAACGCCTCCACCCGGTTCACCGACGGGGGCCAGTTCGGCCTGGGCTGCGAGATGGGCATCTCCACCCAGAAGCTCCACGCCCGGGGCCCCATGGGCCTGGAGGAGCTCACCAGCTACAAGTATGTCATCACCGGTGACGGACAGATTCGATAACTGACACAACCTCCCCCGACCGAGCGGTTAGGGGAGGTTTTCTTAATCAGACCAAAAGGATTTGTTCACACTATTTTCATAGACAGCGCCCCACCTCTCTGCTATGCTATAGATGGAACCAAATAGACACGAACGCAAGGAGAGGAGGATCCCTATGTATCCTTATGAGTTCCTCACTTACGCTCTGTACCTGCTTCCCTTCCTGATGGCAGCCCTCACCTGGAACCAGCCCCAGAACCTGGCGAAAGAGCGCATGATACGGGTCCAGATCATTGGCTCCCTGGTCTACCTCTTTGCCTATCCCCTCCTGAACAGGCTTTCCTGGGTTCCCGAATATCAATTCCGGCCCTTCGACCTGTTGGAGTCCCTGCTTTGGTGGGGCGGCGACGGCATCCTGATGATCTATCCCCTGGTCCTCGGCACGATCCTGACTGCCGCCGCTTGGGGTATACGGGTTCATATCCAAAGAAAGCGAACTGCCGAATGAGACACCCCCCTCGACCTCACAGCCGAGGGGGTCAGTCTGTCGAGAAAGTCTTGTAACATTCCGAACAACCCCATGTAGGGAACGGGCATGCCCGTTCCGCTGGAAAGGCTGTGGATATCCTCCACATAGGTTCGCGCCTCCGGCGGGGCGCGGGGACGTAGTTTCTGCCCTTCGGGTGACGGCGGGAGCAAGCCCCCGCCCTACGGTGTGACAGCAAACGCTGCAAGTCCTTTTCGATAAGCTTCGCCGCCCCCCTTGTCAAAAGGGGGGCGGCGAATTTGTTTTTTCCTTTTATCGAATGACCATTCCCACCTTGCGCTCGTTCCAGATGGGTTCAAAGACGCTGGCGGGCTCCCAATACTGGTACACCTGGCCCCGGTTGTAGTAGTTGTAGGGGTCGGAGATCAGGTAGCCCCTGGCGGGGTCATAGCCGCAGATCAGGACGGCGTGGTTGTTGCTCACCAGCCACTGGGTCTTCCCCTCGATGTTGTAGCTGCGGTAGTAGGGGGCAGCCCACCAGAGGGTCATGTAGCCCACCACGCAGTTGCCCGCCAGCAGCTCCCGCTGGAGGTCGGTGAGGGTGGCCCCCCGGAAATCAGCGCAGGGGGTATCGCCGCCGCAGTAGCTGTTGGAGTACTCCGCCAGCTTGGCGGGGTAAATGGTGGTGCGGGTCTTCTTGGTGGGGTCGGGGGTGAAGGGGTCCCCTACAAAGCCCTTCTCCGGGTCGGACTTGGACCGGGGCTGGTTGGTGACGAAGGTTTTTAAGGCCACGTTCCCGGCGTAGCCCTTGGCCTGGAGGCCCATGAAGGTGGCCACGGACTCGCAGCCCACCCAGGCGTAGATGTTGTCGATCTGGCTGTAGTAGGGCACGTTGGACATATGATAGGCATTGGCGGTCTTGGTCAGGGCGCCGGCAGCGTCGGCGCTGTACACACCCACCGTGGTGTTGACCGCCAGCTTGCCGTACCGGTCGGCATAGTAGAGCTGATTGCCCACATCGTGGAAGCCGGGGGAAAAGGTCAGTGCGGTGAGGTCCACCCCGGACCAGGTCTCGCTCTCCCCCGTCCCGTTGGGGATGTGGGACACCGAAGCCTCGGCAATGGTCCGGGCGGCCCAGTGCTTGGCGGACACGTCGGAATACAGGCCCAGGGTCAGGATCTTGTTGGCCTGGTCCGCATCCCCCTGGCGGCCGGTCATACGGTTGACCACTGTGCAGGCCTCCGCCCGGGTCAGGCCCTTCTCGGGGCCGAAGGTGCCGTCGGGATAGCCGTTGATCCACCCCAGGGCCACCGCCGCGCCGATCTGTTCCGCCGCCCAGTGGCCGGCGGGGACATCGGGGAAGGATGCCTCCCCCTGGGCTTCCGGCCGCAGACGGACCAGCAGGTCCACAAACTCGGCGCGGGTGATGATGTCGTTGGGTCGGAAGGCCGGGCCGTCGTCAAAGAGGCCCAGCCGACACAGGGCGGTGACCGCCGGGGCGTACCACTGGTTGGCGGGGACGTCCTGATAGGAGCAGCCGCCGCTGCCGCTGTTGGGGGCGGCCAGCAGGCGGCAGACCATCTGGGCGGCCTGGGCCCGGGTGAGCTGGGTGTCGGGCCGGAAGGTCCCCTCGGGGAAGCCCTGCATGTACGAAACGTGGTCCCCCGTCAAGGCGGGGGCTGCCCCGGTCTGGGCGGCCCGGGCGGGCATAGCCAGGACAGACAAGGACAGGCAGGCGGCAAGGCCCAGGGCCGCCGCCCGTTTCCAAACTTGGTTCATGGGCATGTTCTCCTTTCCATGAAAACGCAGGGGCTCTCCCCCGCGAACGGTTTCTGACCCGTATTTTACAGCAGGAGGCCTGATCTTGCAAGGCAATTCCCTACAAAAACGCCCTCCGGCGCTGCCGGAGGGTGGAGTTTGTCACGGTTATTCCGCAGCCTTTAACAGCTGCTTGGTGTAGGGGTGAACGGGGTGGTCGAAGATGCCGTCTACGGTGTTCTCCTCCACGATCTCCCCCTTTTTCATGACGATGACCCGGTCGCAGCACTGGTAGATGACGTTCAGGTCGTGGGAGATGAAGAGGTAGCTCAGGTCGAACTCCCGGCGGAGCTTCATCAGAAGATCCAGGATCTGGTCCTGGATGGTCACGTCCAGGGCGGAAACCGCCTCGTCCAGGATCACCAGCTTGGGCCGGACGATGAGGGCGGCGGCGATGGACACCCGCTGCCGCTGGCCGCCGGAGAGCTGGCCGGGCTTCCGGTCGTGGAACTCGGGACCCAGGCCCACGGCCTCCAGCATGTCCGCCACCTTCTGCTTCCGCTGGGCGGGGGTGTGCTTGCCGTAGATGCGCAGGGGCTCCTCCACGATCCGCCGGATGGTGAAGGCGGGGTTCAGAGAGGAGTAGGGGTCCTGAAAGACCATCTGGGGCCGGCGGGAGTAGTGGAGGATCTTCCCCTGGTACTCGGTCATGCCCAGGATGGACTTGGCCAGGGTGGACTTGCCGGAGCCCGACTCCCCCACCAGGCCCAGGACCTCTCCCCGTCCGATGGTCACGTTCACATTTTTCAAAACCTGGACGGACTTGCCCTTGGAGAAGGCATTGCCGCCCTGGCGGTAGAAGCTGTTCAGGTTTTTGATCTCCAGGATAGGCTCCATGGTCTCACCCTCGTTTCCGTCTGGTGGGGATGGCGGCAATGAGCCGCTTGGTGTAGTCCTGCCGGGGCTGGAAAAAGACCTGATCCACGTCCCCCTCCTCCACCAGCTCGCCCTTGCACATGACGGCCACCCGGGTGCATAGCTTGCGCACCACATGGAGGTTGTGGGAGATGAAGAGGATGCCGGTCCCCTTCTCCCGGTTGATCTTTTTCAGCAGCGCCAGGATGCCCTCCTGGATGGTCACGTCCAGGGCGGTGGTGGGCTCGTCGCAGATCAGGAGCTTGGGTTCGGAGATGATGGCGGCGGCGATCATGGCCCGCTGGAGCATACCACCGGACAGCTCGTGGGGGTACTTGTAATACAGGGTCTCCGGGTCGGGCAGCTCGGCGTCGGCCATGGCCTGGAGGGCCCTGGCCTTCCGCTCCGCCGGGGACAGGTCGGTGTGAACGAGAAGGGCCTCCTCGATCTGGGGGCCGATGCGCATGACCGGGTCCATGGAGGTCATGGGCTCCTGGAAGACCACGCAGATGTCCTTGCCCCGCATGGCCCGCAGCTCCTCCCGGCTGGCCCGGAACATGTCCTTCCCCTGGAAGAGGATGGCCCCGGTCATCTCGGTCTTGGCGTTGCTGAGCAGGCTGGACAGGGCCATGGCGGTGACCGTCTTGCCGGAGCCGGACTCCCCCACCAGGCCTAAGATCTCCCCCTCATCCATGTAGAAGGAGATCCCCTTCACGGCATCCTTCTCCGCCGGGGCGTCCCGGAAGTGGATGCGCAGGTCCTGAATTTCTAACAGCATAGCGTTCCGCCCCTTTCGGCAGGTGTCGTACTCCGGCGGCGGGAGCAAGCCCCCGCCCTACACGGTTTATTTTCTTCTCCGCTGCTGGAGGCCCTCGGTGAGCAGGCTCATGCCCAGGATCATCAGCACGATGGTCAGGCCGGTGAACAGGGCGTACCAGGGGGCCTTGCCCAGGTAGGTCTGGGACTCGGACAGCATCCGGCCCAGGGAGGCGTCCGGGGGCAGCACGCCCACCCCCAGGTAGCTCATGCTGGCCTCGGCCAAAACGGCGTTGTTGAAGCCGATGGCCAGGATGGGCAGCAGCACCTGCACGGTGTTGGGCAGGATGTGGCGGAAGATGATCCGCAGGTGGCTGGCCCCCATGAGCCGGGCGGAGGCCACATAGTTGAGACTTTTCTGCTTGGCCACCTCACCCCGCACCACACGGGCGAAGGAGGGGATGAAGAGGATGCCAAGGATGATGGTGATCTGGTACTTGCCCATGCCGATGACGGCGATGAGGACCAGGGCCAGCAGGATGCTGGGAAAGGCGGTGATGGCGTCGCACACCCGCATGAGGATCAGGTCGGCGGCGCCGCCGAAGTAGCCGGTGAGACAGCCGATGACGGTGCCGATGATCCCGCCGATGAGCACCACGCACAGGGCAATGAGGAAGGTGCTGCCCGCGCCCTCCATGATTCTGGAGAGCAGGTCGCGCCCGAAGTTGTCGGTCCCCAGGGGATGGCTCAGGCAGGGAGGCAGAAACTTCTCCCGGCCGGACATCTCCGTGGTGCCGTAGGGGGTCCAGAAGAACCCCACCAAAATGAGCGCCCCCATGAGGACAGAAATGGCGGCGCCGCTGATCAGAAAGTAGTTGGGGCCGTCTCTGCCCTCCAGGGATTTTCCAACCTTGCGGTCTTTTATTTTAAAGATGTTCACCTTCCGTCCCTCCCCTCTGTGTGGTGACGTTGCAATGGGCTCCCGGCCCAAGGGTTACTGGATGCGGATGCGGGGATCCATATACTGGTACAGGATATCCGCGATAAAGTTCACGATGACCACCCAGGCAGCCAGCAGGACCACGATGGCCTGGGCCACGGGGAAATCCCGGCCGCTGATGGAGGCCAGCAGCAGCCGTCCCACCCCGGGCACGGCGAAAACCTGCTCCACCACGATGGTCCCCGCCACCAGCTCGGCGGCGGTCACGGCCAGGAAGGCGATGACCGGGATTATGGCGTTGCGCAGGGCGTGACGCCGCAGGGCGTCGGCCCGGGTGCGGCCCCGGCTGAAGGCGGTGCGGATATAGTCCTTGTTCATCTCGTCCAAAATGGAGGAGCGGAGCATCTTCACCGTCATGGCGGCCCGGGACAGGGCTACAGCGATGGCGGGGAAGAGCATATACACCAGGAACTTGCCGGGGCTCTCCGAGAAGGTCACAAAGCTGCCCGGCACGAAAACCTTTAAGGTGATGCCAAAGACGAAGCTCAGCAGGATGCCCACAAAGACCGGCGGGATGGACATGCAGATCTGGTTGACCACGGTGAGGACCCGGTCCAGCCCGCTGCCCTCCCGTCTGGCCGCGGCCACCCCCAGGGGAAAGGACACCAGCACCACCAGCAGGAAGGCCAGCAGCACCAGGGTGGCGGTGGCGGGAAGCTTCTCCAGCACCATGTCCTTCACGGGCAGGCTGTAGCTGTAGGAGGTTCCCCAGTCCCCCTGGACGAAGTCGGCCACCCAGTGGCCGTAGCGGACCAGCACCGGCTGGTCAAAGCCCAGCTCGGCCTCCAGGGCGGCGATCTTCTCCGGGGTGGCGTTGGTCCCCAGCATCCGGGTGGCCGGAGAGCCCGGGATCACCTGAAAGGCCAGGAAGGCGAGAAGGGATACCATGAACAATGTAATAATGAGAGTGGTCAGTTTGCGCAGAATGTATTTCATCTTCCCGCCCTCCTTTCTCTTTCAGGGGATGGGGCTTATTCTCTTACATCAGGGGTTGTGCCTGGCGCTGTGTCAGGCCACATAGTGGACGGTGGACAGATCCATCACATACATGGGGTAGAACCGATAGCCGTCCAGGTCGGCCTTCATGAGCATGAAGTCGGCCAGGTCCTGGATGTAGACGTTGGCGGCGGTCTCGGTCAGGATGCTTGCAGCCTCCTTGTACAGCTCGGTCTGCTGCTCCTCGTCGGTGCAGGCGGCGGCCTCCTCCATGACAGCGTCATAGTCCGGGTTGTCGTAGTTGATCATGTTGCTGTCGTTGGTGCTCATCCAGCGGTTCAGCAGGGCGCTGGCGTTCAGGGTGGCGGCGTCGAAGCCGATGACGGTGGACTCAAAGTTCCGGCCGGCATAGACCTCGGTGAGCCAGGTCTCCCACTCCACAGGCTCAATGGAGGCGGTGATGCCCACCTGGGCCAGCTGCTCCACCAGGACCTCGCCCACGTTCATGTGGGGGGTATAGTTGGAGGGAATGGTGATGGTCATGTCGAACCCGTCGGGATAGCCAGCCTCGGCCAGCAGGCTCTTGGCCTTCTCCACGTCGTAGTCGTAGTAGTCCACCAGACTCTCATCGAAATACTTGGTGAAGGAGGGATAGATAGAGCTGCCCAGCTTGGCGCCGTAGCCGTCGGAGGTGAGATCCAGGATGGCGTCCACATCCACCGCATAGCACATGGCCTGGCGGACCTTCTCGTTGTCGAAGGGCTCCACGCCGTTGTTCAGGTACAGGGCCTGGACCAGGTTCATGGTGCCCTCCAGGACCCGGAACTCCCCGGTGTCCACGGTGTCCACCTGGTCCACGGTCAGGTGGTTGACCATGTCGATGGAGTCGGCGCTCAGAGCGGACATAAGGGCGTTGGCGTCCTCAAAGATCCGGAAGGTCACCTTGTCCAGATAGGCGGCTTCGCCCCAGTAGTCGGCGAACTTCTCCAGCACCAGACTCTCCTGCACGGAGCGGGAGACGAACCGGAAGGGGCCGGTGCCCACAGGGGCAGTGGCCTGGTCGCCGTAGCCCTCGGGCACGATGTAGACCATGGCGGCGTAGCTGAGGAAGGCGGTGCTGGGCTCGCTGAGGGTGATGACGATCTGGTTGTCGCCGTCAGCCTCGATTTTTTCAATAGCAGAAAGCGCCGCGACCAGATCCGTCTCATTGGATGTCGCAGCGCAGGTTTCAAAGGAATAAAGAACGTCCTCGGCGGTCACGGCGTCTCCGTTGTGGAACAGGACGCCCTCCCGCAGGGGGAAGGTATAGGTCAGGCCATCCTCCGACACGGTGTAGTCGGATGCCACGGCGGGCACATAGTCGCCGGTGGCGTCAGGCTTGATCAGACCCTCGTAAACGTTAAATAAGACCTCTCTGGTTCCTGCCGCGGTCATCTGATACGGGTCAAGACTGTCTCCCAGGTCCTGAGAGATACCAACCACCAGCTCGCCGCCGGTGACGATCTCTCCGGAAGAGCTTGTTTCGTCGCTGCCGAATCCTCCGGCTTCTTCCTGGGGCTTCGTGTCTCCGCAGGCGCAGAGTACCGTGGCCAGAAGCAGGACCGACAGGAAAAGTGCGAACATTCGTTTCATTTTCTTCTCCTTCCACCGTGGAACCCACGGTGTTACAACAAAAATAGCTTCTCCCATTATTAAATTGTCGCTTGCAGTTTACCATCCTTTCCCCTGAAATACAAGGATAATTTTTTCCATTTCGACTTTTTTTGCGAAGCCTGCGCGCTCTCCTTCCTCCAGGCCGTCCGCCGCCCGGCCTGCCATGCAAGTTCCCCTTTCAATTCCTGCGAAAATCCCGTTTTTCCCGGCCTTTTCCCCAGAAAAACAGCCTTTTTAAGCAAGACGGCATGTCCAGAATCCCATATCTTCCAAAACCGCCCTGCTTTTGAATCTTTTTTTTGTGATTTTGTCTCTTTACAACTTTCGGAAAGTATGGATAATAGAGACCAATCAAAAACAACGCGAAAAAATATCCGAGGAGGTTTGTATTATGGGAGTTTATGTTGTAACCGGCGGTTCCGGCGGTATCGGCGGAAAGACCGTGGAAATTCTGCGCAACCAGGGACACGAGGTAGTCAACGTGGATCTGAAGGACGGCGACATCTGCGCCAACCTGGCCACCAAGGAGGGCCGGGACTATGTGATCCAGACCCTCCACGAGAAATATCCCGAGGGGATCGACGGTCTGTGCTGCAACGCCGGCGTCAACGGCACCGGCAGCAACCTGAAGCTGATCATCAGCCTGAACTACTTCGGCGCAGTCAACCTGGCCCACGGTCTGTTTGATCTGCTGAAGAAGAAGGGCGGCAGCTGCGTGGTCATCTCCTCCAACACCATCTCCCAGGGCGCCGCCCGCATGGACCTGGTGGATCTGCTCAACTACAGCCAGACCAAGCCCATCAATGAGGAGCGCATCCTGAACATTGTGGAGAAGTTCGACGGCACCAACCTCCATGTGGGCAACAGCATCTACGTCACCACCAAGTATGCGCTGGCCCGGTGGGTCCGCCGGGTGTCTGCCTCCTGGGCTGCCAACGGTCTGCGCATCAACGCCGTGGCCCCCGGCAACGTGGCCACCCCCATGACCGTCAACATGGGCGAAAACGCCAAGGCCGCCCTGGCCGCAATTCCCATCCCCATCAACTACGGTACTGACGAACTGATGGCTGCCGAGGATATCGCCAACGCGATCGTCTTCCTGGCCTCCCCCCTGGCCCACGGCATCAACGGCAACGTGATGTTTGTGGACGGCGGTACCGACGCACTGCTCAATTCCGAAAAGGTTTACTAATCATAAATAAGGAGGGAGACCCATGACTTTGATCAAACAGTATGTAAACGCCATGATGAATCAGGATTCCGTGGCTTTAAGCAAGGTTTTTGCCCCCATGGCCATCTTTGTGGACTACTGCCCCAAGGACGCAGGCAGACCGCTCTTCCACGCCTACGGCCCCGAAGGGATCGAGATGTTCTTCCGGAACCAGTTCCTCTTCCGGAAGTTTGAGATCATGGACCCGGTGATCGTCAGCGACACCCAGGCCTACTACTACGCCGTCTACAACGGCTACCACATCCGCGCCATCGCCACCATCCAGGACTTCAGCGAGGACGGTGAGATCCAGCGCATGGTGGTCCGCCCGGCCTGATTCCAACCCCGATATCACATCCCGCGCCTGCGCCCTCCCCTGGACGCAGGCGTTCGATTTATTCAAAAACCCCTGGCATGTTAGCCCCCGCTTGGTAGGGGCGCTTCATGAAGCGCCCGAGACCCGGCAGATACCCTCCACGCAGCACGGGCGCTTCGTGAATCGCCCCTACAAAATGAGTCGATAACAGGTCAAGGCCGTTGCGGAACGCAGGTTATTCCCCCTGATGATTCTGTACCCGTTTTGTCTTTCTTTTTTTATCCTCTTTTGCAGGTGTCTTTACTGCTCCTTGCAATCTACCGGGCATCCTCTGTCATTTTTTCACAGCAGCGGCCGGAAATTATTTTTCCCACGACAGCAAGATGCCCACAGGACACAAAAACCGTTCGAAAAATTCGTCGAATCTTGTGGCTTTTACCACTTGCACTTTCTGAGGAAATCCGACATAATAGCTTTCGTTCCCAGGGGACAGAAGTTCTCCGGATTTGCAAGCCAACATGCACAACTTGCAGCAAATCTTTCAGATTAGTCCGCTTGCGGGTTTCTTCTTTCTTCCTTTTCCCCGCACCGCGACCTATATAAATCCTTCCATTATTACTCACCAAAAAAGCCTTCCGATTTTTCGGAAGGCTTTTTTGGTGCAGGAAATAATCTGGCTATGTCAAATAAAACAGGATTGGCTATGGTATCCAGGTCAGTTTTATGTTATTTTATCCATATCGGCGGGAAAACCCGCCAGCCCCATACACAAGGAGGATCTATATACCATGAAGCGCGTTGTTTCTATCCAGGATATTTCCTGTCTGGGCAAATGTTCCCTGACAGTTGCTCTGCCTATCATCTCCGCCATGGGCGTGGAGACCTGCGTGGTCCCCACCGCCGTTCTGTCCACCCACACCGGCGGCTTTAAGGGCTTTACCTTCCACGACCTGACCCAGGAGGTCGCCCCCATCTCCGACCACTGGAAGAAGGAGGGCATCACCTTCGACGCCATCTACACCGGCTACCTGGGCTCCTTCGAGCAGATCGAGCTGGTGGGCAAGTTCTTCGACGACTTCGGCGGCGAGAACACTCTGGTCTACGTGGACCCCGCCATGGCTGACCACGGCGTCCTCTACCCCGGCTTCACCCCCGAGTTCGCCAAGGAAATGGGCAAGCTCTGCGGCAAGGCCGACGTCATCGTCCCCAACATCACCGAGGCCTCCTTCATGCTGGGGGTAGACTACGTGGGCGACAACTACGACGAAGCTTACATCAAGAAGATGCTCAAGGACCTGACCGGCCTGGGCTGCAAGACCGCCGTCCTCACCGGCATCAGCTTTGAGGAGGGCAAGATCGGCGCCATGGCCTATGACTCCGTCACCGACACCTATTCCAGCTATTTCAACGAGAAGCTGCCCATCCAGTACCACGGCACCGGCGACATCTTCGCCTCCACCTGCGTGGGTGCGCTGATGAACGGCAAGGATCTCACCGGCGCCCTGAAGGTGGCCGTGGACTACACCCTGGAGTGCATGCGCGAGACCGCCAAGGACCCCGACGCCCGCTGGTACGGCGTCAACTTCGAGTCCGCCATCCCCATGCTGGTCCACAGCCTGGGCCGTTGATTTCATTATCTCCTCCCATCTCCTTTCTTACAACTCCGCGCAAAAACCCGGAACCGCTCTGGTTCCGGGTTTTTGCGTTTTCCTGTATTAAAAAACGAAGCGTTCCAAGGCCAACGCCACCCCGTCCTCATCGCAGGAGGCGGTGACCCAGTCGGCCTCCGCCTGGACGAAGGGCAGGGCGTTGCCCATGGCCACACCGATCCCCGCCGCCTTCAGCAGGGGCAGGTCGCTGCCGCCGTCCCCCAGGGCCAGGGTCTCCGCCGGGTGAATGCCCAGCAGGTCCAGCAGGTAGAGGAAGGCCGCCCCCTTGTCGATCCCCCCGGCCATGACCTCCAAATCCCTGGGGAAGGGGTCGGCAAAGCTGATATCCGGCAGGGCGGACAGCCGCCGCCGGAGTTCCTCCTTCCGCTCGGGGCTGTCGGTGAGGAAGAAGAGCTCCTCCACCGGCCGGTCATCCTCCCGGAGAAATGCCTCCAGGGAGCCGGGCAGCACCCGGCGGGTCCCCAGAACGTACTCCAGCATGGGGGTCCCCTGGTAGCGGTCCAGAAGGATATCCCGGTCGGCCCGGGTCAGGTAACCCACCCCCTCCCGAAAAACCTCCCGGATCATGTCGAAGTCCGCGCAGGCCTCCAGCACCCTCAGGCAGTCCGCCGGGGTCAGGTGCTTTTCCAGAAGAAACCTGTCCTCTTGGAGGTCCCGGATGGTGGCCCCGTTGGAGGTCACCGCGTACCGCAGGCCGGGCAGGTCCAGCACCGCCTGGGGCAGTCCCTGGGCCGGGCGGCCGGTGACCGGCACGAGGAGAACGCCCATCCGCCGGGCCTTCTCCAACGCATCCAAATTCCGCTGGGACACCCGCTTCTGGCTGTCCAGCAGGGTGCCGTCCAGATCCAGGGCGATGAGTTTGATCCTTCGTTCCATGACTGTTCCTCCTTGTCACCGGGCGACAGGTCTGTGTTTACTGGAGCACGGCGTTGCCGAAGCCCGTGCGGCTCCCCGTCTCCACCTGGATCTTCAGCCGAAGCGCACCGTTCAGGTCCACCTTCACGTGCTTGACTTTGTCACCGGCGGCGATGTCAATGATCTTGGCGGGCTGTCCGTCCAGGTAGACAATAACCTGCTTGGCAGTGTCGTTGGCAAAAATATGGCCCACATCAAATTCCAGGGTGTCATAGGCCCCGTCCAGATTCCAACTGACATACTCCTTATTGCCGGTGATAGACGCATCTCCCAGTCTGAAGCAGTTCACATAGGTCTTTCCGTCCATGGTCAGGGTGTCCGGCAGGCTCAGGCTGCTGGACTCGTAGAAGGGCAGGTCCCTCAGATAGGTCTTCTTGCCCGGCATATCACCGATGTACACGCTCTGGGTCTTGCCGTCCCAGTTGATATCCTCGCCGAAGAGGCCGCTGACAGCACGGACAGGCAGGTAAGTGGTGCCGTTGTACAGCAGGGGCTCCACCGCTTTGCCGTTGGCGTCCTTGGGCTCCACCTTTACCCCGTCATAGTAGAGGGTAATCCCGGTGTACACCGTGATGGTCTTGGCCACCGTGGCGGCAAAGCCGGGAACCACCATCACAGACACCAGCAGGGCGGTGAGGAGCCCCAGAACATAGCCTTTGAACATGGATTTCTTTTCTTTCATTTGGATAACCTCCGTTTATCATATAGATGGGGGTTGCTGGCTCTATTATAGCAAACAGCAAAAATAAGGCAAGATGATTTCGCCATATTGCGTCTCGCCGGGGACTGTGCTACACTAATTCCACCCTATGTCTATTCTATAAGGAGATACCTGTTATGGCTGAACGTCCTTATCCCATCATAACTGTCAACGAGAAAGCCGCCCGGTCCCTGCGGGCGGGCCACCCCTGGGTCTACGGCGCGGAGACCTCCGGCCCCGACCGCCCCGCCCAAAACGGGGACATCGTGGATGTGGTCACCCAGAAGGGCCGCTGGCTGGGGGCCGGGTTCCTCAACGACCACTCCAAGATCCGGGTGCGCCTCCTCTCCCGGAACACCAACGACCGCTTTGACGAGAGCTTCTGGCGGCGGCGGCTCCAGTACGCCTTAGAGTACCGCCGCACGGTCATGGGGCCGGATTTCAACACCTCCCGGCTGATCTTCGGGGAGGCCGACCAGTTCCCCGGCCTCACCGTGGACCTCTTTGGGGACATTCTGGTCACCGAGGTCCTCTCCCTGGGGATGGAGACCGTCAAGCACATCCTCTACCCCCAGCTGGTGGACCTGCTGGCGGGATACGGCATCCAGGTCCGGGCCCTCTATGAGCGCAACGAGGCCGCCCTCCGGGTAAAGGAGGGCCTTCCCCAGGAGAAGGGCTTCTATCCTCTCCCCGGCCTGGCCACCAACCTGGACGGCCACGTGACCATCACGGAGAACGGCGTCCAATACGACGTGGACTATATCAACGGCCAGAAAACCGGCTTCTTCCTGGACCAGAAGTACAACCGCCGGGCGGCGGCCTCCCTGGCCAAGGGCCGCCGGGCATTGGACTGCTTCACCCACACCGGGGCCTTCGCCCTGAACTGCGCCCGGGGCGGGGCGGAGCAGGTCACCGCCGTGGATATCTCCAAGGACGCGGTGGAGCTCACCCGCCGGAACGCCGCCCTCAACGGCCTGGAGGACAAGGTGGAGGCCGTCCAGGCTGACGTCTTCGACCTGCTCACCGACCTGGCCAGAGAGAAGAAGCACCCCTACGACTATATTATCCTGGACCCGCCGGCCTTCACCAAGAGCGGGGCCACGGTGAAGAACGCCTATCGGGGGTATAAGGAGATCAACCTGAAGGCCATGAAGCTCCTGCCCCGGGGGGGCTACCTGGCCACCTGCTCCTGCTCCCACTTCATGACCGCCCCCCTCTTCTGCCAGATGCTCCGGGAGGCCGCCGCCGACGCCGCGGTGAGCCTGCGGCAGATCGAGGACCGCCGCCAGTCCCCCGACCACCCCATCCTCTGGGGCGTGCCGGAGACCGAGTATTTGAAATTCTACCTCTTCCAGATCGTGTGAGCGCCATCAAAGGCTCCCCTTCCCAGGGGAGCTGCTTTTTTCTGGGAAAATCCCCTTGACAGAGTCAGTCGAACCTGTTAGACTGTAATCAAACCTGTCGAACCTATTAGACTGGAGGTATGTCCTATGAAACCCAATCTGTCCCTCTCCCTGGCAGACCACCGTCTGCTGGACCTGGTGTGGGAGTCCGAGCCCATCCCCTCCCCCCAGCTCTGCAAGCTGGCCGAGGCCCGGCTGGGCTGGAAGCGCACCACCACCTACACCGTCATCAAGCGGCTGTGTGACAAGGGCTGTCTGAAAAACGAGGCCACCATGGTCTCCTCCCTGGTGGAGCGGGAGGCCGTCCAGCAGGCCGATGGCCGGGAGGTCCTGCAGCGTTCCTTCGGCGGCTCCCTGCCCAACTTCCTGGCGGCCTTTCTCAAGGCCGGGTCGGTTTCCGACCAGGAGGCCGCCGAGATCGAAAAGCTGCTGGAGGACTACAAGCACAACCGTTGAAAGGAGCGGCCTTATGAAACAGAAGCTCTTCCTTTTTCTTTCTCTCTTCGCCGTTCTTCTCCTGGCCGGCTGCCAGGGGGCCGACACCCTGGACGGCGTGCCGGTGGAACAGGTCTGCCTGATCTGCCAGGAGGGACAGATGACCCTGCCCGAACAACTGGGCCGGGAGCTCTGCTCCCTGCTGGAGGAAGCCGGGCTGGCGGGCCAAGCCGACTTTGACGGCGCCCTGGATGAGCCGGGGAGCCTAATTTTCCTCAGCCCCCAGCAAGCCGACGGCGAGACCCAGGTCACCTTTTATCTGGTCCCCCAGACCGGACATCTTCCCCTGTTGGTCCGGCAGGAGACCGGGCCGGACGGGGCTGTCACCCAGCAAGCCGCGGAGCCAAACGCCGCCTTCGTCTCCCCCCAGTACATCCGCTGGCGGACCAAGCTGGAAGAGGCCCTTTGGGCGTGGGAAGCCGAACGGCTGGAAGCCCTGGCCGTCCGGGATTTCTCCGACCCCCAGGCCATCGACGCCATTCTGGAGGGGATGCACATTGAGGAGGTCGTGGGCCCCTTCACCTGGGAGGCCCAGGAATCCCCTGTCCCCGGCATTACCATCATTCCGGAAGCCCCCTCCGGCAGTCTCCGGGAATCGGACTTTCTGTCCGACTGCGCCCCCCTCTTTCTGGAGCTGGTGAAGGGGGCCCAAAGCTTCACCTACACCTACCAGGACGGCGCAGAGGGCAGTCTGGAGATCGCCAACACCAGCAGCAAGGGCGTGAAGGATTTCACCGGGCTGTATCAGGCCGCCCAGCGCCATGCCCGACTCCCTTCCCCGGCGTTCTGCCCCCGGTTCACCCCGGTTCGTGAGCTCTCCCCCGAACCCCAGGACCTGGGATCCCAAAAAGCCGAAATTCTGGTGGCCCAGTACGTCTTTGCCGTGGATCTGGACGGCCTCCCCATCACCCTCCGCACCTCCATCCCCAACCCCATCTATGAGCCCCAGCCCCTGAACACCCTGACGGTGGGCGAGACTGATTTGGCCCAGGGCTGCACGGAGCGCTCCTCCTACCGTATCCTGGATCAGGACGGGGCGGAAACCGGCTTCCAGCTTTTCCTGCTGGATGACGCCGTCTACCTGTCCTATCTGGGCGAAGACCCCCAGGGAGAGTTCCTCTATCTGCTCTATCCCGAGCCCGCCCCCGAGACCTGACACGCCCCTGAAAGGAGGTTCCTATGCAACCATTCATCCACGCCCTGCTCATCATGACCGCCACCGCCACGGTGGCCGCCCTGTGCGTCATGGTCCTGCGGTTTCCCCTGAAAAAGGCCCCCCGGTGGATCACCTGCGCCCTGTGGCTGGTGGTGTTCCTGCGGATGGTCTGCCCGGTGAGCTTTGAGGCCCCGGTGAGCCTCATGCCCCAGGCCGCCGCCCAGGGGACCTATGCCGACCCCCTGATCACCCCCCAGACGGAGACCATTCCCCTGCCCGTCCAGGAGGTGGCCCCCAACACCTACGACTTCCCCGTCACCGACCATGCCACCGCCCATCACGATCCCTCTCTCCCCGTGGAAAGTTTTCTCTTCCCCCTCTGGTGTCTGGGGACCACCGGAATGCTCCTGTGGACGGTGGTGTCCTACGGCAGACTGCGCCGCCGGGTGGCCGACGGGGTGCGGGTGTCGGAGAACCTCTACGAGACCGACCGGGTGGACGCCCCCTTCGTCTGCGGGTTTCTGAAACCCCGCATCTATCTCCCCGTGGGGCTGGCGGAGGAGGACAAAGCCTATGTTCTCCTCCACGAACAGGCCCACCTCCGCCGCCGGGATCACCTGACCAAGCCCCTGTTCTGGCTGGCCCTGTGCGTCCACTGGTTCAACCCGGTGCTATGGCTTTCCTATTGGCTCTTCTGCCGGGATGTGGAGACCGCCTGCGACCAGGCAGTGGTGAAGAAGTTTGACAAGACCGACACCGCCGGGTACGCCGCCGCCCTCCTCCACCTGGGCCGGAAGTCCAGCCTGTCCGTCCCCCTGGCCTTCGGGGAGGAAAACGCCAAGGGCCGCATCCAGGGCGTGCTGAACTACAGGAACCCCCGGCTCTGGGTGGCCGTCGTCGCCGTCCTGGTCTGCGTCGTAACCGGCGTCCTCATTCTGGCCAACCCCAGCGGGGAGACAGAGACCTCCACCCCATCCAACCGCCTCGGCCCCCAGCTGGAAGGGGTGACCATCACCGCCGGCTATCTGGTCAACCAGGGTTCCTTCCTGGACTGCCCCGAGGATCTGCAAAATGACCTGGCGGTCCTTCTGGCCAGGCACGGCCACGGGGACTATGTCTCTCTGGACAGCATTCCCGCCTTCCCCGATGACACCGTCCAGCTCCAGAGCCATAACGACGGCACCAACTTCTACTTCGACCCGGCCTCCCTGACCCTCACTCGGGTCAACCAGGACACCTATTCCCAGCCCGTCAAGCAGGCCGCTGTGAAGGCCACCCTGGCGGAGGACCCGGAGTACCTCGCCTGGAAGGACGCCCTCACCGACTACCAGCGCTACGCCCGAGCTGACAGGCTGTATGCCCTGAAAACTCCCTACATTGGGAACCCGGTGGCCGACAGCGATATCCTGCGGTGCGCCGAGGCCTACAGGGCCGGGCGATTCACCATCGAGCTCCAGACCGACGCAGAGCCCTACGGCATCACCCTCCACCTGGAGGCCCTCCGACCCTTCGCCCAGGAGCAGGCCCAGGCCATGGACTACCTGCAAAAGGTGGGCGTCCTCTTCCTGGCCCTGGTGGACAACGCCGGGACCTTCACGGTCTCCTACGAGTCCCCCTTCCACTCCGTCGGCTTCACCGTAGAGGCCGACCCCGCCCATAAAAACCTGACCCAAGAGGAATTCCGGGCCCTGTATGACCAGGTCTGCACCGGCCCCATTCCCGGCTTCTACTGGGGCTACACCGTCACCGAAGCCCTGTATCTGGCCCCGGAAACAGGGAATTTCCCGCCGGAGACCACCTTTGGCAGCTTCACCATCACCGACTCCACCTTCAGCGCCGAGGTTAGCAGCCTGCTCTCCTCCGCCTGGCCGAAGACCGACCTGTACGAATCCGTCCTCTATCGGAACAGCGACGACCGAAGCCCCATCGTGGCCCGGGACGGGACCACCTTCGACCTGAGCGGCTACCAGACCGTGGATGTGGTCTCGGTCTGCGACAGCGACGCCCAGGACACCGGCTACCGGCTCTACCGCCTGGACAACGAGACCTGGGTGGGCCACTGGACCGAGGGGAACCAGTTGGAGTACTTGGTCAAAGCAGAACCCACCGCCTATTAAAAAAGCTCCCTCTGACGAGGGAGCTGGCACGGCGAAGCCGTGACTGAGGGAGAGATCAACTGCGTGAAAGGATATTGCAGCCCCTTCACGCAGAGGTATCTCTCCCTCCGTCTTCGCCCTGCGGGCGAATCCACCTCCCTCCTCAGAGGGAGGCTTTCATCTTTTTTACTGGAACCGTCCTGTCTCCGGCAGGATGGCTTCTTTTTTCTCCTTCAATTTAGCCACGGAGTCGGGGGTGCGGCGGTAGCGGATCTGGTTGTCCTCCATGTAGGCCTCCAGATGCCCCAGACCCCGGAGGTAGTTGATGTAGGACAGGCTGGCCGCCTCGAAGTAGGCCAGATCCCGCAGATTCTCCGCGTCGATCCGGTAGGTCCGGCAGATGGCCGAGGCCAGCAGCTTGGGGGTGGTGTAGTCCCCCACCAGGTCCAGCAGCTCCAGCATCCGCTGGGTGAGGAACCGGGCCTCCATGTCCACCAGGGGCAGGATCTCGTCATAGACCCCGTAGTGGGCCACCACGTAGCGGTCGGCCTCCACGGTGCGGATCTTCCGCATGGAGTCCAGGTAATCCTTCATGCAGAAGGCATAGGGGAACTTGGACCGGTGGAGGGTCCGCCCGGTCATCATGGCGTCCCCCAGGTAGAGGACGTTATCCGGGGTTTTCACGCAGATGTGGTCGCAGGTGTGGCCGGGGGTGGACACGATGCCGAAGGCCGCCCCGCAGAAGTCGATGGTCTCCTCCCCCGGCAGGATGATCCGGTCGGCCAGGACGGGGGTCCCCTTGTGGGCAGGGGATGCCCCCATGTCCTCCGGGGAGTAGAGGTAGTTGCTGACGTTCATGGCCAGGTAGGAAAACTGGTGGCCGGCCTCCCCCAGGGACATGGCCACTTGGGCCCCGTACTTCTCCTTCAAAAAGGCGTTGTTCCCCATGTGGTCGATGTGGGCGTGGCTGCAGATGACCCCCACAGGGGTCAGGCCGTACCGGTTCAGACTCTCGTCCAGGTCGGCCTGCTGCTCCACCAGGCCGGTGTCCAGCAGGACGCAGCGTTGGTCGTCCAGCTTATAGAGGGGAATCAGCTCCCAGCTTTTCAGCACCCAGGTATTGCCTTTCACCTGTTCCAGTTCCATGTCTCGTTCTCCTTCTTTCTCAATGGGGGATGATCCGCCGGGCGGCGGTGATCCACAGGCTCCCCAGAACCCGGTCCCCCCGGTAGAGGACCGCCATCTGGCCGGGGGTGGGGGCCCGGGCGGGCTCCAACAGCTCCAGACGGCCCCCGGTTTCCTCCGGATAGAACCGGGCGGGGGTCTCGGCCTTGGAGTGGCGCAGGCGGACGGTGACTTCCTCCCCCTCCGTCAGGTCGGCCAGCCGGTTCAGGTCCTCCCCCCAGACGGTGTCAGCCATCAGGTCGGAGCCGTTGGAGAGGACCACCGTGTTGTCCTGGGGCCGAATTTCCGATACGAACAGCCGGTGCCCGGCGGGGATGCTCAGCCCCCGCCGCTGGCCGATGGTGTAGTGGTGGATGCCCTTGTGGGTTCCCAGAACGTTGCCTGCCCGGTCCACAAAATTCCCCGGCGGAGGTGTGGCCCCGTGGGCCTCCAGCCAGCCGGCGTAGTCCCCGTCGGGGATGAAGCAGATCTCCATGCTGTCGGGCTTGTCCGCCACGGGGATACCCAACGCCCGGGCCAGCTCCCGGACCTGGGGCTTTTCATAGCCCCCGATGGGGAAGAGGATGCGGGGCAGCCATTCCCGGGGCAGACGGGCCAGCATATAGGCTTGGTCGTTCCGGTGGGCGCCCCGGCACAAAGCGGCTTCGCCCCCTTCGTCCACAACGATCCGGGCATAGTGGCCCGTAGCCACAAAGTCCGCGCCGATCTCCTCCGCATACCGGAAGAGGGCGGGGAATTTTACCGTGGGGTTGCACAGGGCGCAGGGCAGAGGGGTCCGCCCGGCCAGGTAGTCCCGCCGGAAGGGACCCATGACGGACGACTCCAGTTCCCGGCGGATATCTCCGGTGGAAAAGGCGATGCCGAAGCGGGCCGCCACCGCCTCTGCGTCGGCCTGCCCCCCCAGTCCGATATCCAGCCAGTGGCCGTGGACCTCATAGCCCTGCTCCTTCAGCAGGCAGGCCGAAACGGCGGAGTCCACGCCGCCGGACAGGCCCAGGACGACCTTCTTATGCATGGCCGTACCCCGCAGGCTGGACGGCGGGCGCGCCGCCCATGTCAATCAGTTCAATGGCCCCGGTGTCCACCAGGTACTCCAGGTAGGGGCGGATGTACCGCTCCAGATGCTGGGCCCGGATGGGATGGCCCACAGGCAGCTCCATAGAGGTGACCACGGCGGCGTAGAACTCGCTGTAGGTCATGGGCCGGGTCACCAGAGCGGTGATGGCTGCCAGCTGCTGGTGGATGCGGTCGATGTTCTTCTGGGCCAGATCCGCCGCGGAGCCGTAGACAAGCCCCTTGTGGCAGAAGATGTAGGCGTCGCAGGGCAGGGTCTTCATCAGCTCCTTGCTGGCCAGGTCGTCGGTCATGTCAAAGACAAAGGGGACCATGGCGGTCTCCAGCACATCCTCAGTCATGAGGGTATCCCCGGCGAAGCACACGTTGTCCGGGGTGATGACACAGATGTGGTCGGGAGAGTGGCCGGGGGTGCGGACGATGCCGAACGTTGCCCCGCAGAAGTCGATCTCGGTCTCCCCAAATTCGATGACCCGGTCCACAGGCCCCACCAGGGCCTGGAGCCGGGGGGCGGTGCGGATGAGGCCCATGGTGAAGTTGAAGAGGTGGTTTTTCAGGCTCTGCTCACTGCGGACGATGTCGGCCTCCAGCTGGGGCAGGCAGGACAGGGCGCCGTACTTCTCCCGAAAATATTTGGTCCCCTCGTGGTGGTCGTAGTGCATGTGGGTGCAGATGACCCCCACCGGGGTCCAGCCCGCCTCCCGGATAGCCTGATCCAGAGCTTCCTGGAGCTTGCCGCTGCCGGGGTCCAGGATGACGCACTCCCTGTCGTTCACTTGATACAGGCCGATGAGCTGGGGGCCGTCCAGCACCCAGGTCTTGCCTTTTACGTTGGTTAAGGTCATGGTGTTTTCTCCTTGCGCCCATTTTCTTGCCTCCCCCTCTGGGGGAGGTGGATTTGGGCCACAGGCCCAAAGACGGAGAGGGCAACTCTGCAGCGGCAGAGATTCACCCTCTCAGTCAGCGCTTTCGCTCTGCCAGCTCTCCCAGAGGGAGAGCCAAGTCGTTTGTCCATATCGCAGGTCACGGGTTTCGATGCTCCAAGGCGATCATCAGGGCGGCGATATCCGCCGGGGAGACCCCGGAAATTCTGGAGGCCTGGCCCAGGTTCAGGGGCCGGATGGCCGTCAGCTTCTGCCGGGCCTCCAGCCGCAGGCCGGCCAGGGCGTTGTAGTCCATATCATTGGGCAGAGTCCTGCCCTCCAGGCGGCGCATCTCCTCCACCTGCCGCTGCTGCCGGGCGATGTAGCCCTCATATTTCAGAACAATTTCCACCTGCTCGGTGACCGCCTTGGGCAGCTCGGGCCGCTCCGGGTCCACGGAGGCCAGATCGTCGTAGTTCAGCCGGGGACGGCGGAGCAGGTCAGCCAGCCGAACGCTGTTCTTCACCGGGGGCTCTCCCTTTGCCTCCAGCAGGGCGTTCAGCGCCGGGGAGGCCGCCGCGCCGCTGTGCTCCAGTCGCTTCCGCTCCCGGTCCACCGCCGCGTACTTGTCCAGCACCCGCTGGTACCTCTCCTGGCTGACCAGCCCGATGGCGTGACCCAGAGGGCACAGCCGCTGGTCGGCGTTGTCCTGGCGGTGGAGCAGACGGTATTCCGTGCGGGAGGTCATCATCCGGTAGGGCTCGTTGGTCCCCTTGGTGACCAGATCGTCGATGAGGACGCCGATGTAGCCCTGACTGCGGTCCAGGAGGAAGGGGGACTGCCCCAAGATCTTCCGGGCGGCGTTGACCCCCGCCACAAAGCCCTGGACAGCGGCCTCCTCATAGCCGGAGGAGCCGTTGAACTGCCCCGCCCCGTAGAGACCGGACACCTTCTTGTGTTCCAACGTGGGCAGCAGCTCGGTGGGGTCCACGCACTCGTACTCAATGGCGTAGGCCGGGCGGGTCATCTCGGCGTTTTCCAGGCCGGGGAGGGTGTGGAGCATCTGGATCTGCACCTCCTCCGGCAGGGAGGAGGAAAAGCCCTGGATGTAGATTTCCTCCGTGTCCAGGCCCATGGGCTCCAGGAAGAGCTGGTGCCGGGGCTTGTCGGCAAAGCGAGTCACCTTGTCCTCGATGGAGGGACAGTACCGGGGGCCCACTCCCTCGATGGTCCCGGTGAACAGGGGGGACCGGTCCAGGTTGTCCCGGATGATCCGGTGGGTGTCCTCGTTGGTGTAGGTGATGTAGCAGCAGACCTTGTTCTCCCCCGGCTGTTCGGTCTCGAAGGAGAAGGGGATGATCTCCTCATCCCCCACCTGCTTTTCCAGCCGGGAGAAGTCGATGGACCGGGCGTTCACCCGGGGGGGCGTGCCGGTCTTGAACCGGCGGAGGGTCAGCCCGGCGGCCCGCAGGCTCTGGGTGAGGGAGTTGGCCCCGAACATGCCGTCAGGGCCGCTGGCCCGGACCACCTCTCCCACAATGGTGGTGCTGCTCAGGTAGGTCCCTGAGCAGATCACGGCGGCCTTCACCCGATAGATGGCCCCGGTCTCGGTCTGGACCCCCGTCACCCGACCCTCCTCCACGAGGATGTCGGTGACCTCCGCCTGCTTCACCCACAGGTTCTCCTGGGTCTCCAGGGTGTGCTTCATGACGCTCTGGTAGAGCCGCCGGTCGGCCTGGGCCCGGAGGGAGTGGACAGCGGGACCCTTACCCCGGTTGAGGATGCGGTACTGGATGCAGGCCCGGTCGGCGGCCCTGCCCATCTCGCCCCCCAGGGCGTCCAGCTCCCGGACCAGGTGGCCCTTGCCGGTGCCGCCGATGGCGGGGTTGCAGGGCATGTTGCCCACGGCGTCCAGATTGATGGTGAAGCACAGGGTCCGTAACCCCAAGCGGGCGCAGGCCAGGGCGGCTTCAATGCCCGCGTGGCCCGCGCCCACCACGGCCACGTCATAGGCCCCGGCCTCATAGGTGCGAATTGTCGTTCTGATTTCTTCCATGGTTCACGTCTCCATGTAAAAGCTTCTTGTTTGTCCCGCAAAGGCTCCCCTGCGAGGGGTGAGCAGAACCCTTCCACCCCATCACAGGATCAGCAGCTCCACCAAAAAGACCACCGAGCAGGCGGAGATGGCCACCAGGAACAGGTTTCCGCTGAACCAGGCCACCAGGACGCCCACCACCAGGGCGGCGACGCCCGACCAGATGCTGTCGGTGGCGGTGACGATAGCGGGGAAGGTCATGGCCGCCAGGGTCACGTAGGGGACGTAGTACAGGAAGGAGCGGATGAACTGGTTCTTGATCTCCTTCTGAATGAGAGTCAGGGGGAGCACCCGGATGGCGTAGGTCACCAGGGCCACCACAGCGATGTAGAGGTACATATTACGCATCGGCTTCTTCCGCCTCCTTTACCGGGAACAGGACCGCCGCCAGGGCGGAGAGGACCACCGTGATGAGGATGGTCCGGGTCCCCGAGGCGATGGCCGCCGTCAGGGGGAGGACGGTCAGCACATAGCTGGCCGCCATGGACAGGATCACCACTCCCAGGATGATCTTGCTCTTCCTGGAGGCGGGGATGATGACCGCCAAAAACATGCCGTACAGGCCCACGCTCAGGGCGCTGACCACACTGCCCGGCAGGATGTTCCCCACGGAGGTCCCCAAAAAGGTCCCCAGGGCCCAGCCGGGCATGGCAATGGCCATCATGCCGAAGTAGTAGTAGGGGTTGAGTTTATCCTCCTCGGCAATGGCCATGCCGAAGATCTCGTCGTTGACATTGAAGCCGATGACCATCCGGTGCCACAGCTTGGCGCTGGCAGGCAGCTTCTGGCTCAGGGCGCAGGACATGAGGATATACCGGGCGTTGGTCACGCCCACGATGATGGCGGTCTCCAGATAGCCGCTCAGGGCGGCCATGCAGGTGAAGGCGGCGTACTGCCCCGCCGAGGCGTTCACCAGCAAACTGGTGAGGGTGGCCTGAAAGGCGGACAGCCCCGCGTTTTTCGCGGTGATCCCCAGGGTAAAGGACACTGCCAGGTATCCCAGGGAAATGGGGATCCCCGTCCGGACCCCCCGAAAAAATTGCTTGCGGTTCATTCCTAGGACTTCTTTCTACTCTCGTTTCTTTACTGTAACACCACCAGCGGCACGTCGGGCCGGTTGAAGAGGCGGAAGGCGGGGAGCTGGTTGCCCAGGCCCCGGGAGACCACCATCTGCCCGTAAGACAGGTCATAGAGCCCCGCCGTGTAGTCGGGCATCCACTCCCGCTGGGGGCCGATGAGACCGTCGGTGCCCGGCAGGCGGATGAGGCCCCCGTGGGCATGGCCGGAGAGGGTCAGGTCCACCCCGGCGGCGGCATATTCCTCATAGCGGTTGTTCCGGTGGCTCAGGAGGAGCTGGTACACGTCCCCCTGCTCCCGGCGGACCTCATCGGCCAACTCTCCCACGGTCTTCTGGTCGGCGTAGCCGTTGCTGTCTTCCGCCCCCAACAGGGCCAGCCGGTCGCCGTTCTGCTCCAGCATCACGTATTCGTTGGACAGGACCCGAACCCCGCAGGTCTCCAGCAGGGGTTCCAACTCCCGCACCGCCCCGGCGGCCCACTCGTGGTTGCCGGTGACGTAATAGGTGGGGGCGATGGCCGCCAGGCCCTCCGCCACGGCGGGGACCATGGCAAGCTGGGCTTCCTCGTGGAGGATATCCCCCGTGATGGCGATGAGGTCGGGCTCCAGCCCCTCCACGAACCGGAGGAGCCGCTCATTATTCTCCCCGAACTCCTTGGCGTGGAGGTCGGAGATCACGGCGATGCGATACCCGGCAAAGCCGTCGGGGGCGCTGTCCACCACGATGGTCTCGGTGGACAGACCGTTCTGCTGCCAGTAAAACCACCCGGCCGCCAGGGCCAGCACCAGCAGGGTGGTGAAAAACCGGCGGATGCGTCTCCGGCGGCGGCGCCGCTTCCGCCGCTTCTCTCCGGCAGCGGAGGCGTATCGCCCATTCCAGTCTTCCTCTTTAATCATGGCTGATATAGAAGGGTTTCATGAGGCTCTTCTGCTCGGTGGAGTCCTTCTGCCGGCTCTGGGGGGCGTCCACTCTGGGGGGGATGCGGCCTCTGCCCCGGTCGTTCCGCTTCTTTCCCGGCTTCAGAGGGGCGGGGATGCCCTTCTTGGGGGCCTGGCGGGACTGGGCGGACCTGGAGGCCTCCGGGGACTTCTCCACGGCGGAGGTCTGCTTCCCCTTGGAGGAGGGTTTTCCCCGCTTCCTGCGGCCGGCTTTCTCCTGGTCCGGCTTGGGGGGCTTGTAGTAGTGATACACCGGCTTTGCCGCCAGCAGACGGGCGGTAGCGTCCATGACCACCTCTCCCTCCAGGGGGTTCCGGTGGACCATGACCACGGGGGTGTCCTCCTTGGGCTGGGCGTCCAGGAAGGACTGCAGGTCCCCCCGGTTCTGCTTGCCGTGGGGGAAGGTCCGCCGCTCCTTCTCCTTCTTCCCGGGGGCAGGGGCGGGCGCCTCAACGTTGGCCTGCTTCTTCTCTTTGGCCTCCCGGGCAGCGGCCTCGGCGGCCTTCTTCTCCGCCGCCTGCTTCTTCCGGGCGGCGTTCTTCTCCCGGGCGGCCTGACGGGCCTCGGCGTCCTCGGCGTTCACCGGACGGCCCTTGGCGTCCCTGGGGGCCTCGAAGACCTCCATGGGGAAGTCGTGCTCCCGGCGGGGGATGGGCTTTTTCAGCAGCTTTTCAATGTCCTTCAGCATGGGCAGCTCCCCGTAATCGCAGAAGGAGATGGCCGTCCCCCCGTGACCGGCCCGGCCGGTGCGGCCGATGCGGTGGATATAGGTCTCGGGGACCTCGGACAGGTTGTAGTTGAACACGTGGGAGAGTTCCTCGATGTCCAGGCCCCGGGCGGCGATGTCGGTGGCCACCAGAACCCGGATCTCCCCGGCCTTGAATTTTCGCAAGCTCTCCTGGCGGGCGGTCTGGGACTTATTGCCGTGGATGGCAGCGGCAGTGACCCCCCGCTTCACCAGGTCCCGGGCCACCTTGTCGGCCCCGTGCTTGGTGCGGGTGAAGACCAGGGCGTTTTTCACCTGCTCCTCCTCCATGAGCCGGACCAGCAGGTTGGTTTTATTGCTCCGGTCCACCAGGCAGACCTCCTGGCGGATGACCTCCACCGGGGAGGACACCGGGGCGGCGGCCACCTTCACCGGGTCGTGGAGGAGGGTGTCCACCAGGTCCAGGATCTCCGGGGGCAGGGTGGCGGAGAAGAACATGGTCTGCTTCTTCTCCGGCAGGAGCTTGATGACCTTGCGGACGTCGTGGATGAAGCCCATGTCCAGCATCCGGTCGGCCTCATCCAGGACGAAGATCTCCACAGTGGACAGGTCCAGCAGGCCCTGGCCGCACAGGTCCAGCAGCCGGCCGGGGGTGGCGGTGAGGATGTTCACCCCTTTCTTCAGCTGCTCCACCTGGGGGGCCTGCCCCACGCCGCCGAAGATGACAGCCTCGGTGAGGGGCAGGTTCTTGCCATAGGCTTTTAGGTTTTCGTCGATCTGAATGGCCAGCTCCCGGGTGGGGGTGAGGATGAGGGCGCGGACGCCCGTCTTCCGCCCGCCCTTGGCCAGCCGCTGCAAAATGGGCACGCCGAAGGCACAGGTCTTGCCGGTGCCGGTCTGGGCGCTGCCCAGCACATCCCGGCCGTTCAGGCCCGCCGGGATGGCCTTTTCCTGAATGAGCGTGGGCGTCTCATACCCGCAGTCGGTCAGGGCCGACAGGATGGGCGCCCGGATTCCAAGCGATTGAAAGCTCTTCATGGTTGGATTGGTCCTTTCGTCGCGGCTTCCTCCGCTTGGAAACCGCAGTTTTCAAAATCAGAATTGGTTCCCCTCTTGCTCCAGGAAGTAGGTCGCCTCCATGTCGGCCACAGACAGGGCGAAGGCAAGGGGGTATTTCACAAAAGCCCGGCCGACCAGCCGGTTGTCCTCGGTGCCGGAGAAGCCCATGTGCCAGCGGATGGCCATGGCCTCCTCCCGGGTCAGGCGGACGAAGCCGTTGACCACATAGACGGACTTCTCCCCGTGGCCGTAGGGAAGGGGGTCCTCAAAGTGAAAGGTGGGCACCTGGGTCCAGCGGCCGTCCTCCCCCTTCACGTTGCGGGTGCCGGGCTTGTAGCAGCCGATCTTGCACACGTCGTGGAGCAGGGAGACCAGGGCGATGGACTCGGGGCTGTATTCCAGGCCGTAGAGGTCCGTGACCCGCTCTCTGGCCAGGTAGTCGTTCAGGCAGTGGTAGACGTTGAGGCTGTGCTCACACAGGCCGCCGGCGTAAGCCCCGTGGTACCGGGCGGAAGCCGGCGCGGTGAAAAAGTCGCTCTTGTTCATCAGGTAGTCCAGCAGGGCCTCCGCACCCTCCCGGTGTACGTTCTCCCGAAAGATCTCAATAAATTCCTCTCTTGCCGACATGACTGAACTCCTCCTCTGTCTCTCTGCGGCGGAGCGCCGCACGGAATAGTTTATTGTAGCATATTCCAGAGGATTTTTCACGGGTTTTTCCGCGGGAATGGAGAAAAGCCCTCCCAAAAAAGGGAGGGCTTTTTCGCCGATTAAATATCGTTTTCCACAAGAGTCAGGCCGCAGGGGATCCCCTCGGGGGTGTATTCCAGCTTGTAGCAGTCGGTGGCGTCCCCGCAGGTGTAGAACCAGACGCCGTCGGTGACGGCTATATGGGGCTTCACTTCCTCGGAGACCAGATAGCTCTCCCCGGTGTCCACATCCATGGCCAGGAACTGGAATTGGTAGTCCGCGATCCGCGGGTCCTCGTTGGGCCACTCCTTGCCATAGAACAGCCACTTGTCCGTCAGGGCCACAGACCAATAATAGGCCTCCCCCTCTTCCGTCTCCACACTTCCCTCCGGCAGGCCCAGCCGCCGGGCCTCATAGGCCAGTGTGCCCTCCTGAGGTTCCGTCAACTCCGGCGGCTCCTCGGTCTGCTTGTCCAGGACCTCTCCTGTCCGGCAGTCCAGGGTCAGAAAAAAGTCCTCCACGCCGTCGCTGCAGAGCAGTATGATCCGCTCCTCATCCAGGTACTGCACAAACATGCAGGGGTTGTAGTCCGTGGAGGCCTGATGGGCCTCTCGGTATTCACCGGACAGGACCTGTTTCCAGGTCATGCCCTCCGTTTCTTCCAGAGGATCGGGGGCCGCGGGCAGATCGTAGATCAGGCGCACTTCCCGGGTGTCCAGGTCCATGCACCAGAGGGTATTGTCCCAGCCGTCCACAAAGTACAGGCCCTGGCCGTTCACATCCCAGCAGGGGAACAGGGTATTCAGCGCGTAGTCCCGGGTGGACACCAGCAGCTCCGGTTCTTCTCCGGGGGTGTAGGCGAAGATCCCCCGGGGGACCTTGACCTCATTGGGCAGAGGAAATCCGCTGCCGGCGTAGATGTAGTACACCCCGTCGTAGAGGACCCCCTCTTCCCCGCCCAGGTTGCTCTGGGCTGTCTTGACATTCCAGCTGTGGATGGCCCAGAGGATGCCCAGAGCCGCCAGAACGATAAGAGCCAGGGTCACGTACCACCCTCTCTGGCTGCGCTTCGCGTCGGCAGACTCCTGGATCAGGTCGTCGGCCAGCAGGTCAAGTTGATAGTCAAAGGGATCTCTCATGGTTCCAGCACCCCCCTCGTTTCCAGATACGCCCGAAGCTTGGTCCGCGTCCGGTGCAGGATGGATTTGGTCTTGCTCTCGCTGTAGCCAAACCGTTTCCGCAGGTCGGCGATGGAGTCCCCCCAGAAGTACCGGCGGAGGAAGAGGTTCCGCTGGACCTTGGACGCCTTGTAACGGAGAAAGTCGTTGACGGCCTGCATGAGGAGCCCCTCGGCCACGGCGTCCTCCACCGTCCCCCGGGCGGGCAGGACCTCGGCCAGCTCGTCCAGCACCAGGACGATGCCGCTGTCCCGCTTTTGGGCCTGGTGATACGCCAAACGCTTGAGGGCAATGTTGCGGGTGGTCTTGGCCAGGTAGGCCAGGAGATTTCCCGGCTCCGCGGCTGGGATGGCGTTCCACACCGCCAGATAGGCGTCGCTGACGCACTCCTCGGCGTCATGGTGATCCCCCAGGATATTCAGGGCCACCTTGTAGCAGTAGGACCCGTATGCTTCCGCCATGGCCGCGATGGCCTGCTGGTCTCCGGCCCGGCACAGATCCAGGATCTCTTGGTCATGCCGCCCCATACCATCCCTCCTTTCACCCTTATAGACCGGAAATAGGACGGGTTGGTTGCAGGTTTTGGGAATATTTCTCTTACTTCTTGCCTCTCCCAGAGGGGGAGCTTGATTTCGTGTGTTATTCGTCCAGCTTGAGAACTGCCATGAACGCTTCCGTAGGCAGTTGGACCGTACCCAGGGTGCGCATTTTCTTCTTGCCTTCCTTCTGCTTTTCCAGCAGCTTCTTCTTTCGGGTGATGTCGCCGCCGTAGCACTTGGCCAGCACATCCTTGCGCATGGCCTTCACGGTCTCCCGGGCGATGATCTTGCCGCCGATAGCCGCCTGGACGGGGATCTCGAAGAGCTGGCGGGGGATGTTCTCCTTGAGCTTTTCGCAGATCTTTCTCGCCCGTCCATATGCCTTCTCCCGGTGGGCGATAAAGGACAGGGCGTCCACCTGGTCGCCGTTGAGGAGCATGTCCACCTTCACCAGATCAGACTCCCGGTCCTCCAGGAACTCGTAGTCCAGGGAGGCGTAGCCCTTGGTGCGGGCCTTCAGGGCGTCGAAGAAGTCATAAATGATCTCGTTCAGGGGCATGTTATAGTGAATCTCCACCAGATTGGCATCCAGGTACTGCATGTCCCGGAACTCACCCCGGCGGTCCTGGCACATGGGCATGATGTTGCCCACATAGTCCGGGGGGGAGATGATGGAGACCTTCACGAAGGGCTCCTTCTGCACCGCAATCTGGGCGGGGTCCGGGTAGTTGTGAGGGTTATCCACCCGGATCACCGTGCCGTCGGTCTTTTCCACCTCGTAGATAACGTTGGGCAGGGTGGTGATCAGGTCCAGGTCGAACTCCCGCTCCAGCCGCTCCTGGATGATCTCCATGTGGAGCATGCCCAGGAAGCCGCAGCGGAAGCCGAAGCCCAGGGCGGCGGAGGTCTCCGGCTCGAAGGACAGGGAGGCATCGTTGAGCTGGAGCTTTTCCAGGGCGTCCCGCAGGTCGGGATATTTGGAACCGTCCTCGGTGTAGATGCCGCAGTAGACCATGCTCCGGGCGGGGCGGTAGCCGGGCAGGGCCTCAGCGGCGGGGTTGGATACGGTGGTGATGGTGTCGCCCACCTGGGTGTCCTTCACGTTCTTGATGGAGGCGGTGAGGTAGCCCACCTCTCCGGCGGAGAGGACGTCGCAGGGTTCCAGCTTTGTGGGCAGCAGGTGGCCGATCTCCACCAGGCCGTACTCCGCCCCGGAGGCCATCATGCGGACGGTGTCCGACAGGCGGAGGGTGCCCTCCATGACCCGGAAGTAGACGATCACGCCCCGATAGGCGTCGTACTGGCTGTCGAAGATCAGGGCCTTGAAGGGGGCCTTGGGGTCTCCGGTGGGGGCGGGGATGTGGTGGACCACATCCTCCAGGACGGCCTGGATGTTGACGCCCATCTTGGCGGAGATCTCCGGGGCGTCGGCGGCCTCCAGGCCGATGACGTTCTCCACCTCCTCCTTCACCCGCTTGGGGTCGGCGGCGGGCAGGTCGATCTTGTTCAGCACCGGGCGGATCTCCAGGTCGTGCTCCATGGCCAGGTAGGTGTTGGCCAGGGTCTGGGCCTCCACCCCCTGGGAGGCGTCCACCACCAGCACCGCCCCCTCGCAGGCAGCCAGGGAACGGGAGACCTCGTAGTTGAAGTCCACATGACCGGGGGTGTCGATGAGGTTCAGGGTGTAGGTCTCCCCATCCAGGGCGTTGTACTGGACGGTGACGGCCCGGGCCTTGATGGTGATGCCCCGCTCCCGCTCCAGGTCCATGTTGTCCAAAAGCTGGTTCTCCATCTCCCGCTCGCTGACGGCGTTGCACAGCTCCAGCAGGCGGTCTGCCAGCGTGGACTTTCCATGGTCAATGTGAGCGATGATGGAAAAGTTACGAATTTTTGTCTGGTCGGTCATGGTTCTCTCCTCCTTACTCATCCTGGGTCCGGACCCGGCTCAGGTCCTTGTTGAGCTGGGCGGCCAGACGGCGGAACAGCAGGCCCAGGTCGGGCTCCCGCCGGCACAGGTCGGCGCAGACCTGGCTCAGGGTGTCCGCCGTGCGCACCAGAACCGCCGGGTCCGGCTGTCCGCCGCCCCCTGCCGCTCCCCTGACGCCGGCCCGGTCGCTGGTCCGGCCCAGCAGGTAGTCGGCGGAGACCTGGTAGTAGTCGCAGGCCTTCACCACAAAGACCAGCCCAGGCTCCCGGATGCCGTTTTCATAGTGGGACAGCAGTGCCTGGGAGACCCCCAGCTCCTGGGCGGCCAGCCGCTGGCTGATCCCCTTCTCATGGCGCAGATGGGACAGCGCCTGGGAAAACATCACATTCATTGGCTCACTCCTCCTGCCGCCGTCTTTTCCCGGCGGCGGTCCTTCTCAAGTCTCTCTTCTCCTTTTAACAGGTTGTATTATTATACCTTGTGAAATACCCCCTGTAAAGGGCTCCCAAAAGAATTTTTTGACCCCCTCGACGGCCTTCCCCCCAATGGCCCTCCAGGGGGCAAAAAGACCCAAAAGCAACCCCTTGACGGGCCGTCCCCCTTCGGCGTATCCTTTTTCTGTCACCAGTTTGTAATCCTTTTGTTTCTTTTGAGACCTTACCAGAAAGGAGCGTTCCCTTTGGACCAGCATAACACATCCCGGTTCTCCACCGGGCCGGGCCGGCAGGAGGAGCTGTCCGCCCCGGAGGAATTTTTCTGCCAGTTATCCGACCTGGAGCGGGAGGCAAGAGAGGGGCGGCGGCCCGTCCCCAAGCGAATGGCCATGGCGGCCGCCCTCCTGGCTCTCACCGGACTCACCGCCGCCGGGGCGGTGATGGTCTCCACCTGCACCCTGTGCTACGCGGTCTCCGCCGACGGAGCCCCGCCCCTGGCCTATGTCCGCCGGGAGGAGGCCTACGACCAGGCAGTCTGCCAGGTGGAGGAGCAGGTCTCGGCCATCCTGGACACCGACTACGCCTACGCCAACAACACCCGGGTGGCCCTGACCATCGCCCCCAGAGAGCAGCTCCAGACCCCGGACCAGCTCACCGAAAGCCTCATGGAGACGGTGGACCAGGTCCGGGAGGTCTGGGTCCTGACGGTGGACGGCGTGGCCGCCGGAGCCTGCGACAGCGAGGAGGTCATCAACGAAGCCCTGGCCCTGGCCAAGGCGGCCTGCACCACGGAGCACACCCGCTCGGTCTCCCTGGTGAGCAACCTGATCATCTCCGCGGATTACCTCCCCGCCGACGCCAACACCCTCTCCGCCGAGGCCCTGGCGGAGGTCCTCCTCCGGCCCCCGGAGGAACAGGAGGAGGACGCGGCGGTCTTCGCCTCCCTGGACCAACCCAGGGAGGATGCCCCCCTCTTAGTGGTGGAGACCGTGGAGGAGCTCACCTACACCCAGGCCATCCCCTCCCCCGTTCAGGAGCAGGAGACCGCCGACCTCATTCTGGGGCAGACCGCCACCCTGACGGCGGGAACCGAGGGGCTGGAGTCCCGCACCGATCTGGTCACCTACCGCTGCGGTGTGGAGGTGGCCCGGGAGAACCTCTCCGCCTACACCCTCACCGAGCCCACCCCCACCATCGTCGGCGTGGGGACCGCCCAGGGAGCCGAGGCCGCCCAGGGCCGCTTCCTCTGGCCCACCGCCGGGAAGATCACCTCTCCCTTCGGCGCCCGGTACATCTTCGGCTCCACCAGCTTCCACACCGGCACCGACATCGCCAACGCCTCCGGCACCCCCATCTCTGCCGCCGCCGGCGGCACCGTCATCTTCGCGGGGCCCAAGGGGTCCTATGGCAACCTGATCAAAATCGACCACGGCAACGGCTTCATCACCTGCTACGCCCACTGCTCCCAGTTCGTGGCAGCCCAGGGAGATTGGGTGGACCAGGGCCAGACCATCGCCCTCATGGGCTCCACCGGCCGGTCCACCGGCCCCCACTGCCACTTCGAGGTCCGCTGGCAGGAGGAACCCATCGACCCGGAGCTCTGCCTGCCCCCTCTCTCCTGACTGCTCTGCTTTTCCCGGACGGCACCCTTGGCCGCCCGGCCTTTTTTTGCACAGCGCCAGGCCGAATCCTGCAATTTCCCCCGGAATCCCTGGGGTTTCCCATTCTACCCGCGAATAATCTCTTTCACATGCAGTTTTATTTATATTTTTACTTTCCGTATTTAAACTTTTATTTCCGTCTATTTAACGAATCTTTCCAAACAATTTGTATATTCACAATAGATTGACCTTTTCTGTCGATTCCTGTAAGGTTTGGGACAATTGATGCCTGGGCGGCCGGCTTCACCGCAGCCAAGCCCGGATTCCGGTTTCATTACTCTCCATCCACACTGTATTACTTTCATCATTTTAGGAGGTTCCTATGCTCCCTGTAAATCCTGAAGCAATCGGCGTCTTTGGACTGTTCGCAACGGTCATCTGTTTTGGCTTAGAGCAGGTGGGCGTCGGCGTCAAGGGCGCCGACCACACCAAGCTCACCCGGTCCCTGGGCTACATCGCCATCGTGTTTGGCGGCGTCTGCCAGCTCTTCACCGCCCTGAGCATGTATCTGTTCAGCACCGGCGGCGACCACAGCAAGTACCTGGGTACCGTCTTTGGCTTCTTCGGCCTGTTCTGGATCCTGGTGGGTCTCTTCTTCCTGAAGGGCGGCGATAAGAAGGTCATGGCACACTTCTTCGCCTGCGGCCTGGTCCTGGTCATCCTGTTCACCCTCCGGGCCTTCGCAGACGGCCTGGTCTGGCCCCTGGGCATTGACCTGGTGGTCATCGACGTGCTGCTCATCACCCTGGTCTTCGGCTGGTACACCGAGAACCCCAAGCTGAGCAAGCTGGCCGGGGTGTGCAACCTGGCCATTGGCTTTATCTCCTTCTTCCTGCTGTACCCCCACGTGCTGGGCTGATCCCTTTTACCCATTGATATTGAAACCGGCTCAAGATTCCCGGCCGGGCAGACCTCTGCCCGGACCGGGTTTTTTCTATGAAACCGTGTCTGTTGGATTTCAACCCCACTTCGTAGGGGCCGATGACCACATCGGCCCGCTCCACGATAGCACAAGGCCCCCCTTTGACAAGGGAGGCCTTTTCTGTCTATCCTTTGGGTCTCTTCTTCACTTCTTCTCCGGGAAAAGCCCCTCCTCCCGGAGCTTGGCGGCGATGTAGGCGTAGCTCTCGGCGCCGTTGTGGGGGAGCAGGCAGTAGGAGCAGTCCTTCACCCCGTTGCGCATGACGAAGCCGCCGCCGCAGTTGGGGGCGCGGTACAGGGGACAGTAGCAGAAGAGACAGTTGAACTCCTCCTCCAGCACATCTTTGTGGCAGGGGAAGTACTCGCACTCCTTATTCTGAAACCAAGTGTAATGTCTTCCGGTGAGATCCATCGCCATAACGGGTTCCTCCTTTGCTTCATGCAATCTCGTATTTTTCTTTCCAGGCGGTCAGGGCGGCCCGGCCCTCCTGGGTGACAGGCATGAGCCACCGCCAGGACCGGAAGTGCCGGATACACAGCCAGGTTTTCAGGTAGTCCTCAGCCACCAGCATCAGGGCGTAGACCACCGGGAAGGGCAGCCGGAACACATAGGCCGCCAGGAAGGTCACGGGGATGGACAGGAACCACAGGCAGCCCATGTCGTACTTCACCCCCGTGAAGGTGTCGCCCCCTGCCCGGTAGATCCCCACGATGGTGATGTAGGGGATGTTGCGGATGAGCATATGGACACTGTAAATGATCAGGATATAGATGGCGCTGGTGTAGGTCAGCGCCGACAGGGCCCCGCCGGTGTTGAACAGGTGGAGGAGGGGCTTCCGGGCGGCGATAAGAACCAGCCCCAGGCAGCCGGCGGCCAGGGGCTCCAGCACCACGAACCGGCGGGACTGCTCCACCCCCTGGTCGATATCCCCCGCTCCCACCGAGTTGCCCACCATGATGGCGCAGGCCGAGCACAGGCCGATGAGCAGGGCGAAGGCCAGGTTCTCAAAGGTGCGGACGATGGTCACGGCCGCGTAATACTCATACCCCAGGTTGGAGTAGATGAGGTTCAGCACCACGGTGCCCAGGCCCCAGGCCACCTCGTTGAGGACCACCGGGTTGGCCTTTTGGAAATACTCGGTCAGCATTTGCCGGTCGAAGGCGAAAAATTCCCGGACCGGGCCGATGAGGATGTTTTTCTGGACCGCGGACACCACCGCCAGGAAGACCAGCCCCACCCAGGCGGAGATGGCGGTGGCCCAGGCCGCCCCGGCGATACCCAGAGCCGGGAAGCCCAGCTTGCCGAAGATCATGGCGTAGTCCAGGGCCACGTTCAGGGCGGTGGTCAGGCAGGCAGTGACCATGGGGAGCTGCACCCGGCCGGTGGACCGGAGCAGGGCGCCGATCATGCTCACCGCCATCTGGGCCAGATAGGACCAGCCGGCGATCCGCAGGTAGGCCGCCCCCTGGGCCACCACCTCCGGGGTGCGGTTGAAGAGGGACATGGCCCACTCCGGCGCCCCCGAGCAGACGGCGGTGAAGACCAGGGAGAGAACCGTCACCAGGGACATGGCAATGCCGAAGACCCGGTGGATGCCCTTTACGTCCTTCACCCCCCAATACTGGGCATAGAACAGGGTGGCCCCCGAGCAGAAGCCGAACTGACAGATGTTCAGAAACCAGGCCCACTGGGTGGCCATGCCGATGGCCGACAGGGGAACGTCCCCCAGCTGGCCCACCATCAGGGTGTCCACCAGGGCGAAGGAGCTGATCAGCAGATTCTGGATGGCCACCGGCAGGGTCAGCCGCAGGGCGGTGGACCAGAAGGCCGTGTCCCGCCAGCGGGGTTTTGGCAGCGACATAGTGGGATTCCTCCTTCCATGGGGGTGGGGATCGGCGGAACGGGCATGCCCGTTCCCTACATTTACACGAACGAAACCAATCCCCCGCCGGGGTGGGCGGGGGATCGGGGCGGGATCATTTGACGCTCCGGCCGGCGGCAGCTTCCAGCACCTTGCGGTCGGCCCGGTGGTGCTCAATGGGCTTCCACTGGACCTTGGTAAACAGAGCGGTCACGGAGATGGGGATGTAGGTGATCATAAACAGGGGAAAAGTGAAGGTATACAGGATCTTCTTGGCGGTGGTGGTGTGGATGTTGTCCCACTCGGTCACCGTGGTGAAGAGCCCGATGATGTACAGGGTCAGATACATCCCGAAAACAGTCCGGGCGATGTAGGTCAGGCAGGGCCAGAAGGGGATGCCCCCCACGGCGGTGACTGTAGCCACCACCAGGTAGGTCACGATGAGCCCCACCGTCAGCACGAAGGCCGGCAGGACGGTCATGCTCATGTCGTAGCAGGAGAAGCTCCCCCGGCCCACGCCCTTCATAAGGCCCAGGCCGTACTTGCGAAAGACCTGGAGGAACCCTCTGGCCCAGCGCAGGCGCTGCCGCCAGGACTGGCGGAAGGTCACCGGCTGCTCGTCGTAGAGGACAGCGTCGGCGCAGAAGCCGATCTTCCGCCCCTTGAGGATGTGGTGGACGGAGAACTCGATGTCCTCGGTGAGCAGGTGGAACTTCCAGCCGCCGGTGCTCTCCATCACTTCCCGGCTGAAGAAGAAGCCGGTGCCGGAGACGGCGCAGCTGGTGTTCATCAGCATCCGGGAGTTGTTCAGGTAGCGGGACTCCCGGATGAACCACAGGGCGTAGCCCGCGGAGATCCAGTTGTCACCGTAGTTCTTGGAGTTGCGGAAGCTGGTGAGGACCTCGTACCCGTCGCAGAAGGACTGGTTCATGGCCTCGATGAAATGGCAGTCCAGAACGTTGTCCGCGTCAAAGACGAAGAAGCCGTCGAAGGTCTGGGGGTAGTCCTCCTCAATGTGCTCGATGAGGCGCTCCAGGGCGTAGCCCTTGCCCACCAGCTCCTTGTTGAAGCGGGTGTACACCACCGCCCCCTCCGCCCGGGCGATCTCCGCCGTCCGGTCGGTGCAGTTGTCCGCCATGACGAAGGTGGTAATGAGACTCTGGTCGTAGGTCTGATGCCGGATACTCTGGAGCAGATCGGCGATGACGGCCTCCTCATTCCGGGCGCAGACAAGGATGGCAAAGCGGTGGGGGACCGCCGTCTTGTGGGGCTTTTCCTTCTTCAGGAAGGGAACCGCCATGTAAAACATCTGATAGGCGTAGCAGGCGAGAAACAGCACGGCTACGACAGCATTCACAGTCAATAGAATTTCCATAACATTCCTTACCCTCTTGTATAGTAACAGATGACAGCGCACATTGCTCGCATTTTGTGACAACGCATAGAAAAGCCTGCAGGGTGCTTTCGTCCTTTCCCGATGAAATCCCCGTGGTTTCTGGGCTTTCCTCATTGTACAGTCTCTCCATTGTACAACTTCTTTTCAAAAAGTCAATTAATATTTTCTTAAATTTACCGGCCCTTCCGGGCGGGTCCCTGCGAAGGCACCCCCGGGAACCGGGAAACAGGCCCTTGACACGGGTGGGATTCTATGGTAAACTCCCAGCAGTTAGCATAAGCTAACCAAAGGACTCCCCTATGGGGAAAGATTCTTTTGATATCGTATATACTAACGTCACCCACGTTTCATGCAGCGTCCTGCGGGGCGCTGAAACACACCCCAAAAGTTAGCTATCGCTAACCCCTTAGAAAGGAGTCTCTGCCATGAGTGTTGTGATCCTGGGCGGAAATGAGTGCATGGTCCGCCAGTATAAAGATCTGTGCCGGGAATATCAGTGTTCCGCTAAAGTCATCCCCAAGATGGGGGGCACCCTGAAGCATCGGCTGGGCAGCCCGGACCTGCTGGTGATGTTCACCGACACCCTCTCCCACAAAATGATGCGCTGCGCCCTCAGCGAGACCAGGGGGCAGAGGCTGACCATCGCCCGGTCCAAGTCCAGCTCCATGGCCGCCCTGCGGAACATTCTGGAGACCCACGCCACCTGAAAGGAGGAGCCATGTCCGTAACCTATATCATCCGCCACGCCGCCCCCACCCTGGCGGGGCTGAAAACCGGCAGTCTCTTCCCCTGCGCCATCGGAAACCGGGCTGACTTTTTGAAGACCCTCCAGGAGGCCAACCGGGTCCTGGTCCCCCGGGGCCTGCGGCTGCTCCCCCTGCGGCTGGAGGAGGACAAGGCCCTGCTCTATCTCTTCCGAACCAGCAGCCTCTCCCGGGATCTGGCCCAGGAGCAGGCCCGGGAGATCCTCTGCCGGGCGGGCTACGAGGAGTCCGGCTGCCGTCCCTGCCTGCGGGAGCTCACCCGCCGTCTGCGGAACGGAGACCAGTTCCCCCACGAGATCGGCCTCTTCCTGGGCTATCCCCCCGAAGACGTCCAGGGCTTCATCCGCCACCGGGGCCGGGAGGCCAAGGCCTGCGGCTGCTGGAAGGTCTACGGGGACGAGGAAGCCGCCCGGCAGCGTTTTGACGCCTACAAGACCTGCACCGCCCGCTACTGCCGGCTCTGCGAAAAAGGGGCCACCCTGGAACATTTGACTGTGGAAAGTTAAATCCGTACCCATCTCCCCCGGGAGGTGGGTTTTTTCTACCCCGCAGCCCCTGGGCCGATGTGGTCATCGGCCCCTACAGAGGTTGTAGCCCTCAGTTCTCTCAAAACTTTTTTCTCCCGCCCCTTGACAAACCGGAATTTTGTGTTATTGTATTAATTGGTTAGTACAATGATACAAGGAGGGATGCACATGCCCTGGGAATTCCGAACCGACGTTCCCATTTATACCCAGCTGGTCGCCCAGATCCAGCAGCAGATCGTCACCGGGCAGCTTGCGCCGGGGGACCGGCTGCCCTCGGTCCGGGACCTGGCCGCTCAGGCGGGGGTCAACCCCAACACCATGCAGCGGGCCCTCACCGAGCTGGAGCGTCTGGGCCTGGTCCGCAGCCAGCGGACAGCGGGCCGCTTCGTCACCGACGACGGGGCGGTCATCCGGTCCCTGAAGGAGGACCTGGCCCGAAGCCAAATCCGGGATTTTCTGGCCGGGATGGCCCAGCTGGGGTTCCCCCTGGAGGAGATCGTGACCCTGATTCAAACGGAAGGAGAGAAACTATGAGTATTTTGGAATGCCGGGGGCTGGTGAAGCGCTTCGGCCCCACCCCCGCCCTGGCCGGGGTGGATGTAACCATCGAGCCCGGCCGCATCGTGGGCCTGCTGGGGCCCAACGGCAGCGGCAAGACCACCCTGATCAAGCTGGCCAACGGCCTGCTGGTCCCCACCGCCGGAGAGATCCTGGTGGACGGCAAGGCCCCCGGCCGAGAGAGCCACGCCATCGTGTCCTACCTGCCCGAGCGCAACAGCCTGCCCCTGTGGATGACCATCCAGCAGCTCCAGGACTTTTACGACGACTTTTTTGCCGACTTCCAGCGGGACCGCTGCGAGGAGATGCTGGACCGGCTGGAGCTCCACCCCACCTACAAGCTGAAGCAGCTCTCCAAGGGCAACCGGGAAAAGGTCCAGCTCATCCTGGCCATGAGCCGCCAGGCCAGGCTCTACCTGCTGGACGAACCCATCGGGGGCGTGGACCCCGCCGCCCGGGACTACATCCTGGATACCATCATTCGCAACTACAACCCTGAGGCTTCCGTTATCATTTCCACCCACCTCATCGCCGACGTGGAAAAGGTTCTGGACGAGGTCATCTTCATCGACCGGGGCCAGATCTTCTTCCAGTCCTCCGTGGACCAGATCCGGGAGGAGAAAGGCAAAAGCGTGGACGCTCTGTTCCGGGAGGTATACCGATGCTGAGAAAACTGATGAAACACGAGCTCCGGGCCACTGCCCGTCTGATGCTCCCCCTGTACCTGGTGGTTCTGCTGCTGTCAGTGGGCGCCCGCTTCTCCACCGCCTGGCTGGACACCACCCCCACCCTCTCTCCCGTCCTGGAGAAGCTCCTGAACCTGGTAAGTATCCTGGTGGTCATGGGCTTTGTGGTGGGTCTCATCGCCGTCTTTGCGGTGGCCCTGGTGCTGATGATCCAGCGGTTCCGCTCCAACCTGCTGGGAGACGAGGGCTATGTGATGTTCACCCTCCCCGTTTCCCCCCACCAGCTGGTCTGGTCCAAGCTGCTGATCTCCACCCTCTGGTTCGCCGGGGCGGCCATCGTGGATACCTTGGCCCTGCTGATCCTGGTGGTAGACCAGTCCTTCTTCCGGAACCTGCAGGAAATCCTCCAGCGGGTACTGGAGGACTTCAACAGCTACTATGCCGCCCACGGCGTCCTGGTGGCGGTGGAGGTCATCCTCCTGTGCGTGGTCGCTGCCATCAACCTGTGCCTGGAGTTCTACGCTCCCCTGTCCATCGGCCACAGCTTTGACCGTCACAAGATGCTCCTGTCGGTGGTCTTCTTCTTCGTGATCCAGATCGCCGCCCAGATGGCAGCCGGCATCCTGCTCCTGGCCGTCAGACTGCCCATGAACGCAGTCAGCAATTTTATCAACTCCCAGCCCCCGGAGGTGGCCCTCCACGCCGGTCTGTGGTTTGCCATCCTGTCCATTGTGGTGTACAATGCGGTGCTGTACGTCATCAACCACCGGATGCTGAGCAGAAAACTGAATCTGGAATAACCCAAACAAGGGCTCCCTCCGGGGAGCCTTTTGGCGTCGGTGATCCTCCCCCGGTTGACAAGTTCGGACAAATTTGGTACAGTCGTTTCCTGACATCTCCCCCGGAAAAGAGGGTTTCCCATGACCATTCTGACTGTATTTCTCCAAATGTTGTCCCTGCTGGTGATGATCGGCGCCGGTTGGGTGGCCGCCCGGACCAAAATGCTGGACACCCACACCAACTCCCACATGTCCCAGCTCATCGTGAACATCTTCAACCCCCTGCTGGTTCTGTCCAGCGCCGCAGGCTCCGTGGGGCAGGTCCCCCTGTCCCGGCTGCTGACGGTCTTTCTCATCGCCATCGGCATGTTCCTGTTCTTCATTCTGGCCGGGTCCCTCCTGTCCCCCCTTTTTGACAAGGACCCTCTCCAGCGAAAGATCTTTCAGCTCATGTTCGTCTTCTCCAACCTGGGCTTCATCGGCATCCCCGTGGTGTCCAGCGTCCTGGGGGCGGAGTATGTGGTCTATGTCTCCGAGTTCCTGCTGATCTATAACCTGGTGTTCTACACCTACGGCGTCTCCCTCATGCGGGGGCGGTTCACCCTGGGCTCCCTGCGGGCTCTGATAAACCCCGGCAACGCCGCCTGCGTCCTGGCCATGGTCCTGGTGCTGGCCAGCATCCCCCTGCCCGGCTTTCTCCGCACTGCCGTGGACTACCTGGGGGGCGCGGCCTCTCCCCTGGCCCTCATGGCCGTGGGCTTCACCCTGGCCAACGCCAATCGAAAGGAAATTTTGGGGGACAAGCGGCTGTACCTCTTCGTGTTCCTCAAGCTGCTGGCCCTGCCCTGCCTGATGCTCCCCATCCTCCGTCTGCTGCCCATCGACGCCCCCCTGATCTCGGTCTGCCTGATCATGTTCGGTATGCCCGTGGGGAGCATGCCCCTGATGCTCATCACCCAGCAGGGGCTGGACGGCAAGGTCTGCACCGCCTCCGTCCTCCTGTCCACCATCCTTTGCGTGGTCACTGTCCCCATCCTGGTGACGCTGGTATAACAAAAGGGGCCCGCCGCAGAAATTCATTTCTGGGCGGGCCCTTATTTTTTTCGTTCCTTTGGGTTGGTACCTGATCCGGCTCAGCGGTCGCCCGACAAGGCGGCCGCCAACTCTGTCACGGTCTGTTTCAGAATGGGATGCCGTTTGTTGGGGGCGATCTCCTTCAGGGGATTCAATACAAATCCCCGCTTGTGCATCTCCACATGGGGCAGGATCAGGTCGTCGGTCTCCAGGACCAGATCGTCATACAGCAGGATATCCAGGTCCAGGGTCCTCGGTCCCCACCGCACGGTCCGCTCCCGGTGGGCCTCTGCCTCGATTGCATGGAGCCGCTCCAGCAGCTCCTGGGGGGACAGCAGGGTGTCCAGGGCCAGACAGCCGTTGAGAAAATCATCCTGCTCCACGCCGCCGTAGGGGGCGGTGACATGATAGGAGGAGACCTTTTCCACCCGGCAGCCCGGCGTCTCGTTCAGGGCCTCCACCGCCCGGTCCAGATAGCCCTTCTTATCCCCCAGGTTGGAACCCAGGCCCAGGTAGGCCCTGTGCCAGAAGCGGGTGATCTTCACCGCAACGGTCTCCATGGGCAGGCCGATGGGGGCCCAGGGCTTTTTGATCTCCAGGGTGACCCCTTTCAGCAGGGGATACCGGAGCAGCACGGCCTCGGCCAGCTGTTCCGCCGCCGCCTCGATGAGCTTGCAGGGATGGGTTTTGGTGAATTCCGTCATGAACTTGGACACCCAGCCGTAATGGGTGGAGTCCTCCAGATTGTCCGACTTCCCTGCCTTTCGGGTGTCTGTGTACATGGTCAGGGACAGGATGAATTTCTGCCCCAGGGCCGTCTCCTCCGGCAGGACGCCGTGGTTGGCAAAGACCTCCAGATTTTTAACGTGGATCTCGTCGTACATCACTTGCCCTCCCTTACGATGGCCTGGGCCATGCGCATGGCCCGGTAGTTCTCCTTCACATCATGGACGCGGAAAAACGCCGCCCCCTTCAACACGCCAACCGCCGTGGTGGCCACCGTGGCCTCCACCCGCTGGTCCGCAGGCAGGTCCAGCACATAGCCCAGGGTGGACTTCCGGGAAGTCCCCAGTAGGACCGGGAACCCCAGGGCCTTCAGGCGGTCCAGCCGGTGGATGGCGGTGAGGTTTTGCTCGTGGTTCTTGGCAAACCCCACGCCGGGATCCAAGATGATGTTGCAATCTCTGACCCCGGCCTCCCGGCCGATGGCGATGCTGGCCTCCATATCCCGGAGCAGGTCGGTCATAAAGTCCCCATAGTCCCTGTCGGCGCGGTTGTGCATGAGGCAGCAGGGCACATCGTAGGCCGCCGCCAGCTGGGCCACCCTCCGGTCATACTGAAAGCCCCAGATGTCGTTGATCATGTCCGCGCCGGCCTTCAGGGCGGCTTCCACCACCTCGCCCTTGTAGCTGTCCACGGACACAGGGATGTCGTAGTTCTGTTTCACCAGCTCGATGATGGGCGCCACCCGGTCGATCTCCTCCTGGGCGCTGATCTGCACATGGCCGGGACGGGTGGATTCCCCGCCGATATCAATGATGGCCGCCCCTTCCTCGATCATCTCGCCCACATGCCGGAGGGCCCGGTCCCGGTCGTTCCACCGGCCGCCGTCCGAAAAGGAATCCGGGGTGTAGTTGAGGATGCCCATGATATAGCAGTCATGGTCCACATCAAACAGACGGGACCCGATTTTCATTTTGTTCTCTCCCATCAGTGTCCCTCCCCGCGCCATTTCATCATCTGAAAGAACTGTGCCTGCAGGGCCGGGTCCTCCCGGAAAACCCCTCTGGCGGCCGATGTGACCGTCTTGGTTCCGGGCTTCTGGATCCCCCGCATGGTCATGCACATATGCTCGGCCTCCACCAGGACCATGACCCCCTGGGGGTTCAGGTACTCCATGAAGGCGTCGGCCACCTGGGAGGTCAGCCGCTCCTGGAGCTGCAGCCGCCGGGCATAGACCTCCACGACCCGGGCGATCTTGCTCAGCCCCGCCACCTCGCCGTTGGGGAGATAGGCCACGGCCACCGTGCCGTAAAAGGGCAGCATGTGGTGCTCGCAGAGGGAGTAAAACCGAATCTCCTTTTCCAGGACCATGTCACCGGTGGGGGCGGAGAAGGTCTTGCTCAGGTGCTCCCCGGGGCTGCCGGCATAGCCGGCGGCCAGTTCTTCATACATTCTGGCGACACGGTCGGGTGTTTCCACCAGCCCTTCCCGGCCGGGATCCTCGCCGATCCCCTCCAATATCAGGCGCACGCCTGCCTTGATTTTTTCTTTATCCACGGGCCACCTCTTCCAGCACACACTGCTCCGCGTCGCTCAGGAAAGACAAGGAGCCGAAAATTACAATGACGTCGTCCCTGCCTGCCATCTGACAGGCCCTCTGCACCGCTTCCCGGATGGACCCCGCCGCTTCCACCGCGGGGTTCACCGCCGCCACGACCTCTTTCAGCTCCTGGGCCGACATGGCTCTGGGGTTGTCCGGGGTCTCGATGGTGATGATATGATGGGCCAGCGGCGCCGTCAGATCGATCACCTTCTGATATTCCTTATCCTTCAGCATCCCAAAAATATAGTAGAGCTTTTTGCCGCTGAAATAGAGCTCCAGAGAATTTCGCAGCTCTCTGGCGCCCCCCTCGTTGTGAGCGCCGTCCAGGATCACGACAGGCTCCCTGGCGATGGGCGTAAATCGCCCCTTCCAGGTGGTTTCCCGCATCCCCGCGTAGACCTGCTCATCGGTGATCTGGAATCCCAGTTTCCGCAGGGCAAGGATGCTCTCCAGGGCCACGGCGGCGTTTTTCCGCTGGCAGGTCCCGGCCAGCCCCACCTTGACCTGCTTCCATTCCTTATAGTCGAAGCTCTGTTCCTCTAACGTGCAGGAGCCGGGGATCACCTGTTCGCTGTCCACCGTATGCAGGCTGCAGTGCCGGGCCCGGCAGACCTGGTCCAGCACCCCGGCCGCCTCGGGCTCCTGGGGGGCGGACACCACCACGGTGTCCGGCTTAATGATCCCCGCCTTTTCTCCGGCGATCTGCTCCAGGGTGTCCCCCAGATAATCCATGTGATCTCTGCTGATGGAGGTGATCACCTCTAAAACGGTGGTGTCCACCACGTTGGTGGCGTCCAGGGTGCCCCCAAGACCCGTTTCCAGCACCACGATGTCGCACTTCCGCTCCCGGAAATACAGCAGGGCCACAGCAGTTCCCACTTCAAAGTAGGTGGGATGGGCCATCCCGTCCGCCGCCATGGCCTCTGCGGCCTCCGCCGCCGTGGTGAGATGCCGGACAAAATCCTCCCGGGAGATCAGCTGTCCATCCACCTGGAATCGTTCCCGCACGGAACTCAGGTGGGGGGACAGATATCGCCCTGTGCGATACCCTGCCTGGGTCAGGACCGTGGAAAGGTAGGCCAGCACCGACCCCTTTCCGTTTGTACCGGCGATGTGGATAAATTTCAGATCCCGCTGCGGATCGCCGAGGCGCTTCAACAGCTCTCTCATACTCTCCAGGCCGAGTACACTTCCGTACTTGGACAGCTCGTCCAAATATAACCTTGCCTCTTGGTAATTCATGCTTCGCTCCAATCTGAGATGCGTTCCTATCTCTTTGTAGTATACTTCAAATACAAATTCATAGTCCTATACGAGGATACAACATTTCCCGGAAATGTCAACCGGTTCTGTTCCCTATCCGAAAAAAAGGCCGCAGCAGAGTGCTTTTCTCCGCAGCGGCCTTCGCTTTTTATAAAAATCAAAACACCAGGATGAGCCCCTTTTCCATGGCGTAAAAGGTGGTCAGGCCCCGGCAGTCGAAGAGATCCACCGACTTCACCGGCAGGCTCTGGAGGATCTGCTCCTTCAGCTTCCTGGCCCCCTCCAGGTTCTTGCAGTGGGAGATGATGACCTCTGCCCCGGTGCAGTCCTTGAACTTCTCCATGTGGCCGATCATGTTCCGGAGGGTGCGCTTCTCCCCCCGGGCCTTGTCGATGACCCGGATGGTCCCCTCCGGGGAGGCGTCGGCAATGACATGGATGCCCAGGGTGTGCAGGAGGCTCCCCAGCAGGGGCTTCATGCGTCCGTTCTTCACCAGGTTGTCGAAGTTCTCCAGGGTGAAGATGGTGTACTGGTTGTCCACGCAGGCCTGGAGCCGGCGGCAGATGTCGTCAAAGTCCTCGTTGCCGGAGGCGATGAGCTCCTGGGCCTTCCGGTCCAGCAGGACCAGGGAGCCGGAGGTGGAGCAGGAGTCCAGGACAAAGATCTTCTTCTCCGGGTGGTTCTCCAGGACCATGTCCCGGGCGGTGACTGCGGAGGCATAGGTGCCGGAGAGGTTGCCGGAAATGGTGAAGCACAGGGAGCAATCGGCATCCTCAAAGGCCTCCACAAAGGCGGCGGGGGAAGGACAGGCGGTGCCGGAGGGCCCGCTCTCCCGGGCCATGGCCTGGAGAAGCTCCTCCACGTCCAAGGTCTCGTTGTCCACAAAGCTCCGGTCCCCCACCAGCAGGGACAGGGGGACCACCTTCCGGTCCAGCTTACCGGGGATCAGTTGGGCCGGGGACAGCTCACCACTGCTGTCACACACGATGTTCCATTTCATATCATCAATCCTCATTTCGGAAACTCTATTTCATAATATTATATACAAGATGTTCTAATACGAGTATGTTATACCATGAACTGCCGTCTGTCAACTCCCCCGCCCATCTTTTCGGAAAAGATTCTCCCCGCATTGACAAACAGCCGAGGGTGGGATAAAATAGGAGTCTAAATCCACACACGCCCCAGTAGCTCAGCTGTATAGAGCGGCCGCCTCCTAAGCGGCAGGTCGGAGGTTAGAGTCCTCTCTGGGGTGCCAGCCCACCGCTGCAGGCCCGATTCCGGGATGGGGCGGTGGGTTTTTTCTCTCTCCCGGGGAAACTTACAGGTGACAGACGCCGCCGTTTGCGGTATACTGCTTTTAATGCCATTCCATGGAGGTTACGCCCATGCTCACCATCAATGATTTCCAGGCGGCGGCCGACCGGCTGAAAACCGTCATCCACAGGATCCCCCTGTCCTCCTCCAAGACCTTTTCGGACATGTCCGGCGCCGAGGTCTATTTAAAATATGAGAACCAGCAGAAAACCGGCTCCTTCAAGGTCCGGGGCGCGTACAACAAGATCATGAAGCGGTATGAGGAAGGCGGTCTCCAGGCCGTGGTGGCCTCCTCCGCCGGCAACCACGCCCAGGGCGTGGCCTTCGCCGCCTCCCGCATCGGCGTCCCCGCCACCATCGTCATGCCCCGCTCCACCCCCATCGCCAAGGTCTCCGCCACCAAGGGCTACGGGGCCAAGGTAGTCCTCCACGGGGCCATCTACGACGAGGCCTACGCCAAGGCCTGCGAGATCGTGGAGGAGGAGGGCGCCGAGCTCATCCACCCCTTCGACGACGAGGATATCATCGCCGGTCAGGGCACCATCGCCCTGGAGATCCTCTCCGACCTGCCCTTTGTGGACATGGTCCTGGTCCCCGCCGGGGGCGGCGGCCTGCTGTCTGGCATCGCCGCCTGCATCAAGCAGATCAACCCCCGCATCCAGGTCATCGGCGTCCAGGCCGCCGGCGCCCCGGCCATCGTCCACTCCTTCGGCAAGGAGACCATCCAGCCCTCGGCCTCCGTCCACACCATCGCCGACGGCATCGCGGTGAAAAACCCCGGTACGACCACCATGCAGTATATCAACCAGTATGTGGACCAGATGGTCACCGTCACCGACGCAGAGATCGCCGAGGCCATCCTCCTGCTGCTGGAGCGCACCAAGCAGGTGGTGGAGCCCGCCGGGGCCACCCCCCTGGCCGCCGTCCTCCACAACAAGGTGGACATCCGGGGCAAGAAGATCTGCTGCGTCCTCTCCGGGGGCAACATCGACGTGTCCTTCATCCACAAGGTGGTGGAAAAGGGCCTCATCACCCGCTGCCGCCAGCTGAAGATCTCCACCGTCATGCCGGACATCCCCGGCGCCCTGGAGCGCTTCGCCCATCTGGTAGCCGCCGAGAACGCCAACATCATCCTGGTCCAGCACGACCGCATCAAGGCCGACCTGGATATCGGTGACGCCATCCTCCATGTGGTCTGCGAGGTCAGCGGCAAGGAGCACGGCCAGCGTCTGCTGGACGCCCTCCGCCGGGAAGGCTATCAAATTTTAGACTGAACAAACCCGCCGCCGGAGTCCCGGCGGCGGGTTTGTTTGTAAAAATAGACTTTCAGCCTTCGCTCCCCGTCGATAGGGGCAAATCAGCTATTCGCCTGCTTTCTCTTATATTCTTCTCCCCAGGTCCACATGGCATCCAGGATCGGTTTCAGGCCAACCCCCACACCGAGATTACCGTATCCAGCCCCACCTATGCCTGGATTCGTCTGAACGGCAAGGCCGTATTTGAAAACAACAGGGCGGCAAAGGAGATGTGCATCGCCAATCCCATCGTCAAGAGCCAGTACGGCGACGACGCCAACCCTATCTTCGAGGTGTTCTATCTGGCTGACGCCCACGCAGTCATCGCCGACTTCTCCGGCAACCCGCCCAAAGAGTACGATCTTTAACGCTACACATTTTTCGACAAACAACGGCGAGGGCCTACCGCCCTCGCCGTTGCTTTGCTATTTAATGTGTTTTCCCCAGTTTCCCCAGGGGGACTAGGCTGCCCAGGTAGGCCGCCAGGATGAGCCAGGGAATGACCCGCACGGGGAAGCACAGCAGGAGCAGCAGAGTCACCGCCACGGGCTTCCGCATAATGACCCCCAGCAGAGCCGCCGTGACCATCCCCAGGCAGAAGGCCTCGTTGATCCCGGACAGCAGGGCCGCCCCGTATCCGATGCTCACCCCGCAGAAGATCACCGGGAAGAAGTGGCCGCCCCGCCACCCGGACTGGATGCACACGTTGGTGAGGAACAGCTTGGCGATCCCCGTCAGGATGAGGACCCAGGGAGTGAAGTCCAGGAAATGATCCGTCAGCTCCGCCATCTGCTCCTCCCCGGAGAACAGGGTCAGAGGCAGGACGGTGCCGAAAATCCCCAGGATCAGACCGCCCAGGGTGGTGCTGACCACCAGGGGGCAGGCAGCCTGCAGGCTGGAAAAGCCCCGGTGGGTGAGCTTTTCAAAGGCCAGGTAGAGATACCCGCAGCCCACCCCCACCAGCGCCAGGGGAATCCCCCACAGCCGCTCGGCGGCGGTGATATCCGGGGTCTCGATGCGGGGCAGGCCCATGGCCCCGCCGAAAATCCGGTTCAACGCCCAGAAGGTCCCGAAGGCCGCCATCACCGCCGTCACGTTGGAAATCAGCTTGGCCGCCTTGGGCAAAACGGTCTCCCGGTCCGTGTCGGAGGCTTCCTCAATGGGGACAGCCAGACCGAACAGGGGTGCGCCGAAGAGGACGCCCAGGGCAGCGGAAATACCCAGCTCCGGGACCTTTTCCATCTGTCCCCGCAGAAAACGCATGTGGTCCCCGGCCCAGCAGCACAGGCCCACAATGACCCCGGTGAGGCCGGCCTCGGGCCCGATGCTGCCGCCGAACAACAGGGGCAGCAGGGCGCACAGGAAAACGGTCAGGGTCTTGTCATAGGGATAGCACTTTTCCCTCTTTACCCTGCCGATGACCTCGTCCAGCCCGTCGGGGTAGTTGCCCACCCGGCCCTTGTACAGGCCCAGGATCAGGCCCCCCAGCAGGCAGAGGGCCAGGGTGTAGAAGGGGAAGTCCAGTCTCTCCGGCAGGATGTGCCACAACAGCTCGATGCCCACACCCATGAGCTTCAGAAAGACCCACACCACCCCGGCGATGACCGCCCCCAGGAGGGCGCAGAAGAGCAGATATACTATTTTATTGATAGGCTTTCTGGTCACGTCGCTCCTCCTCACCGCAGCTTTTTGGCCTTTTTCGACAGCTCTTTCAACTCCTCCTGGGAGAGCTCGGGCAGCCGCTCCAACTGATCCAGGAACCGGAGCTTGGCGTCCTCATACTGGACCTGGATGGCCTGGTTATAAAAGGTCACCACCACGCCGGTGAAGATGGCCAGGGCAAAGATAGCGTAGCAGGACAGAAGGATGGAGCAGAGCTTCCCCAGGAAGGTGGTGGCCACAAAATCCCCGAAGCCGGTGGTGAAGATCACGGCGCAGCAGTACCAGACGGCGTCCCGATAGGTGTCCATTCCCGGCTCCACCGCCCAAAGGACGGCAGCGACCACCAGAAAGAACACCACGAAAGACAGCAGGGGCCGGTCGACACGGGTCCGTTTCAGGACCTGCTTCATCACATGTAACTTTTTCATGGGCGGAAATCCCTCTTTTCAGAAGTAAGAATGGATTTATTGTAAAAAAATAGGGGTGGGATTGTCAACAGGGTATGCAGTTTTTCCCCTTTGTCTCCCCCTGTATTGTCAGAAAATCGTCAGAGTTTCTCTGTTGACACCGTCCCTGTCCATGGGGGATAATCGACTTACCATAAAATAATAAGGAGGACCCTGCCATGACGACACGAACGTTTCTGCCCCTTCTGGCCGCCTTGCTGGCCCTCTGTCTGGCAACCGCAGGCTGCGGTGCGAGCCCCGCTGCCAACATCCCCGACGACCTGGAATCCGCGATCACCCAGATCCTGCTGGGCCGGACAGACAGCGGCTACCTGGAGGGTGAGTGCGCCGCCGAAGGCCACATCATCCTGGACACCGTCCCGGAGGGCGACCAGACCCAGGTTTATCTGCTGGCCAGCACGGGGCAATACGGCTTCTGCTCCGGCCACTTTGAAAAGATCTCCGGCTCCGGGGCCATCCCCACTCGGATCACCCTGACCCAGGACGAGAACGGCAGCTACACCCTGGCCGACTACTGGGTCCCCAAGGACGGCAGCTACTACACCGACTCCATCAAGGAGACCTTTCCCGCAGGTCTCCGGTACCAGGCCCTGCACAGCGACAACCGCTACGGCAAACTGGCCGCCCAGGAGCAGGTCTACGCCCAGGCCTATCTGGATTCCATCGGCCGGGAGGCCCCCATCGGGGAGTACGGCGATTTCGCCCACCCCCTGGCCACCGACCAGGGCATGTCCGTGGAGGTCTCCAACGACCTGATGGCCCTTCGCTGGGACTTCCCCTACTTCCTGGGCAACGTGGAACAGGTCGAGGACGGCGTCCGCTATGTCTACGAGACCGCCTGGGATTCCGACGGCAGCGGAACCGGCACAGCCACCTTCACCAAGTATGAGTACGACACCAACAAGATCGTCCAGAAGTATATCTATCAGGTGGAGGGGGACACATATCAGGAGGTCCAGCCCCAGGGCTCCGGCCTCAGCCCAGAATGACGCAACTCTCGCAAGGACCGCCGGTTCCCTCGAAACGGCGGTCCATTTCTGTCATTTTGCTTCATTCGTGCAAAGGATCCCTTGGTTTTCCTCCTATCCCGGACAAAATCCATCTTGCAAACCGCCATGGGACCGCGTATAATATATAATTTGGTAAGAAGCTGATTTCATTGAATTTACATAGATATGAGGTGCAAACCTGTGCGAAATGAATCCTTAAGAAATGTCGCCATCATCGCCCACGTCGACCACGGCAAGACCACCCTGGTGGACGAAATGCTCAAGCAGGGCGGCGCCTTCCGGGAAAACCAGGAGGTCAAGGACCGGGTCATGGACTCCGGCGACCTGGAGCGGGAGCGCGGCATCACCATCCTGGCCAAGAACACCGCCATTCAGTACGGCGACGTGAAGATCAACATCGTGGACACCCCCGGCCACGCCGACTTCGGCGGCGAGGTGGAGCGTATCCTGAAAATGGTCAACGGCGTCATCCTCCTGGTGGACGCCGCCGAGGGCCCCATGCCCCAGACCCGCTTCGTCCTCTCCCGGGCGCTGGACCTGGGCCACCGGGTCATCGTGGTGGTCAACAAGATCGACCGCCCCGACCAGCGCATCCACGAGGTCATGGACGAGGTCCTGGAGCTGCTGCTGGACCTGGACGCCACCGACGAACAGCTGGACTCCCCCATGCTCTTCTGCTCCGCCCGCCAGGGCATCTGCTCCACCGACCCCGACACCCTGGGGACGGACTTAAAACCCCTCTTTGAGACCATCCTCAGCTACATCCCCGCCCCCGAGGCCGACGAGGAGAAGCCCTTCCAGATGCTGGTCTCCTCCATCGACTACAACGAGTTTGTGGGCCGCATCGCCGTGGGCCGCATCGAGCAGGGGACCATCAAGCAGAACCAGGAGATCGCCGTCTGCAACTACCACGACCCCGAGGTCAGCCGCAAGGCCAAGGCAGTGAACCTCTATCAGTTCGAGGGCCTGGGCCGCGCCCCCGTCACCGAGGCCACCGCCGGCAACATCATCGCCATGTCCGGCATCGGGGACATCACCATCGGCGACACCATCTGCGCCGTGGGCAGCGTGGAGCCCCTGCCCTTCGTGAAGATCTCCGCCCCCACCATGGAGATGACCTTCTCGGTCAACGACTCCCCCTTCGCCGGGAAGGAGGGCAAGTACGTCACCTCCCGGAACCTCCGGGACCGCCTCATGCGGGAGACCCTGAAGGACGTGTCCCTGCGGGTGTCCGACACCGACTCCACCGAGGCCTTCAACGTGGCCGGCCGGGGCGAGATGCACCTGTCCATCCTCATCGAGACCATGCGCCGGGAGGGCTATGAGTTCCAGGTCTCTCCCCCCCGCGTCCTCTACCAGGAGATCGACGGGGTCCGCTGCGAGCCCATGGAGCGGCTGGTGGTGGACGTGCCCTCCGACGCCGTGGGGGCCGTCATTGAGAAGATCGGCTCCCGGAAGGGCGATCTGCTGGAGATGACCCCCGTGGGCACCCGGATGAAGATCGAGTTCCTGGTCCCCGCCCGGGGCCTCTTCGGCTACCGGAACGAGTTCCTCACCGACACCCGGGGCGAGGGCATCATGGCCTCCGTCTTTGACTCCTACGCCCCCTACAAGGGGGAACTGAGCCGCCGGAACTCCGGCAGCCTGATCGCCTTCGAGAGCGGCGAGTCTGTCACCTACGGCCTGTGGGCCGCCCAGGACCGGGGCGCCCTGTTCATCGGCCCCGGCGTGCCGGTCTACGGCGGCATGGTGGTGGGCGAGACCCCCAAGGCCGAGGACATCACCGTCAACGTCTGCCGGAAGAAGCAGCTGACCAACATGCGTGCTTCCGGCTCTGACGAGGCCCTGCGCCTGGTGCCCCCCCGCCAGATGAGCCTGGAGCAGTGCCTGGAGTTCCTGGCCGACGACGAGCTGCTGGAGGTCACACCCCAGACCCTCCGCCTGCGCAAGCGTATCCTCAACCACGAGATCCGCATGAAGGCCCTGAAGGGCAACAAGAAGTATCAGAATCTGTAAGGAAACCGCACCGGAGCGCCGCCTGGCGCTCCGGTTTTGTTCTTATGGATGGTGACAAAAAAATTCCCCTTTACAATTTGTTTCCAAGATGGTATACTACACACCGTATGCGTGAACTGCGCATACTACCCTGACTTAGTCCCGGGATCAGCGCCTGTTTCAGCAGGGCTTCACCCGCCCGTCACTCAGTCAGTGGGAGATATATTTGAAAGGTGGAAATTTCCCATGATTCGTAAGGACGAAAAGACCGCAGTCATCGAAGCCAACCGCACCCACGAGACCGACACCGGTTCCCCCGAGGTCCAGATCGCTATCCTGACCGCTCGCATCAACGAGCTGACCGAGCACCTGAAGGTCCACATCCACGACAACCACAGCCGCCGTGGCCTGTACAAGATGATCGGTAAGCGCCGCAAGCTGCTGGACTACCTGGCAAAGAAGGACATCGAGCGCTATCGTACTCTGATCGCTAAGCTGGGCATCAGAAAGTAAGTTCTGTTCCTATCAGCTTACCGCAGCTTGATCCTTTGGTCTTCTAAAAATGAGGGCGGTGTGGGTAACTGCACCGCCCTGTTTTCAGAAAGGGGACCATTCCCCACGACGTCATGCGGGACCCGGCGGAACAGGCATGCCTGTTCCCTACCTGCCCGAACGTCAGGGAACCCCATGCAGGGAACGGGCATGCCCGTTCCGATCCCCCGCTCTACAGACAAACCCCTCACCTGCGGAGAGCCTATTTTAGCGTTTGAACGTGTGCCCGAGGGTCGGACATGCCTTCAAGTGCTAAATAAGGCAACTCTCTCCGCGACCAGTATTCTTTTTATAGAAAGGAGTCGCATCATGGCAACTATCATCACCAAGAAGCAGTTTAACAACCATATCTACAAGACCGAGATCGCCGGCCGGCCCTTCTCCCTGGAGTTCGGCAAGGTGGCCGAGCTGGCCAACGCCTCCGCGCTGGTCCGCTACGGCGACACCACCGTGCTGGTGGCCGTCACCGCCGCACCCCGTCCCCGGGACGGCGTGGACTTCTTCCCCCTGTCCGTGGACTTTGAGGAAAAGCTCTACGCCGTGGGCCGCATCCCCGGTTCCTTCATGCGCCGGGAGGGTCAGCCCTCCCTGCCCGCCGTCCTGGCCTCCCGCGTCATCGACCGCTCCATCCGTCCCCTCTTCCCCGGCGACTTCCGCAACGACGTGGTGGTGACCTGCACCGTCATGTCCGTGGACCGGGCCTGCTCCCCCGAGGCTGCCGCCATGGTGGGCGTGTCCGCCTGCCTGTCCGTGTCCAACATCCCCTGGTCCGGCCCCATCGGCTGCCTGGAGGTGGGCTATGTGGACGGCCAGATCGTCATGAACCCCACCCAGGAGCAGAAGGACGTGTCCAAGCTGGACCTGACCGTGGCCGCCACCGCCGGCAAGGTGGTCATGATCGAAGCAGGCGCCGACCAGATCCCCGACGACGTCATGTATGACGCCATCGTGAAGGCCCACGAGGACATCAAGGCCCAGGTGGAATTCATCAACGGCATCGTGGCCGAGATCGGCAAGGAGAAGATGACCTACGACCACGCCGACTTCGACCAGGAGCTGTTTGACAAGATCGTGGCCGCCACCATGGACGAGGCCAAGGCCGCCATGGACACCGACGACAAGAACGTCCGGGAAGAGCGCTGGAACAAGCTCATCGACCACTGGCACGAGCTCTTCCTGGAGGAGTTCCCCGAAATGGACCAGTACCTGGACGAGATCACCTACAAGTTCCAGAAGAAGATCGTCAAAGCCTGGCTGCTGGAGGGCCACCGCGTGGACGGCCGCCAGAAGAACGAGATCCGTCCCCTGGCCGCCGAGGTCGGTGTGCTGCCCCGGGTCCACGGCTCCGGCCTGTTTACCCGCGGCCAGACCCAGGTCCTGTCCGTGGCTACCCTGAACACCCTCTCCGCCTGCCAGAAGCTGGACACCATCTGGCCCGAGGAAGAGAAGCGCTATATGCACCACTACAACTTCCCCGCCTACTCCGTGGGCGAGGCCCGCGGCGCCCGCAGCGTCAACCGCCGGGAAAAGGGCCACGGCGCCCTGGCTGAGCGGGCTCTGGACCCCGTGATCCCCTCCGTGGAGGAGTTCCCCTATGCCATCCGCGTGGTCTCTGAGGTGGTGTCCTCCAACGGTTCCACCTCTCAGGGCTCCATCTGCGGCTCCACCCTGGCTCTGATGGACGCAGGCGTGCCCATCAAGGCCCCCGTGGCCGGCATCTCCTGCGGCCTGATCCAGGACGACGACGGCTCCTTCACCACCTTCATCGACATCCAGGGCGTGGAGGACTTCCACGGCGAGATGGACTTCAAGGTGGCAGGCACCAAGGCCGGCATCACCGCCATCCAGATGGACATCAAGAACGACGGCCTCTCCCACGCCATCATCAAGGAGGCCCTGGAGATCACCAAGGACGCCCGCTATGCTATCCTGGACGAGATCATGCTGCCCTGCATCAGCGCCCCCCGGGCCGAGGTCAGCAAGTATGCCCCCAAGATGATCACCATGAAGATCGACCCCGACAAGATCCGTGAGGTCATCGGCAAGGGCGGCTCCGTCATCCAGAAGATCACCGCCGAGTCCGGCGCACAGATCGACATCGAGGACGACGGCACCATCCACATCGCCTCCCCCGACGCCGCCTGCTGCGACATCGCCAAGAAGATGATCGACACCATCGTCTTCGTCCCCGAGGTGGGTATGCTGTACTACGGCAAGGTGGTCCGCATCCTGACCTTCGGCGCCTTCGTGGAGCTGGCCCCCGGCAAGGACGGCATGGTCCACATCTCCAAGCTGGCAGAAAAGCGGGTGGAGAAGGTGGAAGACGTGGTCAACATCGGCGACATGGTGTGGGTCAAGGTTACCGACATCGACGAAAAGGGCCGCGTGAACCTGTCCCTGCGTGACGCCCAGCGTGAGCTGGCCGCCATGGAAGCCCGTGACGCAAAGCGCAAGTAAAATCCCGTAGGGCGGGGGCTTGCTCCCGCCGCACATTGGAGTTTTAGTATGAATCAACTCTGGACGGCCGCCGGTGCGGCGGCGTGGGGCGCCGCCGAGCTGGGCGGCCTCCAGTCTTTTCTGACGGAAGGGGCCAGGGAAAGGATCGAAGCCCTCTGCCCCGGTGCGGCCACCGTTCTGGTGGCCGCCTTCCCCTATTACGCCGGGGATGCCCCCGGCAACCTCTCCCTCTACTGCCGGGGGGAGGACTACCACCGGGTTCTGACCCGGCGGCTGGAGAGGGTCTGCGAGGTCCTGCGGGAACGGTATCCCGGCCGTACCTTTGTAGCGGGAGCAGACAACTCCCCGGTGCCCGAACTAGCGGCGGCCGAGCTGGCCGGGGTGGGCCACCGGGGCGGTCACGGCCTGCGCATCGTCCCTCCCTACGGCTCCTATGTGTTCCTGGGAACCATTCTGACCGACCTGGAGCTAAAATCCACCGGTCCCTCGGTGGGGACCCTCTGCCCGGAGCACTGCGGGGCCTGCCGCAAGGCCTGCCCCACGGGGGCCTTGACGGAGGACGGCTGCGACGTGGACCAATGCCTGTCGGAGCTGACCCAGCGGAAGGGGGAGCTTCCCCAGGCTGTGGAAAACCAGCTCCGCCAAAGCCCCACGGTGTGGGGGTGCGACCTGTGCCAGCGGGCCTGTCCCTGGAACCAGAAGGCGGCATTATCTCCCCTGCCGGAGTTCCGGGAGGATCTGACCCCCTCCCTGACCCTGGCGGACCTGGAGGGCCTGAGCAACAAGGCCTTCCGCAAGCAGTACGCCCACAAGGCATTCTCCTGGCGGGGTATCGCCCCCCTGAAGCGGAATCTGGCGCTGCGGGAGAAGGACCCTATGTGAATAACCACCTCACTTTTTGTCCAGACTATGGAGAAAAGTGAGGTGGTTTTTTTGCAAGTACGCGACGTGATGAATCAGAACATTGTCACCATCGACCCCACCGAGAGCGCCGCCCTGGCCGCCCGGCTGCTGGCCCGGCACAACGTAGGCGCTCTGCCGGTGTGCTCAGGAAACGGGCGGCTCCAGGGCATCGTCACCGACCGGGACATCATCCTCCGGTGCGTGGCCCCTGAGGAGGACCCCACGCAGATCCCGGTGAAGAACATTATGACCCGGCACCCCAAGGCCCTCTCCCCTGCCGATGACGTCCGGCAGGCCGCCCAGATCATGGCCATTCAGCAGGTCCGGCGACTCCCCGTGGTGGAGGAGGGCAGGGTGGTGGGCCTGGTCTCCCTGGGGGATCTGGCCAAGTGCGGCAAGTTCGAGATGGAGGTCTCCAAGGCCCTGACGGATATTTCGGAAAATGTGAAGCGGGTGTGAGGAGTATTGTTTACGGCGGGAGCAAGCCCCCGCCGTACGGCGTGGCGGCCAATGCTGAAAGGCTTTTTTGACAAACTCGCCTCTCCCTCTGGGAGAGCTGGCGCCGAAGGCGACTGAGAGGGCGTCTGCGTCATGCCGAATCCACCTCCCCCAAAGGGGGAGGCAAGGACGACCGGTCCTTCTGGCTACGCCTGCTCCACCAGGCTGCGGATCCGGCAGGCGTGGTCCCACTCGTCCCGGGCGTGCTCCAGGAAGAGCTGCCGCAGGCAGGGGTCCGAGGTGGCTTCCGCCCCGGCCAGGTAGGAGGCCATGCCCGCCTGCTCCTCTCCGAACCGCCGCCGCAGCGCCCCTAAGTAAGAGACCGGCGGGGCCGCCCGCTCCCCCTCCGGCCAGTAGCGCACCCCGGAGATGAGAAAATAGGCCGCGCTGAGCCGCTTGGCATGGCGCTTCTCGTCGTTGGCCAGGGCCTGGAGGCTCTTGGCCGCGGGACCCCCTGCCCGACGGGCCAGGGCCTGATACTCCCGCCAGTCGGCCAGCTCGTGGCGGATCATCTCCTGGAGCATGGGAACGCAGTCCATACAGTTCTCCCCCAACACCCCCGCCTGGCCCCCGGGGAAGTCGCTCCGGCAGCGCTCCTCCTGGGCCCGCCGGCCGGCCAGGGGCTGCAGGGCGGTCTCCCGGACCGTCTCCTCCTCCCCCTGGAGGGAGCCGTGGGCCTCGGTCTCCTCCGCCATCCGGTCCTCATTCAACACAATGGGGCTGCCCCCGGTGTCCGGCCGGCCCTCCATCACCCGCTTCCACACCCGCTGAAATACCTCGTCCCGCTCCTCCGGCGTTCCCTGGGTCAGGGTCTCCATGGTCTCGTCCATAGCAGTACCTCCTTTTCCGTTTCCCCATCCTATGCGGTTGGATGGGGCTTTGTTTTTCCCAAGAAGAATTTTCCCGGCGGATACGAATATTCTTGACAGAGAGCCATTTGCCTATTAAAATAAAATCAGTATAAATATGCAGATGTGTCAGGCAGCTGCCCGTTTGGGCAGTTCCGGGGCCGACCGTCTGTTTTCCGCGGGACCGCCTGCAACACACCGGGCGTTTTTGTTCCCGCGATTTTATGCGAAATTTTAGAGAACTGGAGGTGTGTCCTGACAATATGATGCCTTATATCCTGACCGGCGTGATCGCCTTTGTCGTCGCGCTTGTGATAGGTATTCCTGCCGGCATCCTTTACCGCAAAAACGTGGCGGAGAAGGAAATCATCAGTGCCGAGGAGGAGGCCAAGCGGATCATCAACGAGGCCATCAAGGGCGCCGAGAGCAAAAAGCGCGAGGCCCTGGTGGAGGCCAAGGAGAAGATCCTGGCTGAACGGACCAACTACGAGAAGGAAGAGAAGGAGCGCCGCTCCGCCCTGCAGGAGCAGGAGCGCCGTCTCCAGCAGAAGGAGGAGACCCTGGAGCGCAAGACCGAAAACGTGGAGCGCAAGGAGGAATCCTACAACGCCCGCCTGGCTAACCTGGAGGAGACCCGTGCCAAGGTCGCCAAGCTCCAGGCCGAGCAGATGGAGACCCTGGAACGGATCTCCGGCTACACCGCCGAGGAGGCCAAAGCTTATCTGATCTCCAAGCTGGAGACCGAGTGTACCCACGAGGCCGCCATGAAGATCAAGGAGATCGAGGCCCGCTTCAAGGAGGAGGCCGACGCCAAGGCCAAGGAGATCGTGGGCCTGGCCATCCAGCGCTGCGCCGCCGACCATGTGGCCGAGGCCACCGTTTCCGTGGTCCCCCTGCCCAACGACGAGATGAAGGGCCGCATCATCGGCCGCGAGGGCCGCAACATCCGCACCCTGGAGACCCTCACCGGCGTGGACCTCATCATCGACGACACCCCCGAGGCCATCACCGTGTCCTGCTTTGACCCCGTCCGCCGGGAGATCGCCCGGCTGGCCCTGGAAAAGCTCATCCTGGACGGCCGCATCCACCCCGCCCGCATCGAAGAGATGGTGGAGAGCGCCAAGCGGGAGGTGGACGCCACCATCAAGGCCGAGGGCGAGCGGGCCGTGCTGGAAACCAACGTCATGGGCCTGCATCCCGAGCTTATCAAGCTCCTGGGCCGCATGAAGTACCGCACCAGCTATGGCCAGAACGTGTACAACCACTCCATCGAGGTGGCCCAGCTGGCCGGCCTCATGGCCGCCGAGATCGGCGAGGACGTGGCCACCGCCAAGCGGGCCGGCCTCCTCCACGACCTGGGCAAGGCCGTGGACCACGAGGTGGAGGGCTCCCACGTCACCATCGGCGTGGAGCTGGCCCGGAAGTACAAGGAGAGCAAGGATGTCATCCATGCCATCCACGCTCACCACAACGACGTGGAACCCCAGACCGTCATCGCCTGCCTGGTGCAGGCGGCCGACGCCATTTCCGCCGCCCGACCCGGCGCCCGGCGGGAAAACCTGGAGAACTACATCAAGCGCCTGGAAAAGCTGGAGGAGGTCACCTCTTCCTTCCGTGGGGTAGACAAGTCCTACGCCATCCAGGCCGGCCGCGAAGTGCGCATCATCGTGAAGCCCGAGGTGGTCAGCGAGGACGAAATGACCCTGCTGGCCCGGGAGATTGCCAAGCGCATCGAAAACGAACTGGAATACCCCGGCCAGATCAAAGTCCATCTGCTGCGGGAAGTCAAGATCGTGGAATACGCGAAGTAATGCTTTCAAACCCACCCCCAAGCACGGGGGTGGGTTTTTTGCCCTCCAACCCTTGACAAATACCCCAACAGGGTATATAGTCACAATACCCCCACCGGGTATTTCAAGGAGGTGCTTTCATGGAAGAAAACAACTGCTGCTGTCATAAGACCAAAGTGCGGGATCAGGAAGAGGTCAAGCGGCTCATCCATCGGCTCAGCCGCATCGAAGGGCAGATCCGGGGCATCCGGGGCATGGTGGAAAAGAACGCCTACTGCACGGACATCCTCACCCAGGTGGCCGCCGCCAACGCCGCCCTCAACGCCTTCAGCAAGGAACTGCTGGCAGAGCACATCCGCACCTGCGTGGCCCAGGACATCCGGGACGGGAAGGACGAGACCATCGACGAGCTGGTGGCCACCCTGCAAAAACTGATGAAATAAGGAACCTGTCATGAAATACTATGAAATCCTGTTTAGCCCCACCGGGGGCACAAAAAAAGTCGCGGATATCCTGATGACCGCATTATGTGACGAGCCCATCGAACGGTTTTAACTCCTGTTAATAATCCCATCAGAAGGGAATAAACTCCACGTGGTTAGCAAATTTTAACCATAGAATTTTCAACGGAAAGGAGGTCTTCCATGGAGCGTTTCCATGTGACCGGCATGAGCTGCGCCGCCTGCTCCGCCCGGGTAGAGAAGGTGGTCTCCGCCCTGCCGGGGGTGGAGTCGGTGGCGGTGAGCCTGCTGACCAACTCCATGGGGGTGGAGTACGCCGCTCCCGCCACCCCCGAGATCATCTGTCAGGCGGTCCGGGAGGCGGGCTACGGCGCGTCCCCGGCGGACCAGAAACAGAACGCCCCCGCAGTATCCCCCCAGGACGAGACAAAGGCGTGGAAAGCCGTCCGCCTGCGGCTCATTGTCAGCCTCTGCCTGCTGCTCCCCCTGATGTATGTGTCCATGGGCCACGCCATGGCCGGGTGGCCGGTCCCCGCCCTTCTGGAAACCCCCGCCGCCGGACTGTATGAACTGCTGCTGGCCGGGCTGGTGATGGTGGTGAACCAGAAATTCTTCGTAAACGGCTTCGGCGGCCTGCTCAAAAAAGCCCCCAACATGGACACCTTGGTGGCCATGGGGGCGGCGGCGGCCTTTGCCTACAGCGTGGGCCAGCTCTTCCTGGTCATCGGCGGCTCCCACGCCGCCCCCCACGGCCACATCGGGTATTACTTCGAGAGCGCCGCCATGATTTTGACCCTCATCACCGTGGGCAAGCTGCTGGAGGCCTACAGCAAAGGCAAGACCACCAACGCCATCCGGGCCCTCATGGATCTGGCCCCCAAAACAGCCACCCTGTTGAAAGACGGCCAACCAGTGGCGGTCCCTGCCGAAGAGGTCCGCCCCGGAGATTTGGTGCTTGTCCGCCCCGGGGAGAGCATCCCCGTGGATGGGGAGGTGGTCTCCGGCCAGAGCGCCGTGAACGAGGCCGCCCTCACCGGCGAGAGTCTGCCGGTGGACAAGGCCCCCGGAGACCGCGTCACCGCCGCCACCCTGAACCAGAGCGGCGCCTTGACCGTCCGCACCCTCCGGGTGGGGGAGGACACCACCCTCCGCCGGATCATCCAACTGGTGGAGGAGGCCGCCGCCACCAAGGCCCCCATTGCCCGGCTGGCCGACAAGGTCTCCGGGGTCTTTGTGCCGGTGGTGCTGGTCATCGCCCTGATCACCGCTCTGGTGTGGCTGGCCCTGGGGGAGACCCTGGGCTTTGCCGTGGCCCGGGCGGTGAGCGTGCTGGTGATCTCCTGCCCCTGCTCCCTGGGGCTGGCCACTCCCGTGGCCATCATGGTGGGCAGCGGCGTGGGGGCCAAGGCGGGCATCCTCTTCAAAACCGCCGCCAGCCTGGAGGCCGCCGGGAAGGTGAAAACGGTGGTGCTGGACAAGACCGGCACCGTCACCAGGGGGGAACCCGTCGTCACCGACCTCCTCCCCGCCGAGGGTGTTTCCGAGACCGAACTGCTCACCCTGGCCGCCGCCCTGGAAGCCCGGAGTGAGCATCCCCTGGCCCGGGCCGTCCACGGCTGTGCTCTGGAACGGGGGCTGACCCTCCCTCCGGCCGACGAGTTTACTGCCCTGCCGGGCAGCGGCGTCCGGGGAACCGTCCAGGGCAAGGCCCTGCTGGGGGGCAAGACCGCCTTCCTGGCCGACCAGGGCATCCTGGACCAAGGCTGGGCAGACAAAGGCGAGACTCTGGCGGCCCAGGGCAAGACCCCGCTGTTCTTCGCCGCCGACGGGAAGCTGCTGGGGCTCATCGCCGTGGCCGACGCCATCCGCCCCGAGTCTGCCGCCGCCATCGCAGCGCTGAAGGCGCTGGGGGTGGTCCCCGTCCTCCTCACCGGCGACCAGGAATCCACCGCTCGGGCCGTGGCCGCTCAGGTGGGCATCGAGACCGTCATCGCCCAGGTCCTCCCCCAGGAGAAGGAGGCCCAGGTCCGCCGCCTGTCGGAACAGGGGGAGGTGGCCATGGTGGGGGACGGCATCAACGACGCCCCCGCCCTCACCCGGGCCCAGGTGGGCATCGCCATCGGGGCCGGGGCCGACGTGGCCCTGGACGCCGCCGACGTGGTCCTGCTGAAATCCGCCCTGGGGGATGTCCCCGCCGCCATCCGTCTGTCCCGACAGGTGATGCGGAACATCAAGCAGAACCTCTTCTGGGCCTTTTTCTACAATATCATCGGCATCCCCATTGCCGCAGGGGTGCTGGTGGGAGTGGGCATCACCCTGAACCCCATGCTGGCGGCTGCGGCCATGTCCCTGTCCAGCGTCTGCGTGGTCACCAACGCCCTGCGGCTCAATGGCTTCTCCCCCGATCGGGGGACGAGCCATCCCCCTGAGAAAGAAACCGAACCCAACCAACCGAAAGGAGAACTGACCATGAACAAGACCATGACCATCGAAGGCATGATGTGTATGCACTGCAAGGCCCATGTGGAGAAGGCTCTGAACGCCATCCCCGGGGTCACCGCCCAGGTGGACCTGGAGGCCGGCAAGGCCGCCGTGGACTGCCCCGCCGCCGTCACCGACCAGGACCTCACCAAGGCCGTCACCGACGCCGGGTACACCGTGAAGGCCGTGGAGTAACAAGTCTGGCTCCGGGGCTTGCGGGAAACCGGGGGATGGTGTAAACTGGACCCACATCCATCACCCCCAAAGGGAGGGTTCCCCATGAACCAGACCAACGAACCGAAAGAGAACAAGCGCCGGCGGATGATCCTTCTGTTCCGCACCGTGAGCATCCTGCTGCTCTGCTTTGCCGCTACCCTCCTGCTTCTTTGGCTGGAGCTGGGGCAGCCCACCGCCACGCCCCCCAGCCTGGTCTTCGCCCTGCTCATCCTCCTGTATGTGGTCACTGTCGTGGCCGTCCTCCTCCACCAGGCCATGCGGGAGCAGGCTGTCCAGGACAAGCTGGACCAGGAGGTGGCCCGGAACAATTCCCTCATCAACGTGGCCCTTCCCGGCACCAACATCCAGGTCTTTGAGCTGCTGTCCAGCGGGGCGATCCGTCTGCTCTCTCCCGACCCCGGCCAGGGGCAGGAGATGCGCTCTACCCTCTTCCCCACCACCAAGGACCTGCTGGCCTATCTGAACTGCTCCGGCCAGTGGGAGGCCGCCTTCCAGGCGGCCCTGGAGCAGGCCGCTCTGGGCCAGGACAGCGAGCTGGAATTTCAGACCATGGACCAGGAGGAGACCTGGATCCGGGTCCGCCTGGAGCCCCAGGGGGGCAGGCAGCAGGCCGAGGCCATCGGCACCATCCGGGTGGTCACCCAGGAGGTCCAGGAGCGCTACCGCCAGGAGGCCGCCGACAAACTCCTGGAGCGGATGGTGGAGGACACCGTGGCCGGCCTGGAGATCTCCCTGGAGGCCGACACCTGGCGGCTGCTGTGGGGTCGGGAGACCTACAGCCACCTCCTCCACACCGACGGCGCCCCCCTGTCCTACACGGATTTCATCCTCCGGCAGGTGGCCCCCACCGTCCACCCCAAGGACCGGGAGTCCTACCTCCAGGCTATGGACCGAAAGGCCCTCCTGGGCGCCTTCCTCACCGGCACCACCGAGCGCTTTCTGGACTACCGGGTCAAAACTCCCGGGAAGCCCGGCTACGACTGGCACGCCTCGGAGCTCTACCTCTACCGGGACGCCGCCACCCGACAGGTGAAGGCCAACTACCTGATCCGGCAGGTCACCGACTACCGGAGAAAGCAGCTGGAGGAAAAGCGCCAGCTGGAGGAAAAGGAACACACCCTCCTCCTCCGGGCCCAGAAGTTAGTGGAGTCCGAGGAGGAGCTGGACTTCGTCCATGTCATCGCCAACTACTACCAGGGTATCTATGTGGTGGACCTGAAGGAGGACCAGACCCGGGCCATTCAGGTCCCCGACTACTTCGCCGAGCTGCTGGCCCAGTCCGACGGCTCCCTGAGCCGTACCATGGAGCTGTACAGCGAGACCTTCATGAACCCGGAATACATCCCCGCCTTCCGCAGCCTCATCCGCTTCGATGCCCTCCGGGAGACCCTGGACGAGAAGAGCCAGGCCGAGATGACCTTTCAGAAAAAGGACGGGGCCTGGATCAACATGCGCATCCTGCCCATGCCCGGCTACGGAGAGCAGCAGCCCAAGACCCTGTGGATCTTCGAGGACGACACCATCACAGAAAACCTCCGGCAGGAGGAGGAAAAGGCCCGGGTCACCGCCCAGGCCGCCGAGGCCGCCAGCCAGGCGAAATCTCAGTTCCTGGCCAATATGAGCCACGATATCCGCACCCCCCTCAACGCCATCCTGGGCATGTCCGAGCTGGGCCTCCGGGAGGCCGACCCCGAGGGCAAGGACAACTGCTTCCGGGACATCCGGGGCAGCGGCCGGATCCTGCTGGAGAACATCAACAGCATCCTGGACCTGTCCAAGATCGAGGCCGGCAAGATGTCCATCGTCCCCGAGAGCTACCACATCCTCTCCGTCCTCCACGATGTCATCACCGTCCTGCGGATGCGGGCCCAGGAGAAAAAACTGGAGTTCCTGGCCCAGGTGGACGAAAATATCCCCGCCACCCTCTTCGGCGACGATGTGAACATCAGCCACATCATCATGAACCTGGGCTCCAACGCCGTGAAATACACCAGCGCCGGCTCCGTGACCCTGACGGTCTCCTGGGAGCCGGAGGGGGAGGACGGCGTGCTGGTCATCCACATGGAGGACACCGGCGCAGGCATCCGGGCCGAGGACCTGCCCTACATCTTCCGCAGCTACGACCGTCTGGAGCGGGGCCCCAACCGCCACATCGAGGGCACCGGCCTGGGCCTGCCCATCTGCCAGAACCTGGCCGACCTGATGAACGGTCAGCTGGGGGTCCAGAGCACCTTCGGCCAGGGCAGCGACTTCTGGGTGCGGCTGCCCCAGAAGGTCATTGACCCCACCCCCTGCGGCCCCTATCGGGGGGAACAGCGGCAGGAGAGCGGCCGGTACTACAACAGCTTCACCGCCCCGGAGGGGGTGGTTCTGATCGTGGATGACCAGCCCCTGAACCTGAAGGTCTGCCAGGGCCTGCTGGGTCCCTACGAGATGGAGGTCCACACCGCCCGGTCCGGCCGGGAGGCCATTGAGCAGATCACCCAGGTCTGGCCGGACCTGGTCTTCATGGACCACATGATGCCCGACATGGACGGCGTAGAGGCCACCCGCCGTATCCGGGACATGGGAAAAAAGGACCCCTACTTCGCCGTCCTTCCCATCATCGCCCTCACCGCCAACGCCATGAAGGGCATGAAGGAGTTCTTCCTGTCCAGCGGCTTCAACGGCTTCATCTCCAAGCCCGTGGAGCTGGACGCCCTGGACGACGCCCTGGTGGCCTGGATCCCCGAGGACAAGCAAATCGCCCCCATCCGGCCCGATGACGCCCCGGAGCAGGAGAGTGTGCCGGAGGATCTGGCCGGTCTCAAGGGGGTGGACGTGGCCCAGGGGATGCGCTACTGCGGCACCGCCGAGGGCTACCGCAAAACCCTCTGCCTCTTCCGGGACCAGATCCCCGGCAAGATCCGCCGCATCCAGGACACCTTTCAGGGGGAGGCCTGGCAGGACTACGCCGTGGAGGTCCACAGCCTGAAAAGCGCCGCCCGGTGGATCGGCGCCACGGCCCTGGGGGACCACGCCGAGCGACTGGAAATGGCCGCCCGGTCCGGAGACCTGGAACAGGTATCCGCCGAGACCCCCGTGCTGCTGGAGGACTATCAGGCCCTCCAGACCGCCTTGACAGGGGTGAAAGAGTAAAAAAGCCCGGAACCGGCGCGTTGTTTCGTACCGGTTCCGGGTTTTTGTCATCCCACGGCCTTGCCCAGGGAAACCCCCGCGATGCAGAGGAGGAGGCTCAGGGCGGCGTAGAGGGTAAACATCCCCAGACGTCCCTCCTCCAGCAGGGTCAGGGACTCCAGGGAGAAGGTGGAAAAGGTGGTGAAGCCCCCGCAAAAGCCCACCTTCAGCAGGAGGACCAGATGGGGATCCATCCCCGCCGGACTTCCGGCCCGCTGGGCAATCAGCCCGATGAGAAAGGAGCCCACGAAGTTGATCATCAGGGTGGGCAGAGGAAAGGCCCCCCGCTGGAGGACCGGGATCATTCCTGCCAGATACCGGCAGATCGCCCCGGCCCCGCCGCCGAGGCCCACGAAAAGACAGTTGGAAAGCATAGGACCCCCTCATTTCTCCCCGCCCTTGACAATCCCGGGCGAGGCTGGTATCATAAACACAGAAGGGCGCCGCAACAAGCGGTCAGCCCCAGTTAAATGAGATTTCTAATTAGCATAGAAACCGTCACCTGCCGGGGTGGCGGTTTCTGCCTTTAATACGGATGGTTACGGTGTAAGAACCGATATGTACCGTAATTGTAATTGGCATTGCCTCACCTCCTCTCGGAGGGTGTGGCCGACCGCCTGCCGTATGTGCAGCGCTCTTCTGTGGGCCTATCTTATCATAGCACGACAGGCTTTGTCAATTTCCCCGCCCTTGACAACGGCGGACGGGGCTGGTATCATAAATGCAGAAGGGCGCCGCAACAAGCGGTCAGCCCCATTGGTTTATCGTTTCATTTTATATGACTGAAACCGTCACCGGCCAGAGTGGCGGTTTCTGCTTTTTCTCCTTTGGCCCGGACGGGGAGGTAGGTGGTGCCGTTGTACAGCAGGGGCTCCACCTTCTTGCCGGCGGCATCCTTGGGCTCCACCTTCACCCCGTCATAGTACAGGGTGATGCCCGTGTAAACCGTGATGGTTTTGGCCACCGTGGCGGCAAAGCCGGGGACCACCATGAGACTCATCAGAAAGGCCGTGACAAGCCCCAGGGCAAAGGCGGTGATGGTGGATCTCTTTGTCCTCATGTTTGTTTCCTCCTTTTTCTTTTTTGATTTTCCCAACCCGTTTCCGGGGAGAGGTCGGTGAGTACTCTCCCCGGTGGGCCGGAGAAAAACAAAAAATGCCGTGCAGGTACAATTACCCTACACGACATGACAGGAGGCGAAGGCCTCGTATGCACACTCACCCATATTTGCCTATGACAAGGCTGACGATAGAATACGGGAAAGCCAACAGCTCCCAGCGCAAAACCCTTGCATTGGGAGAGGAAACCCGGTATAATATCGTCTATGCGGTGCGGCCATTGGCCGTTGTGTAGGTGTCGATTCCACCTGGACAGGCTTTCGGGGGGTCGGAGCCCCGAAAGCTGCCGCATATTTTGTTTTTCAAGAAAAGTGTAGCAGATATTGAAAGAAATAGCAAGAGCAAAAACAGACGGCGGGTCCGGGGCGGGGACCCGCTGTCTGTTTTTGCCTTGGCGGGAGATGGGGGCGGGATATATGCCACCCCCCTTGGCTCTCCCTATGGGAGAGCTGGCACGGCGCAGCCGTGACTGAGAGGGTAAATCACTGCCGATCCATATCCGCCCTCTCCGTCTTCGCCCTTCGGGCGAATCCACCTCTCCCAGAGGGAGAGGCAAGGGGTCCAAAATGTTAAAAACCCTTGAACAATAAGGGAAAACATTGCATTTTATTTCCCCTGGGTGTAATATAGTTTGATATCGCTGCATTTTCCCGGTCGCGGACCGGCACATCATACACGCGGAGGTTATCTTATGAACTTTACCTATGCCCACTATCAGGAGAGCGCCGACTTCCTGCGGGCCAGGCTGGGCGGCTTCCAGCCCCAGGTGGCCATGGTCCTGGGCTCCGGCCTGGGCTATCTGGGCGACGTGGTGGAAAACCCCATCGTCGTCCCCTACGGGGACATCCCCCACTTCAAGCACTCCACCGCCCCCGGCCACAAGGGGCAGTTGGTCTTCGGCACCCTGGCGGGGAAGCCCGTGGCCGTCATGCAGGGCCGGATGCACCACTACGAGGGCTACTCCCTCCAGGAGGTGGTCTACGCCATCCGGGTCCTCCGGCTCCTGGGCTGCGCCACCCTCTTTGTCACCAACGCCGCCGGCGGCGTCAACTGGAAGTTCAAGGCCGGCGACCTGATGCTTATCACCGACCAGATCAAGCTCTTCCTGGAGTCCCCCCTCCGGGGCGAGAACCTGCCGGAGTTCGGCCCCCGGTTCCCCGACTCCAGCTACCTCTACACCCCCGCCCTCCAGGACCTGGCCCGGAAGCAGGCCCGGAAGCTGGACCTGGACCTGAAGGAAGGCGTCTACATGTACTTCCCCGGACCCCAGTATGAGACCCCCGCCGAGATCCGCATGGCCCGGAACCTGGGGGCCGACGCCGTGGGCATGTCCACCGTCCCCGAGGTCATCGTGGCCGGTCACTGCGGCATGGAGGTCCTGGGCTTCACCCTGGTCTCCAACATGGCCGCCGGGGTCCTGCCCCAGCCCCTCAGCGAGCAGGAGGTCCTGGACGCCGCCGAGGCCGCCCGGGAGAAGTTCTCCGCCCTGGTGCTGGCCTGCCTGGAAGCCCTGTAAGGTGACGCCATGAAAAAGACCTTGCTGCACAACTGCCGCGCCCTCCTCATGGACGAGGCCGGCACCATCTTAGACAACGCCTTCGTGGCCGTGGAGGGGGACAAGATCGCCTCCGTGGGCACGGTCCGCCCCGAGGGTCCCTTCGATCAGGAGGTAGACTGCAACGGCAACGTCCTCATGCCCGGTCTGGTCAACGCCCACACCCACATCCCCATGACCCTCCTCCGGGGCTACGGCGGCGGGTGCGACCTCCAGACCTGGCTGAACCAGTGGATCTTCCCCGCGGAAGCCAGGCTGGACGACCGGGCCGTGGCCGCCGGCACCGGCCTGGGCCTGGCCGAGATGATCGCCAACGGCGTCACCACCATCGCCGACATGTATATGCACACCCCCGCCATCGCCCGGACCATTCTGGATGCGGGGATCTCCGCCAACCTCTCCGTGGGCGGGGTCTACTTCGGCGCCCCTGAGGACTTCTCCCCCGACACCTGCGGGGACTGCCGGAACCAGATCCGCCTCACCGAGGAGTGGCACAAGGCCGGGGACGGCCAGATTCTGGCGGACGCCTCCATCCACGGGGAGTACACCTCCAACGCCCCCCTGTGGCGGTGGATGGCCGACTACGCCCAGAAAAAGAATCTGGGCATCCACGTCCATGTGTCGGAAACCGAGGCCGAGCACCAGGCCAGCCTGGAGCGCAACGGCGCCACCCCCATCCAGACCCTGGACCGGTACGGCGTCTGGGACAACCGGGCCATCGCCGCCCACTGCGTCTGGACCACCCCCGAGGACTGGGCCATCATGGCCCAAAAGGGGATCACCTGCGTCCACAACCCGGTGTCCAACCTGAAGCTGGGCTCCGGCGTGGCCCCCATCCCCGCCATGTTAAAGGCCGGGGTGAACATCGCCCTGGGCACCGACGGCGTGGCCTCCAACAACGCCACCGACCTCTTTGGCGAGATGAAGTTCGCCGCCACCATCCACACCGGCGTGAGCCGGGACCCCCTGGCCATCCGGCCCATGGACGTCCTCCGCATGGCCACCTGCGACGGGGCAAAAGCCCTGGGCCGCAAGGCCGGGAAGATCGAGGCCGGTTACACCGCCGACCTGATCCTGGTGGACTTCCGCCGCCCCAACCTGACCCCCTGCCACTCCGTGGCCGACAACCTGGTCTACTCCGCCACCGGGCGGGACGTGGTGATGAATATGGCCCGGGGCAACATCATATACAAGGATGGGGTCTTCTTTACCCTCGACCTGGAAAAAATTCAGCATGAGGTAAAGAACTACGCCCTGCCCCTGATTTTCGCGTAACCAGTGGAGGATATCCCCTTGAAACAGTCATCCCAAAAGAACACCTTTTTCGGCGGGGCCGCCATCCTGGCCATGGGCATCATCGTGGTCAAGCTCATCGGCGCCCTGTACAAGATCCCCCTGGGCCGCATCCTGGGGGATGTGGGCTTCGGCCACTTCAACAACGCCTACTCGGTCTTTAACCTCCTGCTGATGGTCTCCACCGCCGGCCTGCCCGTGGCCATGTCCAAGACCATCTCCGAGGCCAACGCCCTGGGCCGCCACAACCAGGTGAACCGGGTCTTCCGGGTCTGCCTGGCGACCTTCATTGTCCTGGGCTCGGTCACCACCGCCATCATGTTCTTCGGCGCCCAGCCCCTGGCCAACCTCCAGGGGGACAGCATGGCCGCCCCCGCCATCCGGGTCATGTCCCTGACCGCCTTCTTCCTGTGCACTGTCTCGGCCTACCGGGGCTTCGCCCAGGGCCACTCGGACATGGTCCCCACGGCAGTCTCCCAGGTCATCGAGGCCGTGGCCAAGCTGGTGGTGGGCCTGGTCCTGGCCTGGTACCTGCTCCGGCTGGGCTTCGGCAGTGAGATCGCCGCCGCCGGCGCCATCGGCGGCGTGGCGGCCGGCAGCTTTGTCTCCCTGATCTACCTGATCCTCCGCCACCACCGGCGGAACCGGCCCGCCCAGGCCCTCAGCGACGACCGGCCCCACTCCGCCGGCAGCATTCTGAAGTCTCTGCTGGTCATCGCCGTCCCCATCACCCTCAGCGCCTCCGTGGTGCCCATCACCACCTATATCGACACCATCCAGGTCCAGAACCTCCTCCAGAGCGCCCTGGGCTACAGCGAGGAGATGGCCGTGAGCCTCTACGGCTCCTACCAGAAGGCCGTGGCCATTTACAACCTGCCCTCCTCCTTCATGGTCTCCCTCACCGCCTGCATCGTTCCGGCGGTCTCCGCCGCCCTCACCACCAAGGATAAGCTGGGGGCCGGCAAGGTGGCGGAATCCGCCCTCCGGGTGGGGGCTATGCTGGCCATCCCCGCCGGGGTGGGTCTGGCCGTTCTCAGCGGTCCGGTGATCCAGCTCCTCTACCCCGAGACCAACCAGGAGGTGGCCTCCGCCTGTATGCTGATCCTGGGCATCGCCTCCATCTTCGTGTGCGTCATGCTCCTGTGCAACGCCATCCTCCAGGCCAACGGCCGGGCCACCCTGCCCATCTGGTTCATCGCCATCGGCAGCGTGCTGAAGCTCATCGTGAACTTCTGCCTGGTCCAGCAGCCCGCCGTGGGCATCAAGGGCGCCCCCATCGGCACCCTGGTGTGCTTCTCCCTGGTGGCCATCATGGAGCTGGCCGCCATCAAGAGGGTCACCCCCCATCCCCCCAAGTACCGCCGGGTCTTTGTCAAACCCCTGATCGCCTCCCTGGTCATGGGCGGGGCCGTCTGGGCGGTCTACGGCCTGCTGGCCGGCCGCCTGGGCAACACCCTCAGCGTGGCCGCCGCCATCCTGGTGGGCGTGGTGGTCTACGGCGTCCTGGTCATCCTCCTGCGGGCTGTGTCCAAGGACGACCTCTCCCTCATGCCCAAGGGCGACAAGATCGCCAAGCTGCTGCGGATCAAATAAGCCCCTGTTCGGGCCTGGAGTCCGGTGAAAAAAAGCTGAGAATCAAAATAAAAAACAACAAAACCCCATAAGGGCTTGTGGGAAAGGGAAACCTATGATAAATTTTGAATACAAAAATTCCTATACCGTGGAGGACCTGCGGGAAATTGTCCGCATCCTCCGGGCCCCGGGGGGCTGCCCCTGGGACATCGAGCAGACCCACGAGAGCATCCGCCGGAACTTCATCGAGGAGGCCTACGAGGTGGCCGAGGCCATCGACGAGGGCAGCCCCGACCACATGAAGGAGGAGCTGGGGGATGTCCTCCTCCAGGTCCTCTTCCACGCCTCCATCGAGGAGGACGCGGGGCGGTTCAACCTGGACGACGTGGCCGACGGGATCTGCAAAAAGCTCATCTTCCGCCACCCCCACGTGTTCGCCCGGGAAGAGGCCAGCTCTGTGGACGAGGTCCTGGTGAACTGGGAGGAACTCAAGCGCCAGGAGAAGGGGCAGAAAACCGATACCGACACCCTCAACAGCGTGGCCCGCAGCCTGCCCGGCCTGTGGCGGGCAGAGAAGATCCAGTCCAAGGCGGAGAAGGCCGGGTTCGAGTGGCCCAACGTCCAGGCCGCCATGGACAAGCTGGAAGAGGAGCTGGGCGAGCTGAAGGAAGCCGTGGCCCGGAACACCAACGTAGAAGAGGAACTGGGGGACGTGCTGTTCGCAGCGGTGAAGATCGCCCGGTTCTTCCAAATCGACCCCGAGAAGGCCCTGGACGGCACCTGCGAAAAATTTATCCGCCGGTTCGCCGGGGTGGAGTCGGCCGTCACCGCCCAGGGCAAGACCATGAAGGACCTGTCCGTGGACCAGCTCATGGTCCTGTGGAACCGGGAAAAGCACCCGGAACAGGGACAGGGCACAGACTGAACAGAGAGAAAGGGAAATCACAATGAACAAAACGGAACTGATTCTGAGCGTGGCCGAGGAGACCGGCTTCTCCCGCAAGAACGTGGAGATCGGCCTCAACGCCGCCATCAACCTCATCACCAAGGCCCTGACCGAGGAGGAAAAGGTCCAGATCGTGGGCTTCGGGGCCTTTGAGACCAAGACCCGGGCCGAGCGCATGGGCCGCAACCCCAGAACCGGGGAGGACATCCCCATCCCCGCCACCAAGGTCCCCGTCTTCAAGGCCGGCAAGGCCCTGAAGGATGCCGTGGACCAGTAAACCATGGAATCGGACAACCCCCGTGAGCCGTCTTTTCGGAGACAGCCCACGGGGGTTTCTTCCACCGAAGGGAAACTCTGAAAAAAACACTTGCATTTTGGGAAAAAGAATAGTATACTCAACCCACAATTTGTGATTGGAATCTGTCCAGTCGAAAATCATGACCGCCCTTCTGCCAGGAGGGCCAAGGCTACACGGACGGCCGGGTCGAATGCCGAAAACCCGTCGAAGAGCCGGGGACCGCACCGCGGGTGCGGGTTGGCAACATTTGTTGCCTTATTGATTGAGTTCAAAGCTCAAATTTTATAAGTTGGAATCGGTCAACTTGTGAAACGGTCAATAAGAGTGGTAACTGTGATTTTTGCTGGATAGACTCTGTATCCCGGCGGCACCCTTTTCGGGCGCCATGCCATCCGTGATGTACCAGGCGACACGTTTCCCGACGTGCCGCCTGTTTTTTTATATATTTTTCATTCTATTGTTAGGAGGAACCATCATTGAGAGAGAAATTGACCGCACTGCTCCTGATCCCCATGCTGCTGGGCCTGACCGCCTGCGGCCAGACAGAGACCCCCGCCGCCGTCTCCTCCCCGGAGGAGTCCTACAACCGGTATCTGGAGGCTGTCTCCCCCGCCTTCGCCTCTGACATCGCCATGGAGCTCACCACCAACCCGGACTTCTTCAACGCCGAGCTGGGAGGGCGGAACGCCGGCAGCGACGCAGAGCACGCCACGGCAGACTATCTGGCCCAGCAGATGGAGGAGATCGGCCTGACCGACGTGGAAAAGGTGGCCGCCCCCTGCGACCGCTGGCAGTTCAACGGCGCCAGCTTCACTGTGGACGGCAAGGAATACCCCGTCTACTCCTACGCCACCGCCTCCACGCCCCCCGAGGGGATCACCGCCGAGGTGGTCTACCTGGAAAAGGGGACCATGTGGGACTATGAAAACGTGGACGTCACCGGAAAGATCGTCCTCATCGACATCGACCAGAGAGGCGACTGGTGGATCACCTATCCCATGCTGGAGGCCGAGCACCAGGGGGCTGCGGCCATTCTGGCCGCCAACGTGGGCGGATTTGCCCAGATCGCCGACGACGCCCTGAACTGCCAGGACATCTGCGGCCCGGACAACATCCCCACCCTGTCCATCGGCGTGGCGGATTCCCGGGAGATCCAGGAGAAGCTGGCCAACGGCCCCGTCACCGCCACCCTCACCGTGGACAACCAGGTGGAGAAGGACGCCGGAACCACCTACAACGTCACCGGCGTTCTGAAGGGCAAGTCCTCCGATCACCAGATCCTGGTGGGCGGCCACTACGACGTCCATTTCCAGGGCTTCCAGGATGACAACTGCGCCGTGGGCCTGGTTCTGGCCGTGGCCCGGGCCATGGTAGAGTCCGGCTATCAGCCCGAGAACGACATCGTCTTCTGCCTCCACGGGGCGGAGGAATGGGGCTCCTCCTACACCCAGTACGACTGGACGGTGGGCGCCTGGGAGATGATCAACAACGTCCACCCCGAATGGGTGGGAAAGACCCTGGCCTTCCTGAACTTTGAGCTGCCTGCCTATGAGTTCGACACCTACACCAGCACCTATTCCGCCCCGGAGATGTTCACCATGCTGGACTACTTCGCCAACACCTACGAATACTCCCCTGACCCGGAGGGCTGCTTCCCCGACGGCGTTCTCACCGAGGGCTATCAGACCTACACCTACTCTGACGACTTCTCCTACTACGCCGCCGGTGTGCCCTCCACGGTGAACGGCTTCCTGCTGCAGAAGGACATGGAGACCGTCTTCCCCTTCTATGTGGACATCTACCACAGCCAGTACGACAACCCGGACACCTACAACGAAGCCGTCATGAACTTCAACATCCGGTACTACGGCGCTCTGGCCATGTACATTGACCAGACCCCCGCCCTCTACCTGGACTTCACCGCCCAGTATGACCGGATCCTGGCCGCCATGGACGAGGAGCTGATGGCCGAAGCCGGCGTGGACGTCCCCGCCTTCCAGGCTGCCCTGGAGGCACTGAAGACCGCCGCCGGGGAGATGACCGCCCGGGTGGAAGCCGTCAACACCGCCTATCGGGAGGCCCAGGCCCAGAATGACACCGAGGCCATGGCCGACCTCCGGGCCCAGGGCAAGGCCCTCACCGACCAGAACCTGGAGGCCTTCGCCTACGCCCAGAAGCATCTGCTGGGCCTCATGTATGAGCGTCCCATCGTCCCCCACGAGGCCCCCCAGGAGAACATCCGGCTCTGCCGGGACATCATCGCCTGCCTGGAGACCGGCGACGTGGCCACGGCAGTGGATGAGTACGCCTGGACGGTGAACAACGTGCTGGAGTGGTACGCCATGTACTTCTCCCCCGAGGTCATCGCCATCCAGGACGACATGCTCTGGGGTGAGGACAACCAGGACAACCTGTATTGGGGCACCGGCATCGGCTTCACCAAGGCCGACGTGGACACCGCCACCCGGAGTCTCTTCGTCCGCTATGAAGAGACAGGGGGCGACTTCTCCCAGGAGATCGCCGTCTACGAGGCCGCCATCCAGGCCCAGACTGAGATTCTGAAAACCCTGGGCACCCAGGAGATCACCGCCATGGAGGCCCTGGCTGACCTGCTGGCATAACCCTTCCCTGCATGGATGCGGAACAAAAACCGCCCGCTGTGTTGCAGCGGGCGGTTTTCGTTTCGTTATGCCATATCACGGTGGAGGAAGGTAACAATCTGTCCGCGGGTACAGGTCTGGTCAGGAGAAAACGTGGTATCAGACGTGCCAGTGGTGATCTTTTCTTTCACCGCCCATTCCACAGCCTGGGCATAGGCAGCGTCAGCAGGAACGTCGGTAAACGTGGAACCGGTGACCTTGGGGGAGCCGGCCAGACGCCACAGATAGAGGACAACGTCGGACCGGGTGCAGCCGCCGTTGGGGTTCAGGGCGGTGTCGGTGACGATGCCGTTCTGGTAGGCCCACAACAGGGGATTGTAGTAGTATTGGTCGGAGGTGATGGCGGCGTTGCTGTAGGGGTTGCTGCCGGAGACCGTCTTGGCGCCGGCGGCCCGGGCGATGAAGGTCACGATCTGCCCCTGGGTGCAGGTGTTGTTGGGGGAGAAGGTGGTGGCGGAGGTGCCGTTGGTGATGCCCTGATCCACAGCCCACATGACGGGTGTGGCGAAGTAGTCGCCGCTCTTCACGTCGGAGAAGGGGGTGTAACCGGGGGCCATGATCTTCACATAGGTTGCACAGGAGCCGTCGGTCTTCACGGCCACCATATTATACCCCACTACGTTGCCGGCGGAGTAGACCACAGGCTCTTTTTTCATGGTGACGGGGTTGCCGTTCTCATCCTTCAGAATGCAGCCCTGAAAGATGGTTTCCGGCACATATTGGGTGGAGGCGGAAACCGCGGAGTTCAGCGGCTTCATATTCTCATCTTTGTAGCCATACTTCTCGATGTGCTCCCTGGCGTCCACGATCAGGCAACCGCCGTTGATGGTAGTGCTTCTGGAAAGCTGGCTCTTGACGGTGATGGTACCGGCGTTCAGGGTGCTCACACCGAAGCCGGAGGCAGAGTTGACGACGGGGCCGTTGACTACGTCTACGCTGCCGGAGCTGGTCAAATTCAGCGTGCCGGAGCCGGTCAGGGTGCTGGTCGCGTTGGTCCAGCCAGTGGAACTGCCTTCACTCAGGCTATACAGGGTGTTTGTGCCGTTCACCACAATGGTCACAGGCTTTGTGGCCTCGTAGATCCCCAGAGACAGGGAAGGCTGATTGACGTTGTTCAGGGTCAGGGTATAGGTAGCAGCGTTCCAGCTCCAACCCTGGCCGCTGGAGTTTTTACTCAGGCGGGGGTTGTTTGCGTCGCTAAAGTCAACAGCTCCGTTTTGGCCAATTTCCAGATGGGGGTACTGGATGATGTACTCCGCACCGGCCATGGGAACCAGCGACAGGGCCAGAACCAGAGACAGGATCAGGGGAAGCAGTCGTTTCTTCATAGGGGCATGCTCCTTTCGTGTTGGTTGAGCCCATTGTATCCCATCCTTCCAGGATTTGCAAGAAAAAACCACCCGTTAGGATACCCACGGGTGGTTTCGCGTTCAGATTTCCTTGTACATAAAGGCGGCGTTTTCCTTGCCCTTCATCTCGGTGACGGACAGGACCTCCACGGACACCGTGCGGGGGCCGAAGCGGATCTCCAGCTTGTCGCCCACCTTCACGTCGTAGGAGGCCTTCACCACCCGGCCATTGACCGAGATGCGCTCGTTGTCGCAGGCCTCGTTGGCCACGGTGCGGCGCTTGATCAGGCGGGAGACCTTGAGCCATTTATCCAGTCGCATGGCGCTCTCTCCTTTCCTTTAGTTCACGGTTCCGATGTGCTGGAAGGGGAGGATGACACACAGGACCTTGCCCAGCACACAGCGCTCATCCACCACGCCCAGCTCCGCGTGGCGGCTGTCGGAGGAGGCGTTGCGGTTGTCGCCCATGACGAAGACCGAGCCCTCGGGCACCTCCCAATAGGTCCCCTGCTCATAGGGGCTGTCGGGCACCCGCATAGGCTCGCCCAGGTAGGGCTCGTCCAGGGCCGCGCCGTCCACATAGACCGTGCCGGTGTTGTAGTCGATCTCCACCGTCTGGCCCCCCACGGCGATGACCCGCTTTACGATGGGGTGGTGGATATCGGCGAAATCCTTGCGGAGGACCACGATGTCCCCCTGGGTCGGCTCGTAGCCCACGCACCGGAGAAGGAGCATGTCGCCGTTCTCCAGGGTGGGAACCATGGAGGAACCCTCCACGCCGATGACCCGGCCGAAGAAGGTAAAGACCACGATGAGGATCACCAGAGCGAAGGTCAGGGCCTGGAGCCAGGAATAGCAGTCGGCGGCAAAGCCGGGCTTCTCCTTTTGGGGCTGCTCCGCTGTATTGTCAGGGGTGAGCGCCTCCGTCTGGCGCTCCTCCTGGGGGTTGTTGGGTTCAGACATGGATGAGACCTCCTTTGGGTCGTTGGGGTTCAATTTATGATTATACTACCCTTTCGGCCGGTTGGCAACCGTTGGAACGGAAAAACGCAGTCTCAAATGAGGTTTTAAAACCCGGCCAGCCTGACGGTACGGACCTCCGGGTGGTTTTCCAGGACCCGGAACTCCCGGCTCTGGCAGGTGAAGAGGATAACCTGCCGGTCCTTGGACAGCTCCAGCAGGGTCTCCAGGGCCAGGGTCAGGCGGGTATCGTCCAGGGTGATGAGGGCGTCGTCCAGGACCACCGGCGCCTGGTCAGGCTCCGGCAGCACCAGGTCGGCCACTGCCAGCCGCAGGGCCAGGTAGAGCTGGTCGGCGGTGCCCTGGCTCAGGTAGGCCAGGGGCTGGTCGGTCAGGCTCTCTCCCTCCCGGACGGTGAGCTCCATCCCCCGGGACAGATCCACCCGGGTGTACCGCCCGCCGGTGAGCCGGGTGAAATAGGTCCCAGCCCGGTCGCTGAGCTGGGGAGAGAACCGGGCATGAAGCTGGCTATCGGACTCCCGCAGGGCCTCCAGGGCCACATCCATGGCGTCGTAGTCGGCCTGGAGGAGGGCGATGCGCTCCCGGACACTGTCCAGCCGGGCGTCCACCAAAACCGGGTCCCCCAGGGCGTCCAGCCGTCCCTGGAGGTTGGCCACCTCCTGCTCGGCAGCGTGGAGGGAGGTCCGGCAGGTCTCGGCCTCCGGGGGCAGATTGGGGGCAGGGGCTCCCTGCTGGCTGACGGCCTCAAAGTATTTCCGGGCCTGGTCCCGCTGGGCCAGGGCCTCCGTCCAGGTTCTCTCCCGCCGTTCCCGGAGCCGGCTGTTCTCCTCTGCCTGACGCCGCAGCTCCGCCAGCTCCTTTCGGCTCCGGTGGTCACAGCCGGCCTTGATCAGGGTGAAGAGAACGACCAGCACCCACAGGACCCCCGCCACGGCGGCGTAGAGAAACAGGGGCAGAATGGGGATGCTCACAGGGAAGTCGGCCACGTTGGGCTCGATATACCGGGGGATGCCGAAGAGGGCGGCGCAGCCCAGGGTCAGCAGGACCACCACCAGCACGAAGCCGGTCATGAGCCGCTTTCGGCCCTTCAGCTCCTCCTTGATCTCCGCCATCTCCTCGGAGAGCTCCTCCTCCAAGGCCAGGTCCTCCTGCTCCGCCTCCTCCCGGTCCCCCAGGGTATGGAGCCGCAGCTGGGCGGCGTCCAGGGCAGCGGCGGCCTCGGCGTACCGCTGCTGGCTCACCGTCTCCAGCTTGTCGGTCTCCAGGGCCAGACGGTTGTCCCACTGCTCCTTCTGCCGGCGCAGGGCGTCCGCCCTGGCCTGGGCCTGGGCCAGACTCTGCCGCAGGTCGGCGGTCTGCCGCTGGGCCTCCAGCAGGGTCTGCTCCTCCTCCTCCAGCTGGGGCAGCAGGCCGGATTTATGGTATCGGCGGCGGCGCTGCCAGGTCCGCAGCCGCTCGTCGGCCTCGGACCAGGACACATCCTCCTCCCCGGCGGTCACCAGGGCGGCCATGCGCTTCTCCAGCTCCTGGCTGTGGGTGACGGCCAGGTTGGTCTGCCGCAGAAAGACCGACCGGTCAAAGACCTCCCGGCTGACTCCGGTGAGGGTCTCCCCCACGTTATCAGCGGTGAGACCCGGCACCGGCAGGCCGGTGTCCCGGTCGATGGCGGAGAACTCCCCCATGGGGACCCCGCCGGCGGAGGTCCGGCGGATCTCCAGGGTCCGGTCCCCCTGGCGGCAGATCATGCGGCCCTCCATGGGGGCGCCGCTCCAGGGGCGGTAGCGGTTCTTGTCGGCAGGCGCCCCCTTCTTGTCCCGCTGGCGAGTATCCAGCCCGTAGAGCATGGTCCGCAGAAAGGCGCACCAGGTGGACTTGCCCGCCCCGTTGGGGGCGCCGATGAGGGTGAAGCCCCCGTCAAAATTCAGGGTCTCGTTTTCCAGACAGCCGAAGGTGGCTGTGAGCTGCAAGAGTTTCATTGGGGTTCCTCCCTTCCCTCCAGGGCGGCCAGGCCGAAGCGGACGGCCCGCTCCAGACCGGGTTTTTCGTCGTCGTCGGCCTCCTCCAGACGCCTGCGCATGGTCCGCAGGAAAAGGCCCGTGAGGGTGTCCTCCCCGGCCCGCTCCCACAGGGTTCGGCTGAGGGAGGTGCCATCCCGCACGCTGGCGCTGTAAAAATAGGTGGAGGCCAGCCCGGTGAGGGCCATCAGGTTGGGTTCATTCTCCGGGTCCCGCTCCCCCACCAGGAGGATCCGCAGGATATCCTGGGGGCTGTTTCCGGCGATGAAGTCCCGGAGAGCCGTCTCCGGGTCCTTCCCGGTGATATCCAGTTCAGGGGTCAGGTAGCGGCGGGTGGCCAGGGGGACGAAGTCCAGCTCCACCCGGCCCTCCTCGGCCCAGCCCAGATAGACCCCCTTGTCCCCGGTCTCGTCAAAGCCCCGGCCCTCGGGGCAGCCCGGCCAGGCGTACCAGGTGGGCCCCGCCTTTTTCAGGCCGCTGGCGGTGTGGATGTGGCCCAGGGCCAGGTAGTCCAGCCCCGAGGCGGCAATCTGGTTGGTGGTGATGGGACCGTACCGGCTGTGGGCGTTGGACGGGTCCCCATGGAAGCAGCCGAACTTCACCAGCCCCGGGTCGTCGGCCCGGAAGCCCTCCAAGGGGCCATCCATCCGGTAGAGGGCGGTGAAGGCACTGCCGTAGACCACCGCCCCCAGGTGGGGCAGCTCCACCCGCTGGGTCTCCGGGGTGGAAAAGATATGTACATGGTCCGGCCAGGTCAGCTTCCCATAGGGAGAAGCCGCCGACCAGGGGTCGTGGTTGCCGGGGGCCAGGAAAACCTCGGCCTCCAGCTCCTCCAGGGCCTGGTAGAGGGCCTGGAGGGTCTCAGGTCTGGCCCGGCGGCTGTCAAAGAGGTCCCCGGAGAGAAAAATCAGGTCGGCCCCGGCCTCCTGGGCGGTCCCGGCCAGCCGGGAGAGCAGCCGCCGCTGCTCCTCCCGCCGCTCCGCCGCCCGCTCGGGGGACAGGGCGCGGAAGGGGGAGTCCAGGTGAAGGTCGGCGGCGTGAAGAAAGGTCAGCATGGGTGTCTCCTTTCCGGCGGCTCAGTCGAAGACGTCACAGCGGGTGACGCCCACGCAGGCCTTGGTGTCGGTGTCCACAGTGAAGAGAACGGCGTTGATCTTGCCGGGGCCCTTGGCGGCCTCATACCGCCGGGGCAGGCCCCCCAGAAAGCGGCTGACGGAGTTCTCCGGCTTCACCCCCAGCACAGACAGGGCCGGGCCGGTCATGCCCAGGTCGGTGATGAACCCGGTCCCCTTGGGGAGGATCTGGCCGTCGGCGGTGGGAACGTGGGTGTGGGTCCCCCACACCGCCTGGACCCGGCCGTCCAGATACCAGCCCATGGCCCCCTTCTCGCTGGTGGCCTCGGCGTGGAAATCCACCAGGACCACATCAGCCTGGGCAAAGTCCTCCTTCAGCACCTGGTCAGCCAGAAGGAAGGGGGAGGACAGGTGGCAGTCCAGCTCGAAGCGGCCCATCAGGTTCAGCACGCCGATCTTCAGCCCCCTGGGGCCGTCGTAGAGCCCAAAGCCCCGGCCGGGAAGACCGGGGGCGTAGTTGGCCGGCCGGAGAATATAGGGGTTGTCCTCCAGATAGTCGGTGATCTGGAGCTTGCCCCAGGTGTGGTTGCCCAGGGTGATGACGTCCGCCCCGGCGTCGAAGAGCTCGTCGGCGTGGCGGGGGAGCAGGCCCAGCCCGGCGGCGTTCTCCCCGTTGATGACGGTGAAGTGGACGTCGTGCTCCTTCTTCATGGCCCGCAGGTGACGGTGAAGGCAGTCCAGCCCAAGCTCGGAGACCACGTCGCCCACGGCGAGTACGTTCAGTAACATAAGCAAACCCTCCCGGGAACAGTTTTCCTCTATTATATGCGATTTCCATGAAATCGGAAAGGCAAAAGCAAAAATCCATGAAATTTTTTCCACAGTGGCTACCGGACAGAAAACACCGGGGGCCGTCTTGACAGGAGACCTCCCGGTGTTGTATACTGTAGGCAGAGGGACAGTTGGCCAACGGTCAGCCCCCCAAAGTGTTTATATTTTTAGTTCATAAACCGTCTGGTGGCAGCCAGGCGGTTTACTTCTTTCTGCCATTGATTAAGGCAATGATAGCAATAATTACCATCGTGTACTGCAGCAGTACTTCAAAGGTAACCATCGCATCACCCCCTTCCTCGATGAGTCCGGGGGGAAAAGAAGGCTTTCACCCCCTATGTAGGGGGCCAACCGCCTAAGGCCGACAGCCCACGCTGCCGTACAGCACGGTTATTTTACCACAATCCAACAGAGAAGGTAACGAAAAGGAGCGCCGTTTGGGGCGCTCCCTTTGTTTTTATTCAGCGGGCGGAGACCAGCTTTTTCAGGCCCTGACCCAGGCCCTCGACGGTGAGCTGGTACATGTCCACGGTGTTCCGGATCATCTCGATGGTCTGGTAGCCGTAGTCGTACTCCCACATGGCCTCGGGGATGGGGTTGAACCACACCATCTTTTCAAAGCGGTTGTGGAAGCGGTTCAGCCAGGCCAGGCCGGTCTCGTTGTTGTACCGGCTGTACCAGCTGCTGCCCCCCACCCAGGTCAGCTCGGTGGGGGCCATGGAGGCATCGCCCACCACGATGACCTTGTAATCCCGGCTGAGATTGTTGATGACCCACTGGGTCTGCACCGCGTCCTCATAGAAGCAGTGGGGATCGGTGTACAGCTCGGAATACCAGATGTTGTGGAAGTAGTAGATCTTCAGGTCCTTGAAGTTGTTGGCCTTGTTCACCGCCTGGAAGAGCTGGCTGCACAGGCGGGCGTAGGGGGTCATGGAGCCGCCGGAGTCGAAGAGGACCATGACCTTGATGTCGTTGGTCCGGGGCCGGTCGAACTCCAGCTGGAGGTACCCGGCGTTGTTGCAGGTCTCCTCGATGGTCCGGTCCAGGTTGAGCACGTCCATGGGGCCGTCCTGCCGGGTGGTCATCTGCCGCAGGCGGCGGAAGGCCAGCTGGAAGGACCGCTGGTCCAGCACGTTGTCCTCCCGGAAGTCCTTGAACTCCCGCTCGCCGGCCACCTGGAGGGCATGGCGGTGCTGGCCCTCGCCCCCCACCCGGATGCCCGTGGCGGCGTAGCCCGAGTGGCCCATGGTGGAGGTACCGCCGGTACCCACCCAATACTGGCCGCCGTCGTGGCGCTCGTGCTGCTCCTTCAGGCGCTCCTCCAGCATCTGGCGGAGCTTTTCCAGATCGTAGGTGGTGCGGGCGTCCACCTCGTCCTTGTCGTATTTCTTCATGTTCTTGGGGTCGTGGAGCCAGTCCATGAGCTCGTTGGGGATGTCCTCAATATGCTGGACCCGGTCGAAGTACTCCAGGAAGATCTCGTCGAACTTGTCGAAGTCGGCCTCGGTCTTGACCAGGATGGCCCGGCTGACATAGTAGAACTCCAGGAGGCTGTTGCGGCAGAGCCCCCGCTCCAGGGCCTCCATGAGGGCGAGCCACTCGTTCATGGACACCTTCAGGCCCCGGGCGCGCAGGAGGTAGAATAGATCAGTAAACACGGTGTCCCCTCTTTCCTTTTCTTAGCGTCGTTTTCCCAGGCCCCACAGCTTACCAACGATACCCGTTCTTCACGCGGGTCTTGGCGTTCTTCACGGCGGTGAGGTCCTCGGTCTTCTTCAGCAGGATGCCGGCGTAGGGCAGCTCCTCCTCGATCTTGTCGGGGTCCACGCCGCCCAGGCGGAGAGCCTGGAGCCAGTCCAGCAGCTCGGAGGTGGAGGGCTTCTTGGACACGGTGGGCAGGTCCCGGACCTGATAGAAAGCCCGCATGGCCATCTCCAGCAAATGGTCCTCGATGTTGTCGTAGTGGGCGTGGACGATGTCGGTCATCATGGCCTGGTTGGGGAAGGAGATATAGTGGAAGATGCAGCGGCGCAGGAAGGCGTCGGGCAGCTCCTTCTCGGCGTTGGAGGTGATGATGACGATGGGGCGCTGCTTGGCCTTGATGGTCTCCTTGGTCTCGGGGATGTAGAATTCCATCCGGTCCAGCTCCCACAGCAGGTCGTTGGGGAACTCCAGGTCGGCCTTGTCGATCTCGTCGATCAGCAGGATGACCTGCTCGTCGGCGGCAAAGGCCTCGCCCAGCTTGCCCAGCTTGATATACTTCTTGATATCGTCCACGCCTTCGCCGCCGAACTGGCTGTCGTACAGACGCTGCACGGTGTCGTAGACATACAGGCCGTCCTGGGCCTTGGTGGTGGACTTGATATTCCAGATGATGAGCTTCTTGCCCAG
>JAUNCL010000047.1 GCA_030535235.1 Bacillota bacterium
AATCCGCATAAATACTGGACTTTTTTGACACTTCTCCTTATTCAAACTCAATTGTGGCCGGGGGCTTGCTGGTGATGTCGTAGACGATACGGTTGATGCCGGGGACCTCATTGACAATGCGGACAGAGATCTTGTCCAGCACATCGTAGGGGATTCTCGCCCAGTCGGCGGTCATGAAGTCCGCCGTGGTAACGGCGCGAAGGGCCAGGGTGTAGTCATAGGTCCGTCCGTCGCCCATGACGCCCACACTGCGGGTGTTGGTGAGGACAGCGAAATACTGGTTCAGATTCCTGTCCTCACCGGCCTTGGCGATCTCGTCCCGGAAGATGAAGTCGGCCAGGCGGAGGGTGTCGGCCTTTTCCTTGGTGATGTCGCCGATAATACGGATGGCGAGACCGGGACCGGGGAAGGGCTGGCGGGAAACCAAGTACTCGGGCAGACCCAGTTCCCGTCCCAGCTGACGGACCTCGTCCTTGAAGAGCATCCGCAAGGGTTCGATGATCTCCTTGAAGTCCACAAAGTCCGGCAGGCCGCCCACGTTGTGGTGGCTCTTGATGGTGGCGGCGTCCCCCGCGCCGGATTCGATGACGTCGGGGTAGATGGTACCCTGGGCCAGGAAATCCACAGCGCCGATCTTTTGGGACTCCTCCTCAAAGACCCGGATGAACTCCTCGCCAATGATCTTCCGCTTGGTCTCGGGATCATCCTCGCCGGCCAGTTTCAGCAGGAAGCGGGTTTCGGCATTGACCCGAACGAAATTGATGTCCCACTTGGAGAAGGCAGCTTCCACTTCGTCGCCTTCATGCAAACGCATGAGGCCGTGGTCCACAAAGACGCAGGTGAGCTGCTTGCCCACAGCCTCCGCCAGCAGGGCGGCGGCCACGGAGGAGTCCACACCACCGGAGAGGGCCAGCAGGACCTTGCCGCTCCCCACCTTTTCCCGCACTGCGGCAATGGCGGACTTGCAGTAGTCGCCCATGGTCCAGTCTCCCTTGGCGTGGCAGGCCTCGTAGAGGAAATTGCGGATCATGGCCACGCCGTTTTCCGTGTGGTTGACCTCGGGATGGTACTGCACGCCGTAAAATCCACGGGATTCATCGGCGATGGCGGCGTTGGGGCACATTGCCGTGTGACCCACCAGGGCAAATCCCTCGGGGACCTTGGCCATGTAATCGCCGTGGCTCATCCAGGAGATCCCCTCAGCAGGCAGTCCGGCAAAGAGCTTGCAGGAGGTGTCATAATACGTGGTGGTCTTGCCGTACTCCCGGGCGGTATCCTCCTGGGCCGGGGTCACCAGGCCGCCCAGGCTGTGGGCCATGAGCTGACAGCCATAGCAGATGCCCAGAATGGGGACGCCCCAGGTAAAGATCTCCGGGTCCACCTGGGGGGAGGTGTCCAGATAGACACTGTTGGGACCACCGGTGAAGATGATTCCGATGGGGTTCATGGCTTTCAGCTCCGCCAGCGGTGTGGAGTACGGCTTCACTTCACAGTATACGCCACACTCACGCACTCTGCGGGCAATCAGTTGGTTGTACTGGCCGCCAAAGTCCAGCACAAGAACGAGTTCATGCTTCATGCAAGGCCACCCTTTCTTTTATCTCATGATGGTCAAATTCTACTGCAAGGACCGGAAAAATGCAAGTCCTAATCTAAATGCTTTCAAAAGAAAACATTTCATCGCATAGGATTCCCGGTCAGGGGGCATACTACACCAAACATGTCGGTTGGAAGGAGAAGTTCAGATGATTACTGCGGTGATGCGCACGGTCATTCTGTATCTGCTGATCATTGTGGGGATCCGTCTCATGGGGAAACGACAGATCGGACAGCTGGAGCCCTCAGAGCTGGTGCTCTCCCTGCTGATCGCGGATCTGGCCGCCGTACCCATGCAGGACTTTGGCATCCCCCTTATTATGGGAATGATCCCCATTTTGACCCTGCTCTGTCTGTCTACGATCCTATCTGTTTTGACCGTGAAAAGCATCCGGTTTCGGGCCCTTCTCTGCAGCCGTCCCAGTATTGTAGTCCAGGACGGGGAGATCCTGATCCGGGAGATGGTAAAAAATCGCTTTACTGTGGACGAACTGATGGAGGAACTGCGGGTAGCGGGGATCACGGATCTCTCCTCTGTGAAGTACGCGGTGCTGGAGACCACCGGCCGGATCTCTGTGGTGCCCAAGGCGGAGGATCGCCCTGTGACCCTCCGGGACATGGACCTGCCGGCGAAGGACACCGGAATGCCGGTCATTGTGATCAGTGATGGCCGTGTCCTTTCCGAGAATTTGATACTTCGGAATCTCTCCATGCAGTGGCTCCGGGAGGAGCTGTTGAAGCGGGGGGTCACGGATGTGCGCCGGGTTTTTCTCATGACGGTGAATGAGACCGGCGGCATTTACTTTGTGGAAAAGGAGGGGAAGGGGTGAGTCGGCTCTGGGTCTCCACGGTGATCCTGGTGGGGATGGTCCTCCTGCTGGGGTTAAACTCTCACTATTTGACAAAGATCACGGCATCCCTGGCGGAGGAGCTTCTCCTGGCGTCAGAGGCGGCGGAGGCGGAGGATTGGGAGAAAGCGAAAGAATGCTCCCAGGCCGTTCAGGAGGAGTGGGAGAGGCACATGCCATACCTGCGCCTGGTCCAAAGCCATGCCAGCATCAATGAGATCGCCACCCTACTGGATGAATCCATGGCGCGCCTGAACAGCCGAGACCTGGGGGAGTACACCGCCACAAACGCCAGAGCACTTCGGCAAATTTCAGCGATCTGTGAGTTGGAACGGCTGTCCCTTGGTAATCTATTCTAAGAAAAAAGCAAACGCCGGAGAAATCCAAGCGTTTGCTTTTGCTTATTTTTTTTGATCCAGCAGCTTATTCAGTTCGTCCATGAAGGTGTTGATATCCTTAAACTGACGATAGACCGAGGCAAAGCGGACATAGGCCACTTCGTCCAGATCCTTGAGCTTTTCCATCACCAGCTCGCCGATCTGCTTGCTGGTGACCTCGCCGCCCAGTTCGTTCTGGAGTTCCTTTTCGATGTCATCCACGGCCTTTTCCAGCAGCGAGAGGGAGACCGACCGTTTTTCGCAGGCCTTGAGCATACTGTTCATCAGCTTATTGCGGTCAAAGGCCTGGCGGGTGCCGCTCTTTTTGATGACGATCATGGGGAGGACCTCAACCGTCTCATAGGTAGTAAAGCGGTTATGGCACTGGAGGCACTCCCGGCGGCGGCGAATACTGGTTCCGTCGTTGGCGGGGCGGGAATCGACAACCTTACTGTCAAGGGCAGCACAAAACGGGCATTTCATAGAGCAGAGACCTCCTGAAATTTTATGCAGTCTTTTTTGTAGTATAACATATAATTAATGAAAAAAACATCTCTTTTCCATAAAAAAGAAAAAATTTTTAGGGGGTTGATTGTAAAATCAAGTTGGACACTTGAAAAAATCCATAGTGATTATTTCT
>JAUNCL010000008.1 GCA_030535235.1 Bacillota bacterium
CAAAACTTAAACAAAATAGATTAAGATACAGATTAATCTTGCCGAGTGGGAATAATTGTCATCGTTCCAATCATTTTGGGCCATCATAATCAAATCAAAACCAAACCCCAAGTAGTTCATCACTGAGCTGCTTGGGGTTTGGTTTTTCTTTTGGAGATAAGATGGTATTCATCCAGCTTGTCGAAAAAGCTTCGCAGCGTCTGCTGGTACACCGTAGGGCGGAGGCCTGCCGCAAAATCTGCGGCAGGCCCTGAAAGGTTATAGACTCTCTTTGAAAATTCCGATGATCTCCTCCCGGCTGGGGGGATTGTAGCCCCCGGGGAGCACAAAGGTCACGTCGGCCAGGCCCTCCAGCATCTCCTCTGTGACGCCCAGCTGGGTCAGGTTCATGACCAGACCCAGCTCCCGCATCCAGGCTTCCATGGCGGTCAGTCCTTCCTCCGCAATTTGACGGTCGCTCTTACCCTCCGGCCGCACATCCCATACATTGACAGCGAAGCGCTTGAACCTGGCCAGACCGTGGGGCAAGAGGAACCGATAGTAAGGCAGAGAGACAGCCGCAAGGGTCATCCCATGGGCGGCGTCGGTAAAGCCCCCCACCGCCTGGCCCAGCATGTGGACCATCCAGTCGGTGCTCTTTCCCTTGGACACCAGGGTGTTCAGCGCCCAGGTGGCCGTCCACATGATGTTGCTGCGGGCCTCGTAATTCTGGGGATCCACATTGGCGACCCGGCTGGCGTGGAGCAGAGAGCGCATCAGGCCCTCGCTGATATAGTCGCTGGTGTTGTCATCCTCCCCCGAGAAATACTGCTCGCAGATGTGGTTGAAGATGTCATAAATGCCGGAAACCATCTGGTAGTGGGGCAGGGTCAGGGTATAGACCGGGTCCAGGATGGAGAACCGGGGCATGACCCGCTCATCCTCAAACACCTTGCCGATCTTCTGCTTCGTCTCCTGGTTGGTGATCACCGAACCGGCGTTCATTTCCGACCCGGTCCCCACCATGGTGAGGACGCAGCCCACGGGGATCACCGGGCAGTCGGGCTCCTCCTGCCGCAGGAAATACTTCTCCCAGGGGTCCTCCTGACAGTGGACCGAGACGGCCACTGCCTTGGCATAGTCACAGACAGAACCGCCGCCCACCGCCAGGATCAGGTCGGTGGGATGCTCCCGGGCAATTTGAATGCCCTCGTAGAGCTTTTCCAAGGTGGGGTTGGGCATGACGCCGGCGATCTCCGTCACCCATTTTCCGTTCTCCTTCAGGATCTCCACCACCGTGTCATAGATCCCATTCTTTTTGATGGACCCGCCGCCGTAGATCAGGACCACGCCGCTGCCATACTTGGGCAGTTCCTCGTTCAGGGACTGAATGGAACCCTGGCCGAAATAGAGCTTGGTGGGATTGTGGTAGGTAAATGTTCCGAGCATATAAAAAACCTCCTCAGCTTGACAATGTTATGTTGGCTTAGTAGGATCATCATAGCACCTAAACTTAACTTTAGGTCAACCCCTATGTTGAGATTTTTTGCAATTCGATTGGAGGACAGCGTATGTATACCATCGGCCAGGTATCCAAGCTGTGTGGACTGCCGGTTTCCACTCTGCGCTATTATGATAAGGAAGGGTTGTTCCCGGCTCTCCGGCGGGACTCCGGCATCCGAAAGTTTGAAGAAAAGGATTTGGAAGCCATCCGGGTCATTGAGTGTCTGAAAAAGTCCGGTCTGGAACTCCGGGACGTCAAACAGTTTATGGAATGGTGTGTGGAGGGTCCTTCCACCTACTCCCAGCGCCTGGCGCTGTTTTACAAACAAAAGGAGCAGGTAGAAGAAGAGGTCGAACGCATGAATCGGGTCCTGGATATGATCAAATTCAAATGCTGGTATTATGAGACCGCCATCCGGGAAGGAAACGAGGACCGCCTGCAAAGCCTGTCTCCGGAGGAAATGCCGGAGGAGATCCGGAAGGCCTATGAAAACGCCCATCAATCCCCCGACCATGCCAGGTGATTTCACCTCTATGCCAAAGGAACCGACCCAGTCTGAGAAAAAGCCGACGGTATAAAACCGCCGGCTTTTTCCATTTCATGAAAGCATTATAAGAGGTGGGCCCGCAGTTCCTCTCCGGACAGAGGGCTTAAGTAGGCCGGTGCAATGTCAAAGACGGTCTTGCACCCGGAGGCCCCCTCCTGACCCAGACGATAGACCGCCCGGGCATAGGCCACCAGCACGCTGGCAGTGAACTCGGGGTTGGAGTCCAGCTTCAAGTTGTACTCGATGATGTGGGTGTTCTCCCCCTCCCAGCCGGTCTTGCCGGAGCGGATCACAAAGCCGCCGTGGGGGATGCCGCTGTGGTCCCGGTCCAGCTCCTCCTGGGAGATGAAGTGGACCACGGTGTCGTACTCATCGAAGTAGTTGGGCATGGTCTTGATCTCGTTCTCGATCTTGGCCTTATCCGCGCCCTCGGTGGCCACCACAAAGCACTCCCGCAGGTGCTTCTGCCGGGTGGTCAGCTGGGGGTTGCTGCCGCTGCGGACTGCCTCCAGGGCGGCCTCAATGGGGATGGTGTACTGCTTGCCGTCCACCACGCCCTCCACCCGGCGGATGGCGTCGGAGTGGCCCTGGCTGACCCCCTTGCCCCAGAAGGTGTAGTCCTGGCCCTGGGGGAGGATTGCGCCGGCGTACAGGCGGTTCAGAGAGAACATACCGGGGTCCCAGCCGCAGGAGATCACAGCCACATGGCCGCTTTCCTTGGCGCTGGCATCCACGGCGGCGAAGTGCTGGGGGATCTTTGCGTGGGTGTCAAAGCTGTCCACAACGTGGAAGTTCTTTGCATACTCGGGTGTCTGGACGGGCAGGTCGGTGGCACTGCCGCCGCAGAGGATGAGAACATCGATTTCGTCCTTGTGAGCCAGGATATCGTCTGCCGCATACACCCCGACGCCCTTTGTCAACACGGAAACCGTCTCCGGCGGACGGCGGGTAAAGACCGCTGCCAGCTCCAGATCCTCGTTCTGCTTGATGGCGCACTCAATGCCCCGGCCAAGATTCCCATAGCCCATGATACCAATTCGAATACTCATTGTGTTCTGCCTCCTTTGGCGGAAATTTTTACTTTGGCATTGTAGCACACTACTGCGCTGTTTTCCACTGTTTTTGCATGATTTTTTTCTTTCGTGTCATTTCTTCTCTTTGACAGACACCATTCATTTGGAATCCCTGGCCATTCTGCCGCCCTTTCCCACCGCTTTTTTGTAAGGGTGGTCTGTTTACTTCGGTCAAATGATATGGTATGATAAAAATAATTTGTCTCATTACTACTAATAAGGAGTTTGACATGATCACTGTTTCCAACCTGAGCCTTCAGTACAGCGGCCAGCCGCTGTTTTCCAATGTAGATCTGCAGTTCACCAAGGGGAACTGCTACGGCATCATCGGCGCCAACGGCGCCGGCAAGTCCACCTTCCTGAAAATCCTCTCCGGTGACCTGGACTCCACCAGCGGCGAGGTCTCCATTCTCCCCAAAACCCGTATGTCCGTCCTGAAGCAGGACCAGAACGCCTACGACGCCTTCAACGTCATGGACACCGTCATCATGGGCAACAAGCACCTCTATGACATCGGCAAGCAGAAGGACGCCATCTATGCCAAGGAGGAGATGACCGACGAGGACGGCCTGCTGGCCTGCGAGCTGGAGACCGAGTTCGCCGAGCTGGGGGGCTGGGAGGCCGAGAGCGACGCCAGCCGCATCCTCCAGGGCCTTGGCATCGACGTGGACCTTCACTACAACGACATGGCCACCCTGGACGCCCGCCTGAAGGTGAAGGTCCTGCTGGCCCAGGCCCTCTTCGGCAACCCCGACATCCTGATGATGGACGAGCCCACCAACAACCTGGACATCGACGCCACCAACTGGCTGGAGGACTTCCTGCTGGACTTTGAGGGCACCGTCATCGTGGTCAGCCACGACCGTCACTTCCTGAACACCGTCTGCACCCATATCGTGGATATCGACTATGGCAAGATCAAGATGTACGTGGGCAACTACGACTTCTGGTACGAGTCCTCTCAGCTGGTCCAGCAGCTGGTCCGGCAGCAGAACAAGCGCAACTCCGAAAAGATCAAGGAGCTGCAGGACTTCATCTCCCGGTTCTCCGCCAACAAGTCCAAGTCCAAGCAGGCCACCGCCCGCCGGAAGCTGCTGGACAAGTTGACCGTGGAGGAAATGCCCGCCTCCTCCCGCCGCTACCCCTGGGTCTCCTTCTCCCCCGACCGAGAGGTGGGCAAGGATATCCTCTTCGTCACCAACGTCTCCAAGACCATCGACGGCGTGAAGGTCCTGGACAACGTCTCCTTCATTCTGGAGCACGGCGACAAGGTGGCCTTCATCGGCGACAACGAAAACGCCCACACTGCCCTGTTCAAGATCCTGGCCGGGGAGATGGAGCCGGACGAGGGCACCGTCAAGTGGGGCCAGACCGCTACCTTCTCCTACTTCCCCAAGGACAACACTCCTTACTTCCAGGACAACGACGACAACCTCATCGAGTGGCTGCGTCAGTTCTCCCCCGATCCCCAGGAGCAGTATCTCCGGGGCTTCCTGGGCCGCATGCTCTTCTCCGGCGACGAGGTGTACAAGCCTGTGAAGGTCATCTCCGGCGGTGAGAAGGTTCGTTGTATGCTCTCCCGTATGATGCTCTCCGGCGCCAACGTCCTGATGCTGGACCAGCCCACCAACCACCTGGACCTGGAGTCCATCGCCGCCCTGAACAACGGTCTGGAGGCCGTCAAGTGCAACGTCATGGTGGCTTCCCACGACCATCAGCTCATCGAGACCGTCTGCAACCGGGTCTTTGACTTCACCGCCGACGGCAAGCTCATCGACCGGAAGATGACCTATGACGAGTATCTGGAGCGTCAGGCCGCAGCCAACAACCCCTGATTTCAATAAAAAAAGGATGCGCCACGGAAGAGCTTTCCGGGCGCATCCTTTTTTATTCCTTTTCACGATTTTGTATTTGAGTCAGGGCCAGGTAATCCTTGTCTTCCTCCTTTGGGCTGGGCATGAAGAGGGAAACCACCTTTTTCTTGCCGCTGCCCCGGGCATAGAAGTACCCGCAGGTAGAAAAGACCACGGCCCCCAGGAAGTTCACAAACAGGTCCTTCATGGTGTCCAGCAGGCCGATATCCAGATAGCCGCCCAGACCCAGGGCCTCCTGGCTCCCGTCGCTGTGGACCAGAATGACATCCTTGATATCCGAAATATTGACCACCAGATTGGAATTTGTGGTGTCCAGCATCACCGTGTGGATGCCGCTGACGATCCGGTCCTTCTGCATATCCAGCAGGAAGGTCTGGTCCATGAAGCACTCGAAGAACTCCCAGAGGACTCCCACCGTCATAGAGAAGCAAAAAGCCACCAGCGCGAGAAAGAAGGGGGACAGATCAAAGGTCAGCTTGCTGTGGTTGTTCAGCAGCAGCACCAGGGAAAACCCGACCGCCGCGCAGAGGAATCCGTTGATGGTGTGGAGAACGGTGTCCCAGAAGGGGATCTTTTGATAGAAGGCGTTGATCTCGCCCAAAATCTCCGCCGCAAAGCAGAAGCAGAGGATGGCGATCTCCAGGCCTACCGGAATCTCGATCCGCAGCTTCACCTGAACCCAACTGGGCAGATACAGGAGAAGCAGGGTCAGCATCCCCAAAAAGAAGCCCTCATAGTTGTGCAGGAAGAACTGGCGGACCATACAGAAGATGACCAGGACCCGCAGAACGGAAAACACAAGGAAGGAACTCCTGTGCTCCTTCAGCTCCATCTGTACCGCCTGATGAAAATCCCGGCGGGCTTTTTTCTTTTCAGAATGTTTTTTCATGCGCCCCTTCCCTTTCGTTCAGAAATCTGTCCTTGCATTGTATGATATCCCGCTGGCCCTGTCAAGAAAGACTTTTTCTTTCGGTTTCTTTACAGGCTCTCTTAGATCGGATATAATGCTCCTGGCGACCCCAAGGCTACTCGCTGAAAATCACGAACAGGAAGAAGATTGCATCATATTCATTCTTATTCAAGACCCTCCAACTCTGAACCCAAAGGACGTGTTGACTATGAACATCCGCACCGCATCCCTCCGGGATCTGGACGCTATTGCCGCCGTAGAGGCGGTTTGCTTCCCTCCGGCCGAAGCTGCCGACAAAGACGCTTTCCGCCGCAGGTTGACGGTCTATCCCGACCACTTCTGGCTCCTGTGGGAGGGTGATACCCTGGTGGGATTTGTCAACGGTATGGTCACACAAGGTCCAGATTTATGTGACGAAATGTACGACAATGCCGACCTCCACGACGAAACCGGCTCCTGGCAGATGATTTTTGGGGTGGACACCATCCCGGCCTACCGCCGCCGGGGCTGCGCCGCACTTCTGCTGAACCGAGCCATCTCTGACGCCAAGTCCCAGGGCCGAAAGGGACTGGTGCTCACCTGCAAGGAGCCGCTGCTCCACTACTACGCCAAGTTCGGGTTTGTAAACGAAGGCATCTCCCAGTCCGTCCACGGCAATGTCCGGTGGTATCAGATGCGCCTGACCTTCTCATGACAATGCCCCACTGACTCTGAAAAAAAGTCGGTGGGGCATTTCTTAGTTCTTGTCAATGGTGGCTTGACAGGCTTTGCGCAGCGTCAGCCGGTAGACACCGAAGAAGAGCAGAGAGACCACGGCAACGACCACCATACAGGCCGCCATCCCCATTCCCTCGCTGGCAGTGATGCCGGCAGGGTTGCCATTGAAGTACATGATCATGGCATAGAAGGCGTAGATGAGGGCTGTGCCCACCAGGGCGGGTACCAGAAAGACCCGGCCTGCCTGGCCCCTGAGCGAGCGGTACAGATAGCCTCGGGGTGCGCCCAGCCGTTTCAGATCCTCATACACCTTGGCGTTTGTGAGGGCGATGGTCATGCAGCGGGTAAAGGCAATGACGATGACCGCCGCAAAGCACACAACGGAAATGAAGAGGAAGAGCACCAGATACACCGCCATGGTTTTCACGAAATCCGCCTGATCCAGCACCCGGAACTGGGGCATGTACTTCCAGAAAAGGCGGAAATTAGAGGAATCCCGCAGGTCGTAGTCAATGACCTCATAGCCTTCCCCTTCCAGGTTCTCCCGGGCGTAGCCGTAAGGCTCTCCCGCCTGGTTTGCCAGGATCTCCTGCACCTGGTCATAGGCATCGAACTGCTCTACCTCCGGGCCGGAGCGGTCCACGATCTCATTGAACAGGGCTTTGGCAAAGTCGTAGGTCTCGCCGCAGTTTTCCACGTTGAAAAAGACCTGATTTTCCCGCCATATATCGGTGAGGCCCTGGGTGATTTGGGCATAGTCCCCGTCATCCAGCACAAACCGGCCTAAGAGCATGGTGTAACACAGGGGTTCCACCGGAGTCACCGCCATTGTTTGGCCGGTGACCATGTTGGTCAGCCGGGTGGCCTCCCCGCCGAACACGCCTTCGCCGCTGCCTTCGTCGTCCATGATCCCGGCGATGGTGCCGGGGGTCAGGTCGATGTGCTCGCCGGTGAGGGCGTTGTAGGCGCTCTCGGACAGCACGACATCCCCACACAGCAGCTCCCGATACTCCTTGGTATAGGTGATGCCGAACTTGGTCTCCGTCTCAACATGGGCAAAGCCGTCCACCCCCAGAACCGCGGCGGGTGCCATGGTCCAGTCGATGAGGGTCACACCATGTTGCCGGGCCAGGGCCTCTACCTCCTCCCGCTGGGGGATATCCTGGTCGGCCCGCCAGTGGTAAGCATAATCCACCGGACGGCTCTCATAGCCATGGGCCGCACCGGTGCCCAGCATGGGGACATAGAAGCTGGCAAAGAAGGCCCCGGCAATCAGGACGGTCATCACCAGCATGTTCCGCACCGTCTGCCGGCCCTGAAACCGCATCATGCTGGTGGCAATGAGGTCTTTATATCGGTTCCGTTTTCGACGCCAGCCGTTGACCACTGTGTGGAGGAGGATCCAATACAGCCCCACCAGGGCGGGCAGGTAGAAGATGGCGGTGAATCCATCGGGGGGATACCAGTGGAAAACGGTGATGAACAGCGACGGGATCAGATATCCCAAAAGGGCCCCGGCTGCCAGCAGGAAAATCCCCACCGGCCCATACCACCGGGGTACCGCCCGGATGGGCTCTGATTTCCGGGACTCCTGAACGATGTCTATGATGTTGGTGCGCCGGATGGAGCGTCCCCCTTGGAAAAAGAGGACGGCGATCACGAACAGAGAGAAGGCCAGGGCCAGAAGATAGGCCTTGGGATCGAAGGTCAGGGCCATCTCCTGGGTGTCCACCACCACCGCCCGGAAAATCTGCCACAGGACCCAGGCCAGCGGGGCCCCCAGAAGGGCGCCTGCCCCGCAGGAGAGGACCGACAGCAGGGCCAGTTCCTTCCGCAGCTCCCCCTTCACCTGCTGGCGGGAGGCGCCCAGGGCCAGAAACACGCCCATCTCCCGGGATTTGTTCCGGAAGAACAGGCTGGCGGCGTAGGCGGTAAACATCCCGCAGCCGATGACCACCAGGGCGAAAATCATCATCATCTGCTTGCGGCTGTCCCCCCCTTCCGGGAGGACATTCAGAACGGTGGGGGCCCGCATCATACACACATAGGCAGTGATGAGAAGGACAGAGAAGAAGCAGCACCCGGCCAGAAGGGCGTACTGCCGCCAGTTTTTTCGGCGGAGCCTGCCGTAGACTTGAGAAAAGCGCATCATAGCAGTCACTCCCTCCCCATTTCCCGGATGGAGTCCAGCAGCAGGTCCTGGAAGGCGGCGCGGTCGCCGGAGCCCTTCTCCAGGGTGCGCCACACCACGCCGTCCCGGAGAATGACCACCCGGTCGCAGAAGGAGGCGGCGAAGGAGTCGTGGGTCACCATGAAGATGGTGGCTCCCAAGGTCTCCTTGGCCTGCCGGAAGGTGTCGATCACCGCCCGGCTGGATTTGGAATCCAGGTTGCCTGTGGGTTCGTCCGCCAGGATCAGCAGGGGTTGGTTGATAAGAGCCCGGGCCACCGCCGTCCGCTGCTTTTCACCACCGGAGATCTCAGCGGGGTACTTGTCCCGGATGGCCGAGATCCCAAAGACCTGGCAGAGCTGGTCAGCCCTCTCCTCCTCTGCTGCCTCCGCGCTGCCGCCGATGATGGCGGGCAGGAGGATATTCTCCCGGACCGTCAGTCCGTCCAGCAGGAGGAAATCCTGAAAGACAAAGCCAAGCTTTTGGTTCCGGATCTCCGCCAGGGCGTCCTCTCCCAGCTTGGCCAGGGGTTGGCCCCCCAGGGTGATCTGTCCCCGGTCGACAGGGATGTAGCAGGAGATACAGTTCAGGAGGGTGGTCTTGCCGGAGCCGGAGGCCCCCATGACCGCCACGAATTCTCCCTTCTTTACTTCCAGGGACACTCCCTTCAGGACTTCGTAGGTGGTCTTTCCCACCTGATAGGATTTGTGCAGGTTTTCTACCTTTAACATGGTCATCCCTTCCTTTCTGTCTCCATGGTATCCGGCGGAAGCAGGGTGTGCAACCGGGGGCGTCATTTCCGGTGGGTTTGGCGTCAACTTTGGTATTATTGGAGAAGAGATGTCATTGTTTGCACATTTGCCGTCAAGTTTGGTTTGGCAGAGAGGGCAGGCTGTGGTAAAATTCAAATCAGAAAGAACCCATCGGAAAGGAGTGATGTCCATGCTTTCCATCGGCATTTGTGACGACAATTACGACGCCCGTTTCAGCCTCCGGTCTGCCTTAGAGCGACTGCTGGAGGAATCCTCCGGGCAGGCCCGTTTTTTGGAGTTCTCCTCCGGCGAGGGGCTGTTGGGGTGGCTGGACCGCCACCAGGGGGAGCTGGACCTGGTGTTTCTGGACATGGAAATGGGAGAGATGGACGGCATGGAGACTGCCCGCAGGCTCCGGCAGGCCCACGAGGGGCTTCAGCTCGTCTTTGTCACCGGTTTCTCCGACCGGGTCTTTGACGGGTACACCGTGGGCGCTCTGGGGTATCTGTTAAAACCCGCCCAACCCCAGCAGCTGGAGGAGATCCTCCAGCGGACCGCCGCAATCCTCCACCGGCAGGAGGAGCAGGTCTTTCTCTGCCGCAGCGGAGATATCACCTACCGCATCCCCAAAGGCAGCATCCTCTACTTTGTCTCGGACCGGCGGCAGGTCACCTGCGTCACGCCCCAGCGAAGCTATACCTTTTACGGTAAGCTGGACCAGGTAGCCCAGGAGGTGGGCCGTGGCTTCGTCCGCATCCATCAGCGGTATCTGGTTCGGGCGGGGGCCGTGGAGCGGGTCACAACCGGCGAGGTACTTCTGGGAGACGTGACCCTGCCCATCAGCCGTTCCTGTCAGCAGGCAGCCATGACGGCTCTGACCCGGGCTGCCCTGGAGGATTGAACCATGCACCAGGTTTTGCTGTCGGTTTTCTCCTGCGGCGGATGGGTCCTGGTGAACATGATCAGCGGCGCCTGTCTCTATCTGCTCTGCGCCCCCTTTGTCCCTCTTCGGGAAAGCAGGGTACGAAAATTACTTCTGCTCCTGACCTTCACCGGGTCCAGCGCCATGGTCATCTGGGTGGGTGATAACAACCTCCTCTTTACCCTGCCGGTCTTTCTGGGGGTGTTCTGGTGCTGCACCCAGGGCGACCGGGTGGGGCGGCTGTCCGTAGGTCTCATCTTTTTCTGCCTGATCATGTCGGTCTGCGCTCTGCTGGATACCTATTTAATATTTTTACGCAGCTATGATCTGATTACCCGGCTGGTCCGGCCTGTGGTCTTTTGCCTTCTGTATCTTCTCTCCCGCTCCAGACTGCCGGAAAGGCCGGTACATCTGCCCCGGCGGCTGTGGAAGCTGATCCTCGGTCTGTCTGCCATGCACCTGTGTGCCCTGGTGGCAGTAGTGCTGCTGACCTATCAGAAGTATGAATCCATGCTGATCAATTCCCTGGCCATGAATCAGGGGCTGGCGGTCCTTCCCTTCGTCCTGCTGACCGCTCTGGTCCTCCTTCAGGCCATCCTGACCCTGGCCGACCATGAGGAGTTGGAGCGGACCGCCCAGCTGGCAATGACCCGGGAGGTCTATTATCAGGGTCTCCAACGGGAGCAGACCCAGATCCGCACCCTGCGTCACGATCTGCGCAACCATCTCACCGTCTTGTCCGGCCTGCTGGAGCAGGGGGAAACCCGACGGGCCACGGCCTACCTGGAAGAGATCTCCGGATCCCCCGCCCTCAGGGGATCCCGTCGTTTCTGCGAGAACGAGACGGCCAATGCGGTTCTCTCCTCCAAGGCTGAGACCGCCCAGGGGCTGGGTTTGACAGCAGACTTTCAAATTTCCCTCCCCAGGGACCTCTCCATTGCCGATACCGACCTCTGCGCCCTTCTGGGCAACGCCCTGGACAACGCCATCGAAGCCGCCCAGGATGCGGAGGACAAGACCATCCGCGTCCGCTGCCGGGCGGACAAAGGGCTGTTTATGCTAAAAGTGGAAAACGCCTTGACAGGCAAGGAAAAACCAGACCTCTCTACCACAAAACCGGACAAATCCGCCCACGGATTTGGGCTGACCGGCATGAAGGAGATCGCCGCCCGCTGCGGGGGTTCCCTGGAAGCCGGACCGGTGGACAGCCGATTTGAGCTGGTGGTCTGCCTGCCCCTGTAAAGAAATTTTTCCATCATTGTCAAAACCCCTACCAATCAGGCGGTGGTTTGTGCTATAATATCCACGGAAAATAATCTCTTGTGAGATAGATATAGGGAGGAATGAATATGGCAGATAATATGCGTCCCGAGTCCATGGTTCGGATCACCACCCCCGCCCTGGCTGAAGCCTTCATCGCAGAGCAGGTGGAGGCCATTCAGAAGCAGGTCGGTGACAAGAAGGTCCTGCTGGCTCTGTCCGGCGGTGTGGACTCCTCCGTGGTGGCCGCCCTGCTGATCAAGGCCATCGGCCAGCAGCTGGTCTGCGTCCACGTGAATCACGGCCTGCTGCGCAAGGGCGAACCCGAGCAGGTGGTGGAGGTCTTCCGCAACCAGATGAACGCAAATCTCATCTATGTGGATGCAGTGGACCGCTTCCTGGACAAGCTGGCCGGCGTCAGTGACCCCGAGACCAAGCGTAAGATCATCGGTGCAGAGTTTATCCGTGTCTTCGAGGAGGAAGCTCGCAAGCTGGAGGGCATCGAGTTCCTGGCCCAGGGCACCATCTATCCGGACATTCTGGAAAGCGACGGCGTGAAGGCCCACCATAACGTGGGCGGCCTGCCGGAGGACCTGCAGTTTGAGCTGGTGGAGCCCGTGAGACTGCTGTTCAAGGACGAGGTCCGCGTGGTGGGCGAGGCCCTGGGTCTGCCCCACAGCATGGTCTATCGTCAGCCCTTCCCCGGCCCCGGTCTGGGCGTGCGCTGCCTGGGCGCTATCACCCGGGACCGCCTGGAAGCCCTCCGGGAATCCGACGCCATCCTGCGGGAAGAGTTCGACAAGGCCGGTCTGGCCGGCAAGGTGTGGCAGTACTTCACCGCTGTGCCCGACATGAAGACCGTGGGCATCCGGAACGGCAAGCGGGCGGAAGAGTGGTTTGCCATCATCCGCGCCGTCAACACCACCGATGCCATGACCGCCACCATTGAGGAAGTCCCCTACGATGTGCTGGGACGGATCGTCTCCCGCATCGTCAACGAGGTCCCCGGCATCTGCCGTGTCGTCTACGACCTCACTCCCAAGCCCACCGGAACCATCGAGTGGGAATAATCGCAAATTAGCTCACATTATCTCCAATAGCAGGTAGTTTTCGGACTGCCTGCTATTTCTTTCATTATTCGTATTATCATAATACGGAGCAAAATCTTGTCGCCGACAATATATCAGCGGTCAGAGCTGGACTATCTGATCTACAATGACCCTGTGGCATACGCTGATCTAATACTTAACGGTGATCCCGAAACCTATCTGAAAACAGTCACCGAATACAAGCCTTTGGATAGCTGACCATACGCCGCCCGTGGGAGAAATCCTGCGGGCGATATTTTTGTAACTTTTCCGTGAATACCATTGATTTTTTAGGACGGTTGTGCTAATATAATTAGGACAACTGTCCTAATTTGGGTTGATGAATAAAAACAGGAGGCTTTCCATATGACCGAAAAAATGACAATGGGGAATCCATTAGAAACACAGCCAATCAATAAGCTGATTTGGAAATTTGCGATTCCCGGTATTATCAGCCAGTTGGTAAACTCCGCACACAATATTGTTGACCAGGCATTTTTGGGGTGGGGTGTCAACGATCTGGCGATTGGTGCGACCAATGTGGCATTTCCCTTTACCACCATTATGACAGCAATCTCTGCGCTGATCGGAATGGGTGCCGTCTCACACTTTAGCATTCTTCTGGGAAAGAGGCAGACAAACGATGCCGCTGATTATATGGGGAATGCCATCACCCTGATGACAGCCTTTGGTATTCTGATTTCATTGGTTTCTTCCATATTCCTGGAGCCGATTTTGTATCTGTTTGGTGCTACAGATCTGATTATGGAGTATGCCTTCCCTTATGCCCGTGTTATCTGCCTCGGTATTCCTTTTGGCATCTTTGCAACGGGTATGTCGTACTTTGTTCGTGCGGACGGAAGTCCTACTTTCGCCAGCGCCATTTTGCTGAGCGGTGCGATATTCAATATCATTTTCGATCCAATCTTCCTGTTCCTGTTTGACATGGGCATTACGGGCGTGGCACTGGCAACCGTTCTGGGACAGGTACTTTCTGCTGCGTTGGCAGTATTCTATCTGCTGAGAAAAATGAAGACAGTTACCGTCACTGCCGAAAATTTAAGAATCCGACTGAACGTGGTCGGCGGCATTTTTGCCCTTGGTTCAGCAATCTTTTTCAACCACATTCTGGCAACTGTTGTCCAGATCGTCATGATGAACGCAATGAAGACCTATGGCGCACAGTCCATCTATGGCAGCGAAGTGGTCATTGCCGCATCCGGTGCTGTGTCCAAACTCTCCATCGTATTCCTCTCCAGTATCATTGGCATTGCCACCGGCTGCCAGCCGATTCTGGGATATAATCTGGGCAACAAAAAGTATGACCGGGTTAGAAAAACATATTTGCTGGCTATTCGCTATGGCACAACTGTAGCGGTTACTGCATTCCTGCTGTTGCAGCTTTTCCCCGGTACGCTTTTGAAACTGTTTGGTTCGGATGACCCGATGTTTTATGAATTTGCCACCAGATACATCCGAATCTATTTTGCTATGATGTTCTTCAATGCCTTGCAACCTATCACATCAACCTTCTGCACCGCAATCGGTAAGGCTAAAATGGGCTTTTGGATGACGATTGTTCGTCAGGGTATCCTGATGCTTCCGCTAATACTCCTGCTGCCCACATTTCTTGGAATTGACGGCGTTCTTCTTGCCGGCTCCATTTCGGACGGAATCACAGCCTTGGTCGTGATCGTAATCGGATACAGAGAAGTGAAGCGATTGAAAAAACTTCAAGAAGAGGTTTCGTTATGAGAAAAGACATTAGAGATGAAATTCTGGACGCAGCCAAAGCGTTATTTATTGCAAAGGGCTATCACGGCGTATCGATACAGGATATTGCAGACGCTATTGGAATCAGTAAAGGAAATCTGACCTATCACTTCAACAAAAAAGAAACGATCATGGAAGCACTGCTCTCCCGAAACGGAGAGAGAAAACACCATGCAGTGCCGACAACCTTGCAGGAACTGGATGATGTCTTTCTGGATATGCAGCAGGCTATCCAGTGCAATGCTTATTATTTTCTACACCATGCAGAATTGTCCCAACTATCTCCCAAAATCGCTGAACTGCAAGCCGCAGCATACCGTGAAAGCATGGAATTATTCAGGCAGGGCTTTATCAACCTTCATGCATCAGGTGTTCTTCGAGAAGAACTGTTTCTGGGAGAATATGATTGTGCCATTAATGCTCTTCACATGACTTTTATCTATTGGCAGCCTTACTCGCACCTATGCAAGACCGATCATGCGATTGACGGATGCCGCAGACAGGCATGGAGCATCCTCTATCGGTTTCTGACAGAAAAAGGTTTGTTGGAAATCAAGGCTGTTGATAAACACGAGTCGCTGTAGTATAATACAATTAATATGATAAATTCCCCAAGGCAATTTATCACCGCTGATAAGATTTTGATAAGCATCCATCGTACAGCTATAATAATATGGGCAATCAAAATAATCAGAACAGCAGGTGCAATATCTTATAAACAAAATTGTTTAAGATACAAGTCCCTGCAACGAGTGGGAGTAATCGAAAAGCATATATTTCCTGTCAAAATGGCAGATGACCAATCGGGTCATCTGCCATTTTTTAAGTGAACGATAAGAGAGGGGGAAGCGGTCTGCCGCCCATAGAGTATGGGCACGGCAGACCGCAGATCAGAACTCATTTCCCGCAGGTACCGGTGCACCCGAGGCAGTTGTGGCTCTCCTTCCAGAGTCTCTCCGCCGTGGGGATCCAGTTCTCCGCATAGGGGACGCAGCGGTCGCTGAGGGTATCCGCCGACTCGGGGGACTGGTAGTCGGTGTTCACTGCACCTGTGGCCCGTACCATGTCTTTGATCCGCTGGGGGTTCTCCAGCATGGGGCAGGGACGGAGCATGTTGTCGTTAAAGGGCTGGTTGTCGTGGTAGGCCTGGAAGATCGGGCTCTTCAGGGCCTCCAGCAGGGTGTGGTCGTGGATGTTCACGTTGGAGTAGTGGATGAACACGCAGGGCTCCACATCGCCCTTGGCGTTGATGTGCAGGTAGCGCCGCCCGCCGGCGATACAGCCGCCCACGTACTCGGCGTCATTCTGGAAGTCCATGCTGAAAATGGCCTTGCTCTCCCGAAGGGCACGGATCCGGTGGTACATCTCCTCCCGCTGGGAGGGGTTGGGCAGCAGCTCGGTGGCGGCGTCATGGCCCACAGGCATGTAGTGGAAAAACCACACGAAGAGGGCCCCGCTGTCGATCATGAAGTCGAAGAACTTCTCACTGCTCAGGTCCTGATAGTTCTTGCTGGTGTAGCAGGCGGAGATGCCAAAGGGCAGCTTGTGGGACTTGAGCAGCTCCATGGCATGGCTCACCTTCTGGAAGACCCCGTCACCCCGGCGGCCGTCGTTGGCCGACTCAAAGCCCTCCAGAGAGATGGCGGGGACGAAGTTCTTCACCCGCAGCATCTCCTGGCAGAAGTCCTCGTCGATGAGGGTGCCGTTGGTGAAGGAGAGGAACTCGCAGTCCGGGTGCATCTCACAGATCTTAATGAGGTCCTTTTTCCGCACCAGAGGCTCGCCGCCGGTGTAGATGTACATATAGGTCCCCAGCTCCTTGCCCTGGCGGACGATGGAGTCGATGGTCTCCAGACTGAGGTTCAGCTTATTGCCGTACTCTGCCGCCCAGCAGCCGGTGCAGTGGAGATTGCAGGCAGAGGTGGGGTCCAGCAGGATGGCCCAGGGGACGTTGCAGTTCTCCCGTTCGGCGATGGCGTCCTGGGTGGCACTGCCGTTGAGACTGGCGTTGACGATAAAATTACGGAAGAATGTCTTGCGCACGCCGGGATCCAGCTCATAGAGCCGCAGAATCAGCTGATACCAGTTGTTCTTCTCCTGAATGGCTCCTCGGATGGCGTCTCTCTGCCCCGCATACCAATCCTTGGGGACCAGCTTATCCACCAGGCCCATCAGCTTGGGGATGTTGGTCTCCGGGTCGCTTTCCAGATAGTTGAGGGCCTGATTGACTGCAAAGGCCCGCACAGTTTCTTTAAGGCCGAGATTTCCCATGACAAATTTCTCCTTTTCCTGTATTGATCTATTCTTTCTTCCCTGCCTCAGGAATCCGTCGGGGGCAGGGCCGTTCCTTTTCAAAGATATTATAGGAACCCAGGGGAGGCCTGTCATGGGACATCTGTTGAAAGCTGTCTGATTTTTTGACAAAGTTGAATTTTGTTACTTTTTTAGACACTTTCCCCTCTTTGTCCCTTGCCACTCCCCCTGTTCGCCCACTAAACTGTCAAGGAACCCCCTGCGCCTTTCGGCGTTGGGTACCCAACAAGGAGGCCGCCCTATGTCTCATGCCGTATCCCCCCGCTTGATCGAGACCGTCGTGCGTAAAACACTGCGGGAAGCCAAGGACTCCCCGGAACGAAGCCTGCGAAACCTGGTGGATCTGGCCCGATATTTCTCGGCCAGCCCTGCCCAGCAGCGATTCTTTGACTGCGCCCACCAGCTTCTGCGGGATGAGCACAGCCCGTACTATCCTCTCATTCGCGATCTCCTGTCCCATGTGGAGGAGGAACGGCTGATCTCCTTTGGCATGGCTCTGGGATACAACAGCTGCGTCGCCGGCTCCAGGACCCGCCGCGCCTTGGCCGACCAGGGAATGCGGGTTCCATGGTTCCTGACCCTGCAGACCCTTCCCGGCCGGACAGAACCCTATCAGGCCCTGGTCCGACAGGGGCGGGAGTTGGGGATCTATACCTACGCCCTTCTCCCCCGGGAAGCCCCCTGGGAGCTGCTGCCTCTGGTAGATCAGAACAGGGACTGCGCTTTTATTCTATTCTGCTGTCCGGAGGATATGACCACCCCCTTTCTGGAGGAGGCGGAGTCCCTGACCAACCTGGTCCTGGCAGTCCGCTGTCAGGAGGAAGCGGAGACCGCCTGCCAGCGTCTGCGGGAAAGAAACTTCCTCTACGCCCTTTATACACTCTACGGAGAAGAAAGGGACCTTCCCGCAGAGGAGTTCTTCTGCTGGGCCGAGCACCTCCACGCCCCTCTGGCCCTCTTCCTGCCCCGCCCGGACTGTCCCACGGCGTCCCTCCAGCGGTGCTATCAGCAGGTGGATGAGGTCCGCCGCTGTCAGCCCTTCCGGACCATCCCCTGGGACTTCCTCCAGGACGGCCTGACGGTGGACCGCATGATTGGCGGCGGGGTCGAGCCGGTCTGGTTCAACCGGGAGGGGTTCCTCTGCTCCATCCCCCATGAGCAGGCCTTATCCCACCACACCCTCTTCGACCGCACCTTAGAGGAGCTGTTTCGGGAGAGCGTTTCCAGGGCAAACTAAGACGGTCGGAGAGGGTTCCCCGGCCGTCTCAGACTGATGTATTCTGTTTTTCCCGGTCACAGCTCCCCCACCAGCTGCACGCAGGAGTGGAGGAGAGCTACAAATTCCTCCGGGGGCATACATTCCTTCTCCCGAAGCCAGCGCTCCACACTGCAGATGAAAGCGTCTGTATAGAAGACAATGTGAAATTCCAGGATCTTCCGTTCCCGGAGGATCCCTCGCAGCTCCTCGGCAAACACAGGGAGGATCATCTCCCGAAAGTGCTCGGAAAAGGAGTTCTGCCCCTCCACAGCCAACACCCGGCGGTAAAACTCCCGGTTGGCATAAAAATACTCGCAGATATCTTCAATGCGGGCCCACTGACTCTCGTAGTTCTTGGCGTGGGCCGCCGCGATAAATTCCGTGTCATAGATCCAGTTGACCAGGTCATACTTGTCCTTGAAGTGGTAATAAAAGCTCTTCCGGTTCATGCTGCACCGCTCACAAATGTCCGCCACTGTGATCTTTTGAAAGGGATGCTCTTCCATCAGATCCTTCAGCGCATCCGCAAGAGCTCGTTTCGTGATGTGGGAATCAGGCAATGCTCCCGCTCCTTTCTCTCCCTGTGGTCGCTGTCGTTTCCACTTTTGGAAGTTTAGATAGTCTTATTATAACAGAAATACAAGATTTTTGCAATATTTGACTTTTTAACGAAGGTCCCGGCTTCTTCGAAAGAGAGATGAGACTATGAATGAATCTGCCCGGTCCCGCTGGCGGCTTCTGCTTAAGGCTGTCCCGGCGGTCCTCTGCGCCGGTCTGCTCCTGTGGTTTTTGCTGGCCGGAGACGGGCTGTCGGTGGAGGTTATCCTCGCCTACACCCCGAAAAAACCAGTCCTGGCCGCTCTGCTGCTCCTGGGCATGTACGCGGTCAAGAGCCTGTCCATCCTCTTCCCCATCCTGCTCCTCCAGGTGGCCGCGGGACATCTGTTCTCCACGGCGGCCGCCCTGGCGGTGAACCTGCTGGGGCTGGTCATCGACCTGACCATTCCCTTCTGGGTGGGGCGGGCTTCGGGGGTCGGTCTTGTGGAACGGCTGAGCCGGCGCTTCCCCAAGCTGGAGGGGGTGCTGGCCATCCAGCAGAATAATACTTTCTTCCTCTCCTTCTTCCTGCGGGTGATCAACTGTCTTCCGGGAGATGTGATCAGCCTGTATCTGGGAGCCACAGGAACGGCTTACCCTGTCTTTCTGGCCGGTCAGATACTGGGGAGCCTGCCCAGCACCCTCTGCGCCACCATCCTGGGCAGCAGCATTTCCGACCCTCTCTCCCCCATGTTCGCCTTTGCCCTGGCCCTCACCATCCTGATCTCCCTCTCCTCCTCCGTGATTTACTATTTTTACAAAAAGAAAACCAAACCGCCCGCCGATCCTCCGACGCAGGAGGGCGGCACGTCCCACTGATGAGGTGATTCCCTTTGACTGCATCCACACCCCCTACCATCGGCCTGCCCCGGGCCCTGCTCTACTACCGCTACGGCCCCCTCTGGCGGAGCTTTTTCCGTACCCTGGGCGTCAAAACCGTGGTGAGTTCCCCTACCAGCCGGAAGACCCTTGATCAGGGCTCTGCTCTGGCCGCCGACGAGACCTGCTTATCGGTAAAGATCTTTCTGGGCCACGTGCAGGAGCTTGTCGGTTCCTGCGACTATATCCTCATCCCCCGAATCAGCAACTTTGGCCGGGGACGGAGCATGTGCGTCCGCTTTGAGGGCCTCTATGATGTGACCCGCAACCTCTTCCGGGGCTCCGGCCAGAAATTTATCTCCTACAATGTAGACCTTCTCCAGAATCAGGAGGAGGCCCCCGCCTTTCTGGCCCTGGGCCAGTCCCTGGGCTTCGCCCCCAAGGAGGTCAAAAAAGCCTACACCGATGCAAAAAAGCGGGAGCAGCAGGTGTGGAAGGCCCGGCTCAAGGCCCAGGAGCCTCTCTACCGGGACAAGAGCCTCAAGATCCTGGTGGCCGGACACGGCTACATTCTGGATGACCCCTATGTGGGCAAGGTCATCACTGACTTTCTCAGGCAGTCCGGGGTCACCCCCATTCGGGCGGATCTGGTGGACCGGGCCGCTGCCCTGAAGGCCAGCCCAAAGCTCTCCCCCACCTGCAAGTGGGAGTTCAGCCGGGAGCTGGTGGGGAGCATCGCCCTCCACCGGGAGCAGGTAAGCGGCATCATTCTCCTCAGCGCCTTCCCCTGCGGGCCGGATGCCATGGTCAACGAGCTCCTGCTCCGCCGCCTGAAGGGCATCCCGGTGCTGAACCTGGTGCTGGACGGCCAGAGCGGCACCGCCGGGGTGGAGACCCGGCTGGAGAGCTTTGTGGACATCATCCGATTCAAGGAGGGGAGCCTGTCATGAAGACCCATCGGAAGATCGCCTTCCCCCGCTATGCCGAGTACAACTGCGCCCTGAAATACTTCGTGGAGCAGGGGCTGGACGCCGACTACATCCTGCAGCCCACCCTCACCCGGCGGACAGAGGAGCTGGGGGCCAAGTACAGCCCCGACTTCGTCTGCACCCCCTTCAAAACCCTCCTGGGCAGCATGATCGAATCCCTGGAGGCGGGGGCAGACACCCTGTTCATGACCCACGGCTTCTGCCGCCTGGGGTATTTCGGAGAGCTCCAGGAGCAGATACTCCGGGATCTCGGGTACTCCTTCGATTTTCTCAACCTGGCCGAGTACAGCACCGGCAAGAAAAAGGACTGGGTCCGGGCCATCAAATGGGTGAACCCCAAGGCCAACCTGGGCAAGCTCACCCTCCGGGTCAGGGACACCATGAAGATGGTCCGGTACCTGGACCAGGTCACCGCCTTCTACTATGAAAACTGCGGCTTTGACGCCACCGGCGGTACCCTGCACGACATCTATCAGCAGTTCCTCGCCGCCATGTACACCGTCACCTCCAGGCGGGAGATCGAGGCCCTCTATCAGCGGACCATGGACCGGCTGCGCAAGGTCCCCCTGGACAAGCCGGCCCATCCCCTCCGGGTTGGAATCGTGGGGGAGCTGTACACCGTGATGGACCCCTTCTCCAACCTGGAGCTGGAGAAGAAACTGGCGGACATGGGTGTGGAGATCCACCGGTGGATGAACCTCACCAACCGGCTGATCGATTACCCCGGAGAGAAGAATCTCCACCCTGCCATCCAGGATCTCTGCACCTATGAGATGGGCCCCACCTCCACCGCCAACATCTGGTGCGCCAGGAAGTACGCCCAGCAGGGCTTCGACGGGCTGATCCACATCAAGTCCGCCAGCTGTACGCCGGAGATCGATGTCATGCCGGTGCTGCAGAACATCAGTTCCGACTGCAAGATCCCCCTGCTCTGCCTGACCTACGACTCCCAAACCAGCGATGTGGGGCTCATGACCCGGCTGGAAGCATTTTACGACATGATCGACGCGAAAAAGAGGATGAGACGATGAAGAACGCATACCTTGGCATCGACGTGGGTTCCATCTCCACCAAGGGTGTCATACTTGACGAGGATAACCAGCTCCTCAGCAGCTCCTACATCTGGACGGAGGGAGACCCCATCGGCGCGGTAAAGCGCCTCCTCCACCTGCTGGAGGCCGACTTCCCCAAGGAGACCTATACCGTCATGGGGACCGGCGTCACTGGCAGCGCCCGCAAGCTGGTGGGCGCCATCACCGGAGCCACCATTGTAAAGAACGAGATCACCGCCCACGCCGTGGGTACCACCACCTTCTATCCCGACGTGCGCACCATTCTGGAGATCGGCGGCCAGGACTCCAAGATCATCCTGGTGGAAAACGGGGTGGCGGTGGACTACGCCATGAATACCCTGTGTGCCGCCGGTACCGGGGCTTTCCTGTCCAGCCAGGCCAAGCGGCTGGGTATGGAGGTGGAGGAGATCGGAGACTATGCCCTTCGCTCCCAGCACCCCACCCCCATCGCTGCCCGGTGCACCGTCTTTGCCGAGTCCGACCTGGTCCACAAGATCCAGATGGGCCACCCACGGGAGGATATCATCGCCGGCGTCTGCCGGGCGGTGGTGGCCAACTACCTGAACAACGTGGGTAAGGGCAAAAAGATCCTCTCCCCGGTGGTCTTTCAGGGGGGTGTCAGCAAGAACGCCGGGGTGGTGGCCGCCTTTGAGGACGCCCTGGGCTGCAAGGTCCTGGTGGACCCAAACGGCCACCTGATGGGCGCCCTGGGGGCGGCCATCCTGGCCCGCCGGAGCCGGGTCCGCAAGACCTTTGACTTCGCCATCGAGGACCTGGAATTCCACACCCGGGAGGCCGCCTGCGGCCGCTGCCCCAACAACTGCGAGATCATCTGCGTCTACCAGGGCGACCGCCTCATTGACGCCTGGGGTAACCGATGCGAACAGGGGGCCGTGTCACCGGACTGATCAGACAAAATCCCCCTTACAGGGATCGACCATGCAATGCACGCTGCTATTTCCCGCCGTGTTGTTCCAGCTTCCTGCTCATAGCAACACCCCCTGATGTAGGTCTATTTTCCTACATCAGGGGGTGTTTTTTCTATTGTCCGTCCTCTAAAGATGATGGGACGGACGAAAAATACATCTTCCGAATACAGGTTTCCTGGGTCACATCTTCTCCACGATAGTCCCCAGCTCATCGCACAGGATCTTGGCCTCCTCGGTCTTTTCCGCCTGGAGACAGCGGGCGATCCTGGTTTCCAGCTCCTTTTTTTTGGCCTCCAGCTCCAGGTATTCCAGGCTGTAGTGGCGTTTGTAGATCATTTTGCGGAACGCCCGGGCGCTCATGGGGCGAATGGTCCCGTTGTCCACATAGAGGATCCGGTCGGCGCAGTTGACGATGGTATAAAAATCATGGGACACCAGCAGGGCCGCGCCGCGATAGTCGGCCAGGGCCTTCTCCAGGGCCATCTGGGCGTAGGTGTCCAGGTGGCTGGAGGGCTCATCCAGCAGCAAAAGGTTGGCGTCTCCCACCGAAAGTCTGGCCAGCTGCAGGAGATTTTTCTCTCCGCCGGAGAGCTGGCCGATCGTCCGGTGGAGGCTGTCCGGGTCAAAGCAGTACCTTTCCAGATAGGCCTCCACATCGGCGGGCCGCTCAAATCCCAGGTCCAGGAAAGACTGAAGAATGGTCTGATGATTATCCAGGACCTCCTCCTGCAGCTGGGAAAAGAAGCCCACCCTGGCCCCATCACTATACTGAACCGACGGGTGTTCTCCCGCCCAAAGGTCCCGCAGCAGAGATGTCTTACCTGTTCCGTTGGGCCCCACCAGGGCCACCTTTTCCCCGGCGTGGACGGAGAAGCTCACGTTTTCCAGCAGCTTTTCCCCAAAGCTCAGGCTGTAGTCGGTCACCTGGAGCAGGACCTCCTGGTCCTCCCTCTCCTCCACCTCCGGCAGGGTGATCTCCGGCTGCCGCAGCTCCACGAAGGGGGCCTTGATATTCCGGGCCTCCAGCCGGCCCAGGTAGGAGACCTTCGCCTTCAAGGCCCGTCCCTTCACCGGATCCGCCACCAGGGTAGCCTCCTTGCGCAGCCGGACCACCATCTCCTCGGTGCGCCGGATCTCCGCGTCGTTGGCTTCGGCGGCCTCCTGGAGTTCGATCTTTCCCTGGAGCAGAGCGTAGTTGTACTCCAGGAAACTGCCGTCGAAGGTCTGCAGATCCCCGTTTTCCAGGTGCCAGATCTGGTCAAAGCAGTGGGCCAGGAGGAACCGGCTGTGGGTGACCACCAGCAGGGTGCCCTCGTAGGCGTTGATCAGGTCCCGCAGGCCACTGAGATTTTCAAAGTCCAGGAATACGTCAGGCTCGTCCATGATGAGAAGCCCCGGGCGGCGGAGCATCTGCCGGATGACCTGCACCAGCTTGTACTCGCCGCCGCTGAGCTTGGACAGCTCCAGGCCGGCCTTGTTCTCCAGCTCGGCCAACTGAAGCTGGCGGCGGATATTCTGCTCGTAGTTGTCCGCGTCCATGGACTCCCCTTCGTCCAGCAGGCTCTGGTACCGCTCCAGCAGGGCCTCCAGGTCCTCCGCCGACTCCATCGCCTCACAGACGGCGGCGGTCTCCCGCTGCAAGTGGAGGAAATCCTCGCTGAGATAGTCCTGGACGGTGACCGCACGGTCCTTCTCCCGGCTGGCGAACTGGCTGACATAGCCGATGCGCCCCACCTCTTTTACCATCTTTCCGTCAAAGAGGTAGGCCTCCGGCCGTCGGATCAAATCCACCAGGGTGGTTTTCCCCGTGCCGTTGCCGCCGATCAGCCCGCAGTGCCGCCCCTCCTCCAGGGTGAAGGAGATGCTGCGATATAACTCCTTCTCCGGGAATCCAAAGGACAAGTTTTCCGCTTTTATCATGGTTATCCCTCTGTCATAAAGTGTTTCATTCTTATTTTTATATATTATCGGGAATTGTCGTACTTTGCAAGGGTCATTTCCGGGATTCCACGGTTTTCCCATAACGTGAACACTCCTGTCCGAGTGCGTATTCTCAGACAGGAGCGTCATGATTGTTTACTGTTTGGACGCCAGATATTCATCGGCGTAATGGGAGGCCACCGCACCGTCGGCAGCGGCGGTGACGACCTGCCGCAGGACCTTGGTGCGCAGGTCCCCCACGGCAAAGACCCCGGGGATGCTGGTCCGGGTGGATTCGTCCGCCTTCACATAGCCGGCCTCGTCCAGCTCCAGGATCCCTTTCACCAGCTCCGAGGCCGGCGCACGGCCGATGCTCACAAAGAGGCCGTCGCAGGGGATGATCTCCTCCTGACCGGTGACGGTGTCCTGCACCTTCACGCCGGTGAGCCGCTCCTCCCCCAGGAGCTCCGTCACGGTGCTGTTCCAGCGGAAAGTAAGGTTCTCTGCCTCCATGAGGGGCTTGTGGTAGACCTTGGTGGCCCGGAGGGTATCCCGCCGGTGGACCAGGATCACCTTTTCACACACCCTGGCGAGAACCATGGCGTCAGCCGCCGCAGAGTTCCCGCCGCCTACCACCACCACGGTTTTTCCCCGGAAAAACATGCCGTCGCAGGTGGCGCAGTAGCTGACTCCCCGGCCGGTTAATTCCTTTTCTCCGGGAAGCCCCAGTTCTCTGGTGGCTGCGCCGGTGGCCAGGATGACCACCCGGCCGGAAACGGTCCCGCCGGTGGTCTCCACCTCCTTGACCTCTCCCTCCAGGCGGACCGACAGGACCTCCGCCGTCACGGTCTCCGCGCCGAACCGTTCCGCCCCGTTCTTCATCTGCTGGCCCAGGGTAAAGCCGTCGATGCCCTGGTCAAAGCCGGGGTAGTTGTCAATTTGCTCGGTCAGGGCCATCTGCCCTCCGGGCATCATCTTTTCCAGAAGCACAGTGCGCAGGCCGGCCCGGGCGCAGTAGAGAGCTGCGGTGTACCCGCCGGGGCCGCCGCCGACCACGATCACATCATAGAGCTGCTGCATAGGAATACCTCCACCCGTCAGTTTTTCTTTGGTTCAGTATACCCCGCAGAGGTCCCGGTCTTCCGTGATAACATCACGCAGGTCGATCCGTTTCCATGATAATCTACCCATTTCTTGACAAGGCCCCGGCAGCGGAGTAGAATGAAGCACACATTGCAGGAGGTCCCATCCCCATGATTTTGATCGTATGTGTTGACAACAAAAACGGTATACTCTTCAATCGGCGCAGGCAAAGCCAGGATCGCCTGCTGCGGGCCCGGGTCCTGGAGCGGACCGCCGGGTCCCGGCTGTGGATGAACGCCTATTCCGCCCAACAGTTTGGCGACCCCGGCCCCCAGGTCTGTGTGGCGGAGGATTTTCTCTCCCGGGCCGGTTGGGGTGAATCCTGCTTCCTGGAGAACACCGACCCCACCCCCTGTCTGGACAGGCTGGAGCAGGTGATCCTTTACCGCTGGAACCGGGACTACCCCGCCGATGTCCGGTTTAACCTGGACCTGTCCGGGTTCCGGCTGTGTCAGCAGACCGACTTTGCCGGTTCCTCCCACAAAACCATCACAGAGGAGATCTATATCCCATGCGAAACATAAAACGACTTCTTCCCCTGCTCCTGCTGGCCCTCTGCGCCGCCCTGACCGCCTGTACCGCCAGCATCCAGATATCCGCCCCCGACGTCTCCCTGGACGCCATCCCCGCCTACTCCGGGGAACCCTACGTGGCAGTCAACGGAAACCAGCCCTTCTTTGAGGAGGGGGACCTGACCACCACCTCCTACGAATCCTATAGTGAGCTGGACGCACTGAACCGCTGCGGCGTGGCCATGGCCTGCGTTTCCACCGACATCATGCCCACCGAGGACCGGGGGAACATCGGTCAGGTGAAGCCCACCGGCTGGCAGACCGTCAAGTATGACTGCGTGGACGGCAAGTATCTCTACAACCGCTGCCATCTCATCGGTTTTCAGCTCACCGGGGAGAACGCCAACAACCGGAACCTTATCACCGGCACCCGTTCTCTCAACGTAGACGGTATGCTCCCCTTTGAGAACATGGTGGCCGACTATGTGCAGGAGACCGGGAACCACGTGCTCTATCGGGTCACCCCTCTCTTTGAGGAGGAGGAGCTGGTGGCCCGGGGCGTGCTGATGGAGGCCCAGTCCGTGGAGGACGGAGGGGACAGCATCTGCTTCAACGTCTACTGCTACAACGTCCAGCCCGGCGTTGTCATCGACTACGCCACCGGGGACAGCTGGCTGGAGGGCAGCGCTCCCGCTGTCTCCGCACAGGTGGAGTATGTGGTCAACACCGACAGCGGCAAGTTCCACCTGTCCACCTGCTCCAGCGCGAAAAATCTGTCTGAGGAGGACAAGCTGGTCTATACCGGAAGCCGGGACGACCTGATCGACCGGGGATACATCCCCTGCGGCCGGTGTAAACCTTGATCGTTGTTCCTGTGAAGTCGAGGACTCTCTCCAGGAGACAGCCGCCTATCCCTCAAAACTCTGACACGGAGGCTCCCGCTGTGGGCAGCCTCCGTGTTTTCTCAGTCTGTCAATCGGTTCAGGATGGTCAACGCCTTCTCTGTCACCTCTTGTCCATAGGCGTTCAGGGTGCCCAGGGGAATGTCCTTGGCTGTGCCGTGGTAGTCGCTGCCGCCGCTGATCAGCAGGCCGTGGGTCGCTGCCTGCTCCCGAAGAAAGGCAACTTCCTCCGCTGTGTAGCGGGAGTAATGACATTCCAGCCCCTGGATCCCCAGGCCGGTCAGCACCCCAAGCTGGGCGGCGAAGGTCTCCCGGGACAGGTGTTTCTCTCCTTCTCCTCCCAGGGGATGAGCCCAGACGGGGATGCCCCCCGCCCCCAGGATTCCCTCGATGGCGATGGCCGCGTCGATCCGGTCATCGCCGCCCTTACAGCCGTCGATGTAGGCTCTGATGGCCTCGGCTCCCGTGGCCGCTCGCCCTTGCTTCACAATAAGCTCGGCCAGATGGGGCTTGCCCGGGCTGTGCAGGCTGTAGAGCCAGTCCAGCTCTGCCTGACTGAATCGGATTGCATGGACAGATTCCAGATGCTCCAGCCGCCGGGTCAGCTTGGCCAGCCGCAGGGTCCGTCCGGCCTCCAGGGCCCGGGCCATGGAGGAGGCGTCGGGCCGATATCCATAGCCCAGGATATGGCACTTCCCTGCCCCGGTGATGCAGGAAAACTCAACGCCGGGAACAAAGGTGATCCCCTCCGGGGTGATGGCCTCCATCTGGGCGCAGCCGTCTATGGCATCGTGGTCGGTCAGGGAAAAGATTCGGATCCCCACCTGTTTGATCTGTTCCAACAGTTCCTCCGGCGTGTCGGTGCCGTCGGACGCTGTGCTGTGCATGTGCAGATCGAGTTTGCTCTTCACAGTCTCCCTCCACTCCCCTTTGGGATTTTTTCTTGATTATACGACAGAATACCCTGGAAAGGAAGTCCGGCCATGAAAATCATCACCACCGAAGAACACGTCGCCATTCCCCTGCTGGCCAAGGCGCTGCAGAAGTATCCCTCCCCGGACGCTGTGCGCAGCGCCGCCGCCACCTCTCCCGACCTGCCCTTCTGCCCGGATATGGACCTGTATCGGGATGTGGGAGACAAGCGCCTGGCCGACATGGATGCCCACGGCATCACCAGGCAGATCCTGTCCTGTCCCCTGCAATCCCAGCGCCTGCCCGCCGCCGAAGGGGTCTCCGTGGTAAGGGACGCCAACGATTTTTTGGCAGACGCCGTTTCCAGGCACCCTGACCGCTTCTCTGCCCTGGCCGTCCTCCCCTGGTCCAACCCCGAGGGAGCCGCTGCGGAGCTGGAGCGGGCAGTGACCCGGCTGGGGTTGAAAGGGGCCATCCTGGCGGGCAGGGCCTCCGGGGAAAATGCCTTTCTGGACGATTCCCGCTTCTCCCCCGTTCTGGAGGCCGCCCAGGCGCTGGAGGTCCCCATTTATGTCCACCCGTCGGCCACCATGGCGCAGGTACAGGACCTGTACTACGGCGGTTTGGGAGAGCAGCTCAGTGCCAGACTCTCCCTCTACGGCTGGGGCTGGCACCATGAGGCGGGGGTGCAGATCCTGCGCATGATCCTCTCCGGCGCCTTTGAGCGGTTTCCCCGCCTACAGCTCATCGCCGGACACTGGGGAGAGATGGTCCCCTTCTACCTGGCCCGCCTGGATCAGGCCCTCCCCCGAAAAGCGACCGGACTGAGCCGGACCATCACGGAGACCTTTGCCCAAAATGTCTGGGTGACTCCCGGCGGGATCTTTGACTACCACCAGCTTCAGTTTGTCATACAGACATTGGGGGCTGGCCGCATACTCCACGCCGCGGATTTTCCTTTCCTGGGAAATGACGGCGCAAAGACTTTTATGGAACAGGCCCCCATCCCGGAGGCGGACAAGACCAAAATCGCTTATCAGAACGCGGAAAACCTGTTCCGGCTCTGATCCGGCAAAAAATTCCGCCGGATTCCCCTTGCAGAACCATTCAGACCAGTATATAATGAGAGAGAATTGAACAGCGGGGAGCTTGTGTGACAGGCTGAGAGGAAGGTATCACCTTCGACCCTTGAACCTGATTTGGATAATACCAACGTAGGGAAGCCTGAGTTCGCTCATGTGTGGAGCGGGAAGCTGCCAAATCGGTGGCTTCCCGTTTTTTGTTTATGATATCCGGGAGGTGTACCCATGATAACAATCAACGGCATCAGCACTGCGGCCGACGGAAAGACCCTGGCCCAGTATTTGGAGACCACCAACTACGACCCCAAGCGTATCGCGGTGGAACGAAACGGCGACATCGTCCCCAAAGCCCAGTACGGGGAGACCCTGCTGCAGGACGGCGATGTGGTCGAGATCGTCAGCTTTGTGGGAGGTGGCTGATATGGCCCCACTCCCCACCCAGGAGGAAATGAGAACCGCCCTGGAGCAGCGGCAAGGGAAAGCCCTTCAGGAAAAACTGGAAGGAGCCACCGTGGCCGTCTGCGGCCTGGGTGGGCTTGGCTCCAACGTCGCCATCTCCCTGGCCCGGGCCGGCGTGGGCCACCTGATCCTCATTGACTTCGATCAGGTGGACATCACCAACCTCCACCGCCAGCAGTACAAGGCAACCCAGCTGGGCCGGTACAAAACCGACGCTCTGGCAGAAAATTTACGGGAGATCGCCCCCTATGTCAGGCTGACCACCCACACCGAAAAGATTACGGAGGAAAACTACGCCCAACTCCTCTCCCCGGCAGAGGTCATTTGCGAGGCCTTTGACGACGCCGGGGCCAAGGCCATGCTGGTCAACGGGGTCCTGGAGAACTTTCCGGAAAAATACCTGGTCGCCGCCTCCGGCATGGCGGGCCTGGGTCCGGCCAACGAGATCAGGACCCGGAAAATCACGAAACGATTCTATCTCTGCGGGGACGGCGTCAGCGATGTGGCTGACGGGATGGGGCTGGTCTCCTCCCGGGTCATGCTGTGCGCCGCCCATGAGGCCCATGCGGTCCTCCGGATCCTCGCAGGACAACACGATATTTAAGAAAGAAGGCTCTGTATCATGGAGAACAAGGACAAGCTGATCATCGGCGGGCACGAATTCAACTCCCGCTTCATCCTCGGCTCCGGGAAGTATTCCCTGAAACTCATCGAAGCCGCCGTTCGGGACGCCGGGGCGGAGATCATCACCCTGGCCGTCCGCCGGGCCAACACCAAGGAGCACGAGAACATTCTGGACTATATCCCCCAGGGGGTCACTCTCCTGCCCAACACCTCCGGCGCCCGCACCGCTGAAGAGGCCGTCCGCATCGCCCGTCTGGCCCGGGAGCTGGGCTGCGGCGACTTCGTAAAGGTGGAGATCATGCGGGACTCCAAGTACCTGCTGCCCGACAACTACGAGACCATCCAGGCCACCGAGATCTTGGCCAAGGAGGGCTTTGTGGTCATGCCCTACATGTACCCCGATCTGAATGTGGCGAGAGACCTGGTGAACGCCGGGGCCGCCGCCGTGATGCCCCTGGCCGCCCCCATCGGCTCCAACAAGGGTCTGGCTACCCGGGAGTTCATTCAGATCCTGGTGGATGAGATCGACCTCCCCATCATCGTGGATGCGGGCATCGGCCGTCCCTCCCAGGCCTGCGAGGCCATGGAGATGGGGGCCGCCGCCATCATGGCAAACACCGCTCTGGCCACCGCCGGCGACCTGCCCATGATGGCCTCCGCCTTCCGCCAGGCCATCGAGGCCGGCCGGAAGGCCTACCTGTCCGGTCTGGGCCGGGTGCTGGTCCGGGGGGCTTCCGCCTCCGATCCCCTCACCGGCTTTCTCCACGACTGAGGGGGGTAACCATGGAAAACCAATTCTTTGTTGACTCCGAGCATCTCTCCCAGGAGGCTCTGGACAAAAAGCACCGGCTGGAGACCGACCCCTCTGCCCGAAAGAATCACATGGAGTACCTGCCGGGGATGGAGCAGATCCAGTCCGATGTCTGTGACAACGTCATGGCCCAGATGGAATCCTACGACTACAGCAAATACACCGCCCGGGATGTGAAGGCCGCCCTGGAGCATGACACCTGCACCGTGGAGGATTTCAAGGCCCTCCTCTCCCCGGCAGCAGAACCCTTCCTGGAGGAGATGGCCCAAAAGGCCAGGATCGAAACCAGCAAGCACTTCGGCAACACGGTCTATCTCTTCACCCCCCTGTACATCGCCAACTACTGCGAGAACTACTGCGTCTACTGCGGCTTCAACTGCTACAACCACATCAGCCGCATGAAGCTGACCATGGAGCAGATCGAGCACGAGATGCAGGTTATTGCCGACTCCGGCATGGAGGAAATCCTCATCCTCACCGGAGAGAGCCGGACCCAGAGCAACGTGGCGTACATCGGCGAGGCCTGCAAGCTGGCCCGGAAGTATTTCCGCATGGTGGGCCTGGAAATTTACCCCGTGAACACCGACGAATACCGCTACCTCCACGAATGCGGCGCGGACTATGTGACCGTGTTCCAGGAGACCTACGACACGGAGAAGTACGAGAAGCTCCATCTGCTGGGGCACAAGCGGGTCTGGCCCTACCGGTTCAACGCCCAGGAGCGCGCCCTCATGGGCGGTATGCGCGGCGTGGCCTTCTCCGCCCTGCTGGGTCTGTCCGACTTCCGCAAGGACGCTCTGGCCAGCGCCCTCCATGTCTACTATCTCCAGCGGAAGTATCCCCATGCGGAGATGTCCCTCTCCTGCCCCAGACTCCGCCCCATCATCAACAACGACAGGATCAATCCCCTGGACGTGGGAGAAAAGCAGCTCTGCCAGGTCATCTGCGCCTATCGCATCTTCCTGCCCTTCGTGGGCATCACGGTGTCCTCCCGGGAGAGCGCCAGCTTCCGCAATGGCATTGTGAAGATTGCTGCCACCAAGGTCTCCGCCGGGGTCTCCACCGGCATCGGCGACCACGAGAGCAAGTACACCGGCAAGGAGGCCGACACCGACCAGGGCGACGAGCAGTTTGAGATCAACGACGCCCGCAGCTTCCAGACCATGTACCAGGATATCTCCGAGGAAGGCCTCCAGCCTGTCCTGAACGATTACCTCTATGTCTGATATCCTGTGTGTGACCAACCGGGCCCTCTGCCGGGGGGATTTCCTCCGGCAGCTGGAAGAAATCGCCGCATCCAAGCCCGCCGGGATCATTTTGCGGGAGAAGGACCTGTCGGAAGCAGACTATAAAGAACTGGCGCGGCAGGTTATGGAACTCTGCGCCGCCCATCAGGTCCCCTGCATCCTCCACACCTTTGTGGGGGCGGCCAGGGAGCTGGGGGCGACGGCCATCCATCTGCCCCTGCCCATCCTGCGGACCATGACTGAGGCAGAAAAGACCTGCTTTTCTGTCATTGGGGCCTCTTGCCACAGCGTAGAGGATGCCCTGGAGGCCCAGGAGCTGGGCTGCACCTATATCACCGCCGGTCACATCTTTGAAACCGACTGCAAAAAGGGCCTGCCGGGGCGGGGAGTGGAGTTCCTGAACCGCGTCTGCCAGCAGGTCTCCCTTCCCGTGTATGCCATCGGCGGGATCGCCCCCGGCAACCTGGACACCGTCCGACAGGCAGGGGCAAAGGGGGCCTGCATCATGAGCGGCCTCATGCAGTGTGAGAATGTCTCCGCTTTTTTTACTGAGATAGAAAGGACAAGGGAAGAATATGTCCATCCTTAAAGAACAACTGCTGCTGTATGCCGTCACCGACCGGGCCTGGGTGGGCAGACAGACCCTGCTGGAACAGATCGAAGACGCCCTCAAGGGGGGCGTGACCCTGGTCCAGCTGCGGGAAAAGGATTTGGAGGAAGGGGAATTTCTCCGGGAGGCCATCCAGGTCCGGGCGCTCTGCCGCCGGTATCATGTTCCCCTCATCATCAACGACAACGTGGACATCGCCCTGCAGAGCGGCGCAGACGGGGTCCATGTGGGGATCGAGGACGCCCCTGTGGCGGAAATCCGTCAGCGAGTGGGCAAAAACTTTATCATCGGCGCCACAGCCAAGACCGTCCAGCAGGCCCGGCTGGCAGAAGAGGGCGGGGCCGACTATCTGGGTGTGGGGGCGGTCTTCCCCTCCCCCACCAAGCAGAGCGCCATTCGGATCACCAACGAGCAGCTCAACGAGATCTGTTCCTCCGTGTCCATCCCCGCCGTGGCCATCGGCGGCATCACCCGGGACAACCTGTCCCAACTGAAGGGCAGCAGGATCGACGGCGTCGCCGTGGTATCCGCCCTGTTCTCGGCGGAGGATATCAAAGCCACCGCGGAACAACTGAAACAGGAAGCAGTCAGCGTGGTTTCCCGCTGATTCTTCAGCGGCAGATTGGGGGCACCACCTTCTGTCGCTTAATAAAAATAATGCTGAAATTTGAAAGGAGCAACCTCATTGAAAAAAGCGTTATCAATCGCTGGCAGTGACTGCAGCGGAGGCGCCGGTATCCAGGCTGATATCAAGACCATGTCCGCCCACGGCATCTATGCCATGAGCGCCATCACGGCCTTAACAGCCCAAAACACCACCGGCGTCACAGACATTTTAGAGGCAACCCCCGACTTTTTATCCGCCCAGCTGGATGCCGTGTTTTCTGACATTTTTCCTGACGCGGTGAAGATCGGCATGGTTTCCTCTGCCGCCCTCATCGATGTGATCGCCCAAAAACTGCAGCAGCACCAGGCACGGCACATCGTGGTGGACCCCGTCATGGTGTCCACCTCCGGCTCCAAGCTGCTCCAGGACGAGGCCCTGGAGGCCCTGAAAACCAAGCTTCTGCCCCTGGCAGAGGTGGTCACCCCCAACATTCCCGAGGCGGAAATCCTGGCCGGCAGGAAGATCGAAAGCCCCGCCGACATGGAGGAAGCCGCCAAAACCATCAGCGAGCAGTATCACTGCGCCGTGCTCTGCAAGGGTGGCCATGATTTGAACGATGCCAACGACCTGCTCTGGAAGGACGGCGTGGGCCGGTGGTTCAAGGGCAAGCGCATTGACAACCCCAACACCCACGGCACCGGCTGCACCCTGTCCAGCGCCATCGCCTCCAACTTGGCCAAGGGCATGGAACTGGAGGAAGCCGTCCGCCAGGCCAAGGAGTACATCTCCGGCGCCCTGGCCGCCATGCTGGATCTGGGTAAGGGCCGTGGGCCTATGAACCACCTGTTCGACCTGGACAGCCGGTTCATCCGGGAGGTGGAGTGAGATGGCAGAATCCGTATCTTCCCGTCTTCACGAGGCCGCCGCACCCATCTGGCAGGCCTGCCTGGACCATCCCTTTGTCACCGGCATTGGGGACGGTTCCCTTCCGGTGGAGAAGTTCCGGCACTTCATGCTCCAGGACTACCTCTACCTCTTTGACTACGCCCGGGTGTTCGCCCTGGGGGTGGTCAAGGCCCGGGACCCGGAGCTGATGCGGACCTTTGCCCAGAATGTGGACGCCATTCTCGGCGGGGAAATGAACATCCACCGGGCCTATATGGCGCGCCTGGGCATCACAGAGGAGCAGGTGTTTCAGGTAAAACCCTCCCTCGATAACCTTTCCTACACCAACTACATGCTCTCCGTAGCCAACGCAGGCGGCCCCATGGAGATCGTGGCCGCCATCCTGGCCTGCTCCTGGAGCTACGCCGAGATCGGTCAGGCCCTGGCCGCCCGGCCCGGTGCGGCGGAGCACCCCTTTTACGGCGAGTGGATCCGGGGCTACGCCTCGGAGGACTATGCCGCCACCAACCAGGCCCTGATCCAACTGATGGACCGGCTGGCCACCGATGCCACCGAAGAGCAGATCGCCTATCTGACGGACATCTTTGTGAACTGCAGCCGCTATGAGCTGGGGTTCTGGGATATGTCCTGGGAACTGCGCCTATGAGCATCCTGGACTTTGACCGGGTCTCCTATCAGTATCCCGGGGAGGACTTTGACATCATCGATCAGCTCTCCTTCTCCGTGGAGCCCGGGTCCTTCCACTGCATGCTGGGGGTCAGCGGCTGCGGAAAGAGCACCATCTTCCGCATGACCAACGGCCTGCTCCAGCCCAAGGCCGGCACCATCCGGGTGGGCGGCAGGCCCATCGGGGAACAGAAGCACTACTGTGGCTACATGCCCCAGAAGGACCTGCTCTTCCCCTGGCGAACCATTGGGGAAAACCTGGCCCTGCCTATGGAGATCCAAGGCGGTTTCTCCAAGCAGGAACAGCGGGAGCGGGTGGACGCCGCTCTGACCGACGTTGGGCTGGCAGGCTGCCGGGACAAGCGACCCACGGAACTCTCCGGCGGTATGCGTCAGCGGGCGGCTTTCGCCCGCACCATGCTCACGGGAAGCGACCTTCTCCTCCTGGACGAGCCCTTCTCCGCCCTGGACTTTCTGACCCGCATCACCATGCAGGAGTGGCTGCTGGACCAGTGGCAGCGACACCGAAAGACCATCCTCTTCATCACCCACGATGTGGAGGAGGCCCTGTTTCTCTCCTCCAGCGTGCTGGTGGTGGAGTCCACCCCCATCCGGGCTCTGCGGGAGGTTCCGGTCCCCCTGGACTACCCCCGCAGCCGCCACGACCTGACCCGTCCCGAGATCGTGGACCTGCGGGAAGGTCTGGTTGAGCTGCTGAGAAAGCAGGTGAAGGAATGAAAAAAGCCAACCGAAGCAATCTTCCGGCGCTGATCTTCCTCTTCATCCTGCTGATGCTGTGGCAGCTGGGGGCCATGAAGGTGAACGCCGCCTATATTCTGCCCACCCCAATTCAGATCCTGCAAAAGCTCTGGGATCTGCGGGAGGTTCTCTTTACCGTTCACCTGCCGGCCACCATGCTGGTGACCCTGGTGGGTCTTGCCATCTCCCTGGTGCTGGGTCTGGGTTTGGCTGTGCTCATGGATGCCAGCCCCTTCTGGCAGAAAGCCCTGTACCCGGTGGTGGTGGCCTCCCAGACCATCCCCACCACTGCCATCGCCCCGCTTTTCGTGCTCTGGTTTGGGTACGGGATCTGGAGCAAGGTCCTGGTGACCGTCCTCATCACCTTCTTCCCCATCACCATCACGGTGTATGACGGCCTCCAATCGGCCCGGGTGGAGATGGCCGAGCTGCTGATAACCTACGGCGCCACCAAGCGGGACATCTTTTTCAAGATCAAGGTCCCCTGCACCCTGCCCTACTTCTTCTCCGCCATCAAAATGGCCATCCCCATGAGCATCATCGGCGCCGCCATCGGCGAGTGGCTGGGCGCCCAGAGCGGTCTGGGCTACTTCTCCCGCCGGATGATGACCCAGTTGGACGGCGCCGGGGTCTTCGCCCCCATCGTTCTGCTGTCTGTGGTTGCCATGCTGGCGGTTGCCCTGATCTCCCTGCTGGAAAAGCGTGTGGTGCGCTGGCGGGGTGAATTTTAACTCTGAAAAAAGGAAAGGTTTTTGTTATGAAACGTTTACTCTCTCTCATCCTGGCCCTGTCCCTCCTGCTGCTGTGCGGTTGCGGCGCTGCCGGAACCAACGAAAGTGAAGATACCGCAGAAGACCTGAAGGAACTGGATGTGGTTCTGGACTGGTACCCCAATGCCCTCCACGCCTTCTTATATGTTGCCATCGACAAGGGCTACTATGAAGAGGAGGGCCTGAAAGTCAACATCCGCTTCCCCTCCAACGCCAACGACGCCATCTCCCTGGTGGCCGCCGGTCAGGCGGACATCGGCCTGTACTATCAGCAGGATGTCATCCAGGCCCGTGCCGAGCAAAACGTGCCGGTGAAGTCCATCGGCGCCGTGGTTCAGGCCCCTCTGAACATCGTCCTCTCTCTGCAGGAGAAGAACATCACCAAGCCGGAGGATCTGGTGGGCAAGACCATCGGCTACGCCGGCACCGAGCTCTCCGAGGCCCTGATCCGCAGCATCATGGAGTATGCTGGGGCTGACTACAGCGATGTGACCATGGTGGATGTGGGCTTTGACCTGATGAGCTCTATGACCACCGGCAACGTAGATGCCACCATCGGCTGTCTGGTGAACCACGAGGTCCCCCAGATGGAAGAGGAGGGCTTTGCCGTCAACTGGTTCGATCTGGACGACTACGGCGTTCCCACCTACTATGAGGGCATCTTCCTGGCCAACGACGAAATGATCGCCAACGACAGCGACACTCTGGCCGCCTTCCTGCGGGCCTCCGCCCGGGGCTTTGCGGACATGAAAGCCGACCCCGAGGCCGCTCTGGCCACCCTCCTGGCGAATCAGAACGAGGAGAACTTCCCCCTGTCCGAGACCGTGGAGCGCAAGAGCATGGAGACTCTGCTGCCCCTGATGGAGACCGCCGAGGCCGCCTTCCTGTCTCAGTCTGACGCCTGCTGGCAGGAGAACATCGACTGGATGCTGGCCCAGGGTCTGATCGAGACCACCGTTTCTCTGGATGACGTCCGTGTGAATCTGGAATTCTGATGATTCCAAACTGACAAAATTCAACCAGCGCCGTGGTGAGCTGTCTGCTTGCCGCAGCGCTGGTTTTTTCTCCGGGTCCGTGTGCGGAACCCACACATAGACTGCTCCGGGAGGGACATACTATCCCTGCAATCCGTTCAAAGAAACAGGAGGAGCAACTATGGAACAGCAGCATTCTTCCCATTACATGCGGGGATTTATCCCCTACGGGGCGGCGGCCTTCCTGGTGGGCATTGTCGGCGGCTTCACCACCGTCCTGTCCCCGGCCTTCGTCCAGGATATCGGCATCGCGTACAACAACACCACCTGGACCGCCCTGGCCATGGCTATCTCCACCGCCACCTTCGCCCCCATCCTGGGGAAGCTGGGGGACATGATCGGGCGGCGGGTCACCCTGCTCCTGGGCATCGCCGTCTTTACCCTGGGCAATATCCTGACGGCGGTGGCCCAGAACCTCCCCTTCATGCTGGCGGCCCGCTTCGTGGTGGGCATCGGCGCCGCCGCCATCGCGCCGGTGATCATGGCCTATATTGTCACCGCCTTTCCCCCCGACGCCATGGCAAAGGGCTTCTCCCTCTATATGCTCATCGCCAGCGGCGCGGTGATCTTCGGGCCCACACTGGGTGGCCTGATGCTCCAAGCCGCCGGCTGGCGGTCCATGATGTGGGTCTGTGTGGGTATCTCCGTTCTGATCTTCGTTCTCTGTCTGTTTACCTGCGACAAGACCCCCTTTGAACGCAAGTCTCTGGCGGGGTTCGACTCCCTGGGCTCGGTCTTTATCGTCCTCTTTTTCAGCTTTATCCTCTGCATCCCCTCCTTTGGGCAGAACTTCGGCTGGGCTTCCCCGGCCTTCTGGACCGTGCTGGTGGCTGCCGCCCTGTCCCTCTGGCTCCTGGTGCTGGTGGAAAAGCGGGCGGAAAACCCCATTCTGCAGGGCAGCTTTCTGGCCCGCAAGGCCTTTGTCCTCCCCATCCTGGCCCTGTTCCTGACCCAGGGGCTGATGCAGGCCAACATGACCAACATCATCGTCTTCGTCAACTACACCCAGCCGGAAAACACCCTCATCTCCAGCTACGCCATCTCCATCATGTATCTGGGCATGTCTCTGGGTGCGGTCATTCTGGGGCCCCTGGCCGACCACCGGGAGCCCAAAGACATTCTGACCGGCTCCCTGATCCTGACCGGCATCGGCTGTGGGGCCATGCTCCTCTTCTCCGCCCATTCCTCTGCCGTTCTGCTGGCCGGCGCCCTGGGCGTCCTGGGCTTTGGTCTGGGGGGCAACGGGACCATCTTTATGAAGGTCGTCCTCTCCGGCCTGTCTCCCCAGGCGGCGGGGGCCGGGACGGGGACCTATGGGCTCTTCCGTGACCTCTCCGCTCCCTTCGGCGTGGCCGTCTTCGTCCCCATGTTTACCAACGGGATCACCGCTCGCATCGCCGCCGGCACCACGGCAGGACTCAGCGAGGTGGCCGCAGCGGCGTCCGCCGCCGTCCACTCCATCCGGGTCCTGGCCCTCACCGAGCTGGCCTGCGTGGCACTGGGCATCGTTGTGGTGCGTCTGATCCCCAGGATCCACCCCAGAGCAGCGGCAGAATAACAGAGGGCAGGATGACGGCCCCCAGCCATTTTCTGATGAAATCTCCCATATTGACAAAAATAACGGGAAAAAAAACCAGCTTTTTTGCAAGTCTTTGATTGACTCCCTGCGTTTTTGGGTGTATAGTATGCCGTATTAAGAGACACTGTCGTCTCAGAGGGATTCCTCTGCGCCAGTGTCTCTTTTTCTATTTTGTAATCCATTCTTTGAAAGGGTGAAAGCGATATGTTGACCATACCGGAATATTTTGGGAGCCTGGTGTTTGACGACCGCATCATGAAGGCCCGGCTCTCCAGTCAGGTATACCGTTCTCTAAAGCAGACCATGGAACGGGGGACCAAGTTGGACCTGTCCGTGGCTGACGCCGTGGCCGCCGCCATGCGGGACTGGGCTGTCGAGAACGGAGCCACCCATTTCACCCACTGGTTCCAGCCCCTCACCGGTATCACCGCGGAGAAGCACGACAGCTTCATCTCTCCCGCCCCCGACGGCCGGGTCATTCTGGAGTTCTCCGGCAAGGAGCTCATCAAGGGAGAGCCCGACGCCTCCTCCTTCCCCTCCGGCGGCCTGCGGGCCACCTTCGAGGCCAGAGGCTACACCGCCTGGGACCCCACCAGCTACGCCTTTATCAAGGGCAAGACCCTCTGCATCCCCACGGCTTTCTGCGCCTACGGCGGGGAGGCCCTGGACAAAAAGACCCCTCTGCTCCGCTCCATGGAGGCCCTGAACAAGCAGGCTCTGCGAATCCTGCGGCTCTTCGGCAGCACCGAGGTGAAGCGGGTCACCTCCATGGTGGGACCCGAGCAGGAATACTTCCTGGTGGATCAGGCCATGTACAACGCCAGAAAGGACCTGGTCTACACCGGCCGGACCCTCTTCGGCGCCAAACCTCCCAAGGGTCAGGAGCTGGACGACCACTACTTCGGCTCCATCAAGCCCCGGGTGGCCGCCTACATGGAGGATCTGAACGACGAGCTGTGGAAGCTGGGTATCCTGGCCAAGACCGAGCACAACGAGGTGGCCCCCGCCCAGCACGAGCTGGCCCCCATCTACACCACCGCCAACATCGCCGCTGACCACGACCAGCTGACCATGGAGATCATGCAGAAGGTAGCCGCCAGACACGGCCTGGTCTGTCTGCTCCACGAAAAGCCCTTCGCCGGCGTCAATGGCTCCGGCAAGCACAACAACTGGTCCATCGCCACCGACACCGGCATGAACCTCCTCTCCCCCGGTGAGACTCCCTATGAGAACGCCCAGTTCCTCCTCTTCCTGGTGGCCGTCATCAAGGCGGTGGACGAGTATCAGGGCCTCCTCCGCATGGCCGTGGCCACCGCCGGCAACGACCACCGTCTGGGGGCCAACGAGGCCCCGCCCGCTGTGATCTCCATCTTCCTGGGGGACGAGCTCACCGCCGTGCTGGAGGCCATTGAGAACGATGCCCCCTACGCCGGCATGGAGAAGAAGAAGATGCGGCTGGGGGTCAACGCCCTGCCCCGCTTCATCCGGGACACCACCGACCGGAACCGGACCTCCCCCTTTGCCTTCACCGGCAACAAGTTTGAGTTCCGTATGCTGGGCTCCAGCAACTCCATCGCCTGCGCCAACATGATGCTCAACACCGCCGTGGCAGAGGTCCTCCGCCAGTTCGCCGATGCCCTGGAGGCCTCCACGAACTTCGATGACACCCTCCACGAGCTTCTCAAGAGCACCGTCATCGCCCACAAGCGCATCATCTTCAACGGCAACGGCTACGACGACACCTGGATCAGGGAGGCCGTGGAGGAGCGGGGTCTTCTGAACCGGCCCACCACCCCCGACGCCATGGGGGCCGTGCTGGAGAAGAAGAACCAGGATATGCTCATCGCCCACCAGGTCTTCTCCAAGGCCGAGCTACTCTCCCGCTATGAGATCCAGATGGAGAACTACTGCAAGACCGTCCGCATCGAGGGTCTGACCATGGTGGACATGGTCAGAAAGGAGATCTTGCCCGCCGTAGAGGCCTATCTGGCCGACATCGGCTCCGCCGCCGCCGCCAAGCAGGCAGTGAGCCCCGAGCTTCCCTGTACTTACGAAAAGAAGCTGCTCAAGAAACTGGACCTGCTGGTCAACCTGATGGATGAGAGAACGGAAGCCCTGGAGCAGGCCATGGTGAACCTGGAGACCCTGGGGGACATCACCCAGGAGGCCTACGCCATCCGGGATGTGGTCCTGCCCAGGATGCGGGAGCTGCGGGCCGCCGCCGACGAGGCCGAGACCTGCACCGCCAGAAAATACTGGCCCTTCCCCACCTATGGCGACCTGCTCTTTGGGGTGAGATAACAGACATCGCAACCATGACAACGAAAGAAAAGACGGAGGGGTTTTATGTGTTCTATTATGGGATATTGCTCTGACAGCGTGGAACCGGAGCGGTTCCAGGAGGGCTTTGCCCGCACCAAATCCAGAGGGCCGGATGACAGCCGGGTCCTCTCTACAGGAAAGGGACTGCTGGGCTTCCACCGCCTGTCCATCATGGGCCTGCACCCCGAGGGGATGCAGCCCTTCACCCTGGACGGCAGTTATCTGGTCTGCAACGGGGAGATCTATGGATTTCAGCCCATCAAGCAGGAGCTTCAGGAAAAGGGCTACGTCTTCCAGAGTGACTCGGACTGCGAGGTCCTCCTCCCCCTCTATCGGGAATACGGGGTGGACATGTTCGCCATGCTGGACGCGGAGTTCGCCTGCATCCTCTATGACGGGGAGCAGGAGACCTTTGTAGCCGCCCGGGACCCCATCGGGATCCGCCCCCTGTACTACGGCTACGACGAGAACTGCTCCATCGTCTTTGCCAGCGAGGCCAAAAACCTGGTGGGGTTGGTGGAGCACATCATGCCCTTCCCCCCGGGGCACTACTACAAAAACGGTCGGTTCATCTGTTACCATGACATCACCGCCGTGAAGCAGGTGTCCCGGGATGACCTGGAGACCGCCTGCACCAAGATCCGGGAAAAGCTCACCGCCGGCATCCGGAAGCGCCTGGTGGCCGACGCCAAGGTGGGCTTCCTCCTCAGCGGCGGTCTGGACTCCTCCCTGGTCTGCTCTGTGGCCCAGCGGTACTCCGACGCCCCTATCCGTACCTTTGCCATTGGCATGAGCGAGGATGCCATCGACCTGAAGTACGCCAAGGAGGTGGCCGAGTACATCGGCAGCGACCACACCGAGGTCATCATCTCCAAGGAGGACGTCCTGGACGCCCTGGACACCGTGGTCCATCTGCTGGGGACCTTCGACATCACCACCATCCGTGCCAGCATCGGTATGTATCTGGTCTGCAAGGCTATCCATCAGAACACCGACATCCGGGTCCTGCTCACCGGCGAGATTTCCGATGAGCTCTTCGGCTACAAATATACCGACTTTGCCCCCTCGGCAGAGGAATTCCAAAAGGAGGCCGTTAAGCGCTTGCGGGAGCTCCACATATACGACGTCCTCCGGGCAGACCGCTGCATCTCCGTCAACTCCCTGGAGGCCAGAGTGCCCTTTGGGGACCTGGATTTCGTGGAGTACGTCATGTCCATCGACCCCGAGCTGAAAATGAACAAATACAACAAGGGCAAGTACCTCCTCCGCCACGCCTTCGAGGGGGACTACCTGCCGGAGCGCATCCTGTACCGGGAAAAGGCCGCCTTCTCTGACGCGGTGGGCCACTCCATGGTGGACTACCTGAAGGAGTACGCCGAGAGCCGCTACACCGACGAGGAGTTCCAGCAGAACCGGCTGGCCTACACCCACGCCCAGCCCTTCACCAAGGAGTCCCTTCTCTACCGGGAGATCTTTGAGCAGTATTATCCCGGTCAGGGGGAGATGATCGTGGATTTCTGGATGCCCAACAAAGCCTGGGAAGGCTGCAATGTAGACGACCCCAGCGCCCGCGTTCTCTCCAACTACGGCCAGAGCGGCCTTTAAACTTTGCTACCCAGAGAAAAACCGTCTTTTTCAAGACATTTTTCTCCTTACCTTTTTCTTCCTCTCCCAAAACCGCCGTATCCATTGAGATACGGCGGTTTTTTCCTTTTTATAGTTGACATCTCTCCCATTCCGCCGTATAGTAAATATTGTATTGAGACAAAGATGTCCCGGAAACTGTTTCTGCGGCGTCCTTGTCTCAGTTTTTATTTTCATTAGAATTTATTTCTCCGGAGGTGGCAACCCATGACAGATCCCATGGCAGCAAAGGACGCATTCAACCAGGCCCTGCTCCAGCTCTCCCAGGCTGCCCCGGCCGTCGGCGGCCTGCTCATCCAGGAGGCAGAGGCCCTGATGGCCCTATCCGCCCACGACAGCCGGGTTTGCCGACAGACCCTGGCCCTCTGCCAGCCAGCCATGGCGGCCCTGGGGGCCCAGGTGGACGACCGGTGGCTGGCGGCCCTGTATGACCAACTCACAGCCAACCTCTTCCCCGATGAGACCACCGGCCATGTGCGGCGCCCCCTGGACCCCGCCGAGACTCTGTATCTGGCCGTTCTGGAGCTGGTCCTCTCCCAGCCCGTTTCGGTCTCTGACTCTCTGCTGGACCTGCTTCCCCTCCCCGAGGATTCCATTCCCGGCAGCCGTGTGGAGCTCCAGTACCGGCGTTTCCGAAAACTGTTTGGAGAAAACCATGTGGTGACCCTCATGCGGCTGGGCCGGGAGATCATGCCCTTCGATCCGGCCTCCCACACCATCGGCGTCCACAACGTGGCCCTCCACACCGCCAAGATGGCCAAACTGGCGGGTATTCCCGTGGACCTGCCCCTGGTGAGCGCCGCCGCCCTGGGCCATGACGTGGGAAAATTCGGCTGCCGGGGGGAGGACGCCCAGCGGATCCCCTACCTCCACTACTACTACACCTGGCAGTGGTTCAGCGAGCACGACATGGAGGACATCGGCTACATCTCCGCCAACCACTCCACCTGGGACCTGGAATTTGAGAACCTGCCCATGGAATCCCTCCTTCTCATCTATGCGGACTTCCGGGTTCGGGGATCCAGGGAGAACGGAAAGGAGACCATGGCCATCTACAGCCTGGCCGAGGCCTATGACATGATCTTCTCCAAGCTCTATAACATGACCGAAGAAAAGCAGCTCCGGTACCGGACGGTCTACGCCAAGCTGCGGGATTTCGAGACCTATCTGACCTCCCACGGGGTCCCGGTGGACCTGGATCGGGAACAACTGGAGGAGGTGCAGTCCACCGACCCCGCCCTCCTCTCTCCCGACCAGGCCCTCCAGGGTCTGCGGAACATGACCCTGGAAAACTCCATCCGGCTCATGAACATGGTCAGCACCGATGAGTCCTTTGAACAGCTTCTGGAACAGGCCAAGGGAGAAAAGAACCTCCAGCGCATCCGCACCTACCTTCACCTTCTGGAGGAGTACAGCACCTACATGACCAAGGCCAACAAGCAGAAGGCCCTGACCCTCCTCTACGAACTGCTCATGCACCCCGACGGGGACGTCCGCCGGAAGGCAGGCAGCCTCATGGGGCAGATCCTGGCCAACAGCGGCCCCAAGTATCGGAAGGAGCGGCCAGGAGGTGCCCGGAAGGAGGCCATCACCCCCACCATGATGGCCCTGTTGGACGAGTCCGTGAGCCTGTGGGAAAAATACATCCACCTGTGCCTCCGGCCCCAGCAGAGAGTCTCCCCCAGCCATGCCCTTCGAATTTCAAACTCCCTGAAAACCATCTGTCACAGTCTTTTCGCCCATTGTGACGGAAAGGAGGCCCAACCCCTGCTGGAGCCCCTTCTCCACCTGATCTGGGAGACCGATGACCCCCGGGAGCAGTTCATCCTGATCGACGCCCTGGGCAAGATCCCCTGGGCCTGTCTCCCCAAAGACGCCGAGGCCCCCACCATCCAGGCCCTGGGACGGATGCTCCACAGCCAGGAGGTGAGGCTCCAGATCGCCGCGCTGCTCCGCCTGGAGGAGCTCTGCCGTCAGCGGCCTGGGCTGATCCCCCAGATCCGCCCCCAGGCAGAGAGTTTTGTACCCTGGGATGGAGAGCACCGGTTGGTGCTGACCACCCTGCGCTGCCGGGTTCTGGGGCTGCCCGCACCCTCCCTCAGCTCAGAGGAGGCCTCTGAGATCTACCTGAGCAACCTGAAGGCTGCCGTCCACTGGATGGTGAAGCTGGTCCAGATCGACCTGCTCTGCGCCCGGGTGGATACCTGTCCCGACAGCATCTTTCACACCGCCATGCACCTGTCCAACCTTCTCTCGGTCAGCGAACACCTGCCCGTCCGGGAGTACGCCGGTCAGTGCCTGATCCGTCTGGCTCCCCGGCTGGCGGCGGAGCAGATCAACGAGATCGCCATCGACCTGCTTCGGGAACTGGAGAGCGGGCAGGAGCAGATCTCCCAGTTCATCCCCCCCTACGCCGGCCCCATTCTCTGCCTGCTGCCGGAAAAGGAGCTGCGGGAGGCCATCGTGATCCTGGAAAATCTCGTGCGGCGCGCTTCCGGCCGGGCGGCCCGGGCAGCCCTGTATACCCTGGGAGAGATACTAAATGTATGGACCGGAGACGAAGATATGGTCCACCGGGTCCTGGGGATCCTCATGTCGGGGGTCAGCCACTATGAGGAGGACATTCACCAGACCGCTCTGGCCGTCCTCTGCCGGGAGGTCTTCGGCAGCCGCCGCCTCTCCCCGGAACGGAAGAATCGCTGCTTCACCTTCCTGCATAAAAAGCTGCTGACCATCCTGTCGGAGCCCCGGGAGGGCCGGCTGACCTTCTTCAACCGGGCCGCCATGCTCAACCACCTCTACCGGTTCCTGGTCCAGTATGAGGTCACCCGGGGGCCCTTCGTCTTCCCAGCCAGAAAGCCCGCCGCCTTTTTCCCCGGCACCTTCGACCCCTTCTCCGTGGGCCACAAGCGCATCGTGGAGGAGATTCGGTCCCTGGGATACGAGGTCTACTTGGCGGTGGACGAGTTCTCCTGGAGCAAGCAGACCCTGGCCAAGCTCCTGCGGCGGCAGATCGTCAGCATGTCCGTGGCCGACCAATGGGACACCTATCTCTTCCCCGACGATATCCCCATCAATATCGCCATGCCCCGGGATCTGGCCCGCCTGCGGTCCTTCTTTCCGGACCAGGACCTCTGTCTGGTGGCGGGCAGCGATGTGATCCGCCACGCCTCGGCCTACCGCAGCACCCTTCCCTGCTCCGCTCCCGACTTCGACCACATCATCTTCTGCCGGGACCGGGAGGAGGGTCCCCCCATGGAGGAGATCATCCGGGGCAAGGTCCGGCTGATCTCCCTGCCCGCCTTCTTTGACACGGTGAGCTCCACCCGGATCCGGGAGTATGTGGACCAGAACCTGGACATCTCCATGCTGGTAGACCCTGCCGTCCAGTCACTGATCTACCAGTACAGCCTGTACCTCCGCTCCCCGGAGCGAAAGGACATCCTCCGGCGGCAGGACCTCTTCTTCCGCACGTACCGAAGCCGGACGGGAGAACTCCCGGAAACCATGAACCGTCTGCTGACCCGGGGACGGGATGCTCTGGGGTCCGCCCTCTTCCTGCGGCCCTCCACCCTGTGGGGATGGACCGTGGGGCACACCCTCCACTCCGCCGACCTCTACGAGGTCATCGGCACCCTGGAGGGGGCCAGCTTCGTCCGGCAGAACACCTCCGGCCGCATCCTCTTTGTGGACCAGGTCTGCCTGGAGTGCCCCAAGGACCAGGAGCCAGCCGCCTGCCGGATGCTCCTGAACGAGCTGCTGGCCCGCAGTCTGGAGCGGGACCACACCTACGCCCTCTGCCGGTGCCAGGAGACCGAAGGCCCTCTGGCCTACGCCTTGGAGCAGCTGGGCTTTCTTCCCATTCCGGGGCAGGAGGATATCTTCTGCGTGGATATGCGCTCCCCCATGATGCTCCTCCAGGACGGCTTTCTCCACATCAAAAAGCCCTACCGGGACAGCGACCGGGTGAAGGCCGTCGTGGCCCGGATCCGCCCCCGCCTCCGCTCCACCCTGGCGGGCATGTTCCCCGGCAAGCTGGTGCTGTGCTTCGACTCCGAGATGCTCAACCAGGCCCTGATGGAGCGGGTAGAAACCCTCAACGGCGTCAAGGACGTTCCCCCCGGCCAGCGCCGGCTGGGGCCCTGCATGTGCGTCCCCTACGGCAAGATTCTGGCCGACGAGATCGTTCCCAACACTGTCACCAAGACCCTCCATGTAGAGAAGAGCTTTGACCCGGACATCCACAGCTTCCAGGTCACTGAGTACCCCGGCTACTCCCCCCTGAAGAACCAGGTCCGCACACTCCTCTCCTTCCAGCGGCCGGTGATCCTGGTAGATGACCTGCTCCACAAGGGCCACCGCATGGAGAAGCTGGACCGCATCCTGAAGGAGGAGGGACTGGACATCCAAAAAATCATCGTGGCGGTCATGTCCGGCTACGGACGGGATCTGATGCGCCTTCAGGGGCGGCAGGTGGACTGCGAGTATTTCATTCCCAACCTCCACTACTGGATGACCGAGAGCCTGCTCTACCCCTTTTTAGGGGGCGACAGCGTGGCCGGACGGCGGGTCACCGAGGGAATGCTCCCCTCCATCAACCTCATTCTTCCCTACATCTATCCCAACTTCCTGGCGGACGCCTCCGACGGCGCCATCCGCCAGCTCTCCCAGGTGGCCCTGGAAAACGCCTGCGCCCTGATGAAGGCCCTGGAGCAGGAGCACCAGCAGATCTGCAGCACCGCCTTATCCCTGCGGCGGCTGGGGGAGGTCCTCCAGCGGCCCCGTCTCCCTGACCGTGGAGGCTGCCTGGGCTATGACGTTTCCCTGCCCCCGTCGGCCTGCCTGGAGGATGATCTCATCCAGCTCCGGCGGCTCCATCGAAAGGAGGGTCACTATTATGAAGTATAGCGCCTGGCACGGCTTCTGCCTCTGCGGACAGGAGAGGCAATTCCCCCCGGAGGCCCGGCCGGTGGATGTCCCCTTCTCCCCTCTGGTCTTTCTGGTCACCCGGGACCCCAGAACCGCCCGGGGCTGGTTCACCATCTCCCACCCGGCGGAACTCTACGAGCCCGAAGGGCTGGCCGCTCTGACCCCCTGCGATGGTGAAATCCCCCGGGACTTCCCCCGGGAGCTGGTGGGTCTGGTGGAGGCCCACGGCGCATGCGTGCTGAACACCGCCTTCGCCCGGGCCTTCCCCTGGCTCCTCCACCAGAAAACAGTCCGCCGGGAGGGCTTCAAGATCACCCTGGTGGGCCTGGGGGATGTGGGCGGCACCGTCCTCACCGGATTAAAGCTTCTGGGCCGGGAGTTGAGGGAGATCGCCATCTTCGATCCCAACGCCGCCCTGTGTGCCCGGTATGAGATGGAGCTGAACCAGATCCTCCCGGAGACCGCCGGCGGCACAACGCCCCGGGTCACCATCTGTCCGGAAGCCGACCTCTTTCACTGCGACCTGCTGGCCTTCACCGCCTCCCGGGGCGTGCCCGGTCTGGACAGCGGCGTGCAGGATGTCCGCATGGCCCAATTTGAGGCCAACCGAGCCATGATCGCCCCCTACGCCCGTCGGGCCAGGGAGGAGGGGTTCCTGGGCGTCTTTTGTCAGATCTCCGACCCGGTGGACAACCTGGCCCGGGAGGTCTTTCTCCAGAGCAACCAGACACAAACCGGCGACTATGACTTCGCTGGCCTGCTCCCCGAGCAGGTCCAGGGCTTCGGCCTGGGGGTCATGGCAGCCCGGGCGGCCTATTATGCGGAAAAGGAAGGGGTGGACTTTTCCCAGGGCGGAGCCTACGGCCCCCACGGCCAGGGACTGGTCATCGCCAACCACAAGGGGAACGGGTACGACGAGGCCCTCTCCCAGCGGCTCACCCGCCTGACCCGGGAGGCCAACCTCCGGGTCAGGGACCTGGGCTTCAAGCCCTATATCGCCCCGGGGCTCTCCTCCGCGGCCGTCTCCCTCCTCCAGCTCCTCCGGGGAGAGGAACACTACGGCGCCGTCCCCCTGGGGGGCGTCTACTTCGGCTGCCGCAGCCGGTATACCCCCCAGGGCCTCGCCATCCAACGGGAACCCATCAACCAGGGTCTCATGGCCCGTTTGGCCCAGACCCACCGCGCATTGTGGGAGTTTGATACACCATGAAACAACCGACTATTACCCTGGTGCAGGTGGGCAACACCCACCGGCTGGAACAGATTTTGCCCAAAGCCTTAAAGGGGGTCTCCGTCCAGTGGATCCCTCCTCAGCTCATCGGCGTGGAGGACCTGCGAAACCGTCGGCTCCTCTTTGCCGTGGGCATGGACGCCTTCGGGCCGGACCCCTCCTTCTATCTGCTGGTCCGCCGCCTGCGCCAGCACCCCAACTGTCTGGCCGGCTGCGCCGCCGGGCTGGTGGTGGACGGCTGCGGAGAGCTCTACACCAAGCAGGCCGCCCAGACCCTGGTCATGGCCGCCAATCTGGCCGGCTGCGCCTTCCCCGGTAAGCCCCTGGTGGAGGGGACCGGCTCCCTGTACAACCAGCACATCCTGGCCAATCAGCTGGGGATCACCTGGGAGGAGACCTATTTCCTCCGGGTCCGGGAGCTGGCCCAGCGGGTGGCTGCCTTCACCCCGCCCCGCTTCGACCACCCCAGGCTCCTGATGATCCACGCCTCGGACAACGCCCGGTCCAACACGGTCTGGCTGGGACGGCAGGTTCTGCAGCATCTGCCAAAGCGGTTCTCCTTCCAGGAGGTCTCCCTCCAGAACGGGACCATCCAGGACTGCCGGGGCTGCTCCTACAGGGCCTGCCGCCACATGGCCCGGCAGAACACCTGCTTCTACAGCGGACCCCTGTCCCAGGAGATCATCCCCGCCATCAACGCCTGCGACGTCATGCTCTTCCTCTGCCCCAACTACAACGACGCCGTCAGCGCCAACATCATGGCTCTGTTCAACCGACTGACCAACCTGCTCCACCAGCACGAGCTGTATGAGAAATACCTCTTCGGCATCGTGGTCTCGGGCTACTCCGGCAGCGACCTGGTGGCCCAGCAGCTTCTGGGAGCCATGTGCTTTAACAAAACCGCCCAGCTTCCCCCGCAGTTCTGCCTGATGGAGACTGCCCACGAGTCCGGCTCCGCCCAGAAAAAGGCAGGCATCCAGGAGGATATCCTCCGGTTCGCCTCCCACATCGAGTCCGCCGTTCTTCGGCGGACCTCCGCGTGACTTCGGAGAACTACCGGCTCTGCTGACAAAAAATCGGCAGAGCCGGCCGGTGCTTTTGCCAACCTGTCCATTGACAAAATCCCCCACCGGGAGTAAAATCTGCCTGTGAACGAGGATGTTCGGAGAGGGAAGCTGTGCGCTTTTTTACGGAACCATCCTCGTTATTCTTTTTGAAACAAGGGAAAGGACGGTGGGTTTGACCATGAAGTTCACCCCAGAGGAAGTCATACAGTATGTGGAGGAGGACGACATCAAGTTCATCCGCCTGGCCTTCTGCGATATTTACGGCCAGCAAAAGAACGTCGCCATTATGCCCACCGAGCTCAGGCGGGCCTTCCGGAGCGGCATTGCCATCGACGCCTCGGCCATTGCCGGGTTTGGCGGCGAGGTCCGGTCCGACCTGTTCCTGCGCCCGGACCCCTCCACCCTGGTCCAACTCCCCTGGCGGCCGGAGAGCGGGAAGGTGGTCCGCATGTTCTGCGACATCACCCATCCCGATGGGACCCCACTGGCGTCCGATCCCCGGGGGATTCTGAAGAACGCCATCCACGCCGCCGCTGCGGAGGGGATCACCTTTGACTTCGGCGCGGAGATGGAGTTCTATCTGTTCAAGACCGATGAAAACGGCGAACCCACCCAGCAGCCCTACGACAAGGCCGGCTACATGGACATCGCCCCCGACGACAAGGGGGAAAATGTGCGCCGGGAGATCTGCCTGACCCTGGAGGCCCTGGGCATCCAGCCGGAGAGCTCCCACCACGAGGAGGGCCCCGGCCAGAATGAGATCGACTTTCGCTATTCCGACGCCCTCTCCTCCGCCGACAACGCCATCACCTTCCGCTCGGTGGTCAAGACCGTGGCCCTTCGGAACGGCCTGGCAGCGGACTTCTCCCCCAAACCCCTCCGGGACCAGGCTGGCAGCGGACTGCACATCAACATCTCGGTGAACGACGCCGACGGGCGGGATCTCCTGCCCCACGTTATCGCCGGCATGATGGCCCATATCCACGACATGACGCTCTTTCTGAACCCCTGTGAGAACTCCTACGAGCGTCTGGGCCGGAACAAAGCCCCCGGCTACATCACCTGGTCCAGAGAGAACCGCTCTCAGCTCATCCGCATCCCGGCGGCGGACAAGGACCATCCCCGGGCGGAGCTGCGCTCGGCCGACCCCTCCGCCAACCCCTATCTGGCCTTCGCCCTGCTCATCCACGCCGCTCTGGACGGCATCAAGCAAGAGCTGACGCCGCCCCCCAGCACCGACGTCAACCTCTACGCAACCCCTGCCCACAAGCTGGCCACCTACCAGAAGCTTCCCTCCTCCCTGCAGGAGGCCAGATTCCTCGCCAAAGAGAGTTCCTTCCTTCGCGCCCATCTGCCGAACCCTGTGATCTCTGCCTATTGTGACCAGCCCTGACCCAAGGAGGGATCCCCATGGTTTTTCAGGAGCGAACCTATCGTGTCCTCATCGTCTCTTCCTCAGAAAAATTCAATACCTCCGTCCGTCAGCTCCTCCCCACGGCGGAATACTGGCCCATCACCACCGCACGAAGCGTCGCTGAGGCCAAGCGCTGCCTGCTGGAACAGCCCTGCGACATCATCCTCATCAACGCCCCCCTGCCCGATGACTTCGGCATGCGTCTGGCCATCGACATCTGCAACAGCAGCAACGCCGGCGTGCTTCTGCTGGTCAAAAGCGAGGTGTACAGCGGGATCTATGCCAAGGTCGTGGGCTACGGCGTCATGACCCTCTCCAAGCCCACCTCGGTGCAGATGATCGCCCAGTCCCTGCGGGTCCTCTGCGCCACCCGGGAACGGCTGCGGAAGGTGGAGGAGCGGCAGGCCTCTCTGGAGGAGCGCATGGAAGAGATCCGCCTGGTGAACCGGGCAAAGTGGATGCTCATCCAGTGCCTGGGCATGACCGAGGCCGAGGCCCACCGATACATCGAAAAACAGGCCATGGACCGTCGTATTTCCAAACGAAAGGTCGCGGAAAGCGTGCTGGAAACCTACCAGTCCCAGACCCCGTGACCATTGACAGGAGGATCGTCATGACAAAGTACATTTTCGTCACAGGGGGTGTGGTGTCCGGCCTGGGCAAAGGCATCACCGCTGCCTCCTTGGGCCGACTGTTAAAAGCCCGGGGGCTGAAGGTCGCCGCCCAGAAGCTGGACCCCTACATCAACGTGGACCCCGGCACCATGAGTCCCTACCAGCACGGGGAGGTCTATGTCACCGAGGACGGGGCGGAGACCGACCTGGACCTGGGCCACTATGAGCGGTTCATCGACGAGGACCTGAATCAGTACTCCAACCTGACCACCGGCAAGGTCTACTCCAACGTCATCGCCAAGGAGCGCCGGGGAGAGTATCTGGGGGCCACCGTCCAGACCATCCCCCATATCACCGATGAGATCAAGCGCTTTATCTACAGCGTGGGCAGCAAGACCAACGCCGACGTGGTCATCACCGAGATCGGCGGCACCATCGGCGACATCGAGAGCCAGCCCTTTTTAGAGGCCATCCGCCAGGTGGGCCGGGAGCAGGGGGCGGAAAACACCCTCTATCTCCATGTGACCCTGGTCCCCTACCTTAAGGCCTCCGGCGAGCACAAGTCCAAGCCCACCCAGCACTCGGTGAAGGAGCTGCAGGGGGTGGGGATCTCCCCGGACATCATCGTCCTCCGCTGTGATGAGCCCATCACCGATCCCTCCATCTTCCAAAAAATCGCCAACTTCTGCAACGTAAAGCCGGATTGCGTCATTGAGAACCTGACCCTCCCCATCCTCTATGAAGCCCCCCTCTATCTGGAGCAGTCCAACTTCTCCTCCATCGTCTGCCGGGAGCTGGGCATCCAGGCCACCGCCCCTGATCTGGGAGAGTGGATCCGCATGGTGGAGCGCATCAAGCAGCCGGAACACAACGTGGTCATCGGTCTGGTGGGAAAGTATGTTCAGCTCCACGACGCCTATCTGTCCGTAGCCGAGGCCCTGCGGCACGCCGGCTTTGCCCTCCACACCGCAGTGGAGATCCGCTGGATCGACGCCGAGACCCTGACCCCGGAAACCTTTGCCTCCATTTTGGGAGAAGTCCATGGCATCCTGGTCCCCGGCGGCTTCGGAGACCGCGGGGTGGAGGGCATGATCCTGGCCGCCCAATACGCCCGGGAGCAGGCCGTCCCCTACTTCGGCATCTGCCTGGGAATGCAGATCGCCGTCATCGAATACGCCCGGAATATCCTGGGCCTGCCGGAAGCCCATTCCGGCGAGTTTGCCCCGGACTGCCCCTGCAAGGTCATCGACTTCATGCCGGGCCAGAGCGACGAGATCGACAAGGGGGGCACCCTGCGGCTGGGCAGCTATCCCTGCCAAGTGGCCGCCGGCTCCGCCCTGGACCGGTGCTACGGCGCCGACCTCATCCGGGAGCGTCACCGCCACCGCTATGAGTTCAACAACGACTACCGCACACAGATGCAACAGGCGGGGCTTACCCTCAGCGGTCTCTCCCCGGACGGCTCCCTGGTGGAGGCCGTGGAGCTCACCGATCGCCCCTTCCACATCGGGGTCCAGTTCCACCCGGAATTCAAAAGCCGCCCAAACCGGCCCCATCCCCTCTTCCTGGGCTTTATCGAAGCCGCTTTGGGACAGACCAAGATTTGATTTTGCAAAAATGAACAAACGGGCAGGCCCACGGAACCAACCGTGGACCTGCCCGTTTCCTCTGGCCGCAAAAGTTCAGACAATCCAGCGGCACTGTCGAAGGGATGGGACTTGACAGGAAAAAATGATTCGTGTACCCTAAATGATACGATGGAAATGATTGGTACAAGCGTCCCGGAAGGGAGGTTCTACATGGAAACACACGAGAATGAGAGCACGGGAATCACCCTGCTGCAGCGGGGACGGAAAGGGTTATTGCGTGCGTTGTTCAGCCGGTTGGGGATCATCGTCCTCCTTCTGCTGCTGCAAATTGCGGTAATTCTGCTGCTGTTCTACTCCTTCGCGGAATACGCCCCCCATATCTACACCGCTACCACGATCCTGGCCGCCGCTGTGGTCCTGTATCTGATCAACAGCGGCGTCGATCCCACAGGAAAGGTCACTTGGCTTATTGTGATTACTCTGATTCCGGTTTTCGGCGGTCTGCTCCTGCTGTACACCCAGCTGGATGTGGGGCACCGCACCGTGAAAAGCATGGTGAGCCACGCCATCGACAGCACCCGGGATGCTATCCCCCAGGACCCCAAGGTCCTGGAAAACCTGGCAGCGGAAAACCCCGACGCCGCGGCCCTGGCCCACTATATCAGCCGAAGCGGATGCTATCCCGTCTATGACAGCACCGATGTGACCTACTTCCCCCTGGGGGAGGATATGTTTGAGGCCCTTTTGCCCCAGCTGGAGCGGGCGGAGCGGTTCATTTTTCTGGAGTATTTCATCATTGATGAGGGCCTTATGTGGGGCCGGGTGCTGGATATCCTGGCCAAAAAGGCCCGGGCCGGGGTGGACGTCCGGGTGATGTACGATGGGACCTGCGAGTTTTCCACCCTGTCCCGGGACTACCCCAAGCTGCTGAGAGGGTTAGGAATCCAATGCAAGGTCTTCTCCCCTGCCACCCCCTTCCTGTCCACCCACTACAACTACCGGGACCACCGAAAGATCCTGGTGATCGACGGCCACACCGCCTTTACCGGCGGCATCAACATGGCCGATGAGTACATCAACCGCATTGAGAAGCACGGCCACTGGAAGGACACCGCCATCCTGCTCCAGGGCGAAGCCGTCAGGAGCTTTACCCTGATGTTCCTCCAGCTCTGGAATCTCTTTGAGAAGGAGCCGGTCTACGAGCCCTTCCTGTCCTGCCCCACCTATCCCCCCAGACAGGCCAAGGGCTTTGTGATCCCCTATGCCGACTGTCCTCTGGACCGGGACAAGGTGGGGGAACGGGTCTACATGGATATCCTGAACCGGGCCCGACATTACGTCCACATCATGTCCCCCTATCTGATCCTGGACGGAGAGATGGAAACTGCACTGAAATTTGCCGCCGAACGGGGGGTGGACGTAGCCCTGATCCTCCCCGGTATCCCGGACAAGAAGATCCCCTTTGCCCTGGCCCTGACCCACTATGCCTCCCTGCTGGAGTCCGGGGTCCGGCTCTACGAATACACCCCCGGCTTTGTCCACGCCAAGGTCTTTGTCAGCGACGACAGCAAGGCAGTGGTGGGCACCATCAACATGGACTACCGTAGCTTCTATCACCACTTCGAGTGTGCCGCCTATCTGTATGGGACCCCGTGCATCCTCGCCATTGAGCGGGATTTCCAGGACACCCTGCAAAAATGCCGGCCTGTCACCAGGGAAACCCTGAAAAACGAGAGCGCCAAAAGAAAACTCACCGGCTTCCTCTGCAAAACCGTAGCCCCCCTGATGTAAAACCATCCCCTCCGGAAAAACCGAAGGGGATGGTTCCGTTTTATATATACAGTTCGGGAACGGATCAGAGAATGTCGATCTGACACATGGTCATGGCTGACAGGGCGTTGTCGTGGCTCTCCGGCGTGACCCCGGCGCAGCAGGACTTCCAGACCCCGATGGGAGTCTCCCACAGCCGGGACTTCAGACACAGCGCGTTGGAAATGACGCAGATATCCGTGCAGAGACCCACCAGTTCAATGGAGTCATACCCGCCGGCGGCCGCGAAGTCGCAGAGCGCCCCGGAGCCAAAGGTGGGCTTGTTAATGACGGCGGCGGTCTTTCCCTCCCCGGCGGCATACACCTCGGGATGGATCTGCCAGCCCTCGCTTCCCCGGATGCAGTGGGGGACCGGCAGCTTCCTCCCCTCTGCGGTGTCCAGGTAGTTCTCCTGGTGGGTATCCCGGGTGTAGACCACATCGCCGTTAAATTCCGTGATTTTCTCAATCACAGCCGGGACAATGGCCTCCGCCTCCCTGGTGCCCAAGGCGCCATGGATGAAGTCCACCTGCATGTCAATGACAACCAACAGCTTCTTCACATGCTTCTCTCCCTTCTTTTTCGCAGGATTCAACCCATTATAACACTGGAATATTCAGGTGTAAAGAAGCGTGTCAATCAAATTCCTCCGATGGTGCGGCTCCGCGTCATGTCATAACGGCGGAGGAATCTGCTCACATCCAGCCCCTTCCCCAGATAGTTCAGCAGGAGCCGGGCGCAGCCCTCACTGTCGCTGCCGGCGTCGTGGTGGTTCAGGGGGATTTTCAGGGAATGGCAGAGGGTGTTCAGCCGGTGGTTTTCCAGGGCCGGATAGCAGGCCTTCCCCATCCGACAGGTGCAGGCGTAGATTGCCTGATCCGGCCACGGAATGCCATAGGCCCGCAGGCACTTGGACAGGACCCCCATGTCGAAGGGAGCATTGTGGGCGATCAGAATGCCGCTGCCCAGCACAGGACCGATGGTCTCCCAGAGTTCCGGAAAGGTAGGGGCGGCCGCCGCCATCTCCGGGGTGATACCGGTAAGCTGAACGTTGAAGGGATGAAAATATGTCTCCGGATTGACCAGGGTGGAAAATTTCTCCACTATGGTTCCGTCCTCCACCACGGTGATCCCGATGGCACTCATGCGGTCGTTGGCGGAGTTGGGGGTCTCCACGTCAAAGGCAATAAAACGGTCTGCCATAGTCCTCTCCCCTTTTCGGGTAAATTTGACACCATTATATTCCAATGGCAGAGGAGATGTCAAACCTTACATCAAACTGTCGAAGAGGAAATCCAGGTTTTCCTGGGAATACTCCACCTCCGCTGAGTACAGGCGGGCGTACTCCTCCTGGTCTTTCAGGGTAAACTCCCCGTGGCGCTGCCAGTGGAGGGCCCCCAGCAGGCGGAGAAAACGAAGGCTGCACACTGCAAAAGACACCTTGCTGCCCGGGTCGCCGTCCTCCCAGGCCGTCAGGAGATGGCGGTAGAGGAAGTAGACCAGCAGTTGCTCGTACTCGGTCTGCCGGTCCGCCATATACGCCGCAAAAGCGGCCAGGTCCAGGGTATCGCCCTCCTCTCGAAGGGCCTCCAGATGCCCCGTCCAGGACTCGTCCAGCCGCTCCAGCCCCAGGTAAACTTCCGCCCACTGGCCAGGGGACAGCGCCGGAACCCAGCCCTGAAACTGTGCCAGCAGTTCCTCCTCTCGCTGGGCGATGGATTTCGTTCTGTCCTGGGCGATGGACAGGGCCTGCTGTCGCAATGCAAGAAGTTCCTCCCCTTCCCCCTCATCCTCTTCTCCGGAAACCAGGAGTCGGACGGGGTCCTTCCGGGTCAGAATCAAGTGAGCGGCAGCCTCACAGCAAAGCCCTACTCCCAGCTCTGTCCGCCCCGGCAGGAAGTTCCGAAACCGGGGGTGGTCGGTGCAGATCTGGCAGAGAAGCGCCTCGCCGCCGTACAGAATCAGATCACAGAGGTTCTCCTGATTCAAAAAAGGACAGCGCTCCTCCTTGCCCAGAATGAAATGGGGGTCCTCTTCCTCCGAAATACAGGTTTTCAGCCGATCCCCCATGGGACCCTCCATAGACCGGTACCGGGCCAGGGTCTCCGGGTCGATGTCGATCTCCCAGCCGATGCAGCAGCTATGCTGACAGCGGGAGGCAATGCAGGAAAATGCCGGGTAGTAGTCCGGCCAGACGTACCGCATCGTTTTCTTCCCCTCTCTCACCGTGCTTCCATTGTCCGGGCAGCAACAGAAAATTTTAGGTCACTGTAGCACCATCCTATGGGTTTGTCAACTCTTTTCGCTCTTGCATCCCAGGCCGATTCACGGTACAATAGCCAAGATATAAAATAAAGGAGCTGATCTCCATGGAACAGGAGCACAAGCGCCGGGTCCGTTACAAAGGCACCCACCCCCGGAACTATCAGGAGAAATACAAGGAGCTGAACCCCGAAAAGTACCAGGAGGACGTGGAGAAGATCCTCCGCAGCGGCAAGACCCCCGCCGGGATGCACCGCTCCATCATGGTACAGGAGATCCTGGACTTTTTGGATATCCAGCCCGGGCAGACCGGCCTGGACGCCACCCTGGGCTACGGCGGCCACACCCGAAAAATGCTGGAACAGCTCCAGGGCCGGGGCCACCTGTACGCCACCGACGTGGACCCCATCGAATCGGAAAAGACCCAGGCCCGTCTGGCGGCCCTGGGCTACGGCCCCGAAATTCTCACCATCCGGCGGATGAACTTCGCCGACCTGGACCAGGTGGCCCCCGGGGTACCGTTCGACTTCGTCCTGGCTGACCTGGGGGTGTCCTCCATGCAGATTGACAACCCGGAGCGGGGATTTACCTTCAAGCACGACGGCCCCCTGGACCTGCGGCTGGACCCCACCGCCGGGGTCCCTGCTGCCCAGCGCCTGCGGGAGCTGGACCGGGAGGAGATGGCCGCCATGCTGGTGGAGAATTCTGACGAGCCCTACGCCGACCAAATCGCCAAAACCATCACGGCGATTTTCAAGAAGGGCGGCGCCATCGAGACCACCCGGCAGTTGGCCGATGCCGTGGAGCAGGCTCTGTCCTTCCTGCCCCCCAAGGAGCGGAAGGAAGGGGTCAAAAAAGCCTGTCAGCGGACCTTCCAGGCCCTGCGGATCGATGTGAACAGCGAGTTTGAAGTCCTCTACGCCTTTCTGGAAAAGCTGCCCACCGTCCTGAAGCCCGGCGGCAAGGCGGCAATCCTCACCTTCCACTCCGGCGAGGACCGGTTGGTGAAGCAATCCTTCCGTCAGCTCCAGCGGGAGGGAATTTACCGTGATGCGGCCAAAGAGGTGATTCGTCCCTCCGCCGAGGAGTGTTTTCAGAACCCCCGGGCCCGCTCCACCAAGCTGCGCTGGGCCATCAAAGCCTGACAGATCCCCTTCCGGGCCACCTCTCTGGTGAACCCCGGAAGGGGTTTTCTTATGGGAAGTAGCCGGTGTCCTCTTGACAAAACCTTTCAGTTACCCTATGATAACTTACAGGCAAATTCGTCCATCCTTCGACTTTATTTCACAGAGAGGACACCTGCTATGACCCTGAAAGATTTGGAGCTGGGCGCCTCCGCCGTCATTACGGCAGTGGGCGGCGAGGGCTCCCTCCGGCAGCATTTTTTAGATATGGGTGTGATCCCCGGCGCGGAGGTCACACTGATGAAATACGCCCCCATGGGGGACCCCATGGAGCTGCGCATCCACGGCTATGAGCTGACCCTTCGGCTGGCGGATGCGGAAAAGATCAACATTCAGCCCGCCCCCCGGCGGGAAGCCAGACCCCAGGAGACCACCCCCTCCCAGGGTGAATCCCTGGCCCACCCCGGTCTGGGCGAGGGGGGCAAGTACCATGTGAAGGCCGATGAAAATCCCCTGCCTGAGGGGACCCAGCTGACCTTCGCCCTGGCCGGCAACCAGAACTGCGGGAAGACCACCCTCTTCAACCAGCTCACCGGCTCCAACCAGCACGTGGGCAACTTCCCCGGCGTCACTGTGGACCGGAAAAACGGCGAGATCCGGGGCCACGGCAACACCCTGGTCACCGACCTGCCCGGCATCTACTCCCTCTCCCCCTATACCAGCGAGGAGATCGTCTCCCGCCAGTTCATTTTAGAGGAGAAGCCCACGGGCATCATCAACATCGTGGACGCCACCAATATCGAGCGGAACCTCTACCTCACCATGCAGCTCATGGAACTGGACGTCCCCATGGTCCTGGCCCTGAACATGATGGACGAGGTCCGGGGCAACGGCGGCTCCATCCACATCAACGAGATGGAGGAGTTTCTGGGCATCCCGGTGGTCCCCATCGTGGCCGCCAGAAACGAGGGCGTGGAGGAGCTGGTGCGCCACGCTCTCCACATCGCCCAGTACCAGGAGCGACCCGGCCGCACGGATTTCTGTGACAAGGACGACCACGGCGGGGCGGTCCACCGCTGTCTCCACGGCATTATGCACCTGATCGAGGACCACGCCAAAATCGCCGGGATCCCGGTCCGCTTCGCCGCCAGCAAGCTGGTGGAGGGGGATGCCCTGGTGCTGGAGGCCCTGAATCTGACCCAGAACGAAAAGGAGATGCTGGAGCACATCATCTGCCAGATGGAGGAGGAGCGGGGCCTGGACCGGGCCGCCGCCATCGCCGACATGCGGTTCTCCTTCATCCAAAAGCTCTGCGGCCAGACGGTGGTAAAGCCCAGGGAGAGCAAGGAGCACGAGCGCAGCCGGAAGATCGACAGGTTCCTCACCGGCAAGTACACCGCCCTCCCCGCCTTCGTTGGCATCATGGCCCTGGTCTTCTTCCTGACCTTCAACGTGGTCGGTGCCTGGCTCCAGGGCCTGCTGGAGGAGGGGATCGGGTGGTTCACAGCAGTCACCGACAGCGCCCTCACCGCCTGGAAGGTCAACGGGACCCTCCACAGTCTGATTATCGACGGCATCTTCAGCGGCGTGGGCAGCGTGCTGAGCTTTGTCCCCATCATCGTGGTTCTCTTCTTCTTCCTGTCCCTGCTGGAGGACAGCGGCTACATGGCCCGGGTGGCCTTCGTGATGGACAAGCTTCTGCGAAAAATCGGTCTCTCCGGCCGGAGCATCGTCCCCATGCTGGTGGGCTTCGGCTGCACAGTGCCCGGAGTCATGGCCAGCCGGACCCTGCCCTCAGCCCGGGACCGGAAGATGACCATCATGCTCACCCCCTTCATGAGCTGCTCGGCCAAGCTGCCCATCTACGGGTTCTTCACCGCCATCTTTTTCCCGGGGCGGGGCGGCCTCATCATGGTGGGGCTGTACTTCCTGGGGATCCTGGTGGGCATCCTGGCGGCCCTGGTGTCCAAGAACATCATGTTCCGGGGGGAGGCCGTCCCCTTTGTCATGGAGCTGCCCAACTATCGGCTGCCCGGCCTGAAAAATGTCTCCCACCTCCTGTGGGACAAGGCCAAAGACTTTCTCCAGCGGGCCTTTACTGTTATCTTCCTGGCCACCATCGTGGTCTGGTTCCTCCAGACCTTTGACTTCCACCTGAACCTGGTCAGCGACTCCCAGTTCAGTATGCTGGCTGTGGTGGCTGGCATGCTCTCTCCCCTGCTGGCCCCCCTGGGCTTCGGCGATTGGCGGGTCTCCACCGCCCTGATCGCCGGGTTCATGGCCAAGGAGAGCGTGGTCTCCACCCTCTCCGTCCTCTTCGGCGACACCGGGACCATGCTGACTGTCCTCTCCCCCCTGGCAGCGGCCTCCCTGCTGGTCTTCTGCCTGCTCTACACCCCCTGCGTGGCGGCCATAGCCTCGGTGAAACGGGAGCTGGGGGGCAAGTGGGCCCTGGCCATGGTCATCGGGCAGTGTCTCATCGCCTGGGTCTGCGCCTTTGCTGTCCGGCTCGTCGGTCTGCTGCTGGGGGTGGGACTGTGAATCTCCCCTCCCTTGTCCTCCTTCTGCTCCTCCTGGCCGCTGTGGCCCTGGCCCTCCGGTCCATCCGGAAAAGGGGGGCCTCCTGCGGGTCCTGCGACGGCTGCTGTGCCGCCTGCCGGAGGGACTGCGGCAAAGAGCAATAAGCCTCTTATTCTTTCTTCACTTTCTTCTTATAAAAGGTTGCAAAAAAGCAAAAAGTACGATACAATTCAACATACTGTCTGTATTGTTACAGAGGGATAATATTTTGTAGGGAGAAGAAACTATGGAACGAGAACGTTTAGGCAGCCGTCTCGGCTTTATTCTGCTGAGCGCCGGTTGTGCGATTGGTGTGGGAAACGTGTGGAAATTCCCATACATGGCAGGGCAGTACGGCGGCGGCGCCTTCGTGCTGATCTACCTGTTTTTCCTGGTCATCCTGGGCCTGCCCATGCTGACCATTGAGTTTTCCCTGGGCCGCGCCAGCCAGAAGAGCCCCGTCATGCTCTATCAGCAGCTGGAGACCAAGGGGAGCAAGTGGCACCTCCACGGCTACGCCTGCATGATCGGCAACTATGTGCTGATGATGTTTTACACCACCGTGGCCGGCTGGATGGTCCAGTATTTCGTCAACACCGCCCGGGGTAAATTCACCGGTATGGACCCGGAGCAGGTGGGTGAGGCCTTCGGTGCGGTCTGCGCCAACCCCACCACCATGATTCTCTATACCTCTCTGGTGGTCATCATCGGCTTTTTCGTCTGCTCCTTCAGCCTGCAAAAGGGCCTGGAGCGGGTCACCAAGTACATGATGCTGGCCCTGCTGGCCATCATGGTCCTGCTGGCTGTTCACAGTTTCACCATGAACGGGGCCTCCGAGGGTCTGTCCTTCTACTTAAAGCCTGACTTGGGCAAGATGCGGGAGATCGGCATGGGCAACGTCATCGTGGGCGCCATGAATCAGGCTTTCTTTACCTTGAGTCTCGGCATCGGCCCCATGGCCATCTTTGGCAGCTATCTGGACAAGAAGCGCTCCCTCATGGGGGAGTCTTTGAACGTGGTTTTGCTGGACACCTTCGTGGCTCTGACCTCCGGTCTCATCATCTTCCCCGCCTGCTTTACCTACAATGTTGAGGTAGGAGCAGGCCCCAGCCTGATCTTTGTGACCCTGCCCAATGTGTTCAACAACATGCCCCTGGGCAACCTGTGGGGGACCCTGTTCTTCATCTTTATGACCTTCGCGGCCCTGTCCACCGTCTTCGCCGTGTTTGAGAACATTCTGGCCTGCTGCATGGACCTGTTCGGCTGGAGCCGAAAAAAGGCCTGCGTCATCAACTGCGTGGCCCTGATCATTCTGTCCCTGCCCTGCGCCCTGGGCTTCAATGTCCTCTCCGGCATCCATCCCCTGGGTGGCTCCACCAACATACTGGATCTGGAGGACTTCCTGGTCAGCAACATCCTGCTGCCCCTGGGCTCCGTGGCCTTCCTCCTCTTCGCCACCTCCAAGCGTGGCTGGGGCTGGAAGAATCTTATGGCCGAGGCCAACGCCGGCAACGGCCTCAAGCTCAAAAACTGGATGCGGGGCTATATCACCTATGTGCTGCCCGTCATCGTTCTGGCCCTCTTTGTCATCGGCATCATCTCCTATTTCAGCCACTGAGTTTTCCTGTTCATCCCCACCGGAAACCAAGTCCGGTGGGGATTTTTCTATACAAACACAGCGAACCTTGACGAAAAGAGGGGTTTTGGATAAAATAAAGCTGATACTCTCATAACCAGAGGAAGAACATGGAAAACGCAAAGATGTTACAGTTTCGCATGGCGGTTCCCGCAGATACCGATTGTGTAATTTCCATCGTCCGGCGGGCTGTCATTCACATGAGACAACAAGGAATCGAGCAATGGGAGGAGATGTATCCCACCAAAGAAATCCTGGCCCAGGATATCCAAAATCACCACATGTATGTGGGGGTGCTGTCCCAGCGCATCGTTTTATTGTATGTAATAAACCAAGCGTGTGACGCAGCGTACGTCAATGGAAGGCTGCGGATCCCTGGTGCGTAGTGCACCGTCTCTGCGTAGACCCCAACTTTCAGAACCTTGGTCTGGCCGCCCAGGCAATGAAGCATCTGGAGCACCAAGCCTATACCCTTGGGTTTCGGTCCGTGCGTCTGGATGCGTTCCACTATAATCCCTATGCCCTGCGTCTCTACCAAAGATTGGGATATACTACCGTTGGCTTTGCCCAGTGGCGGAAAGGAAGGTTTCACCTGATGGAAAAGGATCTGACGTCCCCTTTCTCCACTGCCTTCGCCCGGGGAGAACGCTTTCTCATGGAGGGGGCGCTGGGCGAGCGGCTGAAGCGGGAATTTGGACTACTCCCTCACCCTGAGGTCGCCCTGGCCGTTCACGGAACCACAGAGGCCGGACAAGCAGCCCTGAAGGCCCTGTGGTGGGAGTACGCCGCCATCGCCCATGACCACGGACTTCCCTTCCTGGCCACAACACCTACCCGCCGGGCCAACCAGGCCAGAGCGGCCAAGGCTGGTTTCGATCAGACGCTGATTCGGGAAAACGTCCGGTTTCTCCGCTCGGTTTTAGATACCTGTCCGGGGACTTCTTATCTCGGCGGCATGGTGGGCTGCCACGGAGACGCTTACACGGGAGAAGCTGCTCTGTCGGAGGGAGAGGCCCGGGACTTCCACCGCTGGCAGGTAGAAGCCTTGGCGGAAGAACAGGTTGACTTTCTGTACGGCGCGCTGCTGCCCACCCTGCCGGAGGCTGCCGGCCTTGCCCGCACCATGGCAGAAACCGGGCTGCCCTATATTCTGAGCTTCACCATACAAAAGGACGGGTGTCTCATTGACGGCACGCCCCTTTCCCATGCCATCCAGCTCATCGACGGCATGGTTCATCCCGCCCCTCTCTGCTACATGACCAACTGCGTACACCCCTCCATCGTGTATGAAGCGCTGTCCGTTCCCTGCAACGAAGTTCCCCTGGTGAAGTCCCGCTTTCTGGGCATCCAGGGCAACACCTCTCCCCTATCCTATGCGGAGCTGGACAGAGCCACAGACCTGCTGACCTCTGATCCCATATCCTTTGCTGCCGCTGCGGTCAGGCTTCTGGAGCTGGCCCCCTTTCAGATTTTTGGGGGATGCTGCGGCACCGATGGCCGCCATCTGCGGCAAATTGCCCACAGACTCCAATCACTCCAATACAGAAAGAAGACGATCCCTTGCCTCATCCACTGATTACCTCCAAAACCAAGCCCGCCCTGTCCTTCCGGATCCTGTTTTACGCCCTTGGCCTGTTGATCCTGGCCCTGGGCATCACCATGAACACCAAGGCCGGTCTGGGGGTCTCCCCTCTGATTTCCGTCCCCTACAGCATCTCCCAGATCTGGTCCTTTAACTTCGGCAACGCCACCTTTGTCAGCTATATCGTTTACGTCTCCATTGAGTTCCTCCTGCGGATCCTTCGGGCCAAAAAAATTGCCGGGCCTCCCCTGCCGCCCGGCCAAAAGCTCTCCCTGGCCCTGCTGATGGACGGGCTTCAGCTCCCCATGAGCCTGCTCTTCACCCGGTTCCTCAACCTCTTCAACGACCGCCTTCCCAACCTGGCCGTGGACTGCGCCGGGACCTTCTGGGGGACCCTGCCGGGCCGGGTCCTCTTCCTGGCCCTTGCCATCGTCCTCACCGGCATCGGCGCCGCCCTCTCCATGAACATGCGGATCATCCCCAACCCCGGGGACGGGGTGGTGCTGTCCATCGCCGACTTCACCGGCAAGAACGTAGGACTCACCAAAAATTGCGTGGACCTCCTGAGCGCCCTCATTACCATTGCGGTAAGCCTCCTGGCCACGGGGCATCTGGTGGGGGTAGGCCTGGGGACCATCCTGTGCGTCCTGGGCGTGGGCCGGGTCATCGCGGTCTTTAACCGGCTCACTCTGAAGAAGACCCTGTCCCTGGCGGGACTCCCCCTCTCCCCCGGCCATACCTGATCCGCGAATCCTTTACCCTCCCCCAAGAAGGTGAACACCGCAGCATGAAAACACCAAACGAACGGACCCGGAAAAAGTGGATGGCCTGGGCCGCCGTCCTCCTCTTCTTTACCGCCACAGCCCTTATCTGCTGGCAGGTGGGCATTCCCATGGTGCGCCTGGCCTCGGAGCCGGAGCACTTCCGTCAGTGGATCGAACAGCAGCGGCTGGGGGGACAGCTGATTTACATCGGCATGGTTGCCCTTCAGGTCCTGGCCGCCATCATTCCCGGAGAGGCCCTGGAGATCGCCGGCGGCTATGCCTTCGGCGCCCTGGAGGGGACGATCCTGTGTTTGATCGGCGGGACGCTGGGCAGCTTTCTGGTCATCTGTCTGGTGCGGCGATTCGGTATGCCCTTGGTAGAGTTCTTCTTTTCCCAGGAAAAGCTCCACACCGTCCGGTTTCTGAAAAGCTCCCCCAAACGGACCGTGCTCTTTCTTCTGATCTTTATGATCCCGGGGACCCCCAAGGATCTGCTGTGCTATTTTGTGGGGCTGACTGATATCAAGCTCTCCACCCTGCTGCTCATCTGCTCTCTGGGTCGCCTGCCGGCCATCGTGACCTCCACCATCGGCGGCAACGCCCTGGGCAGCCAGCAGTACGGGTTTGCTGTCCTGGTTTTTCTTGTCACCTTCCTCCTCAGCGGGTCAGGGCTGTTGCTCTACAACCGCATCTGCAAGGCCCATAACCACAATGGCAAGAAGTAAGGAAGTAAGAACGCAAGATTTCAGAAAACATCTCTGGGTCTTTTTGCTACAATGGCCTCCGAAAGGAAGGTGAACCATGGAAGAACAACGAATCGCCCTGCTCTCGGAAGGCATTGCTTTCATCGAAGCAAATTTAAGGGAAAACCTGGATCTGGACCAGGTGGCCGCTGCCCTGCACTATTCCAAATATCACCTGCACCGGATGTTTACCCAAACCGCGGGCCTCACCATACACGAATACGTCCGGCGTCGGAGGCTCACCGAGGCGGCCAGGGCGCTGGTTTTCTCCAGGCAGTCTATCCTGGATATTGCCCTGTCGGCCGGGTACAACAGCCAGCAAACCTTTTCCGGTGCATTCAAGGAACTGTATAAGAGCACGCCCGCCCGGTTCCGTCAGGCGGGCTCCTTTTATCCTCTCCAGTTGGAATATGCCCTGACCCCACCCGGCAAATCTCCGCTGACCAAAGAGGACATCCGCCTGGCACGGCAGGAGGACATCCCCGCCTGGATGTCCCTGACCAGACAGGTGATCGACGGCTTCCCCCATTGGGTGGAGACCGACTACCGGAAGCGCCTGCGCCAGAGCATCGCCTACCGGCGGGCCTTCCTCCTGTTGGACGGCTCCCTGGCTGTCGGGGCCATGATCTTCTCCCGGCGCTCCGGGCACATCCACTTCTGGGCGGTCCACCCTCAGTACCGGGACCGGGGCCTTTGGGAGCTCTTTCTGGACAAGCTCACCGGGGACCTGCTGCCTGGCCGGGTCCTCTCCACCACCACCTACCGGGCCGGTGACAAGGCGGACACCGGCTACCGGCAGGTTTTGCTCCGCCTGGGCTTTCAGGCAGACGCCCTGCTGACAGAGTTCGGATACCCCACCCAGCGATTCCTGTATCTTCCGCCCAACCATGAGCAACCCCATCCATAGCTGGAAACTTCCCGCATTCCGATTTCTCCTCAGCCAGTCTATCTCCCTCTTTGGCTCCACCCTGGTTCAAATGGCCATCGTGTGGTATGTGACCCTGGAGACCTCCTCCGGGGGCTGGGTAGCCGCCTTTACCATCTGCTCCTATCTGCCCCAATTTCTGATCTCCTTTTGGGGCGGCGTCTGGGCGGATCGGTATGACCGTAAACTTCTCATCCTCGGGGCCGATGCCATGATCGCCGCCGTCACCCTGCTCCTCCTGATTGTCCTGCCCTATTTGCAGGAGCAGTCCGTCCTGTTTCCTGTCATTCTGGCGGTCTCCGTCCTCCGCTCATTCGGTGCCGGGATCCAAACCCCGGCAGTCAACGCGGTGATCCCCCTATTGGTCCCCGAGGACCGCCTCATGTCCTTCAACGGTATCTGCGCTGCGCTCCAGGCGGCGGTCCAGTTTGCCGCGCCGGCCGCCGCCGGGATCCTTCTAAGTCTCTCCTCCCTACGGCTCTCCCTTCTGGCGGACATTGTCACCGCCCTGGTGGGGATTGGTCTGCTGGCGGGACTGCGGCTTCCTCAGCAGAAAGGAAGCGGTGGCACCGCCGACTGCTTTTCCGATTGGAAGGCAGGTCTTCGATACGCCTTTTCTCATCCTGCCATCGGCCGGGTGCTGATTCTTTACGGGCTGTTTATCTTTTTCGCTGTCCCTGGGGGCTTTCTGGCCCAGCTTCTGGTCAGCCGGGTCTTCGGGGCTGACTACTGGTATCTGACCGCCGCAGAGCTGACCGGCTTTGCCGGGATGACCGTCGGTGGGCTGATCCTGGGTGCCTGGGGCGGGTTCCAACAGAGAGAAACCACCCTAACCCTGGGCCTTGCCGCCTTCGGCCTTCTCTCCGTGGGAATGGGGCTGACTGACTGCTTTCCTCTTTATCTGGCCCTCATGGCCCTCTATGGGATCGCCATGACCACCGTTCAGACCGCCGTGACCACGATCATCCAGGAGCAGGCCGATAAATCGGTCCAGGGACGGATCTTTGGCCTGATGGGCACCCTGTATGCCGGGGCCCTTCCCCTGGGGATGGCGATATTCGGCCCGCTGGCGGACGTCGTTTCCATCCAGGCCCTGGTGGTGCTGGCCGGGATCGCCCTCCTGCTGGCTTCACCGGCTGCACGGCGGATTTCCCGGTAATTTTCAAAAAAGGACTGCACAGCAGTCCTTTTTATGGTATAATACTGTGAATTGTTTCATTGAAATCCGCAGAGCACCCCTCTGCTGCGCTGGAGGTCCCCATGGATCATAAACTGGAAAAAATCCTGGCCCGGGTCCAGAAGCCCGGCCGCTATGTCGGCGGCGAATACAACGCCGTCCAGAAAGACAAGTCCGAGGTAGATTGCCGCTTTGCCTTCTGCTTCCCGGACACCTACGAGATCGGCATGTCCAACCTGGGGCTGCGCATCCTCTACGGCGTCATGAACGAGATGGAGGGGGTCTGGTGCGAGCGGGTCTTCGCCCCCTGGGGAGATATGGAGGAGGAAATGCGCCGGGAGGGGCTCCCCCTCTACGCCCTGGAAAGCGGCGACCCGGTGAGGGACTTTGACATCATCGGCTTCTCCCTGGGCTATGAGATGGCCTACACCAACGTGTTGAACCTGCTGGACCTGGCCGGACTGCCCCTGCGCAGCGCCGACCGCCCGGATCTGACCCCTCTCATCATCGCCGGGGGCACCTCCACCTATAACCCGGAGCCTCTGGCCCCCTTCGTGGACATCGTCTCCCTGGGAGAGGGGGAGGACGTGACCTGTGAGCTTATCCAACTCTACCGGAAGGCCAGGGACGAGGGCTGGTCCAAGGACCGGATGCTGCGGGAAGCCGCCAAGATCCCCGGCCTGTACGTCCCCTCGCTCTACGAGGTCTCCTACCACGAGGACGGCACCATCGCCGCCATCACTCCCCAGGAGGGCGCGCCGGAAGTCGTCACCAAGCGCATCGTCAAGGACATGGACGCCTCCTACTATCCTGTAAAGACCATTGTCCCCTCCACCGAGGTCACCCACGACCGGGTCATGCTGGAGCTCTTCCGGGGCTGCATCCGGGGCTGCCGCTTCTGCCAGGCCGGTTTCGTCTATCGTCCCGTCCGGGGCCGCAGCCATGAACTGCTGGCCCAGCAGGGGGTGGACGCCTGCAAGGACTCCGGCTACCAGGAGATGACCCTGATGAGCCTCTCCTCCAGCGACTACCCCGACCTGCTGCCCCTGTGCGACGGTTTGCTGGAATGGTGCCAGCCCAACAAGGTCAGCCTCTCCCTGCCCTCCCTCCGGGCGGACAACTTCTCCATGAAGCTCATGGAAAAGCTCCAGGCCGGCGGCCGGAAGAGCGGTCTGACCTTTGCCCCCGAGGCCGGTTCCCAGCGGCTCCGGGACGCCATCAACAAGAACGTCACCGAGGAAGACCTGCTGAACTCCTGCCGCACTGCCTTCGCTGGCGGGTGGAGCAGTGTGAAGCTCTACTTCATGCTGGGTCTGCCCACAGAGACCGACGAGGACGTGCTGGGCATCGCCGATCTGGCCACCAAGGTCTACCATGTCTGGCGGAACAACACCCCCAACCGTTCCCGGGGCGTGCGCATCACCGTCTCCACCTCCTGCTTCGTGCCCAAGTCCCACACCCCCTTCCAGTGGGAGGCCCAGAACACCCAGGAGGAATACATGCGCAAGGTCACCCTCCTGCGGGAGAACCTGCGCAACAAGTCCATCACCTACAACTGGCACGACCCGGAGACCAGCTTCCTGGAAGCCTGCCTCTCCCGGGGGGACCGCCGTCTGGCCGACGTGCTGGAAACCGCCTGGAAAAACGGCGCCAAGTTTGACTCCTGGAGCGAGTATTTCAACCTACAGACCTGGCTGGACGCCTTTGAGGCCAACGGCCTCTCCCCGGCCTTCTACGCCAACCGGGAGAGAGCCAGGGACGAGATCCTCCCCTGGAAGGTCATCTCCGACGGCGTCAAGGAGAGTTTCCTGTGGAAGGAACGGGAGGCCGCCTATCAAGGGGTCATCACCCCTGACTGCCGGGTGAAGTGCTCCGGCTGCGGCGCCAACAAGCTGTGCGAAGGAGGGGTTTGCCATGGCTGATCAGAGAATCCTGTTTGCCAAGTCCGGTACTGCCAAATATATCTCCCATCTGGACCTGATGCACACCATGGAGCGGGCCTTCCTGCGGGCGGGCATCACCATCCGCCACACCGCCGGGTTCCATCCCCATCCCTATGTCTCCATCCCCCTGCCCCTCCCCCTGGGCTTTTCCAGCCAGTGCGAGATCCTGGAGTTCGGCCTGGAGGCCGGCTCCACCGTGGAGACCCTGCCGGAGCAGATGAACAAGGCCCTCCCCGCCGGCATCGAGATCCTGTCCTGCTACGAGGGCGGTCTGGCCTTCAAGAAGCTGGCTTTTGTCCGGTATGAGATCAGCCTGGAGTTTGACGCCCCCGTGGCGGAGCAGGCAGCGACAGCTTTTCAGGAGTTGATGGCCCGGGAGAGTTTTATCGTGAAGAAGCGCAGCAAGAAGGCCAAGAGCGGCTTTACCGAGGTGGACATCATTCCCCTGGTGGAAGCCGTGGAAGAGATTCACCCGGATGGCACCTGGCTCCGCCTGACCCTTCTGCTGAAAGCCCAGAACCCCGGTCTGAACCCCGATGTGCTCCTCCAGGGATTCCGAAGCGAATACCCCGACCTGCCCGTTATTTACACCGCCTGCCACCGGCGGGAAATCCTGGATGATGATAAAAACGTATACCGATAATGTCAAACAGCCGAAAGACCTTGGTCTTTCGGCTGTCAGTCTGTCGAGAGCGTTTTGCAACATGCAGAACACACCTATGCAGGAAATGGGCATACCCGTTCCGCTTGGGTCACGGCGTGAAAGCCAACGCTATCAAGATGCAATGTCCGTCACCGTACCCATGAAAACCGGCAGGCCGGCTTCCCGGTCCACGATCAGGTAGAGGAAGGGCCGGTCCAGGTACACCGTCTTGACCTCGGTAGGCGGCGCTGCACCTGCCCCTTCCGCCACAACGGTAGCTGCTCCCGCCTTGGTCCCTCGCTCATCCACAGAGATATAGGTCTTATGGAGGACCTGATTGATATACAGCAGGCCGGTGGAGGTTTCCCCGACGCCGGACAGATCTGCCTGCCCAGGGTCAAAGGCGTCGGTCATTCCCAGGGTCTGGAGAATCTCCTTCAGTTCCACAGCGTACTCGCTCTGGAACTTGGGGATGGCGGTCTCTACCTTGGTATCCTGGACGCCGGAAAGCATGGCCCGGAGGCCCTCTCCTGTCAGGGACGCCACATAATCCGAAAGACTCACGCCCTCCTTGGGCAGCAGCGCCACAAAGGCATACGCTGCGTCGGCATAGTTTTTCATGACGCCCACAGCGCCGGCGTCCTCCAGGTAGGCGTACTCGTCCGAGTACATCATCTCCACATCCCGTTCCGTGCCATCCTCCCTGGTGAAAACGCCCTCCTGAACCTGGAAGTCATAATAGATGCTCTGCCACTCCGCATCGAAGGCCAGGGTATTCACCAGATACAGAACTGTGTCGTCGGGGATGTGATCCAAAACGCCCTGGATCATGCCGTGGGTGTTTTCCCTGACCCAGACGTTGATGTCCTTCACCGTGGACTGGTCAAAGGGGGCCTGATAGACCCCCGCGTCATACCATGCAGCGTTGGTCCGCAAAAACTCTTCCTCCACCTGGATGCTGCCGTCATCCCGAATCCAGAGGGAGTTGGCCAGGTCCAACTGATACGTCTGCCCCAAAGGAAGCGACTGGGTATAGGCATAGAGTGATTCGTTCAACTCCTCTATCGGTATGCCAAAGAGGGTCTCCATCTGGGCCAGGGTCTCTCCCCGGGCGCCGTTGGCGGTCATGGCCAGGGCGCAGAGGACGGACAGCGGAGAAACCAAGGTGTTCTCCCCCTCCTCCATGCTCTCCCGGAACAGGTTCACACCGAACGAGGTGACTGCCAGAGCCCCCGCTTCCCTGTCTTTGGCCTCCACGGAAACAGGTGGGGTTTCGACCTGTATGCCCGCCATCAGATCTTCCGCCAGGACCTGGCTTCCGCAGCCAACCAGAGAAAGGGTCAGCGCAAGGCAAAGTCCAAGGGTAAGGATTCGTTGCTTCATAGGGATTCGCTCCTTTCCTTTGTTTCTGTCCCATTAGACGCAGAGAAAGGAAAAAAGTTCCCGCCCTTTACATTTCTAAGCGAATCACACTCTCCTGCTCCCGCAGAAGCTGGATGGTGGAGATATCCCCCCGCAAAGCCTGGTCAGACTCCAGATCCATGCGCACCGCCAGGACATCCGGACGACCGGAGGGAAACTCCTTGATCTCCCGCACCATCCAGCCGATCTCATGGACGAACCGGATGGCGTCCCCCAGGCCGGCCTCCCGCTTTACCTCCAGGTAAATGGACGTGCTGGTCTCGATCTTCAGATACCGATCGTCCAGAACGCTCATGAGCAGAAGGATGAAGATCATCAGGATGTACATGATCAGGGCGCACTCGTAAAACCCGGACCCCACCGCCAGGCCCATACAGGCGGTGGCCCAGAGGGTGGCCGCCGTGGTCAGGCCCTTGATCTGGTTGCGGCGGGTGATGATAATGGTGCCGGCCCCCAGGAAGCCGATGCCGCTGAGAACCTGGGCGCTGAGCCGGGCCGGGTCCCCCACCCCGTAGCTGGCGTACATGAACTGACTGACCAGCATGGTGGACGTGGAGCCCACGCACAGGAGCATGTGGGTCCGCAGACCGGCCGCCCGCTGCCGCAGGCCCCGCTCCAGCCCGATGGTGCCGCCAAAGATCATGGCAAGGACCAGCCGAATGGCCACAGACAGCAGATTCAGATCCCGCAGGTTCCCGATCAAATCCAGTTGGACCATATTGGTTTGCCTCCCTTCCTTTCGTTTCACAAGAAATGAGTTCGGGCTTTTTTCTCTCATTTATGCTATCATATTGCCATGAATTCAGAGACTTGTCAAATCTTAATCATTTTTCATTGCTTTTTTTCCAGGAATAGGATATACTAACCAATATTCCTATCTTTTGACGCAACGAAAGGAGTCTGCCATGTCCGAAAGTCAGGCAAAACGAACGATGCCTCGGGTCCTGATCAGCCTGCTGATCACCCTGGTCATCGGCGCGGTTTGGTTCTATGTATCCCTGCCCGCCCTCAACCTGCACAACACCGGGTTTTTCAGCTTCATCCTGGTGCTTCTGCTGATTTACATTCTTGTCTTCATGATCGCCCTGGGTGTGGATACCGGCAGCCAGGGGATCCATCTGCGGGATTACCTCTCCTTTGCCAAAAACCAGTGCAAGGTAGTGGTCATCCTGGTGCTCATCCTGGCCGCCATTTTCGTGGTGGGCCAGATTATCTCCGCCCCCGTCCTCCGCTCCGGCACCTATCGGGAGCTTCTTGAGGTGGACACCGGTGACTTCGCCACCGAGATCGAGCAGGTCTCCTACGACGAGGTCCCCATGCTGGATGAGTCCTCCGCCCGCCGCCTGGGCAACCGCAAGCTGGGCGAGCTGTCCGACATGGTCAGCCAGTTTGAGGTTGCCTATGACTACACCCAGATCAACTACAAGGGCCGGCCCGTCCGGGTGGCCTCCCTGGAATACGGCGATTTCTTCAAGTGGTTCATCAACACCAAGGAGGGTCTGCCCGCCTACATGACCGTGGATATGGTCACCCAGGAGGCCCAGGTCATCCGCCTCTCCGACCTGGGGCTGGGCGGGATGCGCTACTCCCCCTCGGAATACTTCAACCGGGACCTGAACCGCGCCCTGCGCTTCCGCTACCCCACCTACATGTTCTCCTCCGCCCACCTGGAAATTGATGAGGAAGGCCAGCCCTGGTGGGTCTGCCCCCGGGAGACCCGCACCATCGGCCTCTTCGGCGGCGCGGACATCATCGGCGCCGTTCTCCTCAACGCCTGCACCGGCGAGTCCGTCTACTACGACATCGCCGACATCCCCACCTGGGTGGACCGGGTCTACTCCGCCGAGCTCATCTGCACCCAGTACAACTACCACGGCGTGTATGTGAACGGCTTCATCAACTCCCTGATCGGCCAGAAGGACGTCACCGTCTCCACCGACGGCTACAACTACCTGGCCATGAACGACGACGTGTATATGTACACCGGCATCACCTCCGTCAGCAGCGACGAGTCCAACATCGGCTTCCTGCTGTCCAACCAGAGAACCAAGGAGACCACATACTATGCGGCCCCCGGCGCCATTGAAACCTCCGCCATGGCCTCCGCCGAAGGCGTGGTCCAGGACCTGGGGTACACCTCCACCTTCCCCCTGCTGCTGAACATCGGCGGGGAACCCACCTACTTCATGTCCCTGAAGGACAGCTCGGATCTGGTCAAGATGTACGCCATGGTCAATGTCTCCCAGTATCAGATCGTGGCCACCGGCGTCACCGTGGCCGCCTGTGAGAGCAACTACCTGTCTCTCCTCCAGCAGCATGGCATCGCTGTGAATGTGGATGAGGACAGCGAGATCGTCATCGACCAGTCCAACATCTCCGGCACCGTGGCCGAGATCCGCACCGCAGTCCTGGACGGCAGCTCCTGGTACTATATCCGCCTGGAGGGCTCCGAGGTCTTCTACGCCATCTCCGCCACCGCTGACCGGAACGTGGTAATCCTCAACGTGGGCGATCCGATCACCGTTCAGGTTGCCCCCGACAGCCAGGGTGACATCCAGAACGCCTCCGCCATCTCTCGGGACGGGTCCACCCCCGACCCCGTAGAGCCAGCCGCTACCTCCGAAGCCACTGCGGAAGTCCCGGCGGAAGAATAACAAGGAACGATAAGAGAGAAAGGAACTGACCTGATGAAAACTGTGCTCTGTGTATTGGGCGTCCTGATGGGCCTGTGCGGCATCTCCCTCGCCGCCACCCCCATTGTCACCTTCTGGGAAACCAGCTACTTTTTCGTGCTCCTTCTCCTGGTCTATGGCGCTGCGTCCATCGCCCGGGGCATCACCAAAAAGGAGTACGGCGGAAACTTCTTCTTTGGCATTCTCAGCGTTGTGGCCGGCCTCCTCATCCTGTTTGTCCCCGGCCTGAAGTTCATGACCAGCAGCACCATCATCTATCTGATGGCTGTCTGGTTCCTGCTCCAGGGCGCAGTCTCCCTCCTCCTGGGCCTTCGCAGCAAGAAGGCCGGTGGGGAAACCAAGAAGTGGCTGGGCAGCCTGGTGATGGGCATTTTCAGCATCATCCTGGGTATCTATTCCCTGGTCCATCCCGTGGCTCTGGCCTTCTCGGTGGGTGTGCTCATCGGCATCTACTTTATCATCTCCGGCATCAACCTGGTGTTCCTGGGGATCCAGCTGGAAAAGAAAGCATAACAAGTTATGATAAAACGGAAGGAGCCAATGCGGTTCCTTCCGTTTTTTATCTCTGTCAGCCATGAGATTGTCCCATGACCTGCTCCTGGGCCCGGACCAGGCTGGCGTATTCGCCGTTTTTCTCCATGAGCTGCTCATGGGTGCCCTGCTCCATGACCTGGGACTGGTCGATGACCGCGATGCGGTCGGCGTTGCGGATGGTGGAGAGCCGGTGGGCGATGATGATGGAGGTACGGCCCTCGCACAGGCGGTCGAAGGAGGCCTGGATCTTCGCCTCGGTGACGCTGTCCAGGGCGCTGGTGGCCTCGTCCAGAATCACGATGGGGGGATTCTTCAAAAAGACCCGGGCGATGCTGATCCGCTGCTTCTGCCCGCCGGAGAGCATCACGCCCCGCTCCCCCACATAGGTATCGTACCCGTCGGGCATGTGCATCACGTCCTCGTGGATCTCTGCCAGCCGGGCCGCCTGAATGACTTCCTCATCGGTGGCCTCCGGTCGGCCGTAGCGGATGTTCTCCATGACGGTATCCGCAAAGAGAAATACATCCTGCTGGACCACGCCAATCTGGCGGCGGAGGGAGCTCTGGGTCACCTGCCGGACGTCGCGGCCATCCACCAGGAGCCGCCCTGCCGTCACGTCGTAAAACCGGGGAATGAGCTGGCAGATGGTGGTCTTGCCGCCGCCGCTGGGACCCACGAAGGCGAATTTCTCCCCGGCTCTGATGTTCAGGCTTACCTCCCGCAGGACCTCCGCCTGGTCATTGTAGCGGAAGGACACCTGCTCAAAGGTCACCTCACCCCGGACCGGGCCCAGCTCCTCAGCGTCGGGGGCATCCTGGATCTCCGGGTCCAGGCGCATCAGCTCCAGGAACCGGGAAAAGCCCGCCGAGCCCTGCATGAACTGCTCCACGAAGGTGGACAACTTCCGCACCGGGGTGACAAAGGTGGTCACATACAGGGTGAAGGCCACCAGGTCGGCGTAGTCCACCGTCCCCCGCATGATAAAGAAGCCGCCGGCCCCGATCACCAGCACCGGCATGATGGAGGTGCTGAACTCCATGCCCCCCATAAAGGCCGCCATGGTCTTGTAGTACCCCCGCTTGGCCTGGACGAACTGGGCGTTCATGGCGTTGAACTTCGCCTTCTCGTTCTCCTCGTTCTGGAAGGCCTTGGCGGTGCGCATGCCGGAAATTCCCGACTCGATGGCCGCGTTGATCTCCGCCGTTTTGGCCTTCAGCTTCAAGTTCGCCTTGCGCATCCGCCGCCGCTGGTAGAGGGTGAAGGCCAGGAAGAAGGGGACGATGCAGAAGGCCATCACCGCCAGCCGCCACTCGATGGTACACATGATGCAGAAAGCCCCCACCAGGGTAACGGTGGAAATGAACAGGTCCTCCGGGCCGTGGTGGGCCAGCTCGGTGATCTCAAAGAGGTCGTTGGTCACCCGGGACATCAGGACCCCCGTGCGGTTTTTGTCATAAAAGCTGAAGCTCAGGCTCTCCATGTGGGCGTAGAGATCCCGCCGCAGGTCGGCCTCCACCCGGACGCCGAAGAGGTGGCCCCAGTAGGAGACCGTGAAGTACAAAAGGCCCTTGCAGATATAGGCTAGGATGAAAAAGGCCACCACCCAGAAGAAGGCCCGGTATTCCTGGTTGGGCAGGAGGTTGTTCAGGGCCGCCCGGGAGGCATAGGGAAAGGCCAGGTCGATCAGGCAGATCAGAAAGGCGCAGCACATGTCCAGAATAAAGAGGTTCTTGTGGGGACCGTAGTAGGACAGAAATATTTTTAACGGATGGGTGGTTTTATAGTCAATCTTTTGCATGGGAGATCCTCCGGAAAAACAAATGATACTATCTCATTATATCGTTTCCCGAATCCTCTGGCAATTCTCAGGCGGGAGATGTTTCCAACCTCTCTCTGGCTTTTTATTGACACTTTTGTGAAGATGGTGTATCATCTCTATATTGTACGATTTCTAACATTTGGAGGTGTGCTCCTTGTTAAAGGCAAACTGTCCCAATCTGACTGTCATGCAGCTGGCCCGCATCGTGAACCAGCTCCACCGCATCGCCATCTCCCACTCCGGCGACTGCGACGCCCTCTCCCCGCCCGGCGGGATGACCGTCTCCCAGGTCGCCACCATCGGCTATCTGCTCCTCCAGGACGGGACCGACGTCTATCAGAAGGACATCGAACAGTTCTTCAAGCTCCGCCGTTCCACCGTGAGCAGCATGCTCAGCACCCTGGAAAAGAAGGGGATCCTGCTGCGGCAGCCCGTCCCCCATGACGCCCGTCTGAAAAAACTGGTGCTCACCGACTTTGGCCGCCAGCTCAGCAGCATGGCCTCCCGGATCTTTTTCCAGACCAACGAGCTGATGATCCAGGGTCTGGCCCCGGAGGAACTGGAGTCCCTATCCTCCATCCTGGACAAGATCGAAACCAACCTGAGCAAAGCCGACATCTAATCACTCCACGCACCATTCCCAGGAGGTATCCACAATGAAAAAGCGCATCCTTCCCCTCTCCCTGGTTCTGGCCTTTCTCCTGCTGCTGTGCAGCTGCGGCGAAGAGACCCCCCAGGAGGTTGACAACACCACCCCTGTTGAGATCGCTATGGTAGAAAAGGGTTCGATCTCAGCCGAGAACCAGGTCTCCGGCCAGGTGTCCTCCGGCGATCAGCAGTCGGTCTTCGTGGCCCTCTCCGTCCGCTGCACCAACGTATATGTAGAGGTGGGCGACTATGTCACCGCCGGTCAGACCATCTGCACCCTGGACCTGGCCTCCACCTGGGCCAACTATGAGACCGCGGTCAAAGGCTACCAAGCCGCCCAGAAGAGCTACAACGACCAGTCCGCCGTCCTCTCCCAGCAGGTGGCCATGGCCGAGAAAAACGTGGAGGACACCCAGGCCCTCTTTGAGATCGGTGCCGCCTCCCAGCTGGAGGTGGACAACGCCAAGCTCCAGCTGGAAAACGCCCGGGCCGGCATGAACTCCGCCCTCAGCCAACTGGAGGTCAGTATGCAGAACTACCAGGCCACCATTACCCAGCTGGAGTCCTCCCTGGCCAACATCGACCGCAGCGGCAACGTATCCGCCCCCATCTCCGGCAATATCCTGTCTCTGAACGCCGCCAAAAACTCCTTCGTCGCCCCCAGCGCCCCCGTGGCCACCATTGATTCCACCGCCGACATGGAGATCTCCGCCTCGGTCTCGGAAGCGCTGGTGTCCAAGTTGTCCGTGGGCGGAAAGGTCAACGTCTCCATTTCCTCCGCCGGGAAGGAGTTTTCCTCCACCATCGCCTCGGTAGACCGGTCCCCCAATCCCCAGACCCACCTCTACGGCGTGACCATCCGCATCCCCTCGGGCTCCGCCAGCGGCCTGCTCTCCGGCATGTTCGCCGACATCACCTTCTACACGGATACCCAGAGCAACGTGGTGGTGGTTCCCTCGGAGGCCATCCAGACCGGGTTGGAAGGGCAGTACGTCTACACGGTGGACGGGAACAATCTGGCCCACAAGGTGCCCGTGGAGACCGGCCTGGTAGGCGACGGCGTCACCGAAGTCACCTCCGGTCTCACCGGCGGGGAGAAGCTGGTCACCGTGGGGCAGTTCTACCTCTCCGAAGGCGCCGAAGTCCGCATCGTTTCCGCCGAGGTGTAAGCCATGAAGATCGCATCCTTTTGTATCAAGCATAAAGTCACCACCATCATGGCCTTCATTATGATTGCCCTGTTCGGCGTGACCTTCTATTCCAACCTGAAGCTCTCCCTCATGCCCAACATGGAGTACCCCGCCGCCGTGGTGGTCAGCACCTATGTGGGCGCCAGCCCCGAGGACATCGAGGAGCTGGTCACACGGCCCCTGGAATCCAGCATCTCCACCCTGGCCGGTGTGGATTCCCTCGAGTCCTCCTCCTCGGAGAACGTCAGCATGGTCATGATCACCTACCAGAACGGCACCGACGTGGACGCCGCCGCCATCAAGCTGCGGGAAAAGTTCGACTTGCTGACTCTGCCCGACGGCTGCTCTGAGCCCATCATCTACAACTTCAACATCAGTGACATGATGCCTGTGGCCGTCATTGCCCTCACCGGCAGCGACCTGGTCCAACTCCAATCCATCGCCGACGACACCGTGGGCCCCGCCCTGGAGCGTCTGGACGGCGTGGCCTCGGTGGACATCACCGGCGGCATTGAGCAGCAGATCACCGTGGAGACCAACGCCACCGCCCTGTCCGGCTACGGTCTGAGCATCACCGATGTATCCAGCTATCTGGCGGCGGCCAACGTCCTCATCCCCGGGGGCGATGTTCACAACGGCACCAACGTCCTCACCGCCACCACCAACGGACAGTATCAGACCGTGGAGGATGTGGCCAACACCATCATCTTCCTGCCCACCGGCGGCACCGTCCGCCTGAATGAAATCGCCTCGGTTTATCTGGAGTCCAGCCTGGGAGGCAGCTCGGCCAAGGTGGACGGCGACCACTGCGTCATCCTCACCGTCAACAAGCGCTCCGGGGCCAACGAGGTGGAGATCTCCAACAAGATCACCAAGGCCCTGGACGAACTCCAGGAGGACAACGCCAGCGTGAATCCCCTGGTGGTCTACAAGGCCAGCGACTACATCATGCAGGTGGCCAACAACGCCCTTCAGAACATCATCCTGGGCGTCCTCCTGTCCGCTGTGGTGGTCTTCGCCTTCCTGCGGAAGGGCGGCCCCACTATCACCATCTCCCTATCCATGCCTTTCTGCGTTCTCACCGTCTTCCTGATGATGAACGTCTTTGACCTCTCCCTGAACATGATGAGTCTGGGGGGCATCGCCATGTGTATCGGCATGGTCGTGGATAACTCCATCGTGGTTCTGGAAAACATCTACCGGTACGCCGGCGACGGGTACAGCAAGTACGACAGCTGCGTGCTGGGTACCGGCGAGGTGGTCAACTCCATCACCGCCTCCAGCCTGACCACCATCGCCGTCTTCCTGCCCATCGGCCTCAGCGGCGGCATGGCGGGGATGATGTTCAAGGACTTCTCCCTCACCGTAGCTTTCCTGATCTTCTCCTCCCTTCTCATCGCCCTCACCCTGGTCCCCCTCCTGTGCTACTTCCTGCTGGATGAGAACGCAGTGCGCCTGCAAAAGCTCACCGGCCGGAAGAAAACCTCCCGGCTCAGCGAGAAGGTTTCCCGACTCTCCGCCGGATATCACCGGCTCCTGAACCACTTCATCCGGCACCGGCTCAAGGCCTGCCTGATCTCTGTGGCCCTGGTGGTGGGCTTCCTGCTCAGCTGCATGACCACCAACCTGGTCCTCCTCCCCGACATGGACCAGGGCATGGTGAGCATCGACCTTTCCATGCCCACCGGCACGGAGCTGGAGGATACCTCCGCCTACGCCGACCGGATCGCAGCGTTGGTTCAGGAAAACTGCCCCGAGCTGGATAAGCTCTACATGACCATCGGCGGTGGAATGATGAGCAGCGGCACCGAGTCGGCCTCCATCACCGTCAACCTGGTGGAAAAGAGCCAACGGCACCGGTCCAGCGAGGAGGTGGCCAACGCCCTGAAACCCATCTTCCGGGACATCGCCGGGTGTGAGATCACCGTGTCCTCCTCCAGCATGATGTCCTCCATGACCGGCGGCAATGATATCCAGGTGAATATCAGCGGATCTGATTATGACACCCTCACCCAGATCGCCACCGACCTGACCCAACAGATCGCCGCTCTGCCCGACGCCACCGAGGTAACCAACTCCCTGGAAAACAACATCCCCGCCATCACCGTCTCGGTGAACCACGGGGCGGCGGCCCAGTACGGCCTGACCTCGGCCACCATCGGTGCAGCGGTCCGGTCGGAGCTCACCGGCGCCACCGCCACCACCGTGACCCTGAACGGCAGCGACCTGGATGTGGTGGTCAAAGGCAGCGGCGTCAGCGCGGAGAGTCTGGACGCGGTGCGCTCCATGCCCATCGCCACCCCCATGGGGGGGACCGTCCCCCTGTCCTCGGTGGCAAACGTGACTGTGGAGCTGACCCCCCAAACCATTTCCCGAACCGATCAGATCCGGCAGGTCCAGGTCACCGGTGACTCCGTCAGCGGCAACACCACCGCCATCACCGCCGACGTCCAGGCCGTTCTGGACGGCTATGCCCTGCCCGACGGCTATCAGGCGGAGATCAGCGGCTCCTATTCAGACATGATGGAGAACTTCCGTTCTCTGCTGCTGGCCATGGTGGTGGCCATTGGTCTGGTCTACTTCATCCTGGCCGCCCAGTTTGAGTCCTTTATCATGCCCGTCATGGTCATGCTCATCCTGCCCATCGCCTTGCCCGGCGCCCTCTTCGGCCTGCCCCTGACCCGGCAGGATATCTCCATGGTGGTTCTGCTGGCCCTCATCATGCTGGTGGGCACCGTGGTCAACTCCTCCATTGTCCTGGTGGACTACATCAATATCCGCCGGGCCAACGGCATGGAAAAGAACGAGGCCATTCTGGCGGCCTGTCCCCTCCGTGTGCGGCCTATCCTGATGACCACCATGACCACCGTGCTGGCTCTGATCCCCATGGCAGTGGGCACCGGCGAAGGCAACGAGATGCTCCAGCCCATGGGCATCGTCATGATCTTCGGCATGGTGATCTCCACTGTGGTCACCCTGCTCTTCACCCCCGTCTACTACTCCCTGCTGGACAGCCTCTCCAATCGGATCGGCCGGCCTGTCAGGGAGCGCGGCGAACGCAAGCGCCGCGCGCTTCTCAGCAAGATCGCAGAAGCAGAAGCGGCACAGACCCAGCCCGCGTATGCAGACCCTTCTCCCATCCCGGGGGGGCCTGCGGAATCTCCGGGAGATAACGAGGATACGCCCCAATAACCCATAAAAAATCGACCGCACGGCGCTTGACGCTCTGTGCGGTCGATTTTTATTCTGTGTCAGATCAATAGAAGGTTGCCACGTCCTGCTCGGGCGGGGTGCCGGGCTCCACGGAAATGACCCCCAGAACGGGGCCTTTCTTGTTATACACCCGGTTGTGCTTGATCGAGATCTTGGCAGTCAGCTCGATCCACTGGTTGTCCTCCAGCTGCTTGGGGTCATAGCCGGTGCACAGCATCCCGGCGAAGGTGATGTCGTCCACACAGCAGGTCATAAGGCGTCGGCCAAAGATGAAGCTGCCGCTGGGGAGCTTGTCCCGCAGCATAGTGAATCCGCCGATCTGGATGGTCTTGCCTTTGTACTTCTCCGGCTCCTCGGAGATATCCTGGTACCAGATGGCGTAGTCCTCGGGTTGGATGCGGATGACGGGGGCGTTGATGTCGAAGGGCAGCTCCTCGGGGGTGTCGTCGTAGTAGACCTCGCCGGTCTTGTCCTCGTAGGCGATGTTGGTACGGCGGCTCACCGCCCGGATGATCTTGTGGATCTCCAGCTTGTCCACCTTCTCGTCGGCCCGGTTCAGAACCACCATCTCACAGCTCTTCAGCTTGTCCACCACCAGGCCCCGCATGTTGGCATTATAGGTCAGGAAGGTCTGGGAGTCGGCAAACATGAACTCCTGATAGACCAGCCAGGCATCGGGCATGTTCTGATACAGGTCGTCCAGCATCCACATGCCGTTGTACTCGATGACCACCCGCTCCACGGCGTGCTTCTTCTGAAGCCGCTCCAGGTTGGTGGGGGTCAGCTCAGACTGGTCGTCGATCAGCTCGATAAAGACGTTGTGACCGGAGAAAGCGGCGGGGTCGTACTCCTCCTCCCCCTCCTCACAGAGAAGGAGCAGGGTGCTCTCCCCGTTGTTGAAGCGGACGTCCTCCAGGGTCTCCTGGATGAACTTGGTCTTGCCCGCGTCCAGAAAGCCGGTAAAGAGATAGACTGGGATTTCTTCCATCATAGCGTTGATCCTCTCTCCTTCAGTTCAGGTGGAACAGGCCTTCCAGCTCGTGCTCCTTCAGCTCCGCGCCGATGACGCACAGACGGCCGGTGATGCCTGCGGGGCCCCGGCGGACGTTCTCCTCCCCGGGCACATAGTCAAAGTGGAGCCAGGTGCCGTCGGTACAGGGCACGATGCCCTTGGCCCGCAGGACCATGCCATAGTGCTCCTCCTGGCCCAGGGCGGACAGGGCGCCGGCAATCTCCTCCTCGGTGTACTTCCGGGGCGTCTCGGCACCCCAGCTGATGAAGACCTCGTCGGCATCGTGGTCATGGTCGTGATGATGGTGGTGATGCCCGTGGTCGTGATCATGGTCATGGTGGTGGTGCTCGTGCTCCTCGTGGTCATGGTCGTGGTCATGATCGTGATCGTGGTCATGGCAGCCGCAGGTGCAGTCGGGGCCGTGGTCGTGGATGTCCTTGGCGGCCTGCTCGGCGGCCAGACGGGCCAGCTCCTCCTTCAGGGTGTCCTTGTTTTCCATGGTCTCCAGGATCTGCTTGCCGTCCAGCTCCTCCCAGGGGGTGGTGATGATGGGGGCGTTGGGGTTGTGCTCCCGCAGCAGCTTTACTGCGTCCAGGAGCTTCTTCTCGCTCATACCGCCGGTGCGGCTGAGGACGATGGCAGCGGCGTGCTCGATTTGGTTGTTATAGAACTCACCAAAGTTCTTCATATAAATCTTGCACTTGGAGGCGTCGGCCACGGTGACAAAGGCGTTGAGCACGATGTCGTGGTTGTCCACCTTCTGGACTGCGCCGATGACGTCGGACAGCTTGCCCACGCCAGAGGGCTCAATGATGACCCGGTCGGGCTTGAACTGGAACAGCACCTGCTCCAGGGCCTGGCCGAAGTCGCCCACCAGGCTGCAGCAGATGCAGCCGGAGTTCATCTCGGTGATCTCCACGCCAGCGTCCTGCAGGAATCCGCCGTCAATGCCGATCTCACCGAACTCGTTCTCAATGAGGACCAGCTTTTCTCCCTGATATGCCTCCTCGATGAGCTTCTTGATCAAAGTGGTCTTACCGGCTCCCAGAAAGCCGGAAAAAATATCAATTTTCGTCATGTCAATTCCTCCTTTGTTTGTCTCGGTTCATAGCGGCTCCCCTGCCGGACGCCGTCCCGCCGGAAGGCCGACTGGATGGCGTTGAGGACCCGCTTCTTATCGGCGGTCCACAGGGGGGCCAGCAGATTCTTCTTAGCCCCGTCGCCGGTGAGCCGGTGAACCACCATATCCGGCGGCAGCACCGCCAGGCAGTCCTCCAGCAGAGTGATGTATTCCTCCAAGGTCAGTATGGGCACTTTTCCCGCCTGATAGTCCCGGGCCAGGTCGGTCCCCTCCAGCACATGGAGAAGCTGGAGTTTTATGCCGTCCCCACCCATCTGCCCCACATAGCGGACGGTCTCCACCATGTCCTCGCGGCTCTCCCCGGGCAGGCCCAGGATCACGTGGGTAATGACCTCCAGGTCGGCGGCCTTCAGCCGCGTTACCGCATCCTCGTAGACCGACAGGTCATAGCCCCGGCGGATGTAGCAGGCGGAATTGGGATGGATGGTTTGCAGCCCCAACTCTACCCACACAGGTTTCTCCCGATTCAGCCGGCAGAGCAGGTCCACCACCGCCTGGGGAAGACAGTCCGGCCGGGTGGCAATGGAAAGGGCTGCGATCTCCTCCGGCTTTAGGGCCTGACGGAAGAGGCTCTCCAGGTAGGGCAGCGGGGCGTAGGTGTTGGTAAAGCTCTGGAAGTAGGCGATATACTTTCCGCCCTTGTTCTTCTTCTCTACCCTAACCTTGGCCTGCTGGATTTGCCAAACAATATCCCCGCAGGCTGGGGCGGCGAAGTCTCCGGAGCCCACATCGCTGCAGAAGATACAGCCCCTGGTCCCCAGGGTCCCGTCCCGGTTGGGACAGGTCATGCCCCCGTCCAGGGCCAGCTTGTAGACCTTGCAGCCAAACCGCTCCCTCATGGCCTGGTGAAAGGAACGATAGGCCGTCATGTCTCGGGAAGCTCGTCCAGCCTGCCGGTGCAGAAGAGGGTGAAGGTCCCGCCGCACAGGAGCTCTCCTGTGCCGTCGCGGAGCTCCACCTCCGCCACACAGAGGGTCTTGCCCCGGTTTTTGATCCGGCCCTCGGCGATGAGGTGGTCATCCTCGGTGTTCCGGTAGAATTCAAAGCTGCTGCTCACCGTCACATAGCGCATCCCGTTGCTCCGGGCCGCGCCGCCGGCGGCGCAGTCGGCCATGGTCAGGAACATGCCCCCGTGGACGGCCCCGTAGAGGTTGCGGTTCTCCCGGCTCAGGTGGGCCTCCACCCTGGCGCAGTCCGGCCCCATGTGGGTGAGCCGGATGCCGTTGTGGAGCATGAAAGAGTTTTGGGTGTTGGTGGCGTTGATCTTATCGGTAAAATCCATACACATCCTCCTCTCCGGGGTCACAGCACGAGAAAGGTCACGCCGTTGTTATAGCGGTCCAGGTCCCTGTCCCGGCGCAGGTCGCCGCACCGGGAAAAGGCCTGGCGGGTGGTCTCCTCAAAGATGGAAAAGGCCTCGCCGGGGATCACCTCCCGGATCTCCCCCTTGGTTTTGAGCTGCATCAGATACCTTCGGGAAGCCGTGCGGATCTTCCCGCCTGTGCCGGAGGACCCGTAGCCGTGGATGATCTTCAGCACCGTGCAGCCCATGCCCCGGGTGCGGCCGACCTCCAGGGTCAGCCGCTTCATGGCCTGGTCCACCGTGGGCTTTCCCAATTCCAGGTTCACTTCCCGGAGCTTTGATGGTTCCCTGGCCATATCAGCCGCCGCAGAATTTGCGGCACTGCTCCAGGAAGAAGTCAAAGATCTTCTGGCCGTCGGCGGTGCCGTCCTCCCCGGTCATCTGCTCCGGGTGGAACTGGACGGTCCAGATGGGCAGGGTGCCGTGCTGCATGGCCTCCACCACCCCGTTTTCATCCCAGGCTGTGCGATACAGGCCCTGGCCGAACTTGTAGATGGCCTGGTGGTGGGAGCTGTTGACCGTCATCTCTCCGCCGTAAAGGGTGTCCAGCATGGTCATGACCCCCACCTTGACGGGATGTACCTTGGACTTGCCGTCGGCGTCCTGGGCGTGCATCTCCACAAGCCGTTCGTTCATGTCCTGGTATATGTTGCCGCCCAGAGCGATATTCACCACCTGATGGCCCCGGCAGATCCCCAGGATGGGTTTATTCTCATAGATGCAGCGGTTGACCAGATAGAGCTCCACCTTGTCCCGGGGGCGGTCGATGTCCGTGGAACCCAGGTTGGGCTCCTGGAACTCCGAGGGGTCCATGTCCCCGCCGCCGGCCAGGATGAGGCCGTCGAAGTCCATCTCCGGGTCCGGGCAGTGGAAGGAGAGGGCTTCGCCCCCGGCCTTCTCCACCGCCGCTTCGTACAGTCCGCTGCTCTCGGGCGAACGGGAGATCAAGATACGAGGTTTCACAAGCATTCCTCCTATAGAATTTAACACTATATTATAGCACAGCCACAGATGTTTGGAAACTGTTTTCTTTTCATATGCCAAAGACGCACCGAAGTCTCGGTGCGTCTTTGGAAAAAGCGGATGGCCTTGTAAGCAGATTAGTACATATTGCCGCCCATGTCTGCTGCGGGCATGCCTGCGCCGGTGGCGGAGGGGGGAGCCAGACGGTCGCCCACCAGAGCCTCGGTGGTCAGCAGCATAGCGGAGATGGAGGCTGCATTCTCCAGGGCGGAACGGGTGACCTTGGTGGGGTCAACGATACCGCTGGAGATCATGTCGCAGTACACTTCCTTGTAGGCGTCGAAGCCGTAGCCGATCTCGCCGCTGCTTCTGACCTTCTCCAGGATGACGGAGGAGTCCAGGCCGGCGTTGGAGGCGATCTGACGCAGAGGAGCAGTCAGGGCGCGGCAGATGATCTGCACGCCGGTCTTCTCGTCGCCTTCCACTTCTGCCACCAGCTTCTCAACCTCGGGGATGGCGTTGACGTAGGCAGTGCCGCCGCCGGCCACGATGCCCTCTTCCACAGCGGCGCGGGTTGCGTTCAGGGCGTCCTCGATGCGCAGCTTCTTCTCCTTCATCTCGGTCTCGGTAGCAGC